>JBEKRS010000052.1:0-40420 GCA_049518535.1 Occallatibacter sp. | reverse complement strand
CACCCCAAGTCCGGATTTTCAAACCTGGGATATTCTTAAACTCGGCCATCAATCGTGTCAGGGCACGACTTCAGTCGTGCCGAAAAGATCAAATAAAAGAGGAGGGCTTTAGCCCCTGCGATGCGGAAACCTTCCAGGCCGGACACCCCAAGTCTCGATTTTCAAACCTGGGATATTCTTAAACTCGGCCATCAATCGTGTCAGGGCACGACTTCAGTCGTGCCGAAAAGATCAAATAAAAGACGAGGGCTTTAGCCCCTGGCCCAAGGTCGGAATTTTCGGACCTGGGATATTCTTAAACTCGGCTGTCAACTGTGTCAGGGCACGACTTTAGTCGTGCCGAAAAGATCAAATAAAAGAGGAGGGCTTTAGCCCCTGCGATGTCAAAACCTTCCAGGCCTTCAGACCCCAGCAACGCATCAGGACGCCCGCGAATCTTTTTCGTAACTACTTGTACCGCCGGAGGCATTTCTCTCTTTCAAACCGAGCGAATGGCAAATCTTTTTATCGATGTTCTGAGAACTTATATGCAAACCAAGAAGTTTATCGTCCACGATTTTGTCGTAATGCCGAATCACGTTCATATATTGATGACCCTCCCAGGCGATATAACTCTTGAGAAAGCCATGCAATTGATCAAAGGCAGCTTTTCGTATCGCGCCAACAAGGAACTTGGCTTTCGTGGCGAAGTCTGGCAGCGCGGGTTTTCCGATGCGCGAGTTAACGATGAACAGAGCTTCCAGCAGCATCGCGAGTACATCGAAAACAATCCCGTGAAAGCAGGCTTGTCTAACAGTGCAGAAGAGTATCCATCCGGATCAGCCTATTTGAAAAAGCAAAAGCGTGCAGGGGCTAAAGCCCGTGATTTAACTATGGCTGAGCGGCACGACTGAAGTCGTGCCCTGACACGCTATGAGTGGCGAATCTCCCGATCTCAGTAGTCAGATGTAAGCCACCCACCTACTGTCGAACCGCTGCCGCGGACGTTTCAGGCTTCAACCCGCAAACAGTAAGCGTAACACCTGTCTTCTTCCCGTTTAAACCTTTGGCTTCTTCTAAACTTCCTGCGCCGGGCAGTTCTACTACTACATCGTTCTGTGTTTTAGGTGTGCAAAGAGTATCGGTCGGCGAAGTCGGTGGTTCCTCAATGGGTACAAGACCATAGTTATAAACCTTAGTGGCTGCAGCAGCCGCATTCAGCCCGATCACGTTGGGTACAACTACGAAGTCAGGGGCATTAATATTCCATATCTGAGAGGGCGTTCCATTGCAAGGGTATATCCACGCCGAAGGCCCGTTATCGTTTACGTCCAGGCAGTATTTCTTGGTACCTGAAACCCTTGACGTGAAACTTACGATAAAGGCGGGTCCATTGAGTTCCCAGTTTTCGTTGCTGATCTGGTTGCACGTCCATTGCTGTACTGGAGTTCCACTGGTTGCCGAACCTCGCGCATCCAGGCAAAGTCCGCTGTGAACGTTCATCAAATGAAGATTACCGTTTCCGACTTCAGTCATGAGCCATAGTTGCTCAGGCGCCGCCTTGCATGTTGCTCGAACGATCGCCGCGCCCTGAGCTGTCGATGCGTTGATTGGCTGCAAGCAATCTGTGCCAGCAAGTGCGGTGCTTCGGAGCATTAAGGGCGCAAGCAACCCTTGGGGCGGAGGAGGTGTTACCTGGGCTACTGCGGGCGCCACTGATATCGCGACCGCAACTAAAAACGAGGGGACATGGAACATTTGTCGCATGATTCAACTCCTATTCGAGTCAGTTCGCATAGTAGTGATCGCAATCCGCGGAACGTTTCAAACGATCTCGCGTAAACGACAAATCCCAAATAGTTGTACCGATTGCGCGGGTGGAGGGTGTCCCAGATCCCCATTAGTCATGACCAAAACATGGGTGCCCCAGGTCCGGATTTTCGGACCTGGGATATTCTTAAACTGGCCGTCAATCGGGTCAGGTAGTCAACATCGATTTAAATTCTCGGAATTGAAACTTGACGCATCCCGCGACAACTTCCGCGACATCAATGAAGATAACGTCCACATTTCCACCGAGAGGATTTCTTTGGAGAAGTAGCGCCATTTGCGGTAGGATTTGGCGTATGGAGGGTGCTGGAGGGTGAGGTTTGATCGTGGTCTTGGACACCGCGAAGGCCTTACTCTCCAACACCGAGGAGAATTCGAGGTTTGGAATCTCGAATCCATGTCTAATTGTAGGCATATCTGATTTCCTGTGGGTGTGGATAACAGGGGTACTTCTCTGGATTCCAGGGGCAGGCGGTTCACTCATGCCGCGATAAGACCGTGCCCCGTTCATTGCGGTCTTATCGCGATGAGCGGGTGAGTAGCGCTCGAGACCTGAAGACCGAACCCGACCCCACAGACAGGACCGACCGAAGAAAAAATATTGCCTCAAACCACCTCAACAACCCAACCGGCCAACCCATCCGCCAATTTTCTACTGAAGGATTTACGGCCGATCAACCAAATACCGGCAACCTGCGACGCTCCACTCTCTCAAAACTGGAGCGTCGCAGGTTGCCACTTTTCGCAAAACCAGCAACCTATATCTTCCCATTTAAGCCACAACCAACAACCTATAACTTCAAATTCACCAAAAACAATCAACCTCTAAGCCGCTGTTTATCAGACAAATACTGCGCTCGTTCGCTCCACCTGGCAAGACGCGTCGCATCATCCACTCACGCGCTCGGCAAAAAGAACGGACGGCCATAAACACAAAAATCGCGGGAGACGGCGCTGGGACGCTCCTATGGCCGTCTGGCGATCCTCATTCAATCAAAGGCGGCCTGCTGGGTTGCCCGGAGAATTCGCTTCAGACCGCGAACTCGACTGAAGAGCCGTGACGCCACAATCTGCGTGACCACATAAGCAGATAATCTCCAATTTATTCCCGATGCCCTCGCAATGATCGCTGCAATACTTTTTCTTTTCGGGGGCAACGCAGGTGCAGGTCGCATTCCCGCATTTCTTGAGACTGGCCATGATCCTCCTTTGTCGGTCCGCTCGACGCCTTCGTCTTCCGTAGGCACAGGGAAATTCGATGCCGCAACCGACGCAAGAGATGGTAGCGCAAATCCATGTGCAAATACGAGCAAAATCGCTCGGCGCTCTCTCTCGTCCCCGCTATAAGATCAACTTATCCGTTGTCCCGGATCGCGATTTCGCCGTGCAGAAAATAGCCTTCACCCAGCGCACACTAGAAATGAGCAGTGGAGAAAGCCGTTCCTGACCACTGCGTACTGTCCACTGCCGCGACTGTGGGATGTGTGAGTGGGACAGACCATCCTGCCGCTCACTTTTTCATTGGCGGACTTCCGGCGCAGAGTTACTTGTCCGTTGCCGGGTCTAAAGAGGCCGCATTTTTGTGCATTACATCGGTGAAGAACTTACCCTCGCCGGTAAGTTCAAATGTGTCCCATGAAGAGATCATGCTCGGACCCCATTCCGGATCGAAGCACCATACAATCCAACTGATGTTCCTGGATTCAAGGTAACTTGTAATGTCGGCGCCGTACTCGGCATTCTCACTCTTAGAACCGTACTGGGAACTGAAACCGATCTCGGTTGCAATGACCGGGTAGCTTGCGGCGGCAAAGCCGAAGTCCTCTTCCCACTTAGGCGGCCACGGCTGCGATCTTTTGTTGGGATAGGGATGGGTGACGTATCCGATGCGTTCTGCTCTGATGGGATTGATGCGAAGTGGAGTGAGGTCATAGGCCCAGTCAAGACCGGCAACAAGCGGAATGGTCTCGTTGTCATAGGCGCGGATGAGCGAAATTATGTCCTCGTTAATCTGGCGCCATTCGTCCCATGACATCGATCCCAGTTGGCCATTGTAAAGCGTCGGCTCGTTGAATAACTCGAAGAATGCGACGGTGTGATTTCCCTTGTAATGAGCGGCGATAATGCGCCAGAAGTTGAAGGTCTCGGGAAGACTTGTCTCATACATGGGGTCTTGAAAGAGACCTTGTTTGAGATTGCCGATGGAGTGCCAGTCGATATCAACATACATACCGAGATCGGTCGACCATTGCACAGCGTGATCGAGAAGGGCAAGGTAACTGCCGGTTCCACGTCCGCGCCATGCTGCCGGGTGGACAGGAATGCGAACCACCGTAGCTCCAGTCTCTTTGACTTTGACGAATAAGTCCTTGTTCCAGTGGCCTTGACTCTCGATCTTATCGGGATCAGCAATATTGACGCCACGGAATAGAACCGGCTTGCCGCTGGGGTCGACGAACCGATTGCCGCTGACGGAAATCAGAGGGAGTTTCTTCGCGTCCGGGCTGTCGAGAGGTCGCGTGAGATAGGCCGTGCGCCACCAATCACTTAATTTCTTCTTCTCGATCGCAGGGTTCGCAGTTTGTGCGGGCGCACTCAAGCCACATAGGATTGCGATAGCAGCAACCACAGTAGTCAATCGATTCATATTGATTTTCCTTTGTGCCGATGAGAGTGATTACAGACTTTTCCAGCCCTCGGATCATCGATGAATGGCATTATCCTATTCTCCGGAAATCGGCCTTGTCGACCTCGCGACTGGCGGGCGACCCTCGATAAGAACCCTTAGCCCTCTCGATGAGAGAGCAGGGCGCATTGCAAACTCATCCGCGAAACTGCGCGCCAGGCCACTTTGGCTAATCTCAAGGAAGTTCTTGCCGCTTCTACATTCTTTATGGTAAGTGTGTGAGACTGTGAAGGCCGTGGGGCGTGCAGCCAATCCTACTTGGAAAAGCCTGCCTGTCAGGGAGATGTGTAAGTTTTCAGAGCAAACTGTTACTTGCGAGGAGTGCAAGTGATCCTCTTGACACCAAAGACTTTATCGGATCTAAAGCCCATTTATCCGAGAAGCGGTAACCTTGTACGCGTCCATTGCCGATATTTCCAGATAAGCCTTGAGTTTGGAAGAAAGTTTAACCACAAGGGCAAGTGGGCGCAGAGAGTCAGGCACGAAGATGCTAAGAATAGCAGGCGGTCACGCGAGGCAACGGGGCGGATTGCGAGCCTCTGTTCAGCACTGCGTCTCCATTCTGCTGCTCGTCCCGTCGCTGGCGTTTTCGCAGGCGCACGGGCCATCCGGAAGCCGGCCCACACTGCGCTCGGTGCATGATGTTGCCCACCTGAGCAATGCCGACGCCGCCAAGGCGCTCCCCGTTGAACTTGAAGGGGTGGTAACCTACTCCGATCCAGAGTGGGGACTTTTATTTATACAGGATCAAACCGGCGGAACTTACATCAACGTTCACGGAATCGGCGCAAGATATCCCATAGGTACGCGGGTTCGTTTGGAAGGCGTATCGGCGGTGGGCGACGCCTCGCCGATAGTAACTCAGGCGAAGATAGTAGTTATGGGCCGCGGGTCACTTCCCACTCCGAGTCAGAAGAGCCTTGCCGAACTGAACGCCGGAGCGGCAGACAGCAGTTGGGTGATCACCGAAGGCGTGCTGCGTTCGTGTGACAACGCTTGGCCCCGCGTCTGTTTTCATTTGTTCGACGGTAAAAACATGATTTGGCTGGTTGTGCCCCAGCCAGATGGCCCGGCAGCACAAAGCCTCATCGGCGCCACGGTGCGAGTGACAGGAGTCAGCGGCAGTCACATCGACGCCGCACACAAGCGCACGGGAGCGCAGTTATGCGTTAATACTCTGAAAGATATCAAAGTTGACATGCCTCCATCGCCCGATACCTTTTCGTCCTTGCCGATGCCCATTCAGGATCTGAACGCCTCGCGAGCGGACGAGCGTTTCGCGCGCCAGGTTCACGTTCGCGGCACGGTAACTTGGCAATCTTTGGGATTGTTCTCGATCACGGATAGTACGGGCATGCTGTTTGTGGGGACCCCGAAGGATGTTGTTGTGCGTACCGGAAGCGCAGTGGACGCAATTGGGTTCCCGAGCCATGGAGCGTTTGGCCTGGAGTTAGCCGATTCCACGGTTCGGCTTGCCGCAGTTCAGCCGCACGCAAGCGATACAGCGCCACTTGTGTTGACTGCCGCAGAGGCGGTGAAGCGCTCTCTGAACGGGAGCCGAGTACATATCAGGGCGCGGCTGATCAGTCAGAGCGCCAATGCAACGGAGTTCGTGTATCGACTGGAAAGTGGAGGAGAGCGATTCAACGCAGTTATGCTGCGAAACAATTCGACAAGCGAGACGCTCGGCCTGTCGCGCGATTCTGTCCTTGAGTTAACCGGCGTGGCATTGATCCAAGGGGGAACTCCCGAGTGGCCGGAGTCGCTTTTGATTCTGGTTGACTCGCCGGCTGACATGGTCGTGCTTGGAGGGAACGGCTGGCTGACCCTCAAGCAGCGGCTGTCCATTGTGGGCGGCACGTGCATGTGCGTGATGGCAACGCTCTTCTGGGTGACGATGCTGAGACGCACCGTACGCAAGCAGACCGCGATCATTCGCGCGCGGCTGGAAAGTGAATTGCGCCTGGAGACAAAGTTCCAGCGGCTCTTCGAGCGCAACCTCGCGGCAGTGTATACATGGAGGCCCGACGGCGAGATTATCGACTGCAATATGGCGTTTGTGAGATTGCTTGGGTTTCAATCGCGCGACGTACTAATCGGTCGTTCGTATTGGGATTTCCAGGTTGACCCAGCTCATTTGAAGCAACTGTGCAATCTTCTTCAAGAGCGAGCATTGAGCAATCGGGATGCCAGCCTTCGCCGGGCCGATGGCGTGACTGTGCATCTGTTAATGAACATCACGCCGGTGAATGATCCAGAGGGCGTTTCGTATGAGACAACGGCCATCGATGTAACTCAGCTCAGGCAGAATCAGGCTGCATTGCAGAGAGCGAAGGACGCCGCCGTGCGCGAGTCTCTCAATGATGCTCTTACCGGCCTGCCGAACCGCAAGCTACTGTTAGAAACGCTATCTTCCGTCCTAGTTGATGCGCAAAGAGAAGGCAGCATGATTGCGCTGCTCTATCTCGATCTGGATGGATTCAAGCTGGTCAACGACAGTCTCGGCCACGCAGTAGGCGATGCGCTGCTGGTGCAGTTGGCTGACCGGCTTAAGTCGTGGATTCGCGAAGGCGATATGCTGGCCCGCTTTGGGGGCGATGAGTTCATGGTGATCATGCACGATCTTGATGCCCGGGAAGACGCAGTGCGGCTGGCGGAAAATCTGCTGGAGGCGATCTCGAAGCCCTTCGAGGTGAGGGGGCACATTCTTGCCATTGGCGCGAGCATCGGCATCAGTATATCTCCAGACGATGCGACCAGCGCCGAGGAATTGATGCAGCGAGCCGACAGCGCCATGTATGTGGGCAAGCGCGACGGCCGGAACCATGTCATGTGCTTCACCCCGGAGATCGGCGCCCAGGTGCATGAACGGCTGACATTGGAGAATCTGTTACGTGGGGCCGTCGCGCGGCATGAGATATTCGTGCACTATCAGCCGGAGTTCGATTTGACTGATCATCACTTGACGCGCTTTGAAGCACTGGCTCGCTGGACTCACCCGACACTCGGTCAAATTCCTCCGGTCAAGTTCATTCCCATTGCGGAAGAGAGCGGAATGATCGGGGCTCTTGGCGCTTACATCATGGAGCAGGCTTGCCGCGAGGCAGTGCGGTGGCAAAAGATGATGCCTTACCCGATCCAGGTTGCGGTCAACGTCTCCAACTTTCAGTTCCGCCGCAAGGGGTTCGTGGAGGAGGTGTGCGCTATCCTGGAGCGCACCGGACTGACAGCAGATCTGCTGCAAATCGAAATTACCGAGTCGGCCATGCTGGGAGGCGCGCAACAAGCGGCCGAAACTATCAATCGTCTGCGAGCGATGGGCATCAGCATGGCGATCGATGACTTCGGAACCGGGTACTCCAACCTGAGTTATCTGCCCTCACTGGCCTTCGACGTCCTGAAGATCGACAGGTCCTTTGTGAGTCATCTGGATACTCAACCCGAGTCTGAAGCCATGATTCGGACGTTGATCACACTGGCGCACAATCTTGGAATGCGGGTGATCGTCGAAGGCGTGGAAACAGTGGAGCAATTGGCGCTGGTCAAGGCCCTCGGAGCCAGCGAAGTTCAGGGATTCCTGATGGGTCGTCCAACCTTGACTCCCGCAGACCATATGATGCAGCCGGTATCCTCGTAGAGTTATCATCAAAATTTCCCTGCTTCCGGAATCTTCGCGCCGCCTGGTTCATCTGAGAGAATAGGGTCAGTGGATCGAGGGCAACAATTCGTTTTTTTGAAGGCGCCGATTTTTCTCGCGAGCCTGTTTTTGGCGAGTGCGCCAGTGGCTCTTTATGCCCAAGCGCCTAACCCAACCTCCGCCTCAAACCCTTTTTTCGGCAGCGTAACCGCGCGGCCAGTCAGCGATGAAGCTTTGAAGCTCTCGCTGGATGACGCGATTGGTCTCGGCCTGAAGAACAACCTTGGCCTGAAGGAAGCTGAAGACGGCGAAAAATCGATTCAAGGGCAGAAGAACGAGGCACTGCAGGAATTTCTGCCCACGATTACGCTTAATGGCGACACAGGCGTTCACCAGCAAGATCTGGTGGCGCTGGGCTTTGGGCCCGGCGCTCTCAAATCCTTCTCGCAGCACATCGCGCTGCCGGCGAATCTCTCCTTCATCACCCGCGACGAGCTGACTGAGGGCCAGATTAGCTTTAAGGAAATACTCTTCTCCGGCCCGGTGATTGCTGCCTGGAGGGGAGTAGGCGCGGCCGAACGCGCGGCCCACTTCGCCAAAATGTCGGCGCGCGGCGAGGTAGTTCAGCAGGTGGCCACGGCCTATCTTCATGCCATTGCATCCGAGAGCGAGGTAGACAATGCCAAGGCACTGGAGTCGGCCGATCAGGTACTCGTCAGCCAGGCCCACGCCGCGCACGAGGCCGGAACCGCCGCCAATCTGGACGAACTGCGGGCGCGGGTTCAGCTTCAAGCGCAACAGCAAGCGCTCATCGCGGCACAAAATGCACTCGAAAAAAATCTCATCCTGCTCAAACGCGAGATCGGCATCGACCCCGGCCAGAAGGTCGTCCTGACCGATCCGGCGCCTTACAGCGAACTTGCCGCCGAAACTCCGGAAGAAGTCCTGGCCGTTGCCTACAAGAACCGCCAGGACTATCAGAATCTCCAAAATCAGGCCGTCGAGTTCAAGGCAGTTCACGCGGCCTATCGCAGCCAGCGTCTGCCCAGCCTCAGCTTCGGCGGCTACTACGGCGTTAGCCAAGTGGGCGGTGTGGGCGCGCACGGCAACTTTGCCGCCGTGGGCACGCTCAACGTGCCGCTCTTCCGTGAGGCCAAACTACGCGGCGACACAGAAGCCGCCCAGGCGCAAATGGATGCCGTCAATTCCCAGCTTGCCGACCTGCGGACTCACATCGACCAACAGGTGCGCTCGGCACTGCTCGATGTAACGGCAACGACGAAGCTGGTCGAAGTCGCCCGGTCAAATGTCGACCTCGCCAGTCGTGCTCTAGCGGATGAAACCGATCGCGTGGCCGCCGGCGTGGACGACAACCTGCCTCTGGTTACCGCACAAGCCACGCTAGCCTCGGCGCAAAGCAACTTAGTCGAAAGCCTCTACCAATACAATCTGTCCAAGCTGGCATTGGCCCGCGCCTCAGGTATCATTGAAACGCAGTACCGAGTCTATCTGGGACGATAAGTGCAAAGACAGCGCGCTTTTCCTACCGCTGAGCTAACTCGATCTCCGGCTTTCACATCATAATGGGTATCATCGAGGCAGAACACCCATGTGCGGACGAAGGTTAGCACATGTAACTCAAAAGAAGCTTCAGGCCTATCAAGTAGCTCAGTTCCGCAAGGCGTTTGCGGGATTTTGAGCGTAACGTAGAGACAAGAGGCACTACCACGCATGTCCAGTCACCTCCTGATCAAGTACTATGTGGAACCTGATGCTGCAGCCTTGGCGCGCCGTGCAGCGCAGTATTTTGTTGAGATGGCCGGAGAAGCAGTGGAGGCGCAAGGCCGCGTGCGAATCGCTATCAGTGGAGGGTCGACGCCCAAAGCCGCCTTCGAACAGCTAGCCGACCTCAATCAGCCGTGGCGATGGCGCATGCCCTGGGATAAACTCGACCTCTATTGGGTGGATGAGCGCTGTGTTCCTCCAGACGATGCAGAGAGCAACTACCGCATGACTCGCGAGGCGCTGCTGGACCGTGTGCCGCTGCGCCCCGAGCAGATCCATCGCATGGAGGGTGAACTGGAGCCGGAGGCCGCTGCGGCCCGCTACGAGTCGGAGTTGCGCTCAAATTTTCATCTGGAGGGCGCCGAGTGTCCGCGCTTCGACCTCGTGGAACTAGGGCTCGGTGACGACGGCCATACAGCTTCGATCTTCCCGCGCACCGAAGCCATCCACGAGATGAACCGCCTGGTGACGGCCAACCACGTGCCGCAGAAGGACACCTGGCGCATCACCCTCACCTGGCCGGTCATCAACCACGCCCGTTCGGTCTTTTTCCTGATTGCGGGACAGCAAAAGGCCGCCATTCTGCAAGAAGTTTTGACCGGGCCTTTGGATACGGAGCGCCTGCCCAGTCAACTGATATGGCCCTCAAGCGGTATACTCACCTTGATTCTGGATAGGGCGGCAGCCGCGTTTCTACCGGCGACCGACGAAGAAGGCTGTGGAGTTTTGGAGAGGGAAAGATGATTCTGGCGGGCGACGTTGGCGGAACCAAAGTTCATCTGGCGCTATACGACTTTATCGATGGGAAACTGAAATGCTCCCGCGACGAGCGGTATGCAGCCAAGAACTACTCGGGTCTTGAAGAGATCGTAAAAGAGTTTCTAGGCACTTACAAAGTGACAGCGGCTTGCTTCGGCGTGCCCGGCCCGGTGCGCGATGGCCGCCTGCGCCTCACCAATCTACCTTGGACCCTGGACAGCCGCGAGCTCTCGGCCGGCTTGGGTGTCACCCATGTTTTTTTGATTAATGACCTTGAGGCCAATGGCTACGGCGTGGCCGAACTCTCCACCGACCAGATCTACACGCTCAGCGAGGGCGACGCAAGCCAGATGGGCAATCGCGCCCTGATCGCCGCCGGAACCGGCCTCGGCGAAGCCCTTCTGATCTGGAACGGCCGCAGCCACACGCCTTACCCTTCCGAAGGCGGCCACACCGACTACGGGCCGCGCAACGAAGACGAGATCGACCTGCTGCGCTTTCTCAAACAGAAATACAATGGGCGCATCAGTTATGAGCGCGTGGTCAGCGGCCCGGGCTTGACCAATGTCTACGAGTTCCTTCGCGAAGTTCGCGGCGTCGACGAGCCCGCCTGGCTGGCTAAGCGCATAGCGGCCGAGGACCCCAACGCCGTGATCACCGAACTGGCGCTGGCGGCCAAAAGCGAAATCTGCGAAAAAGCGCTGGATATGTTCGTCTCCGCCTACGGTGCCGAGGCCGGCAACCTGGCCCTTAAACTCCTCTCGGTGGGCGGCGTCTACATCGGCGGCGGCATCGCGCCCCGTATCCTGGAGAAACTCAAGGATGGCACGTTTATGAAGGCCTTCACCGACAAAGGCCGGCTGAGTCAATTACTCGTGAATATGCCGGTGCGCGTTATTCTGGAGAGCCGCGCTGCATTGTTGGGCGCAGCCGCTTATGCAGAAACCCGCGCAGCCGAATTGAGCGGAGTTTCGCACCGAGCAGCTTCGGTCAAGTTCTAGCCAGCCGCTGCGAAGCTTTGCCTTCCGCCAGCGGCATGGCTGATGCCGTGCCCAGGGGCCAGGGGTTTCAATCGCCGCAAGAATGCCAATAGAATGAGCGACGGCTTTAGCCCCCGTCGCACGCTTTCTCTCAATTTCCTTCGGTAATTCATATTTTCTAACAACAAATAAAATCAGCAGTTATGATAGAAGCGTCTCGCCGAGCTTCTCATAATGTGACGCTTTCACGTCCGTTCCCTATCGAATGTTGCTTCGGCAGAGACTATTCTATGGCGCAGGTCATGGCTCAGCCTGTGTCTGAAGTAGAATCGTTTTTTTGCCTCAGGCCATGATTTGGTTATAAAGGGCTTGGCATTGAGCAGTTGAGGTTGAAGCTGTACTCATGAAAGCCGATAGATTCTGTGTGTCCAGTGTTTTGGAAGACAACTCGTCGGCTTGCCCGCCGCTCGATCGACTGCGCTCTGTCTGCCGCGAGCCTGCGCCGTCTTCCGTCCTTCGGCCCCTCCGTATGGCAACGGCTCTGCTGCTAGCCAGCCTTTTCTCCGCGTCTTTCTCTCAGACCGCGCCTGCCAAACCTGCATCACCCTCAGCGAACCCTGCCGTCAATCTACCCACGCTCACCACCGCGCTTGCGGTCCATAGCCTCACCCGCTCCGAGGCCGCGCGCGGATATCCCGTCCATCTGCGCGCCCAGGTGACCTATTTTGACTGGGATCTGGAGAGAGCGCATACGATCATTTTCGTACACGATCGCACCGCCAGCATCTTTGTTAGCAATTTCCCCGCTTCGATTCCCTCCATGCACGCAGGAATGACGATTGAGTTATGGGGCATCAGCGGTCTTGGTCAGTTCGGACCGGTCGTCCTCTTTCGGGGTATCAAAGTAACCGGCTCCGCTCCGCTTCCTCGGGATGCGATTCCTGTCAATCGCACCCTCCTGTTTTCCGGCGCTGTCGACGGCCAATGGGTTGAAGTCGAAGCCATCGTTCACTGGGTCTCCGAATACGAGCACACCGTCACGCTGAAGTTGGGATTGGCCGACGGAACCGTCTCGGCCGTCATGGTGCGCGAGCCCGGTGCAACTTACACCAACCTCATTGACGCCCGGGTCCGCTTCCACTGCAACGCCGCTCCCATCTTCAATCCCGGCAGCCAGATGATAGGCTCACGCCTCTTTTGCCCCGGCCTCTCCGCTGTGAAGATTGTCGAGGCCGCACCGCGCGATCCCTTCCAATTGCCCGTTACCCCGATCAACAACCTGCTCGATTGGAATCAGGTTGCCGACCTGCATCATCGCGTCCATCTGCGCGGAACTGTAACCCTGCAATGGCCCGGCGTCTCGCTCTGCATTCGCGACGGCAACCGCGCCATCTGCGCCCAGACCATTCAAACCACGCATCTCGCGGTTGGCGATGTAGCCGATGTCGTCGGATTCTCCGGCGTTGAAAACTCCACCTACGTTCTCACGGACGCCCTCTTCCGCAAGGTGGCCGTCGGCAAGCCCTTCGTCATCAAATTCACACCAGCCGAAAGAGCGCTGCTCGGCAACCATAACTCCGATCTGATCCGCGTTGAAGGTCAGTTGATCGGCCGCGACCTCACCTCCGCCGACACCACTCTCATGCTTTCCTCGGGAAAAATTCTTTTCACAGCCGTTTTGCCGCAGGGCATGGCCGGCCCTGAATCCAATGCATGGAAGATCGGAAGCGTTCTCAGCGTCACCGGCATCTGCGACGTCACTTTTGATCCGCAGCTCAATGTGCTGAAGAATGGCCTCGCCCGGCCGACGCCTAAATCCCTGCGCGTACTCATGCGCACGCCAGACGATGTGGTCGTCCTCAAGCAGCCTCCTTGGTGGACGCCGCGTCATGCGCTCCTTGTGCTCGTTTGCGCGCTCTCCGGCACGCTGCTCGTGCTCGCGTGGGTCGTTGTGCTCAGAAAGCGTCTCGAGCAGCAGACACATCTTCTCCGTAAGAGCGAGGAGCGCTTTCGCCACATGGCGCTGCACGATGCCCTCACCGGATTGGCAACCCGCGTACTCCTCGATGATCGACTCAACGCCGCGGTCGAAACCGCAAAACGTCACCAAACTGGCCTCGGCCTTCTCGTCATCGATCTCGACCGTTTCAAAGAGATCAACGATACCTTCGGTCATCAGGGCGGCGATGAGGTCTTGCGTGTCACCGCCGACCGGCTCATGCAGGCCGTGCGCAAAAGCGATACCGTGGCAAGAATGGGCGGCGATGAATTCGTTGTTCTCCTCCCCGATCTGAACGATCCGCTCATGGCTGAAGGAATCGCCGCCAAGATCGTCAAATCCCTTGCGGTTCCCATTCCCTATGCTGCGAGTCAAGTCTCAGTCTCGGTCAGTATCGGAGTCTGCACCTCCGCCGACAAAGAAATGGATGCCGAGATCTTGTTGGCCTGCGCCGATACCGCACTCTACCAGGCAAAGGCATGCGGACGAAATTGCTTCCGGATCTTCACCCCCGGATTCCTTCCCGCCGAACAGGAGGCGATCATCTGATCGTCGTCTCACCTTCACCAGCAAAAGTCACTCCGCAACCTTAATCGGCTATTCTCCTCGAAGATCGGGATGCCCACTTCCGGACCTTCGAATGTTGACCTGGGAAATCAAAACCGTCAAACGCATGTGTTGCGGATAATTACCTTCCAATGGCGCACGATAGAAATGGTGAGTGGATCAGCCATTGACTAACCGCTGATCGCCGTCAACTGACCCAAGAGTGTACCCCCCTCCCCCCTTTTTATATTTTCAAAAACTTGCAGATAATTTAAACAAACGTAGAGCCAATAGGTTACAAAACAGGATTTCTCGCGATATGAACCCGTCATTCCGCTCGCTTGTCTGGGGTGCCTCAAACCAATCATCCGCAACAACCTGGTGCGCAGCATCCACCAACTGGCTTAGCCGCACGAATAAAGGCGCTCATGAACTTGCCCTCAACAAGCGGTGCGATGGCGTCCACATCAATTCCAGCTTCGGTCAAGAAATGCCGCGCATCCTCAATCGAATACACGCGCGTGGGCTCGATCGAAATGCGGGCAAAACCAGCGGCGGCCAACTTTGATTTGTACTCTTGCTCTTGCAACGCACCGGCAATGCAGCCAACCCAAAGCAACATGCTCTTGCGCACCTCGCCGGGAACCTCGCCGCGGACTACAACATCGGAAACAGCAAACCGTCCGCCCGGCTTGAGAACGCGAAAGGCCTCGCGCAGCACGCGGGCCTTGTCGGCCGAGAGGTTGATGACGCAGTTGGAGATCACCACGTCCACCGAGTTATCAGGCAAAGGAATATTCTCGATCTCGCCCTTGAGAAACTCGACGTTTTCTACTCCCGCCTGCCGCTGGTTCTCGCTGGCCAAGGCGAGCATCTCGTCGGTCATGTCCAGGCCGTAGGCTTTGCCAGTAGGCCCCACGCGTTTGGCAGAAAGCAGCACGTCGATGCCGCCGCCTGAGCCAAGATCGAGTACCGACTCGCCCGGCTTCAGCTCGATTAGAGCAGTTGGGTTGCCGCAGCCCAGCGAAGCCAGCACGGCGCTAGCCGGCAGGCCGCTCTTCTCGGCTTCGTTGTATAGGTTGGCCGTCACCGGATCGCAACAGCGCAGCGCCGGATCGCCGCATGCCACGCTGCCGCTCTTCCATACCTCCCGTGCCGCGGCGCCATATTTTTCCTGAACTTGAGTTTTGGTATCCATTTCGAGCACCTCACATTCGCTTAAGCAAATATATTCATTGCTAACACATTTGTCAATCCGTATATAATGAATTCATGCCCCGCGTCTCCAACTCCGTTAGCATGGCCGGGCTCTTCGCCGCCTTGGCCGATACCACGCGTCTGCGCCTGCTGAACTTGATGGCCGGCCGGGAGGTCTGCGTCTGCTACTTTGTTGAAATCCTCGACCAGAGCCAGCCCAAAATATCGCGGCATTTGGCCTATCTGCGCAAAGCCGGCATAGTTTGCGCGCGCCGTGAAGGCAAGTGGATACACTACAGTATCGCTGCGCCCGCCGATGCCTCGGCCGCCTCTATTCTCGCCGCCGTATTTGCCGCGTTCGGCAATGACAAGCAGATGCGGACAGATCGCAGCAAACTCGACCGCGTCTGCTGTGCCGCAAAATAGACGGAGTTTGATGCGAAGGCCCTGCAGAGAAACGCTAACGCGGCCCTTTATCAAGCCAAAGCATGCGACCGGAATTGCTTTGAGGTCTTCGCGCTCGAAATGTTCCTCGCGCGAAGCGAATAACCTGATTCATGGGAGATCCTGCGCCGGGCAGATACTGTTTAGACTAAAGAGGGTTGAATTCGCATGAAACGTTGGTTGCAACGAGCGATTATGGCGCTGGTGGCGGCGTTTGTGGTCACCTACACGAGCGATTGGGCAATCTTCAAACTGCGCGGCTCGCCCAGCGGAAAGGTTACCGTCAACCGTTACCTGACGGTTCCGCTTAAGGGCAACAAGCAGGAGTTCGACTATCTCGGCTCCAGCGATGTGCCTTGTTCGGTGTCTCTATTTCCTCAGGCAGGCCAAAGCCCCTGCTGGAGGCTGCGCCGCAATTCCAACCAGGGGGCAAACCTCTGAAACTTTTCCTGAGAAGAAAGAATTTGCGGAACAGCGGCTGAACACGAATCGGTGATGAAGGTCACGTTGAGTGGGCTTGAGTGCGTCTAACATCGTCTAGACTTTCGGAGAATTCCGAAGAACGATGTACAGCCGCACCCAGAACGAAAACGGGACTTACAACACCCGTTGCCTTTTCTGCTTCATGACCATCGCCTCATCTGTGGAAACGGACAAGGAGCTGGACCAGTTGGAGCAACGGCACATCTGTCCCGAGCGGGCACTGGCCGAGTTATTGGAGCTGGAAAAGGCCATCGAATCCCAAGTCCGCGCGAACTGACCCGATTTGCTCAACCCTATTGCATCCGCGCCATATCTCGCAGTTGGCGAGCCGCGGCCTCGAGAAAGGTTTCGACGCTGGCGCCGGCTGGCGGCTCGAGTCCGGATTTTGCCTGAATGGCGGCGGCGATGCGGTCGGCCAGGGCATAGCGCGTGGGCAGGCTCATATCAAGTCGGCGCGCGAAAAATCCTTCCAAGACTTCCAGGTCGGTAGACGACAGCTTGGCGACACCGGCAGTGGGCAGCGAGTAGGCGGTATGCGGCTCCGGCACCGGGGTGCTGGGGGCAAAAGCCTGCGCGGTAAAGGTTCGTGTGCCCGACTCGCCCCAAAGCGGCGTCTCCTGCTCGCGATCCCGCACCACCAGTGTGCCAGCGGCCAGGTCGCCCAACCGTTGGTGCTGGCGGGTGACGAACATCGCGATCACGCCCACCGCGTAAAAGAAGGGAATCTGATCCACATAGCGGACCAGATTACGGGCCATCGATTCGAAGAGGCCAATAGCCCGGCCAGAACGTTGAATGACGCGAATCTTCGCCACACGCTTGCCCGGCGTGCGGCCATTCCAGAAGGCCTCGAAGAGTGTGAAGTAACCCCAGTTAAAAAGAAAAACAAGAAAAATAACAATAGCCACGGCCCATTGCCCTGAAATCTTCGAGAACGCCGCGATGCTCTGCGCGAAGATTGCGAACAACACCCCCATTACAAATAAGCCTGCAAACCAGATCAAATAATCAACCAACAGAGCGATAAAGCGGCTGCCGATGCCGGCCAGTGGCATCTCGATATCCACCAGTTCAGGGGTGTCGATGTTAAGCTGGTCTGAATTCATTTCCATGGCACAAATCCTCTCCAACCAGTGGATTCTCAAGCGCCGGCCCCACTGGGACCGGCTTGCAACCCTGCTGGCCCAATCCGACGCAAGCGGTTTGGGCCAGATGACCCGCGCCGAGTTACAGGAGTTGGCGCTGCTCTACAGGCAGGTGGCGGCAGACCTCTCGGTTCTGCGCCAGGACTCGACTTCCCGCACCTATGCGCACCATGTGAATCAATTGCTGGCTCGCGCCCACCATATCATCTATTCCGGTCGTAAGACCAGTTTTCTCACCCTCGTTCGCTTTCTGCGCGATGAGTATCCGGCCATCTTTCAGCGGCAGATCGGCTATGTCGCGGCTGCCACGCTGGTCGCTGTAGCCTTTGGCATCGTCGGCGCGGCGCTTACCAACGCACGGCCGGAGTTCATGCGCCACTTTGTCGGCCCGGAGATGATCGCCACCATGGAGCGCCATGAGATGTGGACCAAATCCGTGGTAAGCGTAGCGCCCATGGCCTCCAGCGCCATCATGACTAACAATCTTACCGTCAGCTTCATGACCTTCGCCTCGGGGATTCTCTTCGGGCTGGGAACTCTCTGGAATCTCTATATCAATGGCATGATGCTGGGGGTGATCGGCGCGGCCTGCCGCCACTACGACATGTCGCTGGCACTATGGAGCTTCGTGGCTCCGCACGGCGCGCTCGAATTGCCATCGATTCTGATCGCTGGCGGGGCCGGATTCCGCCTCGGCCATGCGATGCTCTTCCCCGGCGCACTGCGCTGGAAGGAGTCAGTGGCCCGCGGCGGCATCGAAGCTACAAGGCTGGTCAGCGGCATCATTCCGTTGCTGGTGATTGCCGGCACACTGGAGGGATTTTTCTCTCCGTCGCAGGCCCCCATCTGGCTCAAGTTCACCGTGGGGGGGCTGCTATTTACGCTGCTCAACCTGTGGCTCTTCCGGCCGGTCAAGGCACCACTACGGTGATCTTGGCGTTGTGAACGATGCAACTATCAGGTTATTCATTCGAACAGATCCTTTTCAAAAGGAAGGCGCGAGGGGGACACAACGGCATCGCCGCGCAATTTCTGTTCCGGGCCAGGGTCACAGTACTCCATCCTTCAATTCTATTTCTTACACCTTTACAAAAATTTTGTTGCGATAAAGAATCCACACTGGAAGAAAGCAGAAGGCCAGGATTGAAGCCGAGTAAGCGAAGGCTGCCCAGCCGGGGTCGGGCATGCTCGCAAAGACGTGGTTAAAGAACCAGCTCAGCAAGTCCGTACGTCGTCCGCCTATCGTGAAATTAATGTTACCGAGTACGGTCGGCGCCAGTTCGCTGAAGATATAGGCAACGATGGCGTTGGAGCCGAGAACGAGCCAGGGCCAAACGAGTGCTTCGCCGTGCCCGCCCTTGCCCCAACCCTGCAGCTCGACAACCCAGTAAACGAGCGCAAGTAATACAAGCGACCAACCGGCCGCCACTAGCACATAGGAACTGGTCCACATATTCTTGTTGAGCGGGAACCAGATGGACCAAAGATAGCCGGTGACCAGGCAGGCCACGGCCCCTGCGGCCAATCCCAACGTCTTCACGGCAGCCGGCTTGATCGTACGCAGACCCAGCCCGGTCAAGAGACCCAGCAAAGCGGTGCCCAGGGCGGGCAAGTTACTCAACAGTCCCTCGGGATCGCGCAGGTTGTGGGCCGGCGGTTCCAGATAGAGGCGATGAGGCATGAGATGCCGATCGATCCACGAGACCAAATTCAGGCTTTGATCCATAAAAGGAATATCGCGGCCCGGCATCCCTGCTCCCGGCACCGGAACCCATCGAAGTAGCATCCAGTAACCCACTAGCGCAACCACAAGTGCCGCGACCTTCGTCCATATTCGCTTGTCCCAAAGATAAAAGAGACCCACGACCAGATAGCAAATGGCGATGCGCTGCAACACGCCGTAGATGCGCAAGTGGGCAAACTCAAAGAACGGAAAGCCGTTGACCACGATGCCAAGCAGAAACAGAGTCGCGGCCCGTTTGAGCGTGTGCCAGGCCAGTTCAGCCCGTGTGGCGCCGCGAGCAAGCCGCGCCTCAAAGGCAAAGATGATCGAAGCTCCAACCACAAAGACAAAGGTGGGAAAAACCAGATCGGTGGGGGTGAGGCCGTTCCACTCTGCGTGATTCATGAAGCTCCATGAGCCAGAGCCGCCGTTGTTGTTCACCATGATCATGAAGGCGATGGTGATACCGCGCAGCACGTCCAGCGATAGCAGCCGCTGAACGGGCGCCGGTGCGAGCAATGAGTCGACCATTTCGTCTTGTATTCTCCGTACAGGTTGATTCGAGAGCCGCCTCTACCCTACGCGCTGCGGGCTGGCTTCGCCAAATTCACCTTCCAATCCGCACTCCGTGCACTTCAAAAACACGCGTCAATCCAGCTTCTCGAAGCCCCTGCTTGTCGTTGCTACCCCCTGCGCTGTTACACTTCCACGGTCAGTGAATTACAACAAGATTGCTTGCATATCGTCGGAGGATAGCCGTGCCGGAGTTTCAACCTTTTGTTTCGCCCCACGAAAATCGCCCTGAGTTTACACTCCGCGCCATTCTTTTGGGCTCGTTTTTTGGCATTGTCTTTGGCGCCGTTACTGTTTATGTAGGTCTGCGCGCCGGCCTCACGGTGGCCGCATCGATTCCCATCGCCGTTCTCTCGATCAGCATTCTTCGCGCCTTCGGACGCAGCTCTATCCTTGAGAACAACATCGTCCAGACCACGGGGAACGCCGGCCAATCCATCGCATCTGGAGTTATCTTTACGCTACCGGCACTGGTCTTTCTCGGCTTCGATCTCGAGTATTTCCGCATCTTCATGCTCGCTTTGATCGGAGGCTGGCTCGGCGTGCTCTTTATGATCCCCTTGCGCCGCCAACTCATCGTCCAGGAACACGAAAATCTGAAATACCCCGAAGGTACGGCCTGCGCCGACGTCCTCATCGCCGGCGAGCGCGGAGGCTCCTTCGCTAGCCGCGTTTTTCTTGGGCTCGGAATCGGGGGCCTCTATACTTTCTTCCAAAATGAAAACCTTTTTAAAGCCTGGCCAGGAACCCCCGAGTTTCAGCCCGACTTCGGCCCCCAGCATGTCCTGAAAGGTGCGTCGATCAAGGCTGATGCGACACCAGAATATTTGGGAGTGGGCTACATCATCGGCCCGCGCATCGCCGGAGTCATCTTTGCCGGCGGCGTTTTTTCATGGCTTGTACTTATGCCGCTGATTTACTTCTTTGGCAAGGCGCTGCCCGGCCCCATCTACCCCGGCACTATTCCTGTCGCCGCTATGGGCCCCAGCCAGTTATGGTCCACTTACATTCGTCCAATGGGCGCGGGCGCCGTCGCCGCTTCCGGACTTATTACCTTGCTGCGCACGTTCCCTACCATCATCAGCGCCCTCACTGCTGGATTCAAAAACCTGCGTGCCGGCTCTCAAGCCAACGCCAAACCCTTGCGCACTGAAGACGACTTATCCATGCGCACGGTGGTCTTCGGCTCGCTTGCAATAGTCGTTTTGACCTTCGTCTTCCTGACCTTCAAACCGGTGCCGGGAGCGCAAGTCGGCGTGTTACCTAATATCGCCGCGGCGCTGCTGGTCGTCGTCTTCGGCTTTCTTTTTGTCACCGTCAGTTCGCGCATTGTCGGCCTCATCGGCAGCTCGGCCAATCCCATGTCCGGCATGGCCATCGCCACGCTCATGGCCACCTGCGCGATCTTTCTGGTCGAAGGCTGGACGGCTCCGGCTTACGGCGCACTCGCTATCACCATAGGCGGCATCGTCGCCATCGCCGCCGCCAACGCCGGTGATACCTCGCAGGACCTCAAGACTGGCTATCTAGTCGGCTCCACTCCGTGGAAGCAGCAGGTCGCGCTCATGATCGGCGTAGTCGTCTCAACAATAGCCATTGGTTGGACGCTGAACGTGATGAATACCAACCTGCAGGAGTTTCACTTTGCTCCGCAGCCGTGGGATATCAACGCCTCTCATCCCGGTGTCGCCGTACAAAACGACGCTCAGCGCCTGCCCCAAACATTTCGCGTTCTCGGCGCAAACAAGTCCGCCACCACCCACCACAAAGCCGAGTACATAATCCTCAACGCTCTCGGTTCCGCCGAGCTTGCCGACGGCAAATACCTTTACTCGCCGGTCACCCATCAAATAGAAGTGCAGTGGATTCAAGGCATCGGCTCAGAGAAAGCAGCCGCTCCGCAGGCGCGCCTCATGGCCACCGTCATTAGTGGAATACTAAGTCGTAAGTTACCCTGGGGATTGGTTCTGCTCGGCGTCTTCCTGGTTATTGGCGTCGAGTTGCTCGGCGTCCGGTCGCTTTCCTTCGCGGTCGGAGCTTATCTCTCCATCGGCACCACGCTGGCCATCTTCTGTGGTGGCATGGTGCGCTGGTTCGTCGATGCGGCTGTGAAGAAAGCCGGAGAAGACACGGCTGGCTCGGAAAGCGAAATCTCTCCCGGCTCCCTCTTTGCCTCGGGACTTATTGCTGCAGGTGGCATCGTCGGCCTGATCGGTGTAGCTCTCAAAGGTTACGAAGCCACCTTCAAAGATAGCCGCGATCTCCTGAATTTCCCGCACACCTTTCTCGATAACAATTATGTTTCAGTTTTAGCCTTCGCCGCGCTAGCCTTTGCCCTCCATTACTTCGCCCGCAAGCCACTGAAAAAATAAGCGGATCAGACAGGCCGACTCATCGCAGGTTAAGAACTTTGAACAAAAGCTGAGATCGCAAGAGATTCCTGATAGAAAGGCTCTCCTAATGTTCCGAATGCTTGCAACCTTGCTCGTTTTCTTCTTTACCTTAAGCAGCTTTGCGTTTGGCGCGACTGAACAATGGATCGAAGTGAATAGCCAGCACTTCACAGTAATCACTGACTCTAGCGACAAGCAGGCGCGTCACACTCTGGATCAGTTTGAACGCATGCGTTGGATGTTCCACACGTTATTTCCAAAGGCAAATGTGGACCCGGCATGCCCTATCGTAGTGATTGCGGTCAGGAATCAGAAAGGCTTTCAACCGCTAGAGCCCGCAGCATATCTGGCCAAAGGGCAGTTGAATTTGGCTGGGCTCTTCTTGAAGACTCCGGACAAGAACTATGTTCTGCTCCGGCTGGATGCTGAGGACGAGCACCCATTCGCCACGATCTACCATGAGTACACGCACCTGCAATTCAGCGATGCGCTTGAATGGATGCCACTCTGGCTCAATGAGGGATTTGCTGAATTCTTCCAGAATACGGATATTCGTAACAAGGATGTGTTGCTGGGCGAACCCAGCGTGGAGGACATCCTCTACCTGCGCCAAAACCGCCTCCTGCCGCTGGCTACGCTGTTCAAGGTGGATGCCAGTTCGCCATACTATCACGAGGAACAGAAGGGTTCGGTCTTTTACGCTGAATCGTGGGCGCTGACGCACTATCTGGAAATCACCGACCGCGAAAAGGGCACCCATCGAGTTTCCGATTACGTGTTGTTGGTTAGCCGACACGAGGATCCAGTCACGGCGGCGGAAAAGGCCTTCGGTGACCTCAAGCAATTGCAGTCTTCACTCGAAGGCTACATTCAGGCAAGCAGTTACAAACAGTTCCTTCTTTCGAGCGCCGCTGCGCCACTCGATGAAGCGTCCTATAAAGGCAGAACTCTGACACTGGCCGAGGCCGACGCGGTCCGTGCGGATTTTCTCGTCTATGTTCAGCGCACCAGCGATGCCCGGTCCCTCCTTGATGCTGTACTCAAATCCGATCCAGACAATGTTCAGGCGCATGAGACCATGGGGTATCTTGCCTTTCGCGACGGTGACAAGGAGGCTGCCCGCAAGTGGTATGAACAGGCGGTTAAGCTTGACTCCCAAAGTTATCTAGCGCACTATTACTTCGCCGTCATGTCGATGAGCAGCGGCGACATATCGAATCATGCGGAAGTCGAAGCGAATCTGCGCACGGCAATCCAATTGAACCCACGCTTCTCATCTGCCTATGATCAGTTGGCTGGCTTATTCGCCATGCGGCATGAAAACCTGGACGAAGCGCACTTGCTGAATTTGCAGGCTATTCAATTAGATCCCGGGAACTTGGCTTATCGCATGAATGCAGCAACTGTGTTGATGACCATGGGACGGTATACCGATGCCGCAGCCGTCTTGCGCAATTCGGTGAAAGTGGCAGCCAATCCTAACGAAGTGGCAATGGTTGAGAGCAGAATAAAACAGATCGAATCGATTCAGTCCCTTGGCGCGCAACCCAGCGCAACGATCACAATGCCTCCGACGGGACAAGTGGATATTGAAACGGCGGAAAAAGTGGTGGACATTGATGCGGGGCCAAAGCATCCGACTGAACCGCCGGACGGGCCAAAACACCTTGCTATCGGCGTAATTCGAAGTGTGCAGTGCAGTTACCCGGCGGTCATGGAATTCAGCATAGAGACGGCCAAAAAGCCGGTCGCTCTCTACTCAAACAATTACTTCAAAATCGACTTCACAGCCTTGGGCTTCACGCCCAAAGGCGATCTGAACCCGTGCAAGGATATAGAAGGTATGACGGCTCACGTGCAATACGCGGAGAGTTCGGATAAGTCAGTTGACGGGCAGGTGATTGCGATTGAACTGAGGAAATAACCGAAAGGCCGGTTACCCCAGGTTTTGCATCCATGACCTATGCTAGTGCATGGCTTTGCGGCTACCGCAGGATGAGCCAAACGTGCCAGAGGCCGTAGACGCCGATCACCACTGAAACCTCCATGGCAATTGCCACAACCGCGCCATTGAAACAACTTCCGTCCCCGGCACTTCCGTCGGACGCGCGATCCGATCCTCGGGCAAAGGCGGGGGCCCCGGCCCTGCAAGTTGCCCATGCGGGCCCGGAAAGAATGTCCCCGAGTTTAAAAACGTTGGATGATTCAGCGTCGAACTGCTGGAGAACGTGGGTGGCCATGTGGATTCCCTCCTCCCGAAAGTGTTATCCGCAAAACGCCGAACCGAACGACCTCGGGGCCAAAATTGAAGTTCTTGCGATCAGATAATCCATTTTGCGATCACTTTTCCGGGAAATATGTGCTTTATATCACACCTTTTCAGAAAAATTTGCATTCTGGGCGTCCGCCTCTTGCCCTCACCGCCGGCACCTGGCATTCACCCCATGCCCTTATCATGTCCCTTGGAGGTATGAATCCCTATGAATCTCACTGGCAACACCATCCTCATCACCGGCGGCGGGTCGGGTATCGGCCGTGGGCTGGCGGAAGAGCTGCACAAACTTGGCAACCAAGTCGTTATCGCAGGGCGGCGCAGGCAGGCGCTGGATGAAACTACGGCCGCTAACCCCGGGATGAAGTCGCTTACGCTGGACATTGAAAACCGAGACGCGATTCACACCTTTGCCGGGCGAGTGGCTGCCGAGTACCCGGCGCTGAACGTGCTCATCAACAACGCTGGCATCATGCGGCCTGAAAACCTGCTTGCTCAGCAAGCTGGCTTGGCCGACGCGGAGGCCATCGTCACTACCAACCTGCTCGGCCCGATTCGCATGACGGCTGCGCTGCTGCCGCTGCTCGAAAAGCAGCCTCATGCCACGATCGTCAACGTGTCGTCAGGGCTGGCCTTTGTTCCGCTGACGCTGACGCCGACTTATTGCGCCACAAAAGCGGCGATTCACTCCTATACTCAGTCGCTCCGTCACCAGTTCAGAGGGACGCCGATCGAAGTTATCGAACTTATCCCTCCCTATGTGGCCACTCATCTAATGGATGGCGCGGACGACCCGCGTGCCATGCCGCTGGATAAGTTCATCGCCGAAGTGATGGAGATACTGAAGACCCAACCCACACCGGCTGAGATCTGCGTAGAAAATGTGAAGCCCCTACGCTTCGCCGCCGAAAACGGCAAGCATAGCGCTGTCTTTGCCGGCCTCAATGCGGCCAGGCCAGATGGTCACTGAGAGGAATCCCAGGTCTCAGACCTGGGATTTAAGTTCAATAAGTGAGCACTGAAATGCGTGCCGCGCGGCAATGCTACTCAGCGACTCAAAGAGAAGATAACATCCACTGTGGTCTCCACTTCGACAGGCTGGCCGTCGAGCAGATAGGCACGATAGCGCCACGTCTTCACAGCATCAAGCGCCGCCTGCTGCAACAGCGGCGGACCACCGATGACGCGCAGATTCTCGATGGTTCCGGTTTTGGAGATCGTCGCCGCGAGCCTGACCGTGCCTCCAACTCCGGCAGCCTTTGCAATGGCGGGATAGACGGGTACTCTTTTGTCGATCAGCAACCCTTCCTCCATTGTGGAGGAGACGCGTAGCGTTGTCCTCGGCTCCGGACGGACGACGCGAGGTACGGGTTGGCTGGGAAAGGGATCGCCAGTGCTGCCAATGACTCCGGGGCCCTGTCCGTCCGCGGAACTCATCAGCGGAGGTTCCGGTTCGCTGGGCACCAAAATGATTCTGGGGATCACAGACGGCGCAGCAAATGGGTCGAACTGCATCCTGGTGGTAGAGGTTGTTGTCTGTGCGGATGGTTGCCGCGGTGGTGCGGGCGCAGGCGGTGGCGCGGGCGCTTCCATCAGAAAGGCCATGGCCTGGGGCGGCAGCGCCTCGGGGCAAATGAGCGGAATCAAAACCAGCGCCAGCAAGATAGAAGTATTGAAGGTGAAGGCCGCGATCATCCATCCACGGCTACGGGTGCGGATCCTACCTGCGGATTCAAAGGTTGAGTCTTCAAACATGGCCTGCCTCCCTGGGAAACTAATTCAGCCGCGCCGGCCGGGAGTTAGGAGGCTATTAAAGACGCGAACCGGCCGACCGTTCTGCGCGCTAAGTCGGCGCGGGAAACGGGGCTCTAAGCACTCCGCATATCCCAATCGGAACCACTGCACTTAGGTAGACACCAGATGGGAATAAACTGTTCCCGAGTGGATTTGGAGCTAGCGAATCTCCCGCCTGCCATTGAATCGGCGCATAAAACAACAAAAGCGCTTCCACGGTTGCGGAAGCGCGCCATGCGTTGATAACTACTATGACTTACTATGGCAGCACCAGCCGCCCTCTACTTTGAAGCTCTATGTAAGTAACAGTACACTGGTGTGCGGCTCGCCTCCATCCACTGAGAGTTTGCACTTGCCCTTGGCGACAATGAGAACGCCATCCTCGGTGACTATGCTGAGATCGCGTGGTTGAAGCGGGTGGTTTTTCTCTTTCCGAACCATTTCAAGGCCGAATCCGTGTAACCTTTCCTGTGCGTAGACCGTAAGAGTGGATAGAAGCGACTTTGGAGATGGACTAAGAAGGTTTTGCAGCCGCCAGAGCAGCGGAGAGAATCCTGAGTTAGTGGAAGGGAAGGGCGAATGCAGAACGAATCAAGCAGCGTCCTGAACGAGTTTTGCAGAGGCAGTATCGATGCCTTCGAGACACTCTTTCGTCAATATCAGCACCTGGTTTACAGCTGGATTCTGCGCATCGTACGCGATCCTGCGACAGCGGAAGATCTCACCATCGAAACCTTCTGGCGCATCCACCAAGCTCACGCGCGCTTTGAGCCGGTGCAGGGATTCGAAGGCTGGGCGAGGTCTATCGCTACCCGCGCGGCGCTAGATTGGCTGCGTGCAAGACGGGCGGAAGGCGAGCAAACTGCCGAAGTTTGCGCTGAGTTAGCCGCCCCGGCCGAGGCCGATGCAGCGGTGACCGCGGAGATTCGCTTGAAGACCGCGCTAGCTTTTCAGCACCTGCCGCCGAAGCTACGGATTGCGGCTACACTGGCGGTGATCGAGGAACAGCCGCAAAAAGATGTGGCCGCAGCGCTCGGTATCTCAATAGCGGCAGTTAAGGTGCGCGTGTTTCGCGCGCTGCGCTTGCTCAGAAAAAATCTGGAAAAACAAGGAATCAGACCATGAACACACACGATCAGGATCACAAGCAAGCTCTCATGAAGAAACTCTTGCAAGAGGCGCTGCCTCCGGTCGGAGGCGACACCGAATTAGAGCACGACTTATGGCCTGCAATGCTCATGCGGCTGGACGCGCAGCCTACCGCGACGGTCTCATCCGGCTGGACCTGGCTTAACGGGGCTTGGTTCGACAGGGCACTGGCGGCTGGCCTTGTCGTTCTCGCCGTACTTTTTCCGGCGTCGATCCCCGTACTTCTCTACTACCTGTGAACCCGCGGACGCACGCGCCCGCAAACAAGGAGGAACTCATGAATACCCATCCGTATCTTCGCGCTTATCTGGCCGGCGTCTTTGTGCCAACGCTCGCTCTGCCGCTGCTTCTGACCGGATTTATTGTGGTGCGGCTGGTGTTGCAATTGCCGGTTCCCATCGAGCGCTTCGTGATCTTTCCCATGGCCCTGGTGCCCACGCTCTTCGGACTATGGAATATGCTGTGGCTTGGCTCTCACGAGCGCACCCATCTACCCATCGGTCTGCACGGCGCGATACTGCCCTTCTTAGGCGCGCCAGTTGGAGCCTTGGTGGCGAGCTTCCTGGGCATTCTTGCAATTGACGCGCGTGGCGTCACCTATTTTCAGGCCTGCCTTGTACCGTATTGGCTGATCGCGCCGATTTTCCTGGCCGCAGTGGCCGGCTATTATCTGGTCTGGAAGTATGTTGTGGGCTTCTTGAACCGGGTGCAGGGGATTGCTTGAAAGGTCGCGATGACCGCTCTACGTGCCGGGATTGAAGAAATTTTCCAGGCCGGCGCGCTTGGCATGAGCGGCCATCGAGGTTTGAATTTCCAATGCCAGAGCCAGCGCATTGCGGCCTTGGCGCGCAGTAACTCGCGGCTCACGGCGTGTCCGTACCGATTCGAGAAAGGAGAGAATCTCGAGCCGCAGCGGTTCGCCGGGCGTAACGGCTGGCTTGGAAAAGCTCAAGCCCGCTTTCGATTCCGCGGGAGCGGTGAACTTTGCGTGCATCTGCGCAATCAGGGCCGGATCGATCTTTGCCATGGCGGCAAACTGCGCAATCAATGCCGGATCAATCTTCGCCAGGTCGATCTTCCCCGACGTGATTCCCTCTGCGATCCCCGGCGGCAGCATTGCGGCGACCTGCGGCGGTAACGACGCAATCAGTTCGGCTGGCGAAGTCTTGCCCGCGCCCTCATCGATGCGAATCACCAGCAGGTCCTGGCGTGCATAATCGATCGAGACGTACTGGCGCGGCTCAAAGAAACGCAGCTTGCGGACTCGCTCGGTTGAGACTCTTGAGGCGGTGAAGTTGGCTACGCAGCCGCTCTCGAACTCGACGCGGACATTGGCGATGTCCACCTTGGGCGAAAGGATGGGCAAGCCGACGGCGCGTACCCCGCGCACCGGCGAGGCGGCAAAGGTGAGCACGATGTCCAGATCGTGAATCATCAGGTCCAACACTACGTCTACGTCCAGCGCGCGGGGCGTGAAGACGGAGAGCCGGTGAGATTCGAAGAACATAGGGCGGCGCAGTTGCGGCTCGATGGCCAGCACGGCGGGATTGAAGCGCTCCAAGTGGCCGGGTTGCAGAATGCGCTTGCCCTTGCCGGCGCTAGCTTTCTCGGACATCCGGATCAGATCGTCGGCTTCGGCCAAGCTGGCGGCCAAGGGCTTTTCGACCAGCAGATCAAGCCCCGCATCGAGCAGGGCCGAGGCGACCGCATGGTGATGCACGGTGGGAACGGCGACGGTGGCTGCGTTGAGCTTGAGATCGGCGGCAAGCAGCTCGTTCACGGTGGCAAAGACGGGGATCGAATACTTGGACGCAGTGTCGGCAGCACGGGCCGCATCCGGCTCAACGGCTGCAACCAGAGCGACCCCCAAGCCAGCCGTTTCCAGCTCGCGGTAGACGCGCAGGTGGTTCTTGCCAAAGGCGCCGGCTCCGGCGACAGCAACGCGCAAAGGGGCTTCGTTCACTGTTGGGACGGCCACCCATCTGGCGCTCTGCGCAGCAGTTCTGTTCCCGAATCTGACAACTCCGGCGCTGCGCCTGGCAGCTCAGACCATTTGCTGACCCGCTCGGGCAATTTGCCTGGCAGATCAGACCGTGTGCCGGGCAGCTCCGGTGCTCCACTTCCCTGCTCCTGCTCCGACGCTTGACCTGCGACGGCCTTGAGGCAGCGGCCATAGAGCGAGAGCAATTGGGAAACATGCTCCTCGGGCTTGGGCGTTGCGGAGCCGCTGAAGCCGGTCGAGGGAACGGCAGGACGGCCTACTCCGGCGGTTACAGATACAAACTTGAGCAGGTCGAGTGCGATATCTTCGTTGCGTCGTGCACCGAGGTTTGCGCTGGTAAGGGCATCCATGCTGAGAGCTCTCCAAAGAGGATGCTACCAGATTCGGCGGTTGCACCTCGCCCCGGCATTCGCTCTGGCGCCGAGAACCTCGCCTTCCGCGATAGTCTGGGAGTCTATGCGAACGGCGTACATCGGAATGGGCGGCAATCTGGACAGCTGGGCGGGGACGCCGGATGCTACTCTTGCCGCCGCGGTTTTACGCCTCGAATCGCTGGGACATCTCGTTGGCCGATCGTCTCTTTACTCGACTGCGCCGGTGGGATTTCACGACCAGCCGCGATTTGTGAATGCGGTGGTGGCGTTGGAAACGGAATTGGAGCCGCGCGAGCTGCTTAGCGGGTTGCTGGCTATCGAGACGGAGTTCGGACGGGACCGAACTGCAGGGTTTGCGAACGGGCCGCGTACGCTGGACCTGGACATCCTGCTGCTGGAAGAACTCGAAATCAGCGAACCGGAGCTGGTGATTCCGCATCCTCGGCTGGCCGAACGGACGTTTGTTTTGATGCCGCTCAACGAGATTGCGGCGGCGGTTGTTGTTCCTGGGCGCGGGAAGACCGTGGCACAACTACTTGATCGCTTGCTTGAAAGCTCCCGCGAAGAAGCTGATGCGGTGGTCGTGCTCCCAAACGATGCCTGGGACGACCGGTAGAATCGTTTGGTGAGGCTCGACTTCAACGTATTGCATTCAACCGCTGACGGCGGTCGGCACGGGCGGATCGATCTGCCGCACCGGACAGTCGAGACGCCAGTCTTTATGCCAGTTGGCACCGCGGGCACCGTCAAGGCTGTATCGCAGGACGTGCTCGAAGAACTGGGCGCGGAGATCATTCTTGGCAACACTTATCATCTTTATCTGCGACCGGGCCACGAGGCGATCCGTCGCATGGGCGGGCTGCACAAGTTCATCAGTTGGCCGCGAGCGATGCTAACCGACTCGGGCGGCTTTCAGGTTTTCAGTTTGAGCGGACTGCGCAAAGTCACTGACGAGGGCGTTCGCTTCAGGTCGCATCTGGATGGCAGCAGCCATTTCTTTACGCCTGAACACTCGATGGATGTACAGATCGCTCTGGGTGCGGATATCTGCATGGCCTTCGACGAGTGCACCGAGTACCCCGCTGACCGCATTCGTGCAGAAGATAGCCTTCGGCTGACGATGACCTGGGCGCGTCGTTCGCTCGAGCATTTCAGCGCGCATTGCGATGAGGTTCCGTGGTACGAAGAACACGGAGGGCGGACGCAGAACCTCTTCGGCATTGTGCAAGGCGGAATGTACCGCGATCTGCGCCGCGAGAGCGCGGAGCGGCTGGTGGAGATGGACGGAACCGGATCTGGTTTTGACGGCTACGCGATTGGCGGATTGAGCGTGGGCGAGCCGCGTGAGCTAACTCTCGAAATGATCGCCGAGGTACTGCCGCTCTTGCCAGCCGACAAGCCCCGCTATGTGATGGGCGTCGGTTATCCGGACGAGATCGAGCAGTATGCGCGCATGGGCGTGGACATGATGGACTGCGTGCTGCCTACGCGGGCCGCGCGTCACGGACTGCTCTTCACCAGCGAAGGACGGCTGAACATCAAAGGCAAGAAATTCGCAGAGGATCAAGGCCCGCCCGATCCGGCTTGCAGTTGCATGGTTTGCCGGCGCTACTCGCGGGCATATTTGCGCCACCTTATGCAGGCCGGCGAGGCGCTGTCTGGGACGTTGAATACGATCCACAATCTGGCGTATTACCTAGGAATCATGGAACGTGTGCGGAAGACACTGCAAACAACAGCGAGTTAGTACTTGTGAATGCCGGCGAAATTCAGGCGGATTCAGCCAGAGCATTCACTGTTTACCATTTAATTAACCACAAGGGTTTGAAAATATAAATAGGGGGGAGGGGGGTACCTGTCCCAGGTCGTACAACCAGGAGCGGAAGTTTCCGGCTCCCTTGCAACCACTTTCGGCGCTCGACCACAGTTTGCCATCTTTGTCCTCACCGAGCTCCTTCTTACATTGTGCGTCAGTGAAAGGTAATTCTCTGCAACCTTCTGCAGTGACGGACTTGCCGTCCTGGTGGGCGCCTTCGGCGCGGAAAGCTAACGGTGTTGCCCACTAACCCTTCGCCAGAAAAATTCAGGGAGTAGATTCTTCTACGGTGGTCAGGGCAGGCTTTCCGTGGCGGTTGTTTCCGGATATAACGGGTATGGAATCATCTTGGGCAGGGTCTAGTGAATTCAAAATGCGGTTAGATCGCCAAAGAACGTACCCCATAAGAGTGCGCTAAAACGTGGCGTAATACCGTAAAGATGAGAGGAAATGCGATGATTGACGAAGAAGAACCTCCAGTTTCGGTATCGGTTCTTTTACCCAAGAAGCAGCTTGCCTTTGCGCTTTTGGTTTTTGAGAGAATGCTGCCTAGCCTGATCACTTTTTCAAAGAGTACCGGCCTCGACGATTCCTATTGTTTGCAAGCCAGAGAGGCGTCATGGAGCGTCTTGCAGAGCGAGAAACAAGACGCACTCGATGCGTCGTTGGTTGATACTTGCTTGAAGGGTGCGCCGAACACAGAGGACTACTCGCATGAACTGACGTCCCGGCGGAATTAAGGATGTTCTGTTCGTCTACATAAAGCACATCGGGTTGAATCCGAATCAGCGGAAATGCGCGAACCATCTGGTCGATAAACTTCCAATGCGTAGTGGCGTGCCTGCCATTCAGGAGACCGGTAGCTCCGGGGACAAACGCGCCAACACAGAGTGAAACTAGACGCGCACCGCGTGCATGCGCTTTAAGCAAGGCATGGATGAGCGGCTCTGGCGGTGTCGAATTGGCTTGCGCCACCCCGGAATAATAATCGTGTCTGCATGCTGCAGCTCACTCAAACTTCCTTGTGGCGTTATGGTGATTCCGCCTGTTGCGCGAACAGCACCGTTTTCCAATCCGCAGACCGAGAAAGAATACCAACTGTCGAGTTCTGGACGTGGTAGCCCGAACTTCTCGACTACGATCCCAAACTCATTCTGGTTCGAACGCACGCTTGAGTTTTCATTTCCCGCGGAACGATTCGCCGGCTGATTATGCTTGTCAACAAAGGGGGTTCTCAGGGGAGTTCAAATTATTTTCGAAGGGTAATATTCGAGCAGCTTACGGGCCGTCTGCCTCCGTTACTTACCTGTTGTTTTCCCAATGGAAGTGTGGCATTTTATCTGTGGGAAACCAAGAGGGCGGCGCAATGAAACAAAAAACAGATGTACTCCAAGGCACGCTGGGGCTGATGGTGCTGAAGACCCTGGATGTGCTGGGCCCGCAGCATGGCTATGGGATCGCGCGGCGGATCGAGCAGATCAGCGGGGATCTGCTGGCCGTAAACCAAGGCACTTTGTATCCCGTTCTGCTGAGGCTGGAGCAGGAGGGCGCGATTTCGTCCGAGTGGGGCGCTTCAGAGAATAACCGCCGGGCGCGTTTCTATCGCCTGACACGGTCGGGACGAAAGCTGCTCGAGATCGAGACCCGGGACTGGGAGCAGACGGCGGCGATCATCGCACGATTCTTCGCGGTGAAGGCGGAGGATTTGTTATGAGATTCCTGAGGAGGTTTCTGGCGCGGTTGAAGAACTTTGCAACCGGGCGGCGAAACGATCAACGGCTGCGGGAAGAGATGGAGGAGCATCTGGCGCGGCAGACGGAGGAGAATCTCCGCGCCGGCATGGGGCCGGCCGAGGCGCGCCGCCAGGCGGTGCTGAAGTTTGGCGCGGTGCAGGCAGTGAGGGAAAAGTATCACGCGGAAGGCGGGCTGCCGCTGATGGATAATTTGCTGCAGGACGCGCGCTACGCGCTGCGCATGCTGGTGAAGTCGCCGGGCTTCGCGTCGATTGCGATTCTGACAATGGCTCTGGGCATTGGAGCAACGACGGCGATCTTCAGCGTGGTGGACGCCACGCTGCTGCATCCGTTGTCGTATCCGGAGCCGAATGAACTGGTGCGGATCGAAGTGGATCAACCTGGCGTAGGCGCGAGGAACGTCCCCATCTCGGTGCCGGAGTGGAAAGATATGCAACGCTCCGGAATCTTCGAGTTCGTGGCACCGATTGTTAGCGGATCAACGAATCTGACGGGCACAGCCCAGCCGGTGCGCATTGCCTACGAAGGCGTAGGGCCAAGCTATCTGGCCCTGCTGGGGGTGAAGCCGGAACTGGGCCGCTGGTTCGATCCCAACGATCAAACGCCGGGGTTCAACCTGGAAGTGGTCATCAGCGACGGGCTGTGGAAGCGCGTTTTTGGCGGCGATCCGCAGATTGTGGGGCGCACGTTGCGGCTCGACAACGATCAGTTTCATGTCGTCGGCGTGATGCCGCCCGGATTCCACGATCCCGGACGAACCGCAGAGGAGAGAAACACTGAGATTTGGGCGGCTGTGGGCTTTGTCAGGGACCCGGCCCAGCCCCCGTCGCGCGGTACGCGGGGCATTCCACAAGCCATTGCGCGTGTAAAGCCAGGACTCTCGATTGCCAGAGCGCAGAGCCAAATGGACGCACTGGTTGCATCTTTGCAAAAACAGTTCCCGGCAGATTATCCGGCGGTGAGCGGATGGCAGGTACGGCTGGTTCCGCTGAAGGAGAGCCTGGTCGGCAATGTTCGCCAGCCGCTGATGCTGCTGTTGGGCGCGGTTGGCTTGGTGCTGCTGATCGTCTGCGTCAATGTCGCCAATCTCCTCTTGGCGCGCGCCAGCGCCAGAGGACGCGAGATGGCCGTTCGCGAGGCGCTGGGAGCGGCAAAATCGCGCCTGGTGCAGCAACTGCTGACCGAGAGCCTTCTCCTCTCGCTGCTGGGCGGATCGGCGGGGATCGCCATTCTGCTCGCCACCAAGGGGCTGTTGCTGCGCATGGTGCCGGATAGCCTGCCGCGGCTGAGTGAAATATCGATCAACTGGAGCGTCCTACTCTTTGCTCTCATCGCATCCGTCGCCGCCGGCGTCATCTTCGGCCTTGCGCCCGCGATACAGGCCAGCCGGCTGGAACTTACGAACGCCCTCAAGGCTGGGGGGCGCGGCACCACTGGCTCCGGGAAACAAGCCAGAACGCGCCGCGTCCTGGTAGTCACCGAGTTTGCGCTCTCACTGGTGCTGATGATTGCGGCCGGCCTTCTGCTGCGCAGCTTCTGGGACCTTTTCAACGCGCCGCTGGGATTCGATCCGCAGAATACGATGGCCGTTCGCACGTGGCTGCCCAATCCCAACGATTCCAAGACCGATATCTACGGCAGCGCTGCTCAGGAGGCCCAGCTTGTGCGCGAAATGCTACGCCAGGGCAAAACCCTCCCCGGAGTGAATGAAGTTGCTGTGGGAACCCGGGAATCGTTTCCATTGAATCACAATCGAAGGCCTGTTCCGCTGATTCTGGAGGGACGCGAGATTCGCGGCAATCAACCTCCTCTGGTTGAAGCCTCATCCGCTACGCCGGAGTATTTTCACTTGCTGGGAATCCCACTGCTGCGCGGCCGTTTGTTCAGCGACCAGGATAACGAGAATGCGCCTCTGGTCGCGGTGATTAATCAGGCATTTGCGCGGGCTTACTGGCCGGACGGAGATCCCCTTGGCAAACGCCTCAAGGCGGGCCAGCGAGGCGCTTCCTGGACCACGGTGGTGGGTGTGATTGCGGATGCCCGCACCGAATCGCTGGAGGAGAACAGTGTTCCAAAGATTTACAAGTGCTTGCTTCAGCAGTCCGACGAAGATACGAATTCCCATAAAGAGCTGGTGATATTCCTGCGCGGGCGGCTGGACCCGGCTCGAATTCCAGATGAGGCGCGCGTGGCGGTGCAATTCATCGACGCGGAGCTGCCTGTCTTCGGAGCGGCCACGCTCACTGACGTGGTCTCCGGGTCTCTCTCTCAGAGGCGATTCTCGATGGAGATGATGCTCTTGTTCGCATTGACGGCGCTGCTGCTTGCGGGACTTGGAATCTACGGAACTATTTCGTATCTGGTGAGCGAGCGCACGCATGAGATCGGCATTCGCCTCGCGCTCGGAGCGAAAAGGGTCGAGATCATGCGGATGATTCTGCGCCAGGGACTGGCGCTCGCGGTTGCCGGCGTCGCGCTGGGACTCGTTGGCGCACTGATTGTCTCGCACTTGATGGCAGGATTGCTCTTCGGCGTTACGCCCACCGATCCTCTGACTTTTATTGGGGTCACGCTGGTGCTCGCTGCGGTGGCGCTTGCGGCTAGTTGTATTCCGGCGATGCGTGCGATGCAGGTCGACCCTCTGGTGGCGCTGCGCTATGAATAGCCTCTATCGGTTGTGCCGCCCGAGTCCCGCTGTGGCTGACTGCTGCCGATTTCCGGACGGTCTCGCCCCTGCTTTTGCTTGCGGTCGCGCTTTTGCCGGGCTACTGCTCTGCGGGCAGCGAAGGTCAACCGGATGATTGCTCTTCGGAAACTAGGAACTCGGCAGGCATTGATTCAATACTCTTGCGATAGAAAAAGGGAGGAAACATGACACTCAACTGCTGGAAAGCTAAAGTCTGGAATTTTAACGGATGGTCTGTTTGCGGCATCGCCCTGGTTGCCTTTGCCGCTGGGTCGCTCACTACAGCTCGCTGGATGCACGTGGATCGAGTGAGCGCCGCCAGCGATCGCGTCTTTGAGCTTCGCGTTTATCATGCCGTGCCGGACAAATTGCCGGTACTGGAGTCTCATTTTCGCGACACATGGTCCAAGCTGCTCGCCAAACACGATCTTAAGGTTGTAGGTTACTGGGTGCCCGAGGGAGCGTCCGCCTGGGACAACACATTCATCTACCTCGTGGCTCATTCCAACCGGGAGGAAGCGAAAAAGAACTGGGATGCGATGCGGGCCGACCCCGCTGTTCAAGAGATGATCAAATCCGAGCAGGCCAACAAACTGGTGGAGAAAATTGACTCGACTTACATGCGGCCGGAGGATTTCTCGCCGATGAAGTAGTCTCGCATTTGAATCGCAAACCTCAGAACTTCGCCTCGAACTCGCGGACCGTCTTTCCAGTTCCGCGCTCAATTCGGTCACGCCTAAGGAGTGAAAGGACAATGCCTGTTCTTCAGTACGTCCATCTCAATGTTTTTGCGGATCAGCCATTCACGGGCAACCCAAGTCGTATTCACATTTCGCTCCCCAGCCGCCCTGGAGTTCTCGAAGAGGTTCAGGTCGGCGGCGAGGCGGTGGTCGTCGGCGAAGGAACGATCCGCGCATAGCTGCTTGCTTTATTCAGTACCGGTGATCGCCTTTGTGGTGCTCGCGCCGGGTGGTCTCACCGCTTGGCACATATTTGACGATTATCGTCTTTTAGGCCGCTGGCGAGCTCGACTGCTCCTGTTTGACACTTGGGTGACTGGAGGCCTCCCGAATTCCACGCCTTCGATCGTAAGACGAGGAGTTCAAATGAGCTTGTGGAAGGACGTGCAGTTTTCGCTTAGAACAATGCGGAAGTCGCCGCGCATTACTATCGCTGTGGTGGTAACCCTCACTCTCGGGATCCCGAGCAGATCGGCGCGAAGAAAGATGCTTGTCTATTGCACGACGCTGTCCTGCTCACGTTTGTCTTGACCATGACCTGCTTGCAGCTGAGGCAAATCCGCGAAGCACTGATTTATGGCGCGACAAATGTTTTTGAAGGGCCGATCAGCTCCTTCGCTGACATCAGCGCGCCAGAGTGCGATGCGGAAGAGATTCGCCGTAATCCTGCAGCCGAACTTTGGCAGGTTCACTTTAGCGGTAAGGCAGCCGGACCAGCTGTGCACGTCGTTCTCCCGCAAGATAGGGATGCGGCCGTTTGAATTATGCTGCGCGCTACTGCTTGGTCAATGTGAATGCGCTCGTTGCCGTGATGTTTGCGGAAACACCAACTACGGTCACAGTGTAGATGCCTGGTGTGGTGCCGGCACTAGAGCGAGCTTTAAAATCAACACACGCGGTCATGCCAACACAGAGCGTCGCGAGAAACAGAAGCATTCCAAGCATTGCCCTGCATCGGCTTCAATCATCCGAAGTACAACGATCCACTCATGGCGCCAACGGCAAACTCGCCATCGATCTTCGGACAGAATCAAAGCACTTCGGTGGCTCCGCGCGTCATCCAGTTCACGGTCAAGATTTCTTCTAAGGTCTGTTACGATGCTTCTGAAGAGCTAGAGAGGGGGACTTCAATGAGGCATTTGATCGCGGCGACGGCACCGTTCATGTGCGCCGTTTTGGCCGCCGGGCAGACGGCGACTGCAACGCTGTCTGCCTCGCCTTCCACGGTGGTCTGGGGTTACTATTCGGCCAAAGCCAAGCCCGTGCTGACAGTCCATTCTGGCGACACGGTACGGATTCAGACGCTTTCCACCTGCGGCTCGACGGAGCGACTGGAGGGCGAAGGCGTCGCGCCCTCCGACATTCCTTCCTACAACGCGGACATCTATCGCGAGGTGAAAGATAAGGGCCCGGGCGGGCATATTCTTACCGGCCCCGTGGAGATCGCCGAAGCCGAGCCGGGCGATGTTCTGGAAGTCGAAATTCTCAAGATTGAACTTGATGTGCCGTTTGCCTGCAACGGCTTCGGAACCGGCCGCGGATTTTTGCCTAACGACTACCCTTACAGCCGATCGAAAATCATTCCCCTGGACCGGGAGAAGATGCTGGCTCATTTCGCGCCCGGCATCGAGATACCGTTGCATCCGTTCTTTGGCAGCATGGGCGTAGCGCCTCCTGAATCCGCTGGCCGGCTCGACAGCGCTCCTCCGTGGATGCACGCCGGCAACATGGATAACAAGGAACTGGTGGCGGGCACTACGTTATATGTTCCCGTTCACGCCAAGGGCGCGCTGTTCGAGGTAGGCGACGGGCACGCGGGACAGGGAAACGGCGAGGTGGATATCACCGCCATGGAAACCTTTCTGTCCGGCACTTTTCGCTTTGTTGTGCACAAGGACCGGCATCTGCTTTGGCCCAGGGCGGAGACGCCTACCAGTTATATCAGCATGGGTTTCAGTCCCGACTTGAAAGAAGCGGCGACGCTGGCTGTACGGGACATGATCAACTTTCTCGTCGAGGAGAAACACCTGAGTCGCGATGACGCTTACATGCTGACCAGCGTGGCCGTCGATGTGGACATCACGCAACTGGTGGATGGAAACGTGGGCGTTCATGCCATGTGTCCGAAGGCCATCTTTACCAAGTAAATGGGATAACTCGAAGGCCCGCCGATGATTACTTGCTTTGTAACTTCTCCGCTGCCGCCGAGAGCAGCCCGCCCGCTGTTTTCCGCCCGTTTGTCACATCTTGCTTCGGCCCTTATTCTGACGATTCCGCTGCTGTAGTCTCCTCCGAAAAGTCTTGGGCAAAGCGCGCCCGCGGCGGGCACCGTCCATACGCCGGATGTCGATCTGGCCTATGAGGTCTACGGCAAGCCAACCGCGGAAGCTCCAGTCATCGTCCTCAATGGCGGGCCTGGGCTCTCTCACAAATACATGATTCAGAATGATGTGTGGCAGAGGCTCTCGGAACGGCGCGAGATTGTCTTCTATGACCCGCGCGGAACCGGCAAATCCTTGCGCCTCTCGCTCGGGGCATCGCAGACGATTAATGCGCAGGTTGCGGACCTGGACGCGGTGCGGGCGCGTTTTGGATTTCAATCCTTCGACATCGTCGGCGATTCCTTTGGCGGATTTCTTGCCATGGCTTATGCATCCGCGCATCCGGAGAGAATCCACAAGATGATTCTCAGCGACTCTGCCCCGCCGGCGATGAAAGACATTGTGCATCTGCTGCCCCAGGTGTTTCCCGACATCGAAGAGGAGGATGCAGCAATCCAATCGAAGCTGGGCGATACGGATGAGGCCGCGCAAGAGCAGTTGCGGAATCATTTTCGCATGATCTTTTATAGCGAAGACAAGCTGCGAACCTATCTGGCGAATATCGGAGACATCGGCTACGTGCCCAAAGTAGGCGCAGCCGTGGAAGAGTCGGCGTCGAAGATCGACATGACCTCGCGGTTGGCCGGATTCCGCTTTCCAACTCTGGTTATTACTGGCCGCTTCGACCTGAATGTTGCCCCGCTGACGGCCTGGAAAATGTACAAGGCGATACCGGGAGCAAAGCTGGCCATCTTCTCAAAAAGCGGGCATCTTCCGTCCTATGAGGAACCCGACAAATATGTAGATGTAGTGGACAGATTTCTCAGCGCGAAATAACGCGGGAGCGGGCGCTGGATTATAAGTGGGTAACACGGCGGATCATTTGCAGTGAATTCTGAAGGGCTGACAGGAGACAGGCAATGAAGAGACGTTTATGGCTGACGATGTTTATTTGCGCCATCATTTGCGTCCTAGGCATTCACGCCGAAGATCCTTTGAAAGTGCTGACGCTGCCGCAGCCCGAGCGCCATGTGTCTGTGATCCGGGACTTTCAAACGGAGAGAGGCGTCTTCCCGCCCGAGGCAAGGGTGAGTTGATCTTTTGTGGATACGGCGGAGTAGGTCTACGCCAGCGATCCTTATAGCGGCAGACTCGAAGCTCTTGAAGCCGAGCATAGGCAGGGTCATGAACTTGACCCCGCGGTGATCCTGCTCGATTAGATTGTTCAGATGGCAAATCGAACGCATACTTGGCGTTCGCTGTCCTCCTCTGCATGGCCTCATCGGTACTTGCGCAGAACAACACGATATTTGGGCCCAACGTCTATGTCTTCACACCGAGTAGTTCAATGTC
>JBEKRS010000051.1:0-42012 GCA_049518535.1 Occallatibacter sp. | reverse complement strand
CTTCGCCAAACTCAAACTATTCCGTGCCATTGCCACTCGCTATGACAAAACCGCCAGAAATTTCCTGGCCGCCATTCACTTCGCTGCCACTCTCATCTGGTTAATTTGATGACAGACCCTAGGATGCGCTGTCGGGCATCTTGCTGTCCTGATCCGCGACAATGTGGGTGGCGTACCAACCCGATCAGTCGTGCTTTGGAGCAATAGGTTGGTATTCGCCATAATGCGCTCTGCTTCGCGTAGAAGCTTGGTCAGGGTCGCAACATCCAGATCACGGAGTCCTCGGCCAGGCAACCGTCTTGTGATTTCCTGAAACAACCATTCGCTGCCTGTGCTTTTGTCGGTCGCGACAACCGTCTGTGGTAGCAGAATCGATTTCCGCTGGATATGAGAGGTAGTGATAGCAGTGCTCATGATACCTCCGATAAGCGTTGTCTTTACTAAGCCAGAATCGCAATGACCAATCTATTTGACAAACGTATCAATTAATGCCGGAGCATTGGCCAAACACAGCAGCCCGGAAGGTCCCAGGCGGACATCCAGAAACGTTAAAATCCGCATCCCATCCGGGCCGAGCGTTAACCGTAGGTGAGGTCTGTGCTCTGTCCGACCTCGATGATATATCCGTCAGGATCGCGGATGTAGCAGCGCGTCTCGCCGTACTTGGGGATCGGCTCCGTGATGAACTCCGCTCCTCGACTTTTCCATAATTCATAGCACGCTTGAATATCCGCAACACGGAAATTCATAAAGCTGTTGATATGATTCGGGTCGGGAACGCTGAGCGTTACCGACGGCTTATCCGGAGTCGGGCCGCCTCCAACGTTGAGAATCATCCAGATATTCGCAAGCTGAAGGTACCCAGGCGCATTGCCGTCACCCAGGCTCAGAATGCGAGCGCCGAAGACCTTTTCGTAGTAGCGAGCCGATCGCTCGATGTCGGCGACGGTGAGGAAATGCGCGATACTCATCCCCTCTCGCGGGGGCATCTCATAGCTCTTCTGGTCGATTTGTACGCTGCTCATTGACGACTCCAATTCCGATAAACAGTGGTCACTCGCTTATTCCGATTCTTTCGTATTCATGTTGCCGATTAGGCTTGCGGGAATCCGAACATCAACCACGATTGATTGGCTACCCAATGCGGGTATAGCTTCGTCATCTGATCGAACAGTTCCTTGTCAGACGTCGCGGTTTTCTGCACACGATCGAAGTCCTCCAGGTAACGCTTGGTGTCTTGAATCGTCGAGGGAGAGTCGGGTGCGCCAGGCTTCTTGTGACCGGCGACAACAATCGCCGGGTTCAGCGCCGCTAACCGGTCCAGCGCCGCGATCCAATTCTTTCGGCTCTCGGGGGTGGTGTCGCCGACGTACATGCGGCACTGGTTGTAAACAACGTCGCCAGCGACGATCAGGCCGATCGATGGAACGTATAGAGACGTCGAATCGGGGCTATCGGTGCGGCCCTGCTCGATGATGCGCAATTCGTGGCCCTCAAGCGTGAAGGTGTCGCCCTCATAGGGCTCAGGTGAGGTCAACTTCGTAGGCACTTGCCCAGGAAACAACTGGCGGGCGAATTGGCTCAGCGGAGGAACAAACGACGACTGCATGGCCTCCACCGTCTTCGGCGTTGCTATCGCCCGAGCGCCCGGGAAACGGTCGAGGAGAACGCTCAGACCGTAGAAGTGATCGAAATGGCTGTGTGTTATGTAGATAGTTTGCAGATTGCGATTGTGCAATGCAACCCAATTCGCGAGAGCCTCCGCCTCAGCCACTGTCCCCATTGCGTCTACGAGTACTGCGCCGTGCTCGCCGAAGATCAACGTCGACGTGATCGGGTCAAAGCCGAGCGGCTCGCCGAAGGGCTTTGGCCGCTCGCCGACCATAGCCTTTCCCGGGGCGGTAAAAACGTTCACACCGAGCGTGTTCGACGCGACAGGCGCGGTCGTGCGCGTGGTCTCTTTCAGTCCATTTTTGCCGTCCATTGGGTACTCCTTTCGATGTCAGAGCGAGTGACTATCCAAGGAAACATTAGCAGAAGTGCGACGATGAATCTATTAGACGAACGTATCGATCAATACCAATGTCCAATAGATTTTTTCCGCCGTTTGTGGCTTAATCCCTCTTGCGCAAGGGCCGATGCGTCGGCCCTCCGGCCAAACATTAGGGGAAGGGATGGCAAACACATGCCGGGAGCAACCTGGAAACCTCACGAGAAACACGGACGGCTGACGGTGCAGAGCGACTTACCCGACAGCGTCTACGCGTTTCCCAAGCAGCGTAAAGAACCACTGACCGACGCACAACATGTCCGAAACGCGGTGGCTCGGTTCGATCAAGTCATCGACGTCTCCGATGCCGACCGAGCTTTGGCATTCGCGAACATCGAGAAGGCTGCAAACTACTATGGCGTCAACCTTGCGGAAATGTCATGGAACGACCTGGGTATTCATCCTCAAAAGAACAGCAAAGAGGCTGCCGCCAAAAGTGCCGCGACGCGCGAACGCCGGGTACAGAGCTAAGAATCCACTGATCAGAAAGTCGACCGACAGAAGAAGTTATGGCAAGAGTGAAGTGAAATCTCAACCAACCAAAACCAAACTTGGAGAGGAGACAGAATTATGACGGACTCAAATGCGGTGATTGCAGTGTATGACAACCACTCGGCAGCGGAAGACGCCGTGAAAGAACTTCAGAAGTCAGGCTTCGACATGAAGAAACTGTCAGTTGTAGGGAAAGATTATCACACAGACGAGCAAGTCGTTGGCTACTACAACGCCGGAGATCGCATGAAGTATTGGGGAAAGTTGGGTGCTTTCTGGGGCGGCTTCTGGGGCTTACTGTTCGGCGCCGCGTTCTTTTGGGTACCCGCAATAGGTCCTGTGCTGGTCGGCGGTCCGCTGGTGGCGTCGATCGTCGCCGCTCTGGAAAACGCGGTAGTAGTCGGCGGTTTGAGTGCAATCGGCGCCGGTCTGTTCAGCATAGGCATACCAAAAGATAGTATCGTGACCTACGAGACCGCCTTAAAGGCGGGGCAGTATCTGGTAGTTGCTCATGGAACTTCCGCTGATGTGGCTAAAGCCAGAAATATTTTGAGCACATTGAAACCGACCGATGTGACCGATCATGTTCTCGAACCCGCTATGCAAACGACGTCCCGTTGAACGCATCGTGAGGTGGGAGCAGCCCGTTTGTGGAACTCCCACTTTTCACCCTTGTCGATCTTTCCTCTTGTACTGAGACTGCGTGAAGTGGTGATTATTCCTGAATAAATGCGGGTAGACGCCCGCATGTCGGCAGGTCTGGAGAACGGCGCTTTGTTCCAGCCATGCATAAACAGTGGTCAGCGGCCGGCGGAAAATGATCTGCAACGCAAAATACAGAGACATTTGAGCAATCTCAAATGCTGGTATAGCTCCGAGTGTATATTATTGAAAAAGTGCCTCATTCTCGCAATTGTTTAAATTATCTGTAAGGAAACAGGGTCAAAAATAAATATTAAAGACGGGGGAGGGGGTAAGGCAGGGAATCGGGAACAGGAAAAACCCGGGTTTGGTCGTTGGTCATGCTTTTATTGTGCGCGGAGGGAAGGTAATTTTGCGCAAGCAACTGTCCCACGCGCGGAAGCCGCAACTCGGAAAAATGCTTCAGGGGCTATTCATCACCTTACCTAACTTGAGCATTTTCGGAAATAACGTAGTCTTGGATTTCACCGGTATACCATCTCTTCCGCAGAAAACCGAGAAGCAGGTCCCCTTTGGCTTCGCTAAAGGCAGGCTTTCGACTACTCTGCGTTCCGCTCAGGATGACAGGGCATGGAGGTCTACAGGAAAAGCGAAGATGTTCTTGTGCCTTGATTGCGTGATTCGGTAGTTGTTGCTGAACAATGCAGGCGCGGATGCCCGCACAGCAGCCGGTTTGGGGGCCGACGTTACGTTCCAGCCATCGCATAATCACGCGACTGCGGCACCAGGAGAGGTGCTTTAGAAGCCGTAGTTCTTTTTTCGCAAGGCATTCTTGTACGCGTCGCGCGCCTTCTTGGCTGTCAGCTCAGCATCGTGAAGTTTGAAGCCGGCATCATCCCACTTCTCCATCTGAACCATGGAGTGGTCTTCTGTGGCAAGCGATTCCTCGGCGCGAATCGCTGCTAGCCAAGCATCGACGGCCTGCCTGTAGGAGCGAAGTAACTGGTCAAAGTTCTGATTTTCCATGTTTCTGAACGTACAATTGATCCGGCGCTCCGTCAATTGGGGGTGACGACTTTTCACGGGAGTTTAACGAATCTGTTCAGGGGCCAACACAACGCATGAGAACGCCTGCCTTGGATTCGTTGAACTCGGTTTCGCCATGCCTATCCTGGCCACTTCCAGTTTCGGATTTCTTCTTTGTCGATGCCTTCTGTGTGAGCATAGTTAATGCTCGCGATGATCTGACCCTTTAGCCATTCCTTGACATGGGCTCCGACGGAACTTAGACGCGGGACGCGATCTATGACGTCGATTGCCAAATTGAAGCGATCGATCTGATTGAGAATCGCAAGTTCGAGCGGAGTGTTGATGCTGCCCTTTTCCTTGTACCCGCGTACATGTATGTTGTCGTGATTCTTGCGTCGGTAACTAAGTTTGTGAATGAGCGAAGCATAGGAATGGAAGTTGAAGATGACCGGTCTGTCGGTGGTGAAGAGCGAATCGAAATCGCGCTCGGAGAGTCCATGCGGATGTTCAGTTTCCGGCATGAGGCGGAAAAGATCCACAACGTTGACGAATCGTATCTTCAAATCGGGGAAGTGCTCCTTCAAGATTGCGACCGCAGCAAGGGACTCCGTAGTTGGGATGTCGCCGGCACAAGCCATCACGGCGTCCGGGTCTTCACCGTTGTCGGTCGATGCCCAGTTCCAGATGCCGATGCCCTTGGTGCAGTGGATGACCGCATCTTCCATGGTGAGGTACTGAAGATGCTCCTGCTTATCCGCGACGATGACGTTAACGTAATCCCGCGACCGAAGGCAGTGATCTGTCACACTAAGCAAGCAGTTTGCGTCCGGCGGTAAGTAGATTCGTACGACATCGGGACTCTTGTTGGTGACCACGTCGAGAAATCCCGGATCTTGGTGCGTAAAGCCGTTGTGATCCTGCCGCCACACCAGAGATGTCAAGAGGAGGTTGATCGAAGGCACAGGTGCTCGCCAACCGAGTTCCATCTTCGACTTCTCCAGCCATTTGGCGTGCTGGTTGAACATGGAATCGATGATGTGGATGAAGGCTTCATAACTTGAGAAGAAACCGTGGCGGCCGGTCAGAACGTAACCTTCAAACCAGCCTTCGAGCGTGTGCTCGCTCAACATTTCCATCACACGGCCGGAGACGTCGAGTTCGCCGCCGTCGGCGTCATCTGGCTTGAATTCGGCCAGCCAGGTTTTCTTTGAGGCGGCATAGATGGCTGTGAGCTTGTTAGACGCAGTTTCATCGGGTCCAAATACGCGGAAGGAACTCATGTTACGGCGCATGACTTCGGCCAGAAAGTGTCCGAGCACGTCGGTGGGCAGCGCATAGGCTGCACCCGGCGCTTTGACCTCGAAAGCGTAGTCGCGAAAGTCCGGCAGTTCAAGCTCTTTTCGCAGCAGTCCGCCATTCGCGTGAGGGTTGGCGGAGATACGGCGCGGTCCGGAAGGTGGAAGGTCCTGTAACTCTGATATGAGCCTTCCGTCGGCGTCGAATAACTCTTCGGGCTTGTAGCTGCGCAACCAATCTTCGACAAGCTTCAGATGTTGCTCATTCGTTACCGGGTCGGACACCGGGACTTGGTGCGCCCGCCACGAACCTTCCACCTTGTGGCCGGTTACGATTTTCGGTCCCGTCCATCCCTTGGGAGAGCGAAGTACGATCATGGGCCAGCATGGACGCGTGGCATCTCCGGTTGAACGGGCGTGCCGCTGGATCGAGCGGATTTCCAGGATACATTGCTCCAGGGTCAAAGCCATTTTCTGGTGCATCGCAGACGGGTCATCGCCCTCGACGAAATAAGGTTTGTGGCCGTATCCGATCAGCAGCGCTTCCAGTTCTTCGTGCGGAATGCGCGCGAGGATCGTGGGATTCGCGATCTTGTAGCCGTTGAGGTGCAACACTGGCAGGACTGCCCCATCGCGAATGGGATTCAGGAACTTATTCGAATGCCAGGAGGTGGCGAGCGGACCGGTTTCGGCCTCGCCGTCTCCTACAGTGACGGCGACGATGAGGTCCGGATTGTCGAAAGCGGCTCCGTACGCATGAGAGATGGAATAGCCTAACTCGCCACCTTCGTGAATCGAACCGGGTGTTTCCGGCGTGCAGTGCGAGCCGATCCCGCCGGGAAATGAAAACTGCTTGAAGAACTTGAGCAAGCCAGCTTCGTCACGACTCTTGTCGGGATAGATCTCGGAATAGTGGCCTTCAAGATAGCAGTTGGCCAGCGTCGCTGGCGCACCGTGACCGGGGCCCGAGATGTACATGACATTCAGGTCATATTTCTTAATGAGGCGGTTTAGGTGAATCCAAATCAGAGACTGTCCCGGATCAGACCCCCAATGACCAAGGAGCCGGTTCTTGATGTGCTCCGGTTTCAATGGCTCGCGAAGCAAAGGATTGGCGCGGAGATAGATCATTCCTGCCGCTAAATAATTGCAGGCTCGCCAGTAAGCATTGATCTTTCGTAGCTCGTCGGGGGTAAGCGGCGCAATGATGTCAGTCGAAACTCCAGTTGGGCTAATCATTTTGTTCTCCGATAACTCAAGACATCGCCATCTGGGAGGATGACCTGCTTTGCAGCATAGGTCTATGATGCCGCGGGCTCACCAAAAAGCTTATGAATTTCGTATTTTCCCACTCTTTTGCTGTTGCATCGACTGCGCCCGTTTCGACCGATACCATCGTCCAATAGATTCTTCACTCCATTTCTGGCTTAATGGTAAATAGCGCAAACGTGGACATGGGCCTTTCAGCTCGTAGCGGATAATCGGGACATGTGCCTAGTTTCTAAGAGTATCGAGGAGGGAAGGATTTTGGGGCTTGATGGGCGCGAGCTAGCAGCCGAAACGCCACAGCGCGACGAATCTCGGTTTTCTTCATCTAACCAATGAGTAGTGCTTGTTTGTCTAACTTGGAGATGAGTGATGAAAGCAATTGTTGTCCACCAATATGGCGGTCCTGAAGTACTTAAGTTCGAGGAATACCCTGATCCGGTTCCCGGTCGGGGCGAGGTGTTGGTGCGGGTCGCCGCTGCGAGCGTGAATCCGATCGACTACAAGCGGCGTGCTGGATTGACGAAGGATTTTTATCCCATGCACTTCCCGAGTCTCATAGGAGTCGATATGGCGGGGACTGTTGTGAAGATTGGACCAGGAGTTGAAAACTTTGGCGCAGGCAACCGGGTGTTCGCAATGGCGGACAACACTTATGCCGAACTCTGCGTGGCGAAAGCGGACGTTCTAGCGGATATTCCCGAGGGCGTTGATTTGATCGAGGCGGCAGCGCTGCCGCTGGTGACGGTGACCGGCAACCAGCTGCTTGCAGCTACGGGAATCAAAGCGGGCCAGACGGTCCTGGTTGTGGGCGCAGTAGGAAATGTCGGGCGTTCGGCGGTATTCACTGCGAAGGATCGCGGGGCGACTGTGATCGCGGGGGTTTTGAAGAGACAGATAGATGAGGCGAAGACAGTTGGCGCTGATCAGGTGGTCGCTACCGACGACGAGAGCGCGATTGCGAATCTTCCGCAGCTCGATGCGGTAGCGGATACCGTCGGCGGAAAAACCGCCGAGAAGCTGATCGCCAAGGTCAAGACGGGAGGAATGTTTGCTTCGGTTGCCGGAACGCCGCAGAACGCCTCGGAGCACCCATCTGTAAAAGTTGAGTTTGTCTTCTCGCATTTCGACAGGGACACGCTACAATTCATGGCCGAAGCGGTGCGAGATGGCAAGTTAGTAATCCCGATTAGCCGAAAATTGCCACTCAGTGAAGCGGCCGAGGCTCAAGCAGCGGCCGAAAAGGGTGGTGTCGGCAAGATATTGCTGGTGGCTTGACGTTATTTTGCGAACAGATGAGACGGAAGGAAAATCGGAAGTGAAAAAGGGTCTGCGCGGAATCAACCCAGCTTCAAAGCCGAGTGGCGATGGGTGTGTGGAATGCCTGGCGTCGCCGACGGGTTGGTGGTTTCATCTTCGTCGGTGTGCGGAGTGTGGGCACATCGGATGCTGTGATAGTTCTCCGAGTCAACATGCATCAAAGCATGCGGCGATGATGGGGCATCCGATCATAACCAGCTTTGAGCCGGGTGAGGACTGGTTCTTCGATTACGAGACGCGGGGGATGATCAAAGCTGTGGAGTTGCTTCCGCCACATGTGCATCCCGCAAGTCAGCCCGTACCTGGGCCCGCTGGAAGGGTACCAGCTAACTGGGAATCGCTCCTGAACTAGCAGCCCGTCACCGGGCAACCAGCAGATGAAACGCTTCCATTAGATCGTCGGCGTCCCCGGCCGCATCCTAATTCATCCTGCAACAGGAGGCACCACATGGAACTACCTGACGCGCCAATTGCACATGAAGGTTTTTTCGCAGCTCATTTCTTCACCGTGAGCGACCAGGAAAAATCGAAAGACTTCTATGTCCGAATTCTTGGCGGGAAATTGATCAAGACAGAAAACCCATGCTACATCAAGCTGGCTAATACATGGATCATTCTCAATTCCGGCGGTGGCCCAACTCCCGACAAGCCAGAGGTCATTCTTGAAACACCGTCGGACTTGAACAGAGTGAACAGCTTCCTTAATTTGCGTGTCGCCGACATCTGGGCCTGTTACAAAGAATGGGGCGACAAAGGAGCGATTTTTCTTACCAAACCATGGGCCAATGATGACGGCTGGGAACGGCGCTGTTACATGCGTGATCCAGACGGCTATATCATAGAGGTCGGCCAATATACTCAACTAGCCATCGACTGGTTCAATAGCCACAGCTAATTTGGCGAACGATAAACGAGAGGACACGCGAAGCTTCCTGGGCTTAGCATTAGTGCGATTCACTCCTTGGGGAGGCGCACAATCAAGAGCGGCGATATACGAGAAAACCTCGATGCAAACGATCTCCTACGGGCTCTCGTGGCTACGTTCAACATGGCTTAGGTCCGCATCTTACGAGGTATTTTGGGGGTCATCCGCATAGAGATAGAACCGATACCATTGTCTAATTGTTCAAAACCCACCCTTCTGGTCTGATAAATCTGATGCTGCAGATTCAATCAGAATCTGCAGCTCAGAAACGTCTTTGAAGATAGACCTTCTTTGTGAAGGGGGACGCACCATGTTTGAACTTGTGATGAAATCTGTGACGCCATGGCGGCAAGAACAGAAGATAGAACCATGCACCGCCATGAAACATATCGCCGGCTTTACGATCGTTGCGATAGCCGTGGCAGTGCTCGCTGTCTTCGTCGCAGTGGCCGTTCACGCGCAGGAGAAGTACACACTTAAATCTCCGAGCGGAATCGCGTTCTCCGATTTCAGGGGATACGAGGATTGGGCTGTCGTCTCTTCCGCACGGACCGACGAAGTGCTAAAGGTGATCGTAGCAAATCCGAAGATGATCAAGGCGTACAAGGCCGGCGTTCCCGGCAACGGCCAACCTTTCCCGGAGGGCTCCATGATCGTGAAGCTCCAGTGGAAACCGAAGAAGAGCACGGAGGCCCCTTTCGTTGTGGATGTACCAGATGTCTTTAAGCAGGCCTTTGTCATGGAAAAGGATAGCAAGAGATTCCCAAAAACCGGTGGATGGGGATACGCAGTGTTCAACTACGAAGCCGCATCGGACAAGTTCACGGCGGATCCAAAAAGCTTTTCAGACTGCGGAAATGCGTGTCATACGGCTGTGAAGAAGAAGGACTATATCTTCCACCCATACCAGAAGCGATGAACTGCGCCTGCCCCCGACATTATGCTCGCGCGACTTGTACGGATCGATCGTCAGCTTCTGTACCTGATTCACCAGGAAAGCCGATAAGGAGCGGATGCTGCAACAGCCTTCACTTATCGAGCACGCAGGGCCGCGGCCTCGAATAGTTCTCTATATGCATCGGTCAACATGCCGATGGTAAAAGCGCAGTTCAGGCCGCTCGGATTGGGTAATACCCAGACCGCCGATCCGCCGAGTTTAGTCGGCTGTAATCCCCACGAAAGGTCGCGTTGGTTCAGAAAGACTGAACACGCTGGCTTCCCCAGGAACGCCAAGTATCTGGGCCTGTACTTTGCGATCTTACGCTCGAAAACAGGACGAGCAGTAATGTAGTCGGCTCTACTGAGGTCTGTTGCGCTGATCGTTGGCCGAGCAACTGCAGAGGTGATTCCGCACCCATAATCGAGCAAGATGCGTGCCTCCGCAGGTTCTAGTTGCCTGGCGGTAAAGCCTGCGAGATGGAGCACACGCCAAAAGCGGTTGGTTCGGTTCGCGAAGTGGAGCCCAACCGCAGCCGACCGCATGCCCGGATTGATTCCACAGAAGACTACGTTCAGGGAGAAACAAATGACGTCAGGCAGGCCCTTTGAATGTCCCTGCAGATTAGTAGACATTGATTGAGATACTATAACGCCGGCAGTTGGGATCCGTCTCATCCACCCATTACCTCACAAGCTGACTGCTCGGCTTCAAAGGGCCGAGGTGCTCACTGTTCCCGGGATGCCGAAGAAGACGCATGAAAGCTAATGCTGGCTGACGATTTCTATTTCGGTCATTCTCTGAGCAATCTCTTGGGGCCGCTTATGTGTTCATTGCCACGTTCGTAAAAGCGCAATAAACGGGCTGCTCCGTGAGTCAGCCCGATGCGCACGCTTTTGCCAATCGGGCCAGTCTTGTGGGTTATCGCACCCAGCCAAAGCGAAGAACTTGCACTGCATAAGTCCAATCCATTTTGGCTTAGGTCAACCTCCATTGCCTTAGTCAATCGCCCCGGTCCTCTTCCTATGTCTGCCCATTGTTTTTTTCGACGCGCGCTATCCATGAGTTCGACGCCGTCAAGAGGCTCAATAGCCCGTAACAAAACTCCTGCGCCAACTCCAGCTACCTCGCTTGTCACATTCAATAAGAATGACACGCCATAGGCGAGATAGACATATGCGTGTCCTCGTTCAAGGAAAAGGGAACCATTGCGTGGTGTCATGCCCCGAAAAGCGTGCCCAGCTGTGTCGCCAACCGGATAGGCCTCGGTTTCGATAATACGTCCGCTCAGTCTGCCGTTCGCAGTGTCATGAACGATGACCTTGCCAACCAAATAGCGTGCCAATTTCACAGTGTCGACGGGAAGGTCTGCACGCGAAAGGCGTCGAAGGCCCAGACGAGTATCGAACCGCGCAGGCAACTGAAATACAGAAGGCATTGATCCACTCAAAAAATGTAACGCTGTATGGAAATTTGACCTACTCGTGCCGTTGGCAAATAGGTTCAAGCGTGTGTGCGAAGAAGCCTCTCCGGCAGGACATGGCTGAGTAGGAGGCGCAGGAACTGGTGAGAAACGCTCAAGGCCTTTCGCTTCCCGCTGCGGCCGCAGACCCGCCAAAGGGAAGAATTACGTTGCATGCATGCGGACAAGGCAATGGTTGGAGATAGCACGGTGATCGGAATTGTTTCGATTCTGAAGGACGCGCTCTGAGCGAAGCCTCACAGCCATTCTTACCAAGTCTGCAAAAGAATCGGCTTTCATCTTTTGCATCACCTGGCCTCTGTGCGCCTTTACCGTGATCTCACTAATGCCGAGCTCTGCACCGACTTGTTTGTTCAACAGACCCGAGGCCACCAGAACCATGACCTGCCGCTCGCGATGGCTGAGGCGTGCATAGGAGTCACGAAGCACCTGTACTTCTGCCTCGCGGCTCAGTTTAGCGCAACTCCGTTCAATTCCCTCCTGAATTGCTCCCAGTAAAGCGTCATCGCCGAAGGGCTTAATAAGGAATTCAATGGCTCCGGCCTTCATGGCGCGAACCGACGTGTAAACATCAGGCTCGCTGGTGATGAATATGGTTGACATGCTGGGGCGATCGACAGCAACACGCTTTTGCAGATCAAGACCGTTGAGGTCTGGAAGAGAGACGTTGAGCACCAAGCAGCTTGGAACAGCCGGCCATGGCCTAATGAGAAATTCATAAGCTGAGACGAAAGTTTCAGTCTGCCAGCCGCCGTAGGAAATCAGAGATTTGAGCGACTCGCGTACGGAATTGTCTTCGTCGATTACGAATACGATCGGCTCAGCATTTGATACGTATAACAAATCCAATTCATGACTCATCAATTGCGCTAAACTCATAGCGATACCTCCCGTGGCTACCATTCTTGTGATTGACTTAGATTCACGCTCTCCCAAGTCGCCAATCGGTCGTCCCGTAACTTTTGCTGGCTGGTGACGTCAGTGGTACCTGCAGCCAGGTGCAATCCGCTTCGGCTGAGGGTTGCACCTCGCGATTGAATTTTGCGAGGGTTCTTCGCCAATATTCAAAGTTAATTCTGGCCCACCTATCGCCGTTCGCTGGACATGAGTGGTGGGAAGAAGATGCGCTGGGCTTCAGATAGAGCGTAGGGGAAGCCGAAGTTTAGCGCGGGTATCGATCAGCCCGAGGAATTCGTACTGCCGCCGTCGTGCGATAAGGCTGAAAGAACGGTTTGAAGTAGTTGCTCGTCGTTGAATGGCTTGTTCAGGAATGCGACTGCACCGGCTTGCATTGCTTGCTGACGCGTATCTTTGTTTTCGTATGCAGTGATGAAAATGATAGGAATCTCGAAGCCTGCGACAGCCAACTTTCTTTGGAGCTCGAGTCCGTTCATTCCCAGCATCTGAACGTCAACGAGCAGACATGAAGTATCCTGCATTTCGACGAAATTCAGGAAACCTTCGGCGGATTCAAAAGCAGCCGTTCGAAAACCGAACGATTCGATGAGAAATGTCGTGGTTCTACGGATAGACTCGTCGTCGTCAACTACCGAGATTAGGTTCTTTGTCACCTTCTGACTCTGCGCTAAAAACAACGCTATTCGAAGACGGACAAAGAATCTATCGGATATTGGGATATACAGCATCTTAAAAAGTAGCATGCGAATAAACTTTCGCTTATCGAGTCTCTTCTGAGGGACCCTTGAGCTTCTCGATCATTCTAACCAAGTCGACTAGAGACTTCGCGTGCATCTTTTCCAACGCCCGGCTACGCTGAACTTTCACGGTACTCTCAGCATTTCCAAGACGGTCCGCAATCTGCTTATTGAGCATGCCCGAAACGACCATGGAGATCACGTCACGTTCGCGCGGAGTCAACGAGTCGAAGCACCGTTGGAGGATCATTACTTCATTTTCCTGTTGACGTCTGGCACGATCTCGCTCCAGTGCGATGCGAACAGCATCCAGGAGATCCTGATCACGAAATGGCTTGGTCAAGAACTCGACGGCCCCAGCCTTCATGGCGCGAACGCTCATCGGAATGTCGCCGTGTCCGGTGAGAAAAACTATCGGAATACTAATTCTTTTTGCTGCCAATTCGCGCTGAAAATCGAGACCACTCAATCCACGAAGTCTGACGTCTAGTACAAGGCAACTAGGCGCATCTGGCAGCTTCTTATGTAAGAAGGTATCTGCCGAGTCAAAACCTTCAGCCTGCAGCCCCACGGTGTCTAACAGAAACTTCAGCGAAGAACGTATCGACGGATCATCATCGACGACAAAAACAACCGGAGTGTCAGTCATGAGGGACTCCCTTCGGTTGCTGGTAACGCGAAGGAAAACACCGCGCCGTGGGGAGAGTTGGGCGTAGCCCAGAGTCGGCCGCCATGACTTTCGACAAGCGAGCGACTGATCGACAAACCCATTCCCATACCTTTGGCTTTCGTTGTAAAGAAGGGAGTGAAGACGTGATCCACCTCGAAATTAAAACCAGTCCCGGAGTCGCTTACCGCAACGAGTACGTCCCCGGATTCATCGATCCGGGATTGCACCCAGAGTAAACGAGGTCGGTTTGTTACTGCGATTAAGGCTTCAATGCCGTTCATGATCAAATTCAGCAGGACCTGTTGTAACTGAACGCGATCGGCCAATACAAGCGGGAGATTGGTTGTTAATTGGCGCCCGACCAAGACTTGATTTTCATAAAGCTCACGGCCAGCCAGGACCAGCACCTCCTGAATCACATCATTTATATCGAGCGGATTCTTTTCAGCCGGTACTTTCTTTATGAATGCCCGGATTCGAGCTAAGACGGCGCTCGCCCGATTACCGTCGGCAACGATTCCTTCGAGAGTCCGGCCCAGAACCTCAGGTTCAAGCTTACGATTGGCGAGGAGTCTCAAGCACGCGCTGCCGTTATTGATTACCGCAGTCAAGGGTTGATTAACTTCATGCGCTATCGACGCCGCCAATTCACCCATGGTTGTGAGCCTGGAAATCCGCGCAAGCTCCGCTTGCGTCATCTGCAGGTTACGCTCGCTGGCTCGAAGCTGATCTTCGGCCTGTTTGCGGTCGGCAATTTCCTTCCTCAGTTTTTCGTTGGCTGCGGCAAGCTCTGAAGTTCGTTGCGCCACGCGTTGATCGAGTTCGCTAGCAATGCGCTTCTGCTCCCACCGAAACCATGCCTCTTGCAATCCGATCGACGCCTGATTTGCTGCCACGCTCAGAATAAGTCTCTCGGTTTGCTGCGGAAAATCAGCTCGCTCTGACCCTGCTACGATAAAGCCAATTTCATTCTGCAGCCCCAGTCCCAAGGGCACAATCGAAATGTTTCGGTCTCCCAAAGGGATCCTCATGAGCTGAGGCCATTGCTGAGGGGCGGTCCCTAGCTGCTGCTTGAATATCTCGCCGATCTCGTGCGCCGGGGCTAGCTGCTTCCGGGATTGATCGAACCGAACTATCTCGATTGGCGCCTGACCACTCGTTTCCTTCAACCGCACATAGACGAGATCCAGCTGGAGCATACGCAGCAGCGCGTCGAGCAAGGTATGAACTATCTGGGATGGCTCACCGCCGCTCCACATGGCCGGAAGAGCGAGGACGCTGACCAGATCGTTAACGCAGCGCTGAAGGTGCTTGATCTGTTCTGTAGGATTTCCGGGCCGCTCATCCATTTTCATGCCGCCCCAAGGAAATTACTTTGACCAGTCTGCCGTTGGCGAAACTCTCGCAGGAACTCATCTGGCGGAACAAAGAAAGGATTTTGCTGAAGGATGCCGCCGATGATGACCATCGGATGCGTCCGCATGATGTCAATCACCACGTCACCCCCGAAATGCCCGAGATGGTAAGTACAAATAACCGCGTCGTCGTGACGAAGCCACACGTCGTTTACACGCGATTCGAACTCAATCACGTCATCAACGTAAGACCGATCTTCAACCGCCCAGTCCATACGACAACAAATGCGACTCCGAGGAAATATTCCCGTGGCGTTTCCGCTGGCCAGTTGCTCAAAAACCTTCAGCATCCGATCCGGATCGAAGCGGCCATCTGGAAGGTAGACTTCGGCGTTAGTCCGAAGCTCGAGCTGCCCACTCTGCTGCACTGTCGCCGGGTCGATGCCTGCACGAGTCAGGCGTTGCAAATGGTCTTGACGTTGCTCCGGGTTTAGAACGTGAACGGCTTTGTCCCCGGACTCCAATCCGTCCCTTATGAACGGAAGCAGGATGCGATACTCTTCATCGTCGTTGTTGAAGAACGCGCACACGTGACGCGTTTCGCGAAACTGGGAGCCGGCAAGGGAAATGGGTGCTGAGAAACTTCTGATGACCTTTTCCTCCGACATGGATATCTTGCAAAGTGGCTAAGCAGTCGAGTTCCGGCGACCTCTTTTTCTCGTTGATATTTTCGGAAGCGAACACGGGGCGCAAGCTCCCCTCGCTGTTTTGGGCGCGCCGAAACGGCTGGAGTCTTTCTGATCTGGGAGCCGCGATCGAACTGCTCCCGATTGTCAATCCCGCCATCTAACACTTAGATATTGCCAATACCAACGTTCAATTGCAATAGTTTATCTGTTATGCCCCGATGAACGATCGTCAAGTCTGTGCGAAATTGAATGACGCTCTCCGGCACCCTGCCAGCCAAGAGAACCGAGGAACCGTAGGAATCGCGGGTTCAAAAGTGGATCTAAAATACGCGAACTGCTTGGCTTGCACTGAATCGGAATGAGTTATTAATCGTAGATGAAATGGTTGGCCGGCTTACCCTCCGCAACTACCTTATAATCTGCCCGCAGTCAATACCATTGTGTTATCTATCCGCTGTGCCCATTTTCGTGTCCATTATCCATCAAAATAGGGCATAATCTTGGATGTGCATAGCAGACTCAGGCTTGAGATCCAAAGAGCATTATGGCTGCCAGATCGTCGACGAGTATAGACTCCGCTTGTCCTGTTGGATAGAGTATTAGCCTTCTAAGCCGGGGGGCGATCCCCGCGTCTCTTACCACTAAATCGATTAGTGCATAACCATCGTGTGCTTATCGTAATCGAAAACCTCCATCTTGACATTCGATCAGCGGCCGATTTCTGCCAACTGACGCAGGGGAACGGCTTTGAATCGCCACCTCTCCGCCAGTTGAACTTATGGGGCAATTAACCCAATTCCTTGCGCCCCCTCTGTCATAGCCTCATATGATTGCGCTGCCGTCTTGGGTAGAAATGCTGCCGTCCGCTTTTGCCAAGTTCCATCAGCTTCATCTGGCCCAAAACATTGCCAAAGTTCTGTCTGGGCCTGAGCCTCCGAGATGTTTCCGACACTGCGGACCGCTTAACTGAATCCTTCACCGCCTATTCAAGGAATCCAAACTCCCGGCGCGAAGAGCAGGTGGCGGCGAGTGTGTCATGGTGGTCACAACGTCCGTGGAGGGAACGGGTAATGAGTGTTCGAATTGATTCATGTCATACCTCCTTGCCAACGAAGTTGGCAGAGTTGGTAGCAGGTTTCAAGATTGCGCGGGAGGCGACGCGGAACGGTTGGAATCGGGGACCGATGCGAGGGTCAGGACGGAAAACTAATACGCCGGATTTTACGGATGCGTGCAGGCTCGTGCTGGCGGTGGACGGTGATCGTTCTGTCTTCTCCAAGGACGGGGATATATATCAAAGTTAGAGACAAGCGAATATGCACAACTCTGTCTATGGTATGATTCGGGCGTTATCTATCTGGTCTGATTCGTCCGTTATCCTGACAGGTCAATGGAGGTTCCAATGCCAGTAATGAAGACTCCCGGTGTCTACATCGTGGAGAAGCCTGCTTTCCCAAATTCAGTCGTCGAAGTGGCGACTGCTGTGCCCGCTTTTATCGGCTATACACAGATGGCTGATAACAAAGGAAAATCCCTGCATAATGTGCCATGGCGGATTGGTTCCATGGCGGAATTTCAATTTTATTTCGGAGACGCTCCCCCCGCCACGTTTAACGTCACCGAGATAAGCGCTACCGCTGCGCCGCCCGTGCCTGCTAAAGCGTTCACATTAGGCGGCAAAAACTATTACGTCCCCATCACGCAGAAGACTGAGCAGCAATTTCTGCTGTATTACAGCATGATCTTGTTCTTTCAGAACGGCGGGGGGCCCTGCTATATAGTGTCCATCGGCGGCTACGACGGAACCATAGACGCAGACGGCTTGCTCGCTGGCATCGATCTGCTCCTTAAGGAGCAGGAGCCCACCATGGTGGTCATGCCCGACGCCGTCCATCTTGCCGACGAGGCATCATGCATCAAGGTGCAACAGGCGGCACTGCTGCATTGTGGCGAAAAGATGCAGAGCCGGGTCGCGATTCTCGACATCTACAACGGGTACAGGGATCGCAAGGATCCGGCCGGAGATTGCGTTGCTACTTTCCGCAGCGACCTTGGCATCAATCAACTGGACTTTGCCACGGCCTACTATCCATGGTTGGCGACCAGCATTCTGGGCGACAAAGAGGTCTCCTATCAGAATGTCGTCGCAGCCGATCTTACCAATTTATTGACACTTGAGGCTGCCGTGAAGCCCGAAGTCATCGCGGAAGTCACAGCGCTCAAGAATTACACATCTGAACTACTCAACAAGACACTCACCGCGTCCAGTCCAGCCTTTGTTCAGGTTATTGCCGAAATCAAGCGGCAACTGAACATTCTGCCGCCATCGGGTGCGATTGCTGGGGTTTATTCCATGGTGGATGGCTCATTGGGTGTTTGGAAGGCACCGGCGAATGTCAGCCTCAACTCAGTTGTCAGTCCAACGGTCAGTATCTCGCATGACGACCAGGAAGATCTGAACGTTGACATCCAGGGAAAATCGATCAACGCGATCCGATCCTTTATTGGTGAAGGTGTCCTAGTTTGGGGAGCCAGAACCCTCGACGGCAACAGCCTCGATTGGCGCTACATCAGCGTGCGCCGCACTATGATCATGCTCGAGCAGTCGATCAAACTCGCCACCAAGGCCTACGTGTTCGAGAACAACGTCTCGACGACCTGGGTCACTATCAAGAGCATGATCCGGAATTTTCTCACCGGTATCTGGAAGCGGGGGGGGCTCGCCGGGGCTGTTCCGGACGACGCCTTTGCCGTCTTTTGCGGTCTGGGCGAGACGATGACGCCCGACGATATCCTTGAGGGCATACTGCGCGTAACGGTTCTAGTGGCAGTTACGAGGCCCGCCGAATTCATCGAAATCACCTTCCAGCAGCAGATGCAAAAGTCTTAAACATCGCGCAAGCCCATCACCACAAAGGAGAATTGTTATGGCAGACGACGGATCCGCACAATCCAAAACCGTTTGGCCGCTTCCCAAGTTTTATTTCCAGGTCAAGTGGGACAGCAACCTCATGTCGTTTCAAGAGGTTTCCGGGCTCGATATCGAGGCACAGCCCATCGAGTATCGTCACGGAGACAGCAAGGACTTTTCGGTCATTAAGATGCCCGGGATCAAAAAGACTGGCAATGTGACCATGAAGAAAGGCGTCTTCAAGTCGGACAACAACTTCTGGAACTGGTTCAACCAGATCAAGATGAACACCATCAAACGCGTCCCAGTTACCATCAGCCTCTTGGACGAAGGCGGCGCGGCCACCATGGTGTGGACCTTGGCCAACGCCTGGCCCACGAAGATCACCGGAACCGATCTCAAGTCCGACGGCAATGAGGTCGCCGTCGAATCGATTGAGATCGCGCACGAAGGGCTGACCATCGCCAACGCTTGAGGATACCTCTACGGCGAGCTTCCCCAGGTCTCAAAGCGAGACCTGGGGTACCCGACGCTTATACCACCGACGATTGCCATCGAGAAGCGGCGTCGCGGACACGATAGGTTTCGAGATGCTGCGGTGTTTAATCCGCTGCTCCGAAAAGTTTTGATAGCGCGTGTTTGAGTGCTGCCGTGTCGCCCTCGGAGAGATTGACCTCGCGCTCGCGAAACTCGTAAACGGCTCCCTGACCTCCCCCCGCAACGGGCGTATAGCCTTGTGTGGAACTGATCACGTTACCCGTTCCCGTCCCAGCGTCGACGTGATCGGTCGCTGCACCGCTTGAATCTGTGTATGCCAACGCTGCCCGCCCTATCCACGCCGCCAGAAGTCCACCGTTGGCGCCTAGCACGAGATTCTTGATGTTATCCTTGTCGCCTTGCGTGGTTGCGCGCCCGGCTGCGTTCTCCCTCTGGGCTGCGAGTAAGGGCAGCATGGCCACGGTCACGTTGTCGCGAGCAGCGACCGCTGCGTTCACGGCGACCTGAGCGATGGCGGTCGCGTCGGGATCGGCTGCGTGTCCGCCGCTGATGATCACCTGGGCGACCAGAGGAAGCATGACTTGCGGGGTCATGCCGCGAGCCAGCTCGTTTGCAATCGCTGGACCAACGGTCGCGAGGGCCGCCGTCACCTGTCCGCCAGCCACTAACGGTGCAGCCGCCGCCGCATTAGCGTCGGTTAGAGGCGCGGCAATGGCCGCTGCGACATCGATCTGGGTCCGTGCCCGGGTGGATTCGGTCAGGCTCAGTGCAAAGGGATCCGCACGATTCCATACCGCTTGCCCCATGGCCAGCCGGTTTGCCACGATGTCCAAACGTAGCGCCGCCAACAGCAGCGGAGGGATCGCCCCGCGTGCCACGGCCTCGGTGTAAGTCTGGCGTTCCGCCTTCGGGAAAAACCTCTGGATGTTCTTCTCCTGCGCTTGTCCGATAATGGCAGCATGCCGGGACATATTGGATGCCATGGCATCGTTGACGACCATCAACTTCACTAAGGCTGACTGTGCCGCAGTCAAATTTGCACCGCCCCCCGCTAAGGGCACGGACAGGCCGAGTAAGTCGGCGTACAAGGCGGCCGCCGTCGCGGAACTGGATGTCTGCCAATAATCAGCCCACTGCTCGGACAGGCTCGGCGTTCCAGCCACCCGATCGGCGTCCCGTCCTTCAGCGACCTTGGTGCCCGTTAGGTACTTCGACGCGTTGAGCTCGTTAATGCGACGGATGGTATCGACGTTTTCGTACTGCGCGGTGATCTGGACCTTACCTGTCGAAACGTCGTCAGGGCTGTAGACAAACAGGCCTTGGGGGCCCGGAACGCTGAGATCTCCGGTGCCATCCGGCGCGAGGACCGTTGTGTTAAGGGGGATCGAGTTTGCATTTATGAAGGCCCGCAACGCCCGGCGGAACAGAAACAGTTGGGCCACATCCCCAAGAACCTGCCGGACCAATTGCCTGGCCGTCAGGCCGCCGGCTGCGTGGCCTTCGATGACCCATTCCGCTGATAAGACATCGTTGGTGAGCTTCAGCCGGTTGTTCTGAAGCAGTGTATGATCGGTGTTTTGCGCGTTTCCGGTCCAGGCTGGAATTTGTGCATTGGGAACCTGATAGCCCTCAATCAGCGTAGCGCCGAACAGCTGGTTTGCCACTGGCGCGGTGCCGCCTGGTGCTCCACCGCCGGGGTAGTGAGACATCAGCGTTGTGGTGCCCCCCTCTGTGTACTCTATGCCGCCGCGAGCCCGCTGGATGACGGATCCGTTCTGCGTGATGTCGGCCTGAGCGACTCCAATTGATGCAACGGGAATTTCCCCTCGTGCGGCCTTTGCCCCCATCACATCCGCTTCATGCTCCAATCCTTTGTCGTCGTTGACCGGTGCTCCGCCTTGCATTTGCATCGTGGGCTCGACGCGGCCCTGGGCTTGCTGCACTACGTGCCATGCTTCATGCGGCAGGTGCTGTTCCTGGCCCGGTGCGACGTGGATATCGCTGCCCTGGGCATAGGCGAGGGCGTTGAGTTGGGCGGGCTTGCCGGAGTTATAGTGGACGCGCACCGCATCCATCGACATGCCGGAGAGGGATTCGACGCCGCTCTTCAGTTGATCGGGGAGTCCGGTATTGTTCACGCGCGGGCTACCCATTTGTTCTCCCTGAGCCTGAAGAACCCCAGAAGCGGCCATTAACTGCTTTGGCTTCTCTTTTGCCTTGGCCTGCAAGGCGCGCTCGCTCGTCTGCAATTGCTTCGGTTTCTCTTTCGATTTTGCCTGCAACGTTTCCATGTCAGCCATCAACTGCTTTGGCTTTTCTTCCTTGCCTCTGGGCTGGAACACGGCTTCGCTCACCATCAACTGCTTGGGCTTTTCCTTGGGCTTGGGCTGGATTGCAGAACCGAAGGCGCTGCTGAGTTGCTGGCGCTGGGCCTTGATGAAAGGGCTATTGTCGACGAAGGAGTTGCTTACGGCGCGGCCTTGGCTGACGCGCTGCACTGCGGAACCAGAAGCGGATTTTTCCTTTTTGGCTACTTGCTGGCTCACTGCATTCATCTTCTGTGCCTCCGTGCGCGGAATCTGGGGAAACGCGCAAAGTCAGAGATAAACGAACATCTCCGAGCAGTATCGCACATTTCCGTCTGCATCTTTCGCAAGCCGGGTGGTTTGAGACTTTGCGTAGGGAAGCGAGATGCCGCTGCCTTTGCCGTTGCTCTTCAAGGTCACCTCGTAATGATCGGCCGGGTACTCGTAGAGCGGAATCAGGTCTGCCGACTCGAAGACCCAGGCATCCTGGCCCCTGACGCGCTGGCGCGTAGGTGCGGAGAATGCAACGGCCTCGGTTCCGTTGGATTTAGTTCCCTTGAGCGGAGTTAGTGCGATCTGGTAGTCGTCGTAGACGCGATCCGCGGGGGCCTGACTTACGATGTAGTAACGCCAGAACGATCGCCGTGGAGCGAGCGAGAAGGCAAAGCTAGCGGGAGTAGCATCGATATCAGCGAGGCTTCTCAGGAAGATATCGACGAATCCCCACACCGTGGCTGGGGCCGTGCCTGTCAGGTAGAAATCGTACGGATCAGCTTTGTCGATCTTCAGCCGATAGCGACCTTCGCCGAGATCGCCCAGACCCACAGAGAGAGCGGCTAGTTCCTTGCCAGGCGTTTGGAGCTTCCAGACTTCGTTGCCGAGCATATCGAAGATTTGCAGAGTCGCCGAAGTCAATGGCTTTGCGAATTCGTAGACAAATCGGGAAGGGCGCACGGGAATCGCAGAGCTGGCAAATGCATCTCCCGGCGAGTGCAGGAGGCGGAACGCGCGGCCGTCGACCGCCTCTGTGCCGTAATCGGTGACATTGCTGAAGGAGTGAACACTCAGGTCCGGCGCAGCGGTCGGGGAGGTTCCCATTTCCGTGCACAACTCCAGTTGGCCATTGGTATCGATCAGAGCGAAGCTCAGCGGCGCGAGTTCACTGAGGTTTTGCCATGGAGACTGGGCCTCGCGGAAGACAGTACCGCCACTGCCGGTCTTCCGAAACAGGCATCCGTAACGACGGAGCAGCCGCTTACATTCACTGGTCGGAATCAATTGCAGCGCGGGGCAGATGCCGTTACCAAAATAAGCGTGACGACACTGGATCTCAAACAACGGTTTGTATTGAGTGACCATAACGCCCTAAGTTCTCTGACTGGTACCGGTGATGACCGGAACGCGCTCAGTGACCCATCCATCCTGCAAGGTAATCATGCGTGCCTTGTAGACAACGGACGGCATGTATTTGGCTCCGGCGCAGGCCCACAGATTGTGCAGATCGCCGATGCTTAGGTTGACCATTTCAACCGAGAGACGCTCCAGTCCGCGCGGAAAGGTCGAGGAATCTTGCGGCGTGAACACCGGTTTGGCTTGCAGGAAGCTCATTGCCGCGGATAGAAGGCGCAACGCCTGCATGCAATCGGATGGAAAGTTGCCGGCTAGTAGAAAGTACAGATTCAGATTCAAAGGCGGCCCGGCCTGCAATGCGGAGTTACCTTGTGGAACAAACGAAGACTCCAAAGAATGGGCGGCGTATTCGCGCTCGACGTTGGCCAACGCGAGCACCATTTTATTCTCAATCTCACGCGGCATGGAGCCGTCGGGCAAGGCAAGACTCGAGAGCACGGCGTGTGGTTCGCCAGCCGGAAAGACTGTGCCGAGAAAGCCATTTAGTTCGCCAAGCAGGAAGGTCATGGTTTTATCGATCATGCTTTTGAACCTCTAAAGTGTCTTACCGCTCTTGCGGAACTCTCGCCTGATTCCCTGCCGAATATCGTGCAGCCGAATCTTTTCCTTGCCCTGACGCAGAGCCATCAGGGATGAGTAGCGAAGTACGTTGATGATGGCTCCGCCGCTAAGCTCGAATTCGGAGGCTAATTGATTGAGATCAACCGAGTCATCGAGTCTTGAAGATTCGGAAAAAGTGCCACGCCAGAGGCGAAGGCGCTCAGCTGGCGAGGGCATAGGAAAGTAGATCATCGATTGAAAGCGTCGCGAAAACGCTTCGTCGATATTGCCTTTCAAGTTGGTCGCCAGAATTACGACACCCGAAAAATCTTCGACGCGTTGGAGAAGATAGGAAACCTCCTGGTTAGCATAACGGTCATGCGAACTGGAGGTCTGCGTGCGTTTTCCGAAGAGGGCATCGGCTTCGTCGAAGAAGAGAATCCAATCGTTCTTTTCGGCTTCATCGAAGACTCTTGCGAGGTTCTTCTCCGTTTCGCCTACCCATTTGGAGACCATGAGCGAGAGATCGACTCTGTATACGTCAAGACCTGCGGTTTTTCCCAGCAACGATGCCGTAAAGGTTTTACCTGTCCCTGGACGTCCATAGAAGAGGCTTCTAAAACCTGGTTTGATCTTTGCGGCGAGACGCCATTCATCTAGCAGGGCTCGGCGATGTTCGAGCCAGGCGCAAATCTCTTCTACTTCCTCCATTGTGCTGTCCGCCAGAACCAGATCGCTCCATTGTTGCGGAGTGGTCAATCGCCGGGCAGGAAAGGTGCTGGTGAAAGCAGGGCGGTAGACGGCGCCGGTTGTGAATGGTCCTAGATACTCTTTCGCAAGTGCCAGAGGGGAAGAAAAGAGTTCGATACCTTCCTCTATGTGCAGCAGATTGCAGCGGCGCAGAGAGCGATCGAGATCGAGTGCAGCCTGGACCTCGAAGCGGCGTTCGAGATTTGCGCCGGAGAGGATGAAGGCGGCGGTCTCTACGGTAGGAAGGAAGCCGTTGTGTACGCCGTTGTGAATGCCGCCAAATTCCGTAAAGCCTCGATCGAGATTCGGGTTCTTGATGAGCAATGGATCCAACACCTGGGGGCGTACGTGCGGCGCAAGTGCGAGGACGAGCATAACTCGCTCATCAAAAGATAATCTGTTGTCGCGGACAATCTTTACATAAAGGGACGAGTCGTTGCCAAGCTGCGGCGGAACGATTTCGCGCACGTCTTGATAACTACACTCATTGCCCAGGAAGATACGAATGGCGGTATCTATGACAGATGAGAGCCATTGAAGTTCCTGATCCAGAATTGTTGCATTCACGGAGATCAGACAATCCAGTGTAGCGGCTCTCATGGCAAATCCCTTTCGACTCTACTGATGAAGTACTGGAGAGCAAAGAGAACAACAACCGCAGCGAATACCAGCCCGATGAAAATGAGCAACGCCCACTCTCTTAACCTGTGATCGAAGAGGCAGAGCAAGACAAGTACAGAGATGGCCTCCAAACCCAGCAAGGCAAACCACAACTTATGCTTGCGATAGAAATCGCGCAGCTCGAACAACCAATAAGCGCAAAAAAGATAGATTGCGAGAACGGCGAAAATGAATTCTACATTCAAGAAGAGTTCGCGACGCCACCCGCCGAAGAAGTTCGCAACGCGCAGACCGAGCATTTTTTCGAACACCGGGGCCACCATCTTCTGTATCGCGTCGCCGCTCCGCAATCTGAATATCTGGCGAGTTTGCGCCGCAAGCTCCTGATTGTTTCCGTCGTAGGACGGTAGTGGCCAAAAGCCTGCCGCTCCAAAATTGTCATGAGCGTAAAGCATGTCATCGTAGAATTGAATACCTGGCTGACTGTAGACGCCTTTGTACTGCCAGGCATAGGGAGAGAGAACGCAGGTAATTCTTCTCAACATCTGGAAGCGCCAGGCAGCAAGAGAGAGCGATGAATTGTTTTTGACCAACTGCAGAATGTCCGCGTCCCGATTGAACGCGTCTTCGACAGCCTGGCGAAGCTGCTTCTTTGTCATGCTAGTAGATTGCGGAAGGAAGACGATGAAGCTATCCACGATGCTGTCGTGCTCCGCGGGCCCGGCACTGGAAGCGCTTTCGTCCCCTCCTTGTTGGGGAACAAGTTGCGCCAAGCCTATCACTGCCGAGTCACCTTCGTTCGCATCTGAGAATTGCCCGGACGCCGAAACCATCGCTGGAGGCACAAAGACATCGAAGGGGACGATCAGGTTCAGATGGAGGAGATGACGTTTAGGACTCCAAACGGTCATGCGTCTCTCTTTTATTGTTAGTTTCTGGCGCACTTGCGTAAGGAGTTTGACGAGGAATTGCATCGCCACAGGATCATCGTAAGGATAGTCTTGAAAATCTATAGTGGCTCCATCCCAGGCCGTAGTGGGCGAAGTAAGCAGACCAGGGAGAACCCAATACTGGATTCCATTAAGAAACCCCTTCAAAGGTGCGCCGACGGTGTTTGCAATGCTGCTGGACAGCGTTTGCATAAAAGTATCCGAACCACTGTATACGAGGTCGATCCATTGCGCACGCGAGAACTGCTTATAAATAACCAGATCGACGCTGGTACGGAAACGGTGGGCGACCTCTATCTGTTCAGAGATTTCTTCATTGTCGAGTGTGAGAAGGGTAAGATTCAGCTTTCCGTCCTGTGAGAATGTGACGCCCACCCAGCCGATGCGCTCAAGCGTGCCGAAGTCAACTTTATGTGGCGTCGTTGAAGGTGACCCATTCTGCGGGCCTCCGGAAGGTGGCGGAGAGCCGGAAGTCCAAAAGGGAAAGAAACCATAGACGGGATCGGAAAGCGAGTAGAGCATGTTCGCTTTCCAGTCGGGCGCCCAACCCGCTCCTGCGCTGGAGAGAGTATGTATCTTGCAAGCCTGTTTAAGAATCGAGGGCTTGTTCTCATCCAGTTCCTTAGCTACTGTTGCGTAGTCTTTCGTGTTGTTGAGAGGCTGCGTCGTGAAAAATGCCAAGGCATTCTCGAATAGTCCGCGCGTGGGAAAATCAGCGTTCTGCATCGACGATAGCCCAGCCATCAGATGTTGACTCATCGCCGGTTCGCTGGTGTCGGGTTCGGTGTCGTTGACTTCGGACTGAGCGGCAGCATCCGACTTATCGGCTGCAGGCGCATCTGCGTCGGTTTCTTTCGGCGCAGGTTCCTGTTGCGGAGGTTTCTCCAACTCCTGGATATCGGAGTTTGTTAGGCTATATGAGATTGCCTCCTGACCATCTCCGCAGTCAGGAGGCGGGGGAGGAGTCGTCGGGCAGCGCCCGTAGACGAAGCGATAGAGAGCAGCCGTGGTATATGGGCCGACGACGCCATCGACATCTCTGGGATCGTTGGAATAGCAACCGCGAATACCAAGGCAGCTTTGCACCTCTTTGATGTTCGTGGCGCTGAGGTGGCTGGTCTCTACGATTTGACTGACGATCTTCGCGGGGTCTAAAGCGTCGAGTCTCTTTTTCCCGCCCGACGAGCAAAGTTCAGATGCATGACATGGAATGACTGCGCAAAGCATGTACAGGAACAGCAAGGCGGGTTTGATAGGGAACCTATATTGTGTCATCGCCATTCCACGTAGAGTGTTGATTGCATCCAAGAATATTTCACAACCTTAAAGCCCCAGGGGAGTTTGTCGAGTAGCATATCGAAGGCGCGCGGTTGAACCAGTAACCTCCATGCGTCGTTTTGAAACGAAAGTCGTCCTTCGCGCTGGAGAAAGGATTCGCGAAGCCCTTGCACCGATGTGCTGCCGAGGATGGACCAATGCGCGATCATGGCGTGGAGCAAACTCTCGGTAGCGTCTTTTTCGGTCTGCGTGAGCATGATGCCATTCTTGATCGGCTCATCGGGTCGTAGGCCGCAGAGAATTTTGTTGAGCGGCAGCAGATATTCGGGAGAATCAAGCGAGCCGTCCACTAGATACTGGAGTAAATGAATGCCTCGGTAGGCTGCATCATTGTCTCGAAATTTGTTCTCTTCCAGCAATCCGGTCATTGCAAAGAGACGCGGAAGGTAAGGTCCGGCAAGCACCTGGCCTGCGTTGTGGACAAAGATCTCCTGTGCGCTGAAGTCGACTGGACGGCTCTTTCTAACCGGTACTGGCCTTCGCGTCGCTTGCTCTAGAAGATCGATGAGTCTGCGGCGCTCGTTATCGCCGGTCGAGGTTGTTGTCATACGTAGTCGCTGTGCTGCAAGCAAGGCCAGGTCGCTCGCTGTGTGCGATCCTGTCTGTCCGGCGAGCCAGGCGACGTACTGTCGCACAAATGCTTTGTCAGATATGGGACTCACTTGTGCGACAAGGAATGCAAAGAGAAACTGCCACCTCAGCTCGGGTTTGAGATCTGGAACTGTGTCAGCAATAACTTGCGCCAAACGCATCAGATTCTGGGCGTCGCCTGGAGCGATCAGAAGCAGCAGGCGAGCAAGTTGTTGCTCAGCAAGGCGCTCGATGAGACTTCGCGCGGTTACCGGATCGGCGAGAAGGCTGCGCAGAAAATTTCGGAACCAGTCTGGCGATCGATCGATCAGCCGGTCGATAGCCATGACGATTTGCAACTGTTCGACTGGATTCGACGATACGGGCGACAATAACCACTGCGACAATCGGGCCTGAAAAGTTTGAAGAAATTTGGTCGATGGGGTCTCGTCGATTTCAGCAAAGAGGTGTACCAATGAGAGGTCGCGTTGCGCCTCCGGATGCGGCTGCCCCGCACTGGTTTGAGGAATGTCACACTTCTCTCGCTCGGCCAAGACTGAAAGGATCGACGCAAGTTCCGAGTTCGCCTGTCCGAAGAGGCTTGTTCTCCCGATGGCAGAGGAAAGCGAAACCAGAAGATCCTCGTAATGGAGATTGTGGTGTGCCGCCAACTTGCGGATGACCCATTCGGCGTAAGATCGACGGTTAAAAGAGCTCCCCCGGTCCACAATGGCATACGTTAATGTAAATTCCCAAAGTGCTCGGCAGATTGCGGGCTGATTCTCTCCTGGCAGCGCGTCTTCAAAGAGGTGCGGCTGGTCGGCAAGTTCGCACATGAGAGCAGCTGAGGCGGGCTCCACCATCTGGGCAAGATCGCGCAGCACCTCCGGACGGATGAATTCAATCATTGCACTACGGGCGTATTCGTCTGCAGCGATTCTCCTGAGAAGCCGCGTATCGCCGCTGAGAAGCGCCTCTTCCACTTGTTTTGACCAAGGAGCCTGCAAGTCGCGAAGAATGGGCAACAACTGTGACTCGAAACTGGCTGGTAACTCAATCTGGTTACACGTGACTGTTGTTGCGTTCAAGAGGGCCCTGCGACTGAGTTTGTAATGATCGGCGGTCTGCCAGATAAGACTCGCGATGTAAGCATGCTTATCGAAATCACGGTCTTGATTATTGGCAATGTAAATGTGTGTAAACTTGGCAAGGAGTTTGGCGATCCCGCGGAAGCCCGCTTGATGGCGGAGTTGCCTTTCAACTTCCTCCGCTGCTTGCATGAGCGCGGAGATGAAGTCGACTGTATCTGTTTGCCGAAGAGTTGACACAGAATCTTGCCGCAGCTCCGACGGAAGTGAAAGCGCCCCGGATTGCAATGCGCTTTCAGATTCGATGCGGTCTATGATCTCCATTAAGGGTACGAACAAACGCGTGTCACGGGTGAACCGTGGCCCGTTCAGCGTTCGTCTCCATGGCGTTCGTAAATTAGACAAGATTGAAATCAACTCCATAGCAAAAGGGCCGGTCAAATTGAGATAGCTAATTCCGGCTTCGATTCCCTCTATCACGGCCTTGCGGTTAAGTTTGTAATAATCGGCGGTCTGCCGGACAAGACTTGCGATATAGGAATGCTTATTCAACGGGCCGCTACCCGCGCCGGTGAGGTAATTGTGTGTGAAATAGGCAAGGAGCTCGCTGAGCCCACGAAAATCCGATTCCTGGCGAATGTGTACTTCGACCTTTTCTGCTGTTTCCTGGAGCGCGGAAATGAAGTCGACGGAGACAGACTGCTGAGGAGGAGCGACCACATCCTGCCGCAGGTCTGAGAGCAGCGATAACATTCCAATTTTCAGAGCACTTGCGGCATCAATGCGGTCGACCACTTCTACCAGAGAGGTGAGCAGATCCCCGTAGCCTGTGTTGTAGTGTGCGGACATGCGGCGAAGTGTGCTTTCGAGATAGGAGCGACGATTGAAACGGCCGCCGCGTTCGACGAGCAGGTAGGAGAGGGTAAACTCCCACAAGTGTGCTTTGGTTTCCGCTGTGCTTTCATTGTGTTCTCTGGCCGCATCGCGAAAGATTTCCGCACGGCCGGTTACCTCGCCGATAAAGTCTGCTTCTTGCGGTTCAAGCACCTGAACGATGGCTCCCAGAACCTGATCGGGGAAGCCGGTGGCCATGGCTTGACGAACTTCCTGGCGAACGCCGTGCTGCCGAACGACGGATTCGAGCAGGTCGGCATCTTCTCGAAACAACCGTGGCCAGTATGCATCCAGGATTTCGGCCTTGCCGGTTGCGATTGCCGTCTCGATGATGCTTTGCAAGTCATACACGTCGTGCTCGTCACTTAAAAGCTGAATCAGCACGGATTCCCAATCGTCTGATTCGGAGGGTATGAGAGTTCCAGGCCGGAGCATCTTGGCCACAGCATTGAGAAGATCGCTCGGCGCCTGCCAAGCAAGACGACGCGCAATGTCGTGCACTCTCTCCGAGCGGCGCAATAGCGAGGAAAGTCTAGGTCCATCGTGCTCGACAACGCGTCGCAACATTTCTTCTAAGGCATAGACTCCAATGCTCCGAAGGTTCCAAGGAAGATATCCGTGCTCAAGCGACCATACGACAATCTCGAACTCGTTCTGCGCCGCAGTTACGATGGATTCGGAGTTTTTACCGCCGGGCGGGAGGATATTGCGATCGAGCAGACGCAGTTTGTGCTGAATCTGCTCTTCGAGTTGTTTGCGAAAACGCTGCTCGGCTTGCTCGTAGTATTCATGCAGCGAAATGTCTCCGAGATCGATCTCCATCTCATCGATACGGAGAACGCTGCCATCGACCGGATCCAGTCTCCTGAAGACTTCCTCCGCGACGGCAACCAGCCGTTCGGAAACAAAGGAGCCGAGACGAGCATGCTGCTCGAACGCCTCGGATTCCGATGCGAAGGCAATGTCAAAACCGAAGTCACGAACAAAGTGAGTCGTCGCCATCAGATGGACTGTTCCTTTTTGTCGAAGCCCGTCAGGAACTCGAGCAGTTCGTCGGCCTTGGTCTGTTCTCGGTGAGACAACCACCACTGCCGGTAGAGGTCGTCGAAACGCACCATCTGGTCGCGGGTCAGCCAGTGGATGTCGGCGTATATGTGGGCGGGACAGCAGGAATCGACGGTTTCGGCTGCATATCTGCGAAAGTTTGGATCCTTGCAGCGATGCATCCATCCGGGGAAGAGCACGCAGATTCGAAACTGGAGCGTGGGTCCGCGGCGCTCTTTCCAGTTCACTGGGCGAAGCAGAATATACTCGATCACGCGCACCCCCTCTTCTGTGGATATGTAATGCTTCTCGAAGCCGAGCAGGTGACTCAGTTTCGCTTCGATACCGGAGCGGTTTGCTTGATCGCCAGGGGGTTGCAGATAGTCGGTGGCCGCTGCCCGGTCGCGTGTTATGCTCGCAACTTTCTTCAAATACGCAATGCGATCATCGAGAATAGCATCCATCTCTTCCATGGATTGGTTCTGCCCAGACTGGACAAGCGGCTCGTCGCGAAAGCTTTCTCCGTAAAGCGCGAGGAGATAATCGAGCAAGCGCGTTGTCCGGTCTGTGTACTCTTGACGGTCTAATAACTGCTGGAGTCTGATGACGCCATCGGGGTCGCACACCTGCTCGAACCCTGGGAAGCTGTCTTCGCTTAGAAGTTGGCTGAAATATGTTTTATGCTTGTCGATCTCTGTTGAATACAGTTGCCGCAGATTATCCATCGTTGCCAGCATGTCGGCCATGTTCTGATCGAAGAAGAGCAGATACCCCTTGAGTTGCCGCACCAGCGCCTTCTCGCGTGGCGTTGCGGATTCCGGAACGCCACGTGGACCCACGCCGTAGATCAACGGAAAGTGGTATTGGGCAGAGATGTAGTCTCTAAGATCGCGGACCTTGCCTTGAGGTCTGGAAACAATGGAATCGCACCTATCAGAGCGCATACTGTGATGGGCGAATTTGAGTTCTTCAAAGCGCATCATCAGGTCGTGCAGCGAAACCTTGTGCGCCCGCCGGTTGCAGAATATCTTGACTCCGATTTCATCATCATTCTGCGGCCAGTAAAGGCGCAGAACGGAATCGGAGGCATTCTGGCCGTCAATTTCATTGGGAAATGTCTTTACGCTTTCGACGCCCGGTATGGCTTTGATTAGCGAGTAGATATCCGATGGAGGGAATCCTTTGCGCGACTGGCTTGTACTGCTTGCGATCATTCCCGAACGCACCAGAGGACCGCGGAAGATCTCTTCGGGACTGGTTCCGTGGGACAAGGCGCGTTCGTAAGAAATGAATTCGATTCCGCCAGCCAGCCATATTCCACACACTTGATAGATCCGCGCGAGGATGAAAGCCGGATCGCGACCTTCCTGGATCTCAACCTCTGCATTCAGCTTGAAATCGACGGCGGATTCAACAACGATGGAGTCAATATCTTCGCAAAGATTCCTTAGTCTAAAAAAGACACTAACAACTTTCTCCACAATCTGGCGATATTCGGGACCGCTGCCACTACTCGTCTGCGCAGAGACGGGAGCTTGCACGCCTGAATCGTTGGTTTCGGCACGCGGGCGCAGCAGGAATTTGTAGAGACCCGTTGGCGTTCCATCCTGGTTGGGGACAGCCTCAATGCGGACGTTCTCTATTTCCGGTACCGCATCCAGAATGACCTTACGGTAGTCAAGTTCCGTGGTAGGCCGCGCGGGGAAAGCAGTCTCCGCAGGAAGCAGGCCCTGCCGTTCCCAATTGATCTCTCCCTTGTTGTCGACAAGGAAATCCGGAACAGGAAACTCTGCCCGATAGACTATGTCGGTGAGCGCATAACAGATTTGCTCGAGGATAGTGACGCCCGGATCGTGCTCGTTGTAATCGGTCCAGATATTTCCTGCTAGTTCTTGAACGCGAGCTATCCCCATGCCGCGGAAGCTTTCGAAGCTGTATGCATCGGCTTCCCTTTTGTGGCGTGGAATGTAACTTGCCTCGGCCATGGCTAGGTTTTAGCTCCTCTCGCAGCGGCATTGGACTGTTCCATGAACCAATCGGGCCATAGTTCGATAATCGAATATTGAACCTTAGTGCCGTCGCCGTAACTACGCGCTGTCTTGAGTTCGAGGCGATAAGCGTGAGATAGCGCGGAGTCTGCCTTAACCCAGCGGAGTTTCATCCGGTCGGCGCGCGACAGATACCAGGCGTGAGTGCAACGGATATTCTTCTTGGCGTTCAAAAAATTGAACAACCAGCCTGTAGGATTGAAAGCATTCATGGCGACGGCGTGAAGAAGTGCGTACCGGCCCTTCTTTTTGCCTGCCAAGCCAACGCCCGCGACAATTTCCAGCGCATGGCATCCGTCCAGTTTCGCTGTAACCGCATGCCACTGACCGTCGGCTGGAACGAAACCGGACTGTCCGAAGCGGCCAATCGAGCGGACTGTGCCGTTGACATCTAAGTCGAATTCGGGATTTGGAGCGTTGATGCCAACCCTGCCCTCATCAGTCAGTGTGAGGACTTGCGTTTCTGCATCCTGCGATTGAGTTGATGCATCCTGCGAGTGCTGGCTGCCGGCATGAACAAAGTTCAGATTGCCGCTTTGGGCTTCGCACGTGATGGCCCAATCGGGGTGGTCTAGTTGTGCTTCCCTAAAAAAACTAAGCAGCCGAGATTGCTCGCCGACCAGAGATATCTCAACACCGTTGGCGGCAGACCGAGAGAAGCCGTCCTCTATGATGTTGAGCGTGGAGTCGACGAGGTCTTCGAAATGGGACTGCGTGGGCAGCGCGCCCATCCCGAAGTAGTTCTTGAGCGTCTTTCGGTTACGTCTTGGCATCGTCCCTTCTGATCACAACGAAATTGTTGCCAATTGCCAGTTTTCCGATTCCTGTCACTTTCGGCGGGATTTCGCTAATGTCGTTTTCATCGGCAGCTTCTATGATGTTCACGGCATTGGGTATAGCTATACTCCAGGGATATCGAGGCGATATTTTCTGCATACCCATGGAGGAACTGACGCCGGTATGTGCGATTTCGGCTTGCAGAGGATTCGACCGTGCCGTGTCGTCCAGACGATACGAACCTTTCTCGTCCTGCGTCAAGTGAAGCATCGAGAACTGAGTTACGAAGTCGACATACGGCAATCGGCGCACAAACGATTCAACTTCGTCATTTTGGAAACTCCATCCAAAGCGAGGCGTTGGCCCTGTCTTGCTCCATGGAGAAATGTACTCTATGAGCGTTTGATTGAGGTAGCCTAGCCAGACGCCGCGCTGACGCATCGCTTCTGGCTTCAGTTGCACAATACAGCGAACTAGAAGGCGCTCGTATGCTGGGTTGCGCACTTCGATGCTGACCTGAGGAGAGGAATGGAGGCACAAATAGTCGCGAATCCGTTTTAGCTTGATGACGTCGAGCATCGGATCAAAGACCGCTGCGCGGGAGTGCTCGGGCTGGCGCGGCACCACGACGATCAGCACCGATCCGGGTTCTGGCCTCATTCCGCCCTCGGAGGTCATGGCTGGGAAGCACTTCACTTTGAAGACTTCGGGGAAAGCATCCAGCACAAGGCGCTCATAGTCCCAGACCGTGACCGCACGAGCCTTGTGACGCAGGCGTTCGGCGGTACGCGTCCTCTGTTCGATCGCGGTTTCGCATTCCTGCCCACCGCTCGAGCGCATCAACTGCAAAACGGAGCGCAGACCGGGTATGGAGTCTACCGGCCCCTTGATCGATCCCGCGGGTAGGGGCTCGGGCAGCACAAATGGCGCTTGGTCGCTCAAACTACGGGTGACGGTAAGAGCCTGCGCTCGCACCGAGTACAAGCTGCAGAATGAGGGAAAGTTACCGCTGGCCGAAATGCGAATCCAGAACAGATCGCGTGGCATAACGGTATTGTTTCGGTCAATGTCGGCGGGCAGATCCAACGTGACGATTCCGGAAGAGAGAAAGCCATCGGTAGTGTCTGAAAGAACGCGGCTCGCATTGAGCGGGCACCATTTGTCAGACACCAGATAAGACCAATCCACTGGCTCGCGCACAGAAGAAAGCGAACTGGCGGAGTCCTCGCGAAGGTGAAACAACAATGTCAAGACGCCCGCCGGGTCGCTGGCGGAAAAGCCGACAAAAAGATTACCGTCGAAGTCCACCGCGGGGAGAAATGGCCACGGCTTGTTTGTTGCTACTGTTTCCACGCCGAAAGGATGGATCAAGAAGGTTTTTTCGGCGAATGGACCGAGGTCGTGACTGGCGCTCGGACCGATAAAGGATGTCGCGGTATAGCTGAAAGTTATCCGCTTAATGGCAGGCGTATAGGGCGGGGGCGGCAAAGCGCGCGGGGCGCGCTTCAAGCGGACCCCCCGTGCATTCTCCGTGAGGATGGTTGTCAGAAGATTGGGATAATCGCGGTGCCCGAAAGCGGGTTCGGGGCCGGCCACCTCAATGCGAAAAAATCCGGAGCGAGAATTTTGGTCGAAGCGGAATTGCTCTTCAGGCAAAGCCGGGTCGATATGCTTGAACCAACGCAAGACGCTCATGTCCAGCGAACGGGAAGCGGCTACGCTTTGCCCGTTAGGACCATCGAACAACCGGGCCACATTTTCGCTTTCGTCTCCAGAAGGACGCCAGCGCCCGTCGCGCAGCACTGACAGGCGAGCAACAAAAGCATCATTTTCGAATCCTTTTCCGTAATCCTTGTAGTATTCGCCAAATCCCTCCGGGGCGTATGGCAAATCGCCCCATTCGATGTTGATTTTGAGATCCGTCAGGTTCATCCGCGCGCTATCATAGTTGCCGAGAATTAGGTATGAGTTTGTGGTCGGCAGCGGGCCGAATGGGGTGAAAGGCTTGGATGGGTCGAGCTGTCCGAATTGATTCCAGGCTAAAACCCTGGTAGCTTCCTCGATCTTGGATTCGATGACTATCTCCTCCACGCTGAGATCGCAGAATAGCGAATAACCGTAGATGTTCGCCTGCGGATTAAGACACAAGCGCAAGACCGGAAACTTCGTATCGAAGCTACCAGAGTGAATCGCTGGGTGGTAGGGCACAAGCGCAGGAGCGTCCGCTTCGAGCTTGATTTCGAACATAAGTTGGAACAGCTCCGAAGAAGGGCTGGACGGGACGAATACGCCATAGTTCTTGATCGCGTACCATCCAGTCGCGGCAGTTATGCAAATGTTGAAGCAGGCTCCTACTACGGACTTGAAAATATACTTGGGGTCTTGTCCTTGCCCCATGAGGTCTCTGGAGGTGAAGCCGAGATCGGCGGCTTGTTTAGCAAAGGCATCTTTCTCCTCCTTCGTAGCGCGTGTATATCCAAAAATGAGACGACGGAATCGTTGACCGAACGTAGGCGTCGCGGACCTGGCCTCGACGGCGGGTAAGCGAAACGAGAGGGTCAATCGGATCTGGCGTTCGCCCTCGGTCAGCTGCAGCGCCGAACTTGCAACGGCGAATCCGATCGACGCGTCATGGCCAAGACTCATTGCAGCGCCGGGTCGATCGGCACCGAAGAGCGGCCACGACAATGCAGAGACGCCAGCTTTGGCCGTCGATTCAGAGAGAATATCGGCGGCTCGTAAACCGTCCACATAACCCAATTCATGCTCGGGAGATATTTGCGGATCGCGAGGACAGTGCAGAGTGCGCAAGCTCTGAACCTGGGCATTCGTTAACAGCAGGTCAGCATCCGACCGGTAGATCAGATCCACTTTACCGCCCACCTTGCCCGCCGCAAATGCGGTTCCAGCCGGCACCAGCAGCGACGATCCTATGGAGTCCTTCTTCAGCACAAGAAACGTCGAGTCCATCACTTGTGCCTTCGCTGTCATGCGAAGAACATCGCAATAATAGAAATCGCGATGTCGGGCTGTGAAGAGGTTGATCTTCTCCTGCGCTTTGATGAGCAACCCAGCAAAGGCGAGGAACAGAGCGATGGAGGGGTCATGATTCCCGCTCTTGAGGCTGCGTGTAAGTCGATCGGCGGCGATCGGCTTCAGATAAGACATGGCACTAACGAGGGAATAAAAACTGGAGCGCAAAACCGCTTCGGCTTCGGCTCCGCGCGCTGCCGGCTCAATGCGCTGCTTCGACGAGAAGCCCCACATCGGATGGAAGGCAGAGAGCATGCCGGCGTCCGCCGGTACGGACTCCGTCGCCTGCCCTGCCGCGGGGAGATAGGCTGCGGAATGTTGAATGGCGCTGCGGAGCTTTTGCTCGACGACAGCCTTGATCCTGCGGCTGACTAAACTCGCAGGGTCGTCTTCGCCATTGATCAGACTCTGGTACCAGCGGTCGATGCGCAGACTGAATCTCATCATATAAGCTGCGGCCGCGGGCGGGCGATGCAGAAGCGGCAGAAACTCAGCTTCCATGCGAGCTGAATCCGTGGTGAGGATGTCCGCCATGACAACGGCCTCATCGTTGGCAAACAGATCTTTCCAACTGTCTTGAGGAATATTCCGCGCGTTGTAATAACGCACATGTTTGGAAAACTCAGCGGTTCGCGCAATGACCTGTTCGAGACCTCGTTCGTCGACATCGAAGTAATGGTCTCCCAAGGCCTGCGCCAATCGGCCGTCCCGGGCAGTACCATCTGTGATCGCCGATAGGTCGCGCCATCTCATAGTGTTTAGGGAGTGGATAGCAATCTGTTCGCATTCGTTGCTTCAAGAAAATAGAACGGATAAACCATGTTACTGCGAGTATTCGTAGTCCGTACCGTGTAACGAATGTCTATGTCAATGATTCCACCCGCCGGGTCACGAATCAGAATGTTCACACTGTTCAGAGTAATTCGCGGCTCATAAAATAAAATCGCCCTCTCCACCATGTCTCTAAGTTCAGTGATCATACCCGCTGAAGCCGAGTCAAAGACGCGGGTACGAAGACCGCAGCCGAAAGACGGGCTCATGACTCGCTCGCCGGGAGCGGTGGAGAGGAGTATCCGCAAGCTCTCGTTGATGTCCTCATCGTCGAAAGCCATGCGAATTCTCTTTTCATGAGGGTTGAACTCAGGTGGAAATCCCCAACCAGAACCTAAGAATGAGCTATTCCGCATGTTACCGCTTAGCCTCCAACAATCACGGTGAAACACCCCGTAACAATGGTTCCGCCGTGAGCCGTTGTATCTCCGATGCGCACTGCCGGACGTCCGCCGATTGTTACCGTCGCCGAACCTTTCACTGTTACGTCTGGCGGACCGACGCACACACAGTTATCCCCAACCACCGAGGCCGGAAGCTTCCCGATCAAGACGGTCGGCACACCGGGCCCGATGATCGGACCGCCCACGTGCGGAACCGGCGGGATCCCCGGCGTAACCATTGGGCACGTGTGCATATCAGTAATTCTGGCAGCGGGTGGAATAGGCCGATTCCTCGGTGCCCGGCTTCGGGCCTACTCAATTTATCATAACTAGCGCTCCTTTCACAGTAGTTTGTCCAGAGGCCGACAATTCCGCCGTTGCGCTTCCTTTACCAGTAAATCCGACTTGAGCTGTATTGGTTACATTGAGTCCGCTAACCTTCACGTCGGCCTGCGCCGCGATCGATATTTCACCGACCGCAGACATGGAAATCTTGCCTTGTGCTTTGACGACGATGTCTTTAGGGCTATCGAGCAGAATGCCGTCTGGGCTCAACTGTGCCTTGTTGCCATTTTGATCCTGGAGCGTAATCGACTTCGTGTCGTCACTTACAACGATCTGATTGTTGGCAGGCGTGATGATGGTTACGACTTTCTTATCCTCGTCAAAGATCAGACGCAAATTGCCCCGCGTGACGATCGCCTTGGTGTTATTTTCGGCTGTCAGATCATAAGGAGGAGTTCTGCTGCTGCTATAAAGGCTACCTAGGATGACGGGATTGGAAGGATCGTCATTCAGATACCCCAAAACGACCTCGTCCCCAATTTCCGGAATGAAGAAATCCCCGACAGCGTTCGAAGCATAGAAGTTTGACAATCTTGCCCAGACGCCATCGACATCCGCCTGTAGAAGCGGAATCGAGACTTGAATTCTCTTTTCACTTGCAGGGTCCTCATCCAGTTTTTTTACGACTCCGAGGTGCAGCCCATTGATCCCGGGCAGCAATCCAGACGCGGGCGGCGCGATCACATCGCGTTGATCGGCGAACCACTCGGGAGGCGAACCGAAATCGACTTCGGTGACCCAGTTGCCCCTGACAATCTCGTGCCGCACCGAGCATACAAAGACGCTGCCGCTGAAGCGATTGCCCACGCCTTTTACTTTGATTAAATTTCCGATTTTGGCTTTCGCATCGCCCTGAAACTTCATCTGGCCCCGGATGCGGGCAAGACTGGCCTTCAATTGTTGGCTATCGGCCCATGCAGTCACTTCGGTTTGCTGCATGACGGCGGGCGTCTGCAAGCGAAACGTGTCCGGACTGGCGACCTGGGCCAGGTCGGCAGAACTCAAATCGCCTTGCTCATTCAATGTCACTGGCGAGGCAGTCTGCTCGACGACGGCTTGGCTGGAAGGATCCCATACCACCGCCTTTACTGATGTGAGTTGAGTTCTGCAGTCAATATAGGCCTGGAATTCAAGCAAATCTTCCCCGTACTGCACCGTGAGTTGCGGCTCGCCGTCGGTTTGCGGAATCTGCACCGTGACCTTGTTCTGGCCGGGCACGACGATCATGCCGTTGATCTCAGCTCGCGATATAAGAAAGTCCCAATCGGTGCAATAGTGCTGAACCAGTTCTTTGTGCTGTGTATTGGTGGAACTAACATCGGAAGTCAGGCCTGCGTAGTTGCCTAACAGCTTACTGAAGATATCGCTGTCCGACATGTCGACGTAGTTGGCGTTCTTGCGGCCAATCGTCATTTTCACTGCCTTGTCCCGGCACTCGATCACCAAGCAGGAATAATTGTCGCCGGTGATGCGCAGACCGTGGCGTATGACGATGCCGGAGAAGATCGCCTCTGAGGTGTCGTCGTAACCGGCTTCAATTACGATTTCAGCGCCAGGCTTGAACGAATCGCCGTCGCTGATAGGAAACATCTGTTCCGGCATGTCTCCATCGAGGATCAAGATTTCCGCTGAAGGGATCCTGTTGATCGCACAATGCACATGAATGGAGACGACTCGTATCTCGTCGCCCACCGCCGTACCGTTGCTGGTAATCTTGTACCGGAGCAGATGCCCGGAGTCTATCGTTGGCGAGTCACTCATAGGATTACACCAAGGGCGGAAAGAACAGCACCGTGCCAGGCTTAAGGCAGCGGAAATTTGTCAAGCTATTGATCTCGGCAACGGCCGGATAGTAGGAACTGTCGCGGTAAACACGGTAGCAGAGAAGGGGAAGAGTATCGCCGTCGACTACCATGACGTGGTGACTCAGATCAGGCGAAGAGCGGTTTGCCCGTAATGCTTCTTCTTGGAAACTTATGGCTCCAACGAACGCTAGAGTGATTTTTGCGCGCAGAGGCTCGCCATTGGATTTGAAGAGAGTGTAATTCAATGTCATGCTCGAAAGACGTCCGAAGAAGATCAAACTTCCCCAGAGTAGCCTCACCCAGGGCGGCTCGTGTATCTGTCCTGAGTAGTCATAGACAATTTGCGTTAATGAGTCGATTTGGGTTTTTACATCGGGAGTGACGCCGCTTGCCAAAGATGACGGGACCGCGCCAGTCCCATCAATCACGATCTCATTAAAAGTGAGCGTGTCCGGTGCCATCTTGTCGAAGGTATTCGTCCTTGCGGTAGCGCCTAATGGCGCCACATTGGAATACTCGATGCCCCGCGCATGCGTGTATCCGGACGGATTGAGCATCACTTCAAAGCTAGCCCCGGTCGCATTGATATTGCCCGCCTTGTCGACAGTGCAGGAAGTAATGGTGAGTTTCTTGCTCGGGCCCATGTTGGATAAGGGAGAATTGGAGGTCATTTAGCGCTCCCGCTGCAGGCGCATCATCTCAAACAGCATCTGCCTGCATTCGGAGAGAATCTCTCGCTTCAGCCGATCCCGGTCCTGCTGGGAAAAGGATGGCTTTTCCTTCTTCTCCTGAGAAGACACGCTGGACTTAACCGTCAGTTGCCGGATCTCGATGGCCATGCTATAGAGTCCTGTTCGCGTAGGTGTAATTGAGCGTGATTGTTTCGATCGCCACATCGTTTTTGGTCGAACTGAAGTTGTCGATCTGCCACTTCACTGGGTAGGCGTTGGAGAATGCCCAACCACGCGCGGGCGCTCCGAACGCGTCGAGAAGATAAACCGTAACCAACGAAGGAGCGATCGCAGAAGGGAAACCCTGATCGAGAACGCTCCGGCACCACTTTACGAGCGCGGAGCCTTGCGGTGCGATTCCGCGCTTGAGTTCCAACTGCGGATGTTTCAAAACCGTGGGCAAATGGTGAACGAAGCGGTTTTCGCCGCCCTCCACCACTTCTTCGGTTTCCATTTCGGCTCCGATGCCGGTGACCTCTTGAAAGGATGTGTCGGTGATCCCCAGGAACGCGGTGAATATGACCTTGAAATAGAACGCGGGAAGCGGGTAAAGCGTCGCCGAATTGATTGCGTTCCCGCCCATAATCACGCCATCCTACACAACTGAATAAATCGCTACGGCCTCGTGGGAGTTGTAGAGCGCTGGTTTCTCGACCATTGCAAAAGCAGCTACGGCAACGTAGTGGTCCATCCTGCTCGGCTAGTGCGGTAAAGGAAGGAAGGCACCGGTCGGCTGCGGTTCCTCAGTCGCGAGGAATACGATGTAAATGCGCGCATTAATTACCCGTCGCTCCTCTGAGCACTTGGCGGAGTTCCTCGTAAAACAGCGAACCGCTCACGGTCATTCGGCCACAGGCCTCTCAGTGGCGAGCCCAACCCCAAATCATTCTGTAACGCTCGACCTCGACTTCGGCCACGTGGATGGGGTTGGCGATGCCTTTGAAGGCTGGCACAGCGTCAGAGCCCATATTGTGCGGAGAACGAACAGGTGGATGCGGTCCACCAAGCCGCCAGCCATTAGTGCCGTATTCAGCATAGTACCGGTCACGGAGAGCAGCGTCAAATTTCCCTCTTCGCCCTGCCTGTCCAGAACCTTGCCGAGTGAGACGCGGCCTGCTTCAGCGGGCAGAACCTCAACGATCCCCGCCAGTCTATTGTTGCGATCAGCGAGTATTTGCGCCCTGCCAGCGGAGGTTTCCCGATGATTATGTCTTGTTAACACTAACTTTGTTATAATGGGAGCTAATGGAGATCACGGTCGAACAGTACGAAAAGATCAAGGATAGCCTGCCGATTCAGCGTGGGAATGTGAAGCTACAGAACCTCGAAGT
>JBEKRS010000050.1:0-43524 GCA_049518535.1 Occallatibacter sp. | reverse complement strand
ACTTCGAGGTTCTGTAGCTTCACATTCCCACGCTGAATCGGCAGGCTATCCTTGATCTTTTCGTACTGTTCGACCGTGATCTCCATTAGCTCCCATTATAACAAAGTTAGTGTTAACAAGACCCAGTTCATGTTGCTATCCCTCTTTTGGCTTCACGGCCCACCATCCATGTCCACAAACGCTATTTTTGCGAACAGTCATCTTGTAAGAATTCTAATCCCGACACAAAGCATCGAGCGAACAAAGGCCGATGCTACAGGACCTGCGAATTCTCCGCGCTCTTTGTAATGCCGCTTCAGTGTCCTTCATCAGACAACCGGCTTTTCTGTGACAAGGGGCTACCTCAAGATTGCGGATCGTCGAAGACATCCGGGAGGCGGACTCATCTTGGACGGGCTCATAACATTGAGTAACAATGATCTGGAGATTAACCTTGACTTATTCTGCTTAATCGTTTTATTATTCGTTCCGCATTTGTATTTATGAAAAATATGACTTGAAGCAGGTCGTAGATGCAACTGCACACTGCTGGCCGTGTTTGGGCCAGGATTAGATTGCCTATCCACTGACCGTCGTCTCGGCAGAATTCAGTTGCGAGATTGGATGCCCAACATTAATGCATCATTTTCCAGGCATTGCTCGTATTCTTTGATTTTGCGTTGGAATAATTCGTTTTTCGTGTCATTCCGTTTTTGCTCTACCCTTTTCACATGTGGCAATTCGTGCAGACTCAGACTGCTGGCCTGTGGACTATCACCCCCGAATCGTCGGATACGACTCCAAACACCGGGATCATGCATTGAAATGGCGTTCCACCATCGGATTTGGGTGGGCTATGCACAAGCTGAAACCCAATCTCAGCAGTTCAATTCTCTGCCAGGAGCGGGCATCCGCTTGCTAGTTGAGCCGGTATGTCGCAGTTCTGGAAGCTCTACTGCCGGGAAGTTGCCACAACGCATTGTTATCTCAACAGGAACATGAACGGAGCAGGGTTGGTTGACCCATTCCGCCCGCAAAGCACGGGGTCAAAACGAATCGAAATCTAAGTGGAGGTTCATCAATGCATTTTGCATTCACAAGATCGGACAAGCAAACGCGCGCCAGTCGGCGGGTGGTGCATAGCGTATTTGTCCTGGCGGCTTTGCTGCCGGCTCTATTTGCATCCAATGCATGGTGCCAAGGCACAGGCTATTGGCAAACCAGCGGTAACAAGATCCTTGACTCGAACGGAAACGAAGTTCGCATAGCCGGAATCAACTGGTACGGCTTTGAGACGACCGATTTCATTATTCACGGCCTTTGGGCTCAGGATTACCACACAATTCTGAATGACATCAAGAGCCTTGGCTATAACGTCATCCGCATGCCGTTCTCTAACGAACTAGTGGAAAGCAATCCGGTGCCAACCAACTTCGCCGCATCTGCCAGCGCTGGATTCGTCAACACAGATATCGACGGGCTGACTGGGCTACAAGTTATGGACAAGGTCATTCAAAACGCGGGAAACATAGGTTTACGGGTCATACTTGACAATCATCGCTCTGAGGCCGGTAACAGCAACGAGGCTAATGGCCTGTGGTACACCAGCGCCTATCCACAGGCGAACTGGATAGCGGACTGGCAGACGATGGTCAATCGATATTCAAGTTTCAAAGATCCCCAAGGGAATCCCATCGTGATCGGCGTCGATCTCCGCAACGAGCCGCACCTCGTGATAGGTGGTGAGTCTACCGGCTCTTGCTGGACTGGGGACACAGCAACTAGCGGGAGCTATACCGGCTGCCCAGTCACCAACACTGCGCAGAACTGGCCCGTGGCTGCTCAAGCCGCTGGAAACGCTATTCTGGCCATCAACCCCAAACTACTTGTCTTTGTCGAAGGCATCGACTGCTACAGCGGCTCCTGCGACTGGCAAGGCGGGAATCTCGCAGGCGTTGCAACCAACCCGTTGGTGCTGAGTGTGCCCAACCAATTGGTGTATTCAGCCCACGACTATGGGCCGAATCTTTTTGAGCAGCCGTGGTTCAATAGCAGCACGACAGATGCCAGTCTGGACGCCATTTGGAACAAGTACTGGGGATATATCAACGCCGCCGGCACGGCTCCGGTTTGGGTGGGTGAGTTCGGCACCGACAACAGCAGCACTGACATCCAAAGCACAGCCGCAGGCAGCGAGGGACAATGGTTTGAGGGCCTGGCTGCGTACATCCGGGCGAATCCAACCATCAATTGGACCTATTGGGCTCTTAATGGCGAAGACGATTATGCATTGCTCGATGCCAATTACGATCCAACTCCGCTAAGTGCGACCAAGCAATCCATGCTGGCCGCGATGCAGTTCCCACTTACCGGTGGCGGCGGCTTAGCTTGTCCTGTTCCTACCGCTGTTCCGCAAAACTTCACAGGAACGGCTGCCTCTTCCAGTCAGATCAACCTGACCTGGACGGCAGTCCCGCCGTCGGCCCCCGGTTGCACGATCACCTATGATATTTTCAGCAGCACAACGCAAGCCTTCACTCCGTCATCGAGCAACCTGATTGCCAGCGGGGTGACGGGTACGACCTTCTCCGCTACCGGCTTGAAATCCTCGACTCAGTATTACTTCGCGGCTGAGACCGTGGACGTAACGGGTCAGACTCAGCCTTCAAGCATTCTTAGCGTCGAGACCCTGGTTGGCAGTACATCGGGTTTCACACTTGCGCCGTCGTCGGCCGTTCTGTCGCTTGTCCAGGGCGCGAGCGCCACCGATGCGATCACGGTGACTGACACCGGTGGTTTCACTGGTAGTGTCACGCTCGCCGCTTCTGGCCTTCCCACGGGGGTAAATGCGACATTCGGCACTAATCCGACCACCGGAACCAGCGTGGTGACATTTACAGCCAGCAGCACGGCCGTGGCTGGAACATTCCCAGTCACAATCACTGGGACCTCCGGCACCGTCACGGCGTCCACCACAATTACTTTCACGATCGGCGGTTGTGATGCGGCGAGCTTTACAGTTGCACCTTTGGCCGTTGCCGTGTCCGTTGTTCAAGGCACCAGCAGCACCGATACGGTTACGGTGGGCGATTCATGCGGGTTCACGGGCAGCGTAACCTTTGCGGTCTCCGGCCTGCCCAGCGGCGTAACTGCGACCTTCGGCACTAATCCGAGTTCGGGGACCACTGTAATCACATTTGCAGCCAGTACCGCGGCAGTGGCTAAAGCATCTGTAGTTACCATCACCGGAACCTCCGGCACCCTGACCGCGTCTACAACGATCAATCTAACTGTCCTTCCCACGACGGGAAGCTTCACGCTTGCTGCTTCGGGTCCCACCTTGTCAGTTAACGTTAGCGGCAGCGCCACTGACACGATTACGGTAAACGACGTTAGTCCCTTCGCGGGTAGTGTGAGTCTTGCCGCAACTGGATTGCCCAGCGGCGTGACCGCGACCTTCGGCACGAATCCAACTACCGGAACCAGCGTCGTCACATTTGCAGCTAGTAGCTCGGCGGTGGCGGGAACATTTACGGTCACCATCACCGGAACCGCAGGTGCCGTGAGTGCAACTACCACAATTGCACTCACCGTCCTTCCTGGAAACCCCGTTCCCGCATGCACCATCGGCTATACGATTTCAAGTCAGTGGCCAGGCGGGTTTGGAGCGGCTATCACCATTACCAACACGGGAACCACCGCCCTAAATGGTTGGACGCTGACGTGGGCCTTTGCGAATGGGCAGACGATCACGCAGCTTTGGAATGGCGCGGAAACCCAGAGCGGTGCGAACGTCACTGTAACCAACCTTAGTTACAACGGCACGATTGCTGCTGGAGGCAGTTACACCGGCATGGGATTCAATGGAGCCTGGAATAGTGTGACTAACGCGATACCGACTGCGTTCTCGCTCAACGGAACAGCCTGCACGGTCAACTAGCTGCAGCAACGCATCATTGCCACAACAGCAACGTGTGCGGAGCGGGTCTTCGACCTGCTCCGCGCTGAGTAACTAAGATCTCATTGCTTTAAACGGGCATTAATCCGGGCCCACAGCGAAGCGCAGTAGGTATAGTCCCTCGACAAGGACATGAAAAAGCCGAAGCGCACAAAAAGGAGAAGGTAATCATGAAACTGCGAGTGGCTTGTATCGTTGCATCGTTGTTCTTGCTTGCTGTGGCAACTGCCACCGCGCAAAACGCAGTCGTTAATTATGGCTCCGCTGAACAAACGATTCGCGGCTTCGGCGGAGCGACTGCCTGGCTAGGACAACTTACTGAGCCCCAAGCCACAGCGCTTTTCAGCCCCACCAGCGGTCTCGGCCTCAGCGTCCTGCGCGTGCGCATCGATCCTACCGGCTCACCGACGAGCACCCCACCCTGGGCAACCATTGCCCCCAATACTGGGAGCTGGCTTGATGAAGTTACAAACGCCCAGGAAGCCGTCGCCGCCAATCCCAAGGCCATTGTCATGGCGACTCCCTGGACTCCGCCCGCCTCGCTGAAGTCCAGTTCTTCATCCCAGCCCTTCTTCTCTGGCACATGCAGTCCCGCAGCAGGGTTCTGTGGCGGCTTTCTGGAGCCGGCGAACTACGCCACCTATGCCTCGTATCTCGAGGATTTCGTAACTTACTTCGATAACACTGCCGGCTTCGACCTATATGCCATCTCCATGCAGAACGAACCAGACTTTGCAAACGTCGATTACGAATCCTGTAACTGGACTGCCGCGCAGATGGACACCTGGATTGCGGGCAACGCCTCTACGCTCACCACGAAGCTCATCATGCCGGAATCATTTCAGTTCATTCAGGCCCAATCGAATACGGCCCTTGAAGACCCAGTTGCCGAGCTCCTCATCAGCATCATTGGCGGCCATCTCTATGGATCCTCGCCTACCGCCTACACGCTTGCCCAGCAGGACGGTAAAGAACTCTGGATGACCGAGCACATGTTCACGCCGGCAGGATCGCAGCCAGCCATTGGCGATGCCCTTCAACTGGCCGAAGAGATTCACAATTCCATGGTTACGGGCAACTACAGCGCATATGTGTATTGGTGGATTTGGGACGACCCTGCCGACAGCATTAATTACGGCCTGATTAACTCCAGTACCACCGCTCCGGTTCCGACTTACTATGGAGACGCGATAGGACAATTCTCCAAGTTTATTCAACCGGGTTATGTGATGGTCAGCGCCAGTGATCCGATACCGGGTGTGTTCGACTCGGCCTATATGGGAGACGGGAACCTAGTGATCGTGGCCATCAATTCAAACACCACTGCTGCCTCTTTTCCCGTCACCATCCAGGGCCAGGCTACAGCCTCGTTTACGCCTTACCAGACCTCAGCTACCGAAACCATGGCACAGCTAACTCCGGTCAGTGTTACGGGCGGCTCATTCACTTACTCGCTGCCGGCCCAGAGCATCACCACTTTCGTAGCGGCAGCCTCTACAACGCCTGGATTCACACTTTCGCCCTCAGCCTCAAGCGTTTCAGTTACCCAAGGCAAATCCGCGACCGACACAATCTCGGTAGCGGACCTGAACGGATTCACCGGCAGTGTTAGTCTTGCCGTGTCCGGCGTGCCCGCCGGCGTAACTGCCGCGCTCGGCACCAACCCAACCACTGGCAGCAGCGTGCTAACGTTCACGGCCAGTAGCACGGCTGCAACCGGCGCGGCGACGGTGACCGTCACCGGGACCTCCGGGAGCTTGACCGAAACCGCTACCATCGCCCTCTTTGTTGGATCTTCCTCGTGCAACATCGTCTACACAATTTCGCCGCAAAGCTCAAGCGCCTTCGGAGGCAGCATTACCATCGACAATACGAGCACGACCGCTTTATCCAGTTGGACGCTTGGCTGGACGTTCGCCAACGGGCAGACGGTCTCGCAACTCTGGAATGGAGTGGAAACCCAGACCGGCGCGAATGTGACGGTGACCAACGAAAGTTACAACGGCAGCATCCCCGCTGGGGGCAGCATGTCCCAAGTTGGATTCAATGGGACCTGGAACGGAGTTACCAACGCGATACCCTCGGCGTTCACGCTCAACGGAACGACCTGCAGCAGCAATGGACCTGTGCCCACGGGGAGCTTCACGCTGGCGCCCTCGGCATCCACTTTGGCTGTAACTCAAGGTAGCAGTGCCACAGATACTATCGCAGTCACTGATGTAAATGGATTCACGGGCAGCGTAACTTTAGCCGCATCCGGTCTGCCTAGCGGAGTTACTGCAGTGTTTGGCACCAGCCCCACCACCGGTACCAGCGTTCTGACGCTGACGGCCAGCAGCGCGGCAACGCCGGGAACCTCCGCGATCACTATCACCGGAACATCGGGGAGCCTGACCGCAACCACCACCATTGCACTGACCGTCAATACCGCAGGGAGCTTTACGCTCACGCCTTCGGTGTCCACTCTGACGATCGCTCAGGGCAGCAGCACCACCGACACCATCACGGTGACGGACGTGGGCGGCTTCAATGGCAATGTAACTCTTGCTGCTTCCGGTCTGCCTAGCGGAGTAACTGCAACGTTCGGCACCAACCCCGCCACCGGGTCCAGCGTGCTGACGCTGACGGCCAGTAGCACGATCGGTTGCAGCGCGGGAGCCTCCACAATCACCATCACCGGAACCTCCGGCTTCTTGACCGCAACCACCACCATAGAACTTGCCATTACGGCGCCGGCGAGCTTTACGCTAGTGCCTTCTGCAACGGCGCTGTCGATTGCCCAAGGCACCAGTGGCACCGACACCATATCGTTCGATGGCGCATGTGGATTCACCGGCAGCTTAACTCTTGCCGCGTCCGGATTGCCTAGCGGAGTAACGGCTACATTCGGCACCAATCCTACCAACTCGACCAGCGTGTTAACTCTGACGGCCAGCGCCACGGCCACAGTCGGAGCGGCCACAGTTACCATCACCGGAACATCCGGCGCCGTGACCGCAAGCACTACCATTGCGCTTACTGTCAGCCCGGCTTCCATGTTCACGATTGCGCCCTCGGCAAGCGCACTGGCGGTTACTCAAGGCAGCAGCGGAACCGACACTATTTCGGTAACAGACCTGAGCGGATTTACCGGCAGCGTAACTCTTGCCGCTTCCGGCCTGCCTACCGGAGTAACTGCAACGTTCGGCACCAACCCCGCCACCGGGACCAGCATCCTGACCCTGGCGGCCAGCAGCACGGCTACCACCGGAGCGGCCACGGTCACCATCACCGGAACCTCCGGCAGCCTGACCGCGAGCGCTACGATCGCCCTTACCGTCAATCCCTCGACTCCAACCCCCACGTGCACCATTGACTACACGATCTCCAGCCAATGGCAAGGAGGCTTTGGAGCGGCCATCACCATCAACAACACGGGGACCACCGCCTTGACCAGTTGGACGCTTACCTGGACCTTTGCCAACGGGCAGACTATCACTCAGCTCTGGAACGGCACGGAGACGCAGAGCGGCGCAAACGTGACGGTAACCAATCTGAGTTACAACGGCAGCATTCCCGCTGGAGGCAGTTATTCCGAGATGGGATTCAATGGCACCTGGAATAGTGTGACTAACGCGATACCGACGGCATTCTCGCTCAACGGAACGGGATGCACAGTCAACTAGCGAGAAACGGCAACGCACAGTTGTTGCGACAGAGATTTGCGTGGGCGGGTCTCTGACCCGCTCCACGCCGAGTACAATGAATTCATTGCGATGAATAGGCGATAGATCTCGTGAACGCCGCCAGGTCAGGGATGGCTTCTGGGATCTCCATATGAGGGCAACTCATAATTTCCGGTCGCGATGCCGGCATACGGGGACTGATTCCGTCGTTGATTCACTAGGTAATTATCTCTAATGTAGTTATATCGAGATTGCCTGGCGGGCTACCGCTGTGCGCTATGTGTCGGAAAATGGTTGTGAGAGAACGGTGTCCTTGCTCACCAAAGCTCTGGGTTTTAAATTCGGTACGCCCAGCTCGTGCGGGTTCGCGCTGTTGGGCCGTCGGCAGGATATGAGACAGCTGACCGGGTTAGTCGACGAACTCCAGAGACCCGCCGAGCCTCGCGAGGCCAAAAATTACTATCCGACATATCCCGCTTTAAAGACCTGTTCAGAATTCCGATAAGCCCGCAGAACGATCGACTGATGATTGAGCTTCCAGACGAACTAGACAACCATACCAGGCGCGGCGCGAAAGTAGGTGGAGATACAGATTTTGTCGCCATCGTTTTAACCGATCAAATTGTCGTTCCGGTTGCACAGCGGGCACTCTATGTGGCGGGATTGATCGAGGGTGCGCTCAGCAGCCGGCTGGATCTGGTACAGGCTGCAGTGGAGGTACAGGCGGATGAGATTGCGGCCAAGGCGGCGCGCAACAACGTAAAGCCGGAGTTGAATATTTATGGCATCTTACAGACGCGCGGCTCTTCGCTGGTGCCCTACACATTACCAGTCTTTGAAGGAACGGGAATCACCACCGCCTCGCCGGCACTATTCGAAGGCGGATTGAAGATCTCGGCAATCCATCAGGGCGGGGTTCAATTAGGCACACCGCTGCGCAACCGAATTGCCCAGGCAGATCCGGCACGCGATTCTATTCGGCGGCGCCAGGTACCAGGAAGAACAGCCATGCGGAAAATGATACTCGACAGCTGACCGAGAATTTAGTTATCGCTCTTGAAACGGCGTATCGGCGTGCGTTGCGGCGGTGGGGAGCCGCAATCACCAGGAACAATTGCTACAGGCCGAGAAGGACAAGTTTGCAGTGGGTAAAAGCACGAACTATCTGATCGTGCAGGACGAAGTATATCTTGCGCAGCAGCGGTCGAGCGAGCTAGCGGCGCGCTCCGACTGGATGAAAGCGCAGCGAGCGTTAGATCGCTCGCTGCGCAGCCTGCTTGAGAAAAATGAGATTTATCTCGACGGTGCAATCGAAGAGCAAGTCAAGCAGGATGTTCAAGTGTTCTAAAGGTTCGATCGTCGAATCAGGAGTTTGGAAGTTCAAGTTTCATCATGACACCTCCAAACCGCCGGTTGCGCCGTAGACTTCTCCGGTAACGTAGCTAGATTCTTGCGAGGCGAGCAGAACAAATGGAAGCGCCATTTCGACGGGTTGGCCTGCACGCTTCATTGGGGTCTCCGATCCGAAGACCGGAATTTTCTTTGGTGGTTGTCCCCGCTCGGTTGTAAAGGTGCCCATACAGGACGTGGGGCAATACTATTGACCGTATCCCGTCTGCGGCGACCTACCGGGACAGTGCTCTTGTGAAGGTCAGAATGGCGGCCTTTGTCGGGGGATAATCGAGCAGACTTGGGCCAGGGTGCTTTGCTTGAATGGATGCATTGGTGATAATGGATCCTCCGGGTGGCATAGGCGGCAACGCCTCTTGGCAAAGCCAGTAGAGCGCAAAGACATTCACGCGGTAGGTCTCTTCCAACTGCTTTGTGTTGAGTTCCGCAATCTTTTCTACGGCATGTTACTTTCCGGCGACACAAGCGAGGATATTGAGTCCGCCAAGTTTCTTGTGTGCCTCCTTAACTAACTTCCGACAAAATTTCTCATTGCTAACGTCGCCGGGCAACGCTATCGCCTTGTGTCCTTTTTGTTCTATAAGGGTGATCACATATTTTGCATCCTCCTCTTCGCTGGGAAGATAGTTGATCGCTACGTCCGCGCCTTTACGCGCAAAGGCAATGGCGGCTGCGACCGATGCCAGAATCACCGCCAGTGACGAGGGCCTTGCGGTTCGGTAGGCGCCCAGAGCCCCGATAACTAATCTCTCCATGGTCCGGACTTGGGGTCATTTCCTTTGCGGAGCCGGGCGCTTTTTGGGTCTGGCGCTTGAACTTCGGCTGAGGATACTGTTTGGTAGGATCTTGCAGTGTGTATAAACTGTTGAATTGCGTTTCGCTCACTAGGCACCTCGGACCGTTGGATGCGGGCAGAGGCCATTCAGTGTAAGTTGTTCGTGAAAACTGTGGTCTACTTAACTCAGCCGATCCGCATCAAGCGTTCCTCGCGGCTTTTGGTTGCTCCGACAGTGCATGCCCTCAAGGCGCCACACATCGCTGTAACAGCCGTTTGCCGTCTGAAGGAGTGGGCTTCGCACTTGTTGTCGTAGGCCTTCTCTGCTTGTGTTCTGCAAGAGGCGAGGCCGCCAACTTTGATCTACCGCCGCCGCCCGCATCCGCGAAGAAACAGCCGCACCGCTTAATCGCAGCGTCGGACGGCCAATACAGTCATGTCGTCGAAACTGGGGCGGCCGTTGGTAAACGCCCGCACGTCGTCAAGACAGGCGGCGATTAGTTCGGCAGGTTGCCGCGCAGCGTGCTGGCGGACTAACGTGATGACGCGGTCTACGCCGTACTCATCGCTCTTATTGCTAGCTTCTGACAGTCCGTCTGTATAGAGAAAGAGCGTGTCGCCGGATTCCAGTTGCACGCACGTGGCGGAAAACTCTGTTTCGAGAAACATCCCCAGCGGCAAGCCGGAAGATTCAATCCGAATCACTCCGTTGCGCCCGATGATGATGGCGGGGCAATGTCCGGCGTTATGGACTCCTATCTCACCGGTTGACTTGGCAAGTCCGCAAATCAGCGTGGCGTATTGGCCGGCCAGCGCACTCTCGCAGAAAAAGCGGTTGACGTGCGAGACAATTTGGCCGAGCGGCAGGGATATCTGGGTCAGGCTGCGGAATAAGGCGTGAAGCTGCGCCATCAGCATCGAAGCGGCCACGCCTTTACCGGAGACGTCGCCTAACAGGAAAAGGAGTTGCCCATCGGACGGGATCAGGTGGCAGTAGTCGCCGCTGACGGCGCCTACCGGCGCGAAATGATAGCTCGTCTCCCAGCAGCCTATGCGCAGGCCCTTTTGTGGCAGCAGATTACGCTCAACCTGAGAAGCCAGGTCGAGATCTCGCTGTAGCGCTGTTAGCTCCGGTTGGCTCAGATGTTCGAGGCAGTAGCACACCAACGGATCGGCGATCAAGCGATCCTGTTCCACTGGGTCGTGGCACTCCAGGCATAGACCGTACGTGCCGTCGGCCATGCGGTCCAACGCCGAATCAACTTCGTGCAAGAGGCTAGCCAAGCCGGAGTTTTGCGGTGCGGATGCAATCGCCGCCTCAAGCCTGCGTTTGCGCTCTTCCAGTTGCTCCTGCAGGAAACTTACTTCAAGTGTGCGCATGAGAATCCCCCTCGCTCTCGAACGTTGGATTCTGCCAGCTGCGGTTTCGATGCGCGTTTCCCGTAGCTCAGTTGGCATCTCCTTAGAGCCGGGATGCTGGCTTCAGCTGAGGATTTTCTGAGTCTCAGTTATTGTGCATGGTTTCGTGTGGTCGAAGCTTCTTATGAGAGGAGAATTTGAGATGATTCGGAGCGGTTTTGCGAGCTTGTGGAGTATATGCTTCAGGCAGGATAGCGCCGCTGGAAGAGACCATAGTGCGATTTGGGGGGAGGGGCACTGCGAATCCACCGTTCAGGTTAAAGAAAGTTGATGAGACGCCGATAACCGTAGGTTGTGTCTCCGCGCCTCAGCAGGTGGTGGGCGACACGCTCGCGAGGGCCGATGATCTCGATTAAGCGATACCTTGAGCAGACGCAAACTGGATCGAACGAGCACGGTGAGCGGGAGCCGAAGGCGCTTCTGCTGCTGACGGTTGGCGCGTATCGCTCGGCATTGGTGGAGATGGGCAACTGCGGCGTGGACGCCTGTCCGTCGCTGGGCGAGAAGTTGAAGGAGGGCCTGGGCAAGCTCGGCGAGAGGCTCTCAGCGGAAATCTCCTGCGAGACGATCGTAGAGACCGAATCCGGTGTAAGGGAGCAACTGCAGGGCTGGAGCCGGCGCACGGCCATGCACTATCGAGAGAAGACCCGCGAAGTAAAGGAGATTTTGCTGGTAATGGCTCGCACCGCCGAGTCGGTAGGAGAACGGGACCAGCGCTGCGCCCAGCAGATCACCGAGGTTACGACGCGGCTCAAGAGCATCGCCAACCTGGAAGACTTGACCCAGATTCGCGAGTCCATCGAGAAGAGCGCTTCGGATCTGAAGACCTCGATCGATAGGATGACGGTAGAAGGCAAGGCCGCAGTCGATCAGCTTCGGGCTGAAGTATCGACCTATCAAACCAAGCTCGAAGAGGCCGAAGAGATTGCCTCGCGAGATGCTCTCACAGGGCTGCGCAGTCGTCTTTGGACAGAGGGCCAGATCGAGCAATCACTCCATGCCAGCAAGGTATTTTGCGTCGCCATCATCGACATCAACGAGTTCAAACGGGTGAATGACGAGCACGGTCATCTGGTTGGAGATGAGTTGCTCAAGCAGTTTGCCGGGGAGATGCGATCTGTGTGCCGCTCGACGGACATCATCGGGCGCTGGGGTGGCGATGAGTTCCTTCTTCTGCTGAACAATTGCGGTATCGTCGAGGCCAAGGCACAGATCGATCGCCTGCGGGAATGGGTATGCGGCAACTACACGGTGCAGGGAAACTCCGCCCCTAAGAAGCTGCGTGTGGATGCATCGATCGGCCTAGCGGAACGACTGGCTGGCGAAACAGCGAAGGAGCTAATAGACCGTGCCGACGTCGAGATGTATCGCGATAAAGCGGCTTCGCGAGCCAATAGAAGCAATCAAGTACGATAGCGCGACCGCCGGTCAAGAGTGCCGTAGCGAATCGTTTCTATAGAGGTGAAGTAGTCCGCGGTCTTTGGCGGCCGGTGCACTCGTGCCATTTTGGGAACTCAACGGCTTCTGTGCCGTTCCTGGAATCGTTCCCCCTTCATTCTTAGCTTTGACTATTGAGTTTCCTTCGTCCTAGAGAGAAGGTAACAGTACGCCGTCTCTTAGCGCACGCTAAGATGACCGGCTGAGAAGTTGGAGCAGGCAGACGTCGCGGGTTGAGGACGCTGCTGAACAGAAGGACTGCCATGAGATTATTGATCGCCGAAGACGACAAGGCGTTGGGATTGTTCCTGTGCCGTGGCCTGGAAGCCGACGGGCACCACGTCCGCGTGGTCCATGATGGAGCAGCAGCGGTGGAGGCATTTCGCCAGGATTTGCCCGACCTGACCATTCTCGATCTCAACATGCCGATCAAGGACGGCGAGCAAGTGCTGGAAGAGGTGCGCACGATGGATGCGGATCTTCCCGTGCTGGTGCTGACCGCCCGGCAGGAGGTGGACACGCGCGTCCGCTGCCTGGACCGCGGGGCCGACGACCTGATGATCAAGCCCTTCAGCCTCCATGAACTGCGCGCCCGCTGCCGGGCTCTGTTGCGGCGCAAGCGCGAGGCGCGGTTAATGCTACGCGCGGGCGACCTCGAACTGGACCGGCTGGATCACACCGCTCGCCGGGCTGGCCAATCGATCATGCTCACCAACAAAGAATTTGCACTGCTCGAGCACCTGATGCTCAATCGCGGCCAGTGTGTGACGCGTGTAGAACTGCTGGACTCGGTCTGGAACCTTGAGCCGGCGCAGACCACCAACATTGTGGATGTCTACGTCAACTATCTGCGCCGCAAACTGAAGGACCCGCCCCCTGGGCAGCTGATTCGTACGGTGCGCGGGCAAGGCTATATGGTGCCGCCGGAGACCGATCTTGCGCTCGCCGTTCTGCCCGTGCTCGCTGTGCCTGTGATCGTGCCGGCTGTGGCCGGTGCAGTTTTTGAAGCGCACTAGACCTTGGCTCAACTCAACCGATCGATCTCTAGGAGAATTCTTATGGCAACCGTTCCTGCTTCCGCTCTTCCACTCACCAACCGCATCCGTCCGCGCAACGCTTTGGTGGCCAGCGCCGATCGCAGCTTTCGCCAGCGGGTCTCGGAGACTCTTACCGGTCTGCGCTGGCACGTGAGAGAGGCTGAAGGCGGCGCTCAGGCCTGGGCGGAGGCCGAAGCAGCCGCGCCTGAAGCCGTCATCGTCGATTCATGGCTGCCCGATCTAGACTTGGCCGAGTTTCTCAAGGACTTCCGCACCCATTTTCCCGAAGTGGATCTGGTGACCGCGGGCGGCGCCAGCGTGCAGGAGAGTCCGCGTGGACCCTACCGCCAGGAATTGCTCTACGCTCTGCGCCATACGCAGGACAACGACACGGCAATTTGGAACGCAGCCCCGGCGCTTAACAAGCCGAATCCGCCGCTCGATGCGATGCATGCCGTCCCATGGCCCGCCCCGTCTCATCCAGCGCAAGCCACGGTGGTTTCCTCGCCCGCGAGCTCTACGCTAGCCGCGATATATCCCCAGCCCGGTCTTCCTCAGGTATCGCCGGCCGCAGCGGGGACGCATACACCGACCGCCGAGCGGGCGCTATGCGAGAGACTTCCGGAGCTGATTGGCTATGCTCCCTGCATGCTCGAAATCAGCCGTCGCATCCGTCTCGTGGCACCACGTTCAACCCCGGTGCTGATCGAAGGACCTACCGGTTCGGGTAAGGAACTGGTGGCTGAAGCTCTGCATCGGCTATCTTCCCGTAGTCGCAAGCCGTTTGTCGCCATCAACTGCGCGGCCATTCCTGAGGCGTTGCTTGAGGCCGAACTTTTCGGCCATACACGCGGAGCGTTCACCGGCGCGGTACAAGGGCGTACCGGCCGGATTGAGGCCGCCGAAGGTGGCACGCTGTTTCTGGACGAGATTGGCGAGATGCCGTTGGGGTTGCAATCCAAACTGCTGCGCTTTGTGGAGTGCGGTGAACTGCAGAGGGTAGGCGACAACGAGACAGTCAAAGTGGACGTGCGCATTATTGCCGCCACCCACCAGGCTCTGGCCCAGCAGACCCAGAGTGGAGGTTTCCGTGCCGACCTCTACTACCGGCTGGCTGTCTTCCTTATCCGCACCCCCTCACTGGCCGAGCACACAGAGGACCTGCCGCTGTTGGTCAACCACTTTCTGGCCCAAATGGGTCGCGAGAACCCGGTCAAGCGCATCGACCAGGGCGCGCTGGCCAAGCTGGCTGCGCATGAATGGCCGGGCAATGTCCGCGAGCTTGAGCATGTGTTGGAGCGGGGCGCTATTCTGGCCGGCGAGGAGTCCGTCATGACGGCGCGGGAGATCGACTTCGGGCTGGCGATGAACTAGGCCGTCCGAGATAGCTGGCCGAAGGAGGATGAGATGGCGATGCAGGTTGAAACTCAGCTCAGCGACCAGATTGGCCGTTACCTGGATCTGGCCACCAGCGAGGCCAAGCTGACCGCAGCCAATATGGCCAACATCGATACCCCCGGCTATAAGGCCGTGGGGATGGACTTCGAGGGCGAGATGCGAGAGGCGATGGCGGGCGTAGAGCAGGGAACCGCACCGCAGCCGGTGCACCTCACGGCCGTCGATGGACTGATTGCGCGGCCTGACGGCAACAACGTCTCCATGGACCGCGAGGGTTTGAACCTGGCCGAGGCGCAACTCAGATTCAAAACCGGTGTGGCGCTGCTCCGCCAAGAAAACCAACGTGTTCTAGACGCAATCCATGCCGACGGCAAGTAGCCTGAGGAGTAACATCGAACGCTCCATCTGGTAAGCCTGCTCGCTCTACCAGGCCATTTGTTTTAGAGGCGCGAAAGAGCTTTTGGAAGAAGGCGGCAGATGAATCTCTTTGCGATGATGCAAACCTCGGGCGGGGCCATGCAAGCCGAACGGATGCGCGCCGAGGTGGTGGCTGCCAATATGGCTAACGCGGAGACGACGCGCACCGCCTCGGGCGGCGCTTACCGCCGCCAAAGCGTGATCTTCGCCGCCAATGCGGGCGATCCGGAGTTCGTCAACTCCTTCAATGCAGCTTCGGGTGCCGCAGCTTCGGGAAACATCACTGCAGCGCCTTTATCCCCCTTCAATTTGAATGGGGATTTGAACGGCTCCGGGCCGGTGGCGCCGGGCGTGCATATTGCAGGCGTGGTCGAGGATCCTTCGCCTCCTCTCAAGCGTTATGACCCGGGACATCCCGATGCCGGGCCGGACGGATACGTGTCGTATCCGAACATTAATCCCCTCACAGAGATGGTGGATCTGATGGGGGCGACGCGTGCATATGGTCTGAATAGCTCCGCAGTACAGGCTGAAAAGGGCATGATCTCGTCGGCATTAGAGATTGCCAAGGCCTAAAGGATTATCGCCGTAGTCGAGAGAGCGAAGGGAAGCTCCAGGCAAGGAAACAGCAGGCACGGGAGTTGCTGGCACCGAAGAGTTGAGGCACGGAAATTGCAGGGAGGACCGATGTGATTGCAATCAATTCCATGACCGCCGCGGCACAGGCAGTAACGACCATTCCCGGCGCTGGCGCTCAAACGGGCGCAGCTTTGACCGGCGGATCGACGACGCCGTCCACCCCATTTTCTGATCTGCTGACCGATGCTGTCGGGCAGGTGAACAAACTTGAAGAGCAGGCCCACACGGCTGTGGCTGGACTGATGACCGGCTCCGGCGTGGACGTGCATCAGGCGATGATCGCTACCCAGAAGGCAAGCATGAGTTTTGAGTTGGCGCTGGCGGTGCGCAACAAAGCTGTCCAGGCCTACCAACAGGTTGTTGGAATGCAGTTTTAGAGATCGGCTGTTCAGCGGGCTTCGGCGGGCGGGCGGCCGAATAATGGGGCACGGGGCACCGCAGGCAGATAGGACCAACGTCTGCAAGAGCATCAGGACACGGAGACCATGGCCACCGGAACACAGTTGGAGAAGAGCGCGCCGGCCAGACCCGGTCAACCGCAACTGAGCGACCGGCTCGCCGGCCTCTGGGGCCGCAGCCGAGTGCGTTGGGCGCAGATGCAGCCAGCACAGCGTCGCTGGGCACTGGTAGCGGCCTTGCTGATGGTGGGGCTGATTGGCGGCCTGTTCTGGTACGGCATGCGCACCGACTGGCGCATCCTCTATGCGGATCTGGACCCGGAAGATCTGCGTCAAGCCGGTCAGGTTCTGCTACAGGCACAGATTCCTTTTGAGCCGACCCCAAACGGTGCCGGCATCCTGGTTCCGGCCGCACAGCTAGACAAAGCTCGTCTGCTGACTGCGGCCAAGGGGATGAAGACCGGACGGTTGGGTTTTGAGATCTTCGACAAGCCCAACTGGGTAGGATCGGAGTTCGACGAACAAGTCAACTTTCAGCGTGCACTCGAAGGCGAATTGGAGCATACCGTCGGCTCACTCTCCGACGTAGAGTCGGCGCAAGTTCACCTAGTGATGCCCCACGATTCACTCTTTCGTGAGTCTGAACGGCCGGCCAAGGCTTCGGTGGTGCTCAAGCTGCGTCATCGCTCGCTCGGAGACGGAGAACCGGAGGCGATTCGTAACCTGGTAGCCTCGGCCGTGGACGGCCTGACCCCGGATCATGTGGTGCTGGTGGATGCGGCCGGCCACTTGCCGTTGGGACCGAAGACGGCTGAAGCGATGCAGTTGAGCGCCGAACAGGCACTCGAAGAGAAACTGATTGCCACCCTCGAGCCGGTGACCGGGGCTGGCAACGTGCGTGCCTCGGTGACCCTGGACTACGATCCGGCGGCTACCGAGGAAACTCAGGAAAACTACGATCCGGACCAGACCGTAACCCTCTCGATGCAGCGCACCGAACAATCTTCCGGTCCCCAGCCGGTAGCCGCCGGGGTTCCCGGCTCGGCGTCGAACGCGCCCAACTCGCAGGCCCTGCCCGTCTATCCGCAGCAGACCACCGCACCGCAGACCGCCAAGAGCGAGTCCGGGACCTATGCGGCCACGAAAACCGTGCGTCATACGGTCGAAAACCCCGGAAGGCTAAGGCGGATGACGGCAGCTATTGTGGTGAACGACCGGCTGGCCCAGCCCGCAGCCAAGGGCAAGTCGGCACAATGGCAGCCTCGCTCGGCCGAGGAGTTGCACAATCTGACAGCGCTGGCGCAAGCTGCGGTGGGTTTCGATGGGTCGCGCGGCGACCTGCTCCAGGTCGAGGACCTAGCCTTCGAGGAAAACCGTTTGCAGCAGCCGGTTACGCTGCCTGCGCAGTTACTGGCCACGGCCGAGGCGTCGCCCGTTGTGGTAAAGTATGCAGCCTTGCTGGCTGGACTCTTGCTGGTGGTGGCCTTCGGAGTGCGTCCAGCTCTGGTGCGCGCCAGGACGGGAGCGGTGCCCAAGCAGGCGGCGACGAAGGAACTGCCCGGCCAGGCGGAAGCTACCGAACCGCGAGTGTTGAGACCGCCCGAGCCGGTTGAGGTCGACCCCGAGCGACTCCGGATGCAGGATATCTTCGAGCAGGTTACCGGACACCTCAAGCGGGAACCCACGCAGAGCTCGCGGTTACTACAGAGCTGGATTCATTCCGATTGATCTCTGAGGCGACGGGAATTAGGTAGTTGGGCACAGGGAAGCACGGATAAACCCGCAGTTCCTGAGAGCAAGACAAGTGGATTCAGGAGCGGAAACGACAGAGAACGCAGCAAGGGAAAGGATCCGAGCCTTGGCCGACCAGGGAAGCCAGAACGGAGCAGCACGTCCCCGCGGGTCAGCGAACCTGACAGGGATACGCAAGGCCGCCGTCTTATTGGTGGCCGTGGGTGAGGAACTGGCCAAGGAGATTCTGCGCGCCCTGCCGGAGGTGGACGTGCAGCGGCTCACCGAGGAGTTGGCCGATCTCCGCGGCATTACGCCCGAGCTCTCGGCCGAGATACTGGAGGAGTTCTGGGAGCTTTTGGAAACCCAGAACTTCATGATCCACGGGGGCCTAGACTACGCCAGCCGATTGCTGATGGAGACCTTCGGCAAAGAGCGCGCCGACGATCTGCTGGCCTTGGTGCGCCGGTCGCAAGAGGCTGCGCAGGGCAATCTGGCCAAGCTGCAGCGCACCGATCCCCAGCAGTTGGGCAAGTTGCTCGATAGCGAGCATCCACAAACCATCGCTCTGGTGCTGGCTCACCTCGATCCCCGACGGGCCTCGCTGGTGCTGGACAACCTGAGCGAGGACCATAAGGTGCTCTCGATCCAGCGGCTGGCCGAGATGCGTCAATTTTCACCTGAGATGGCCCAGAAGGTGGCGCACATTCTGCACCGACGCCTTGAAAACGTGGGCGATACGGCGCGCAAGAGCTACTCCGGATTCAAGGCGGTCGCCGACCTGCTGAACCGGCTCAATGCCGAGGAGTCGAAGAAGATTCTTGAGACCATAGAAGATGGCCAGCCGGAGTTGGCCTTGTCCATCCGCAATCTGATGTTCACCTTTGAGGATCTGGTGACGGTGCCGCCGGCGACCATCCGCGAGATCGTCTCTGGCGTGGACAAGCGGCAACTGGCACTGGCTTTGCGCGGTGCCAAAGACGAGCTACGCGCGCAGATCTTCAAGTCCATGAGTTCGCGGGCCGTCGAGATGCTAAAGGAAGACATGGAGGTTCTCGGTCCGGTGCGCTCGCGCGAGGTGGCGCAGGCTCAGCAGGAGATTCTCAATCTGGCGCGGCGGCTGGAGGCCGAGGGTAAGGTGGTTCTGAAGCTCGAGACCGGCGATGAGATGTTGGCGTAACAGTGATGAGCGGACAGTGAACAGTGCGCAGTGAAAGAGCTAGGCCCTAAAAACTGACCACTGAAAGAAAGGCAACCTTTGCAGCTGTCGGGATCGACAACACGCATTGGCGCTTCGGGGCGCATCGAGTCCTTCGAGTACCCGGCGGGCCCAAACGCGCTTTCGTTACCCGAATGGGGTGGGTGGGCCGACCTCGAGGAGGCCGCGGTCAAGGCTCCCGAGGCACCGGCGCACGATGCCAAAGCTGGAGCCATCGAAGCCCAGTTGCGCGCCGAATTCGATCAGCGGCTGGCCGAGGAGACACGTCGCGCCACTGAAGCGAGCCGCGAGCAGGGCCGTCAGGAGGGCCGTCAGTCCGAGCGCGAGGCGCAGGCCGCCTCCCAGGCCACCACGGAGCGCGAACGGGTGCGCCAGGCTGCCGAATTAATCGGAAGCTTTGCCCAAGAGCGGGATCGTTATCTTCAAACTGTGGAGCATGAGGTGGTGAAGCTGGCTTTGGCCGTGGCCGCACGCATTCTGCGTCGCGAAGCACAGATGGACCCGTTGCTGCTGACCGGGGCGGTCAGGGTGGCGTTGGGGCAGCTCTCTGCATCGACCCAGGTGCGGCTGCGCGTGCCTCCGGCTGAGCTTGACCTTTGGAGCGAGGCCATTGCGCTGGTACCCCACCTCGCCGTGAAACCGTCCGTTTCAGCAGGCGAGGGGATGCGGCTGGGTGACTGTGTCATCGAGACCGGCCTGGGCTCAGTCGACCTGGGGATTCGATCGCAGTTGGGAGAGATCGAAAGGGGCTTTTTCGACCGAGCCGGCAGCCCCAGCGCCAACAAGTCCCAACCCGGCAGTTCAACGGACGACGCCGATCAGCTGGCCGGCGCAGCCTCCGGGAGAGGCTAGGAGAACCGCGCATGACGCAAATATTGGATCGCTATTTTACCAGCCTGGAACGTGGTCAACCCTGGCGCTGGCGCGGACAGGTGCTTGAGTCGGTGGGCCAGACCATCGAGTCATCTGGGCCGCTGGCCTCGGTCGGAGAATGCTGCGAGATTCGAGACCAGTTCGGCCGCGCGCACTTGGCCGAGGTAATCGGCTTTCGCGGTTCCAATGTTCTGTCGATGCCTGTCGAGAGCACCGAGGGCATCCGCTTCGGCAATCCGGTGGAAGCCTTAGGCGTGAATCCCGAGATCGAGGTGGGGCCGGCCTTGATGGGCAGAGTGTTGAATGCGCTGGGTGCGCCGATCGATGAGGGCGCGCCGGCGACGGCTGCACAGGCACTGCCGCTGGACGGTGTGGCGCGATCTCCGATGGACCGGGTGCCGATTCGCACCCCGCTGGGCACCGGAATTCGTGTGCTCGACTCGTTGCTTACCGTGGGCAGGGGACAGAGGGTGGGCATCTTCGGCGGGTCGGGCGTGGGCAAAAGCACGCTCATCGGCATGATGACCCGCAACACCGAGGCGGATGTAACCGTCGTGGGCCTGGTGGGCGAGCGTGGCCGCGAAGTGGCGGAATTTCTCGAGGATGCGCTGGGCGTTGCTGGCCGGGCTCGCTCAGTGGTTGTGGTTTCGACCTCCGACCAGTCGCCATTGATGCGCATGAGGGCTGCCTTGTCTGCTACCACCATCGCCGAGTACTTTGCCGCTCAAGGCAAGCACGTGCTGTTGGTGTTGGACTCACTGACCCGCTTCGCCATGGCCGCCCGGGAGATCGGTCTGGCAGCCGGAGAGCCACCCACAAATAAGGGCTACACTCCCTCGGTCTTTGCCCGCCTGGCCCGTCTGGTCGAGCGCACCGGCCAGTTTCGGGTGGGCTCGATTACCGCTTTTTATACCGTCCTGATGGAAGGCGACGACCAGCAGGATCCGATCGTGGATGCAGTCCGGTCACTGCTTGACGGCCACGTAGTGCTTTCGCGGACGCTGGCTGCCGAGGGTTGGTATCCGCCCATCGAGCTACTTGACTCGATCAGCCGATTAATGCCGGCTGTCACTCAGCCGGCGCATCGCGAGCATGCGGCGCTGCTACGCAAGCTGCTGGCCGTCTATGCGCGTTCCGAGGATCTGGTGCGCATTGGAGCCTACAAACCAGGGTCGGATCCCGATCTGGACCGTGCCTTGAGGGCCCGTGGAGCGATGCGGGCTTTTATGACCCAGGATTCGCACGAGCAGGTCCGCTTTGACGACTGTGTGCGCCGGCTTGCCCAATTGGCAGCGGAGATATAAACCATGACCGTCTCACGCGCGATGCGGCGGCTGTTGCGCATCCGGGATCTTGAAGAGGAACAAAGCCGAATTGCTCTGGAGTTGGCAGTGGGCGAACTCCACCGCCTGGATCACGCTCTGGAGGTCACCATAGCGCGGGGCCGTCTGGGTAGGAGGCTGGTTGAAGCCAGCGCCCACTCGGGCCAATTGCCGGACCGGCTCGCAGGCTTGGAAGAAACGCGCTCAGCGGTCTGTCATGCCAAAGCGCTCGGACCCAAAATCGAAACAATGAGAGAACAGGTCGCGGAACGACGCCAGGCTTTTCTTCTCAAGAGGGTAGAGCGTCGTCAAGCTGAGACCTTAATTAAGGAGACCGAGGAGCGGGACGCCATTGAGGCTGGCCGGCGCGGCCAGCAGGCGCTTGATAGCTGGTTTAGTTCCCGGCTCTACCGCGAAGGATTAGAAGCAGAACCATCCAAACCCGTGGTGTTGAGTAGCGACTCTCCAGGTTCCATATCGGCCTGCGCGCCCGATGAGCGCACCGCAGATGAAACTTGAGGGAAAATCCATGTGGAGGGCACTCTGGCTTCCTGAATCGGAATTCCCCATCCCATTCCTGACAATGCTCTAACCTGCACCCACGCTCTTTGGCACGCCCGCTGCTTTATCTCTTCGCATGACCGCTGCCGTAGGAATCGAGATTGGAATGCCTGGAGCTCTGGAGCAGGGCAAGCTTTCGGGAGCAGCGCACGGCACAGAACGAGGCAGGGCGGTCGCTCAAAGTTCATTGTCGCCCATAGTTCCGCAGGCGGAGAGCTTTTGCGCCGGATGGCAATCACTGCTCGCCTCCCTCGGTACCAATTCGGAGGGTTTGAGCGAGACGGTCTCCGCGCCAAGTCAGGGGGCTACCGCTGCTGGAGCGGCCACTGTCGACAGAGAGTTGTCTGCTGGTGCCGATTTGAGCGCAAGGCACGGGACAGAGAAAGCCAACGAAAGAACGGATGCTGCGGAAAATTTGCCTGCAACCGGCGTTCGGACTGGAGCCCCGATGGCCCGGTCATCCGCCGGAACCGCCAAGGCTAGTGGGATCAGAGTCACAGAGGCAAGACAGGCTGGCGGAGCGGAAACCAAGTCCGCCAGCGGCAGGCGTCCAAACTACTCGATTAGCATTGCAGAACCGGATGTTATTGCTGCAGGGCCATTGCCCGAAGTCGTTCCAGCAGCAGTTTTGAGCGTTGTGCCGAATGTGCCAGCGCCGGCCGTCGCCATCCCTGTTATCCCCGCAACGGAACTCAAAGAGCAATCCGATCTCAAGGTCGCACAGACGCCGTTGGCCGAGACCTATCGAGCTTCAGGTCGACCTCGTGAGATGCCGGCTCATAACATGCCGGTCGGCTTTCTTCCGATTTCTCCCCGCCCACTTGATATGGCGTCCTCCATGAGCGATGTAAGGGCGGCGAAGGCAACCGGGCCGGAGGTCCCCAAGACGGATGAAATGCCGCCAAAGCAAGGAGCAGTCACACCCGTTTCAGATCCGAATGAGGCATTCGGAGAGACTTTGAGCGAGCGAGTATCTTCGATTGAGCCAAAAGGTGGATCGCTGTCGGCTGCGACGCTCGTCGAGGGCGGAAACTGGCTTGAAACGCCGACGATGGAGCAGAGCCTAACTTCTACAGAAGCCCCTCCTCTGAGCTTGTCCCAACCAACGTTAGCCCTGAGTCCGAGCCCGGCTCAGACGGAAGTTTCGAACCCAAAGCCGATTCAGATGGAGGTGTCGAAGCTCGAACCATCGCAGACCCTTGCGCCGAACCAGAGTCTAGCTCAAGCGGCAGTGTCGAGCCAGGAGCCGGTCGAGACGGCGGTGTTGAACCTCGAACCGCCGCAGAGGTCTTCAGGGAGCCGGAACTTCGTTCGGGCAGAAATCTCTGGCCAAGCGTCGATTCAGGTTGTCGCGCCAGGAGCGAAGGAGAGCCTATGGTCCATTCCGAGCCAAAACCAGGTTGAAACGGCTGCACCGAACCGGGAGCCGGCTCCTAGGACCGCACCAAGCCAAGGGTTAATTGAACATGAAGCGACGCGGCAAACTCCACTTCAAACCCCGACGCCAATCCAGAATTCCGTCCCGGCGTTTGTGCCGGGTCAAAATCAGTCTCATAGAGAGGCATCGATTGAGGATTCGATTCACGGGACAGCGCTGAGCCAAAGCCTGATTCAGACTGTGGTTTCGGGACAACAAAATCCGCTTCAGACCTTTGCGCCGAGTCAACGCCCGGCCGAGACGATGGCACCGAGCCAGAGTCCGGTTCAGACGCTTCGACAAAGCAAGATCGAGATTCCTATTGAGCCGGGGAACATGCAGGCGAGTGCCGTCCCAGCATCGAGGGTGAGCGACGGCTTGGATAGCTTGCCGATGCCCCCCAGCGTTGACGCGTTCCAATCCAGCCAGATTCAGGCCGCCGAATCTCCAAATGTGATCAAGGCGGGCTCTGCCGGAGGCGGAAAGGTCTCCACATCCGGTCCTTCGGGGGCCCGGCGCGGAGCCGTTACTTTCGAATCGGGTCAGCATGAGAGCCACCTCGTCGATGGTCAATCTTTTGGCCCGTCTGTCGATGCGTCAGCGGTGACGCGCGAACTGGCAGGCGCGCACGGGCTTGAAAGCGCAGCTGGCGGGCCGGGTCGCGCTTCGACCGATTCAACAACCACGGCAGGCCACCGCGAAACCTTCGCTGCACTCGATGCAGAGGGCTCGCCGGCAAGTTCGACCTGGATTCATGCCGGGGCGCGGCGGGCCGAGGCAGGCTTTCGGGATCCGACCCTAGGTTGGATCGGCGTCCGTGCGGATTCGAGCGGTGGTGGAGTTCATGCTCAGCTGGTGCCCGGTTCAGCAGAGGCCGCTCAGACACTGGGCGGACATCTGGATGGATTAAATTCCTATCTTGCCGAACACCGCACGCCGGTCGAAACGCTTACTTTGACGGCGCCCGAAAGCGGATGGTCGGGTGGGGGCAGCGGTCAGGGAACTGGACAACAGATGCAGCAGGGAGCGGGCCAGCAGACGGGGCAGGAGACGGGACAGGGCACCGATGGCGGCTCCCAATCCGGCCAATCTCAGGAGCTGTCCATTGCCGCTTCGGAGTCTAGGGCATCGTCCGAAAGAATGGACGGAGGAGCACAGGTGGTGGCAGGGGGACTTCATATCTCAGTGGTGGCCTGAGCCGGAGGGAAGGCAAAGGCTAGAGAAGTTAAGAAGAGCAATCGGCCGCGGGCTATCAAGGACGCGAGAGAAGGCAAAGCGGGGCAATAAAGGGCAAGGGGGGGAAATGGCAACAGGAATCTTGAATCACCACATGACGGCAGCGCAAGCACTTACGGGTAAAGCCGCAAACCCCAGGGCGGCAGCGGCAAGCGGGACGGGTAGCAGCAGTACAGCCAGTGCCAGCAGTGACACGGCGACGATCTCGGCTAACGATTTTCTAACTTTGCTGGTGACCGAAATGAAGAACCAGGATCCAACCTCGGACACGGACCCCAACGAATACATCAACCAGCTTGTGAATGTGAATAGCCTGGAGCAGTTGATCTCCATCAACCAGACGCTGACGACCGATCTTGGCAGCCCGGCCACCGCCTCAAGCGGTGCGACGCCCTCTGCTCAGGCCCTTGGCGCAGCCGACGGCACGACTGGGGAAAGCGCGCAGGCTCAAGCGGCTCGCAATGGGAGCACTGCGGCCTCGGCGCAATCGGTCGCGTCCAGTGCAGCGATAACCGTTCCCGACGCCATTAGTACGGCGGCAGCCAAACTGGCTCCCGGAAATCTCGGTATTCCTGTGGCGGGCACAGCATCGCGCCGCCTGGCCCAATCGCTGAACGGGCTGCCGCAGTAAAGAATCGACGGGCAGCGTATGGCCCGGAACAAGCTTGTGCACCGCCGGCCGTCAGGGCCGTGCCAATTTCAGATGAAGTCGAGAGGAGATTCACCATGCCCAACTTTTACATTCCACTCAGCGGTCTCGACGCCGATTCAACGGCGCTGAACACCATCGCCAACAATCTGTCCAACATGAGCACCACCGGCTTCAAAGCGCAGACGACAAATTTCAGCGACCTGTTTTACCAGCAGGTGGGCACAACCGGATCGGGGGATGATGTTCAAGTAGGAACGGGCGTGCAGGTATCCTCGAACAGCACCGACTTCACGGGCGGCTCGATCTCCTCGACCGGCGTTTCTACCGATGCAGCCATCAACGGCGGGGGGTTCTTTGTTTTGGACGCGGGCGGAGGGCAACAGCTCTACACACGCGACGGCAACTTCCAGACCAGCTCCACTGGCACCCTCGAAAGTACCGAAGGCCAGGCCGTCATGGGGTATGTCGCAACTAACGGGATAATCAACACCAGCGGTGGTTTGGCCGATCTCACGATTCCCACCGGGCAGGTGATGCAGCCCTCGGCGACGAATTCCTTCAGCATGACCCAAAACCTGGACTCGGAGTCTCCCGCAGGCACGCAAGCTAGCGGCCAGGTGCAGGTCTATGACTCGTTGGGCAAAAGCTATGAAGCTACGGTGACCTATACCAATTTGGGCGACAACAAGTGGAGCTATGCGATCACCTTGCCGGATACTCTGTCGGCGGCGGCGGCAACCGCGGCAGCGGCAACCACCATGGCAGCAACGGCGTCGACGCCGACGCCGACCTCAGTAGCAGCTGCGACGACAGCGGTTGAGCCAGCGACTACGGTTGCGATGCCGGTATCGGCAGCGACCGTGTTGGCTCAGTCAACCAGCCCAAGCCTGACACCGGCTGCTGCCGTGGTTGCGCCTATAACAAACCCTGCTGTGACCGTGAATGTGGATACGACCACAGTTCCGGGTACGACGACGACCAGTTACACCTTCGCCGCGACAGGAACGGCCGGAGTCGGATCGACTTTGCAGTTCGCCACACCAGCGGTGACCCACGTACCCGCACCGTCCGCGGGCGAATCGCTCATCAACTATGCCCAAGCCTTGCAAACGGCTGTAGGCCCTGCCTCTGGAGTAACGGTAACCGCCACTGGCAATGTACTATCGATCAGCGGAGCGACCGGCCTCTACACGACCACCGGCGCCGTCACCCAGGATGTGACAGAGACGACGACCAACTACAACCTTGCCAGCAGCAACGGCGCGTTGGCCCAGATCGCTCCCTCGACAAGTCTGACGGTGCAGATTGGAGCGACCGGGCCCGTGATCTCCGCTCCGGCATTTGCTGCCAATGAATCGCTGGCCACCTATGCGCAAGCGCTGCAAACCGCAGTGGGAGCGCCCGCCGCATCAGGCGTGACGATCAATGGCTCGAACGGCATCCTGTCCATCACTGGGCCGTCGAATATGGTGATCGGTGGCAATCTAGTCCAAAATTTTTCGGGAACGCAGACCAACTTTGCCCTGGGTTCCTACACCGACCCGACAACAGGATTGATTACGCAGGCCGCTATTGATTCCACGACCAGTCTGACCTTTGTCAAGGCTCCTACGGCGTCAGGCGTTGCAGCTGCAAGCTTTACCGTTACGCCGTCCAACCCGGCCGGTGAGTCGCTGGCTACTTACGTTGGCGACGTCCAGGCCGCGCTGACAGCGAACAATGTTACAGGCGTGACCGTTATAGGCAAAAATGGCGTCTTGTCGATTGCCGGACCTTCGACGATGACCGTCGATGGATTCGTCAATCAGGATGTTCTCGGAACCATCGCTGCGAGCGCCATTACGCCCACCAGCCCCATTACTCTGACCACGACACCCGCGCTTCCTGCGGCAGTGACGACCCCCGCCTCCTCCAGCACCACCAGCTTGACGGCCTCTGCCCCGACCATCTCAGCGACCAGCAACATCCTGGCTGCAGCCACGACGACTGTGCCGACAGTGCAAAACACCACACTGACGGCAACCACTCAGGCCGGGCCTCCTTCTGTGATCGCGTATTCCTTTGCTCCCACTGGCACGGCCAGCAGCAGTACAGTCCTGGAGATTACCGATGGCGTGAACACTGCTACGATCACGCCTCCAGCCGACATGACGCCCGTGAATTTCGCGACTTATGTCAATGGCCAATTGGGGGCTGCTGGCATCCTTGCGACGGCTACGGGTGTGAACGGCGCACCGGGCACAAACACGAATGGCACGTTGACCATCACGGGAAATAACAACGCGGTAAACCTAACTGTCAAAAACGTTGCTACCACCGCTGGCGTCTCACAGGATGTGGCCGAGACAACGACCAACTACAACATGGTTACCAGCAACGGCGCTTTGGCTACGGTTGATCCGGCAACCACCAATCTGAAGATTCAGATCTCTGGCGCGGCGGCGTTTGTTCCGCCAAGCTTCGCCGCGGGTGAAAGCATCACCAGTTACGCAACCGCACTGCAAAGTGCGCTGCCGGCGAATTCCGGAGTGGTGGTTACGGCCGCGACCAATGCCTTGACCGGGTTGCCGACTGGGCTATTGTCGATCACCGGACCGGCGAATATGACGATCACCGGCAATCTGGGACAGGACTTCAATGCCACCAATCTTGTTTACAACTTTGGCGGAACCGGGACGGTTTCTCCCACCTCGAACCTGAAGATCACAGGACCAACAACAGCGGGCACCATCGGAACCACCGCTTTACCAAATGTCACGGCAGGTGAATCGGTCACCACCTATGCGACCGACCTGAATAAGGAACTCGGTCTCGCGCAGATCGCCGGAGTTACGGTTACGGCTCCGACGAACCCCCTGACCGGATTGCCGACCGGACAATTGATGATTAGTGGGCCGAGCAGCATCACGACCAGCGGCGCAGCGATGCAGGACCTGGATCTAACGACGACCAATTACAACTTCGTAACCAGCAACGGCGCGCTGGCTACTGTCAATCCCACCACGACTCTGGCAATATCCGAGGCTGGAAGCGCTTCGGTCTCAGTGCCGGCCTTCACCACCAGTCAGTCGGTTTCCACTTATGCGGCGAACCTGCAGGCCGCCTTGACCAGCAACGGAATCACCGATGTGACGGTTACAGGCACGGGCGGTGTCCTTTCGATCACCGGACCAGCAAATATGACGATCACCGGCACAGTCGATCAGGCTTTCAGCGGAGCGCAGTCCAGTTTCGACTTCGGTTCGTTCACCGATCCCAACACAGGATTGACCACGCCGGCCACGGTTGCTCCTTCCACGAGCTTGACGATCACAGGGCCGACGACAGCGGGTGGTTCGACAACCATCACCGTAACGCCTTCAAACCCTGCCGGCGAGTCGGTGACCCAGTATGTCACCGACGTGCAGAATGCGCTGGCGGCTAAAGACATCACCGGCGTAACCGTCACGGCCGCAAATGGCGTAATGTCGATCACCGGGCCCGACACTGTGACCATCGCCGGCAATGTGAGTCAGAACATGTTGGGGACCACCAACAATTATGCGTTCGAGACAAACGCGACCGTCGATCCCACAACCAACCTGACGATCTCTGGAGAGACAGCCAGCGGCACCACTGCAACGATCACCGCTCCCTCGGTCAGTGCCGGTGAGACGGTGGCCCAATACGCCACGGCCCTGACGGCGGCGCTTTCGACCGCAGGCATCGCCAACGCGACGGTGTCGTTCGCCAATGGCCAATTGTCCATCACCGGGGCCAACCTCACGACCACGGGCAGCGTTGTTCAAGGTTTGGCGGATACAACCATCAATTACAACTTCGGATCGAGCGCAACGGTGGACCCGAAAACGACTCTAACGATTCAGGGACCAACCGTGAGCGGCACGCCGCCGACGGCGATTACGGTTGCGCCGCCGGTCACCGCCGGAGAAACGGTGGCCCAATACGCCGCTGCCCTGACCAACGCACTGAAGGCGGCCAATATCGACACTGGCCCGGACGGCGTATCGGTGACGTCCAATGGCGGTCAACTGTCTATCGTCGGACCAGCAGCTACTCTAAAAACCGCCGGTACGGCAAATCAGGATCTGACGGCGAACACTATCAATTACAACTTTGGAACCAGTGGCAGCGCCGTCGCCGGGGTCGACCCCAAAACGAATCTGACCATTACCGGGCAGACGGCGACCGGCGCCACGGTCACCACGATCGCGCCGACAGTCACCCTGGGTGAGACGCTAGCCCAATATGTCAACGCTCTAACCAGTTCGTTGACGAGTGCGGGCATCGCCGGCGTGACGGTCTCGTCCACGGCTGCTGGCCAGTTGTCTATCACCGGCGCCAACATGTCGACGGCCGGTAGCGTGATTCAGGATCCTGTGGCCTCCGCCAATGCAACCGGGACGCTGACCTTCGATTCCAACGGCAACCTGGTCAGTCCGTCCGCCAATCTGAGCAACGTCACCTTTGCCGGCCTCTCTGACAACGCGGCACCGTTGAACATGTCCTGGGATCTCTTTGACGCCAATGGAAAGGCGGAGATCAGCCAAACCGCCGCCGCTTCCGCGCAATCGGCGCAAACCGCGAACGGGTATACAAGCGGCGAGTATCAGAGCTTTACCATCGGTTCGAATGGCAGTATCACGGCTATCTATTCCAATGGCCAGAACCAGACCGTGGGCCAGATAGGGCTGGCTACGGTGGCCAATCTGCAAGGGCTGAACGATGTGGGATCGACCGAATACGAGGCCACTACTGCTTCAGGCCTTGCCTCGGTAGGGGTGGCTGGCACGGGTGGACTGGGAACGCTCGAAGGGAGTTCTCTGGAGGCATCGAACGTCAACATCTCCCAAGAGTTTTCCGATTTGATCGTAGCTCAGCGCGCCTTTGAGGCCAACGCCAAATCGGTGACGACCTTCGACACCATCACCCAGGAAACCATCAACATGATTCACTAAGGCGCAGCGGACGGTTTGATCGAGTAGGAAACCGGATGTCCCGCCGTATACGCTTGCCATGCGCCACGGCGGGGCGTCTGTTCTTGGCTAGCGGAGATGCGCTTCGATGAACAATCCTTTTGCCTGGGCCAAGACGTGTCCTCTTGAGCTGAGAATCCTGGCTTCGGTCCAGTGCTTGCGGCCCTCGTTCTGAAGCAGGCGGCCCTCCAGGCGAATCGGCGCTGCTGAGTGAACTGGACGCAGGTAATCGATCTCGATGTGTCGAGTCATGGCGGTCAGCCCCAGTGCCCGGAGGGATTTGCTCATCGTCTCGTCGAGCAGCGTGGCGATGATGCCGCCATGGAGATAGCCGTGCGGGCCTTCGAAGCGATCCGGAATTGTTGGCAGACTGACCACAGTTCCATCTGCGGAGAGCAAAAATTCGAGGCGCAAACCGGTTTCATTGGCAGGGCCGCAGCCGAAGCAGCGGTTATGAGCCATGTGGGTCATCGGAGTCAATTGTTCGGAAGCTAAATCCATGATCCCAGCATAATTGAGACAGCAAAGTGAAGACTTGGGGAAGTGATTCCTCTCATTATCGCGCAGACTTTTTCGGCCTCCCGGCATCGAATCAGCTGGAGGTCATTCCCCGCATGATAGATCGCAGAACCGCCTTGAAGCACCTTGGCGGCGCAGCAAGCGCCCTGGCCTTGACAGACACCATAGTTGCCAGGGCACTCCCCACTGGACAAGCCGTCGCTGCCCCAGCCGCTCCCTTGGTCGGCCCTTTCACGCTGCCGCCGCTGCCCTACGCCTACGACGCGCTTGAGCCAAGCTTCGACGCCGAGACTATGCACCTGCACCACGACAAGCATCATCAGGCTTACGTCAATAACCTGAACGCAGCTGTAGCCGCAAATCAGGAACTCTCAGGGAAAACCGTGGACGAACTTGTGGCCAACCTGAACTCCTGGCCGGAATCAGCGCGCACGGCAGTTCGCAACCAAGGCGGAGGCCACGCCAACCACTCCTTCTGGTGGCCGACCTTGGGCAGGGGCGGCGCAGCTCCAAGCGGCGAGTTGGCCAAGGCCATAGACGCGAAGTTCGGCTCGCTCGCGAGCTTCCAAGACAAGCTAACCGCCGCGGCATTGAGCGTCTTTGGTAGCGGATGGGCTTGGCTGGTAAAGTTGCCCGACGCAACGGTAGCCATAGAAACAACGCCCAACCAGGACAGTCCCCTCACTGTAGGATACAAGCCCGTGCTGGCTGTCGATGTATGGGAGCACTCTTACTATCTGAAGTATCAGAACAGGCGCGCTGACTACGTGAAGGCGTTCTTCCAGGTGCTCAATTGGGACCATGTAAGCGGGCAGTTTGCTCAGAAAGCGTAAGGAGAGTGTGATCGACGTAGTCCGGCAGGTTAGGGGTCTGGTCTTTCTTTGCATCGGGTTGGCGGCCAGCATATGTACTTGTTTGGCCGCCTGCCACTCGGCCCCAGCACTCACTCCGAAAGAAGCAGATGGCAAGCACCTCTATCAAGTACGCTGTGCGCATTGTCATGAGGACAATGACTTGGCGCTCAAGAAGATTCCGCCGGATTTGCACAGCATCTTTGACCGCAAGACTCTACCCAGCGGCGCTCCTGCAACGGATGCGGCCGTGCGACAAAATGTTCTCGTAGGCAAGGGAATGATGCCCGGATTCGCTGGCCGCTTCACCGACGAGCAAATGGCCGCTCTGCTCGCTTACCTGCATACCGGGCTGCGCTAGAGAGCACGGCAGGGAATCGCAGCATGGTTCAAACTCGAATCACGGTATACTGGGGATTCTATGGCAATCGAGAAAACATTCTACCTTGAGACCTTCGGCTGCCAGATGAATGCCCATGACTCGGAGAAGGTCATTGGCACATTGCAGCAGCAGGGCTATCGGCAAGTCGAGTCGGAAGAGGATGCAGACCTCATTCTCTACAACACCTGTTCGATTCGCGACAAGGCGGAGCAGAAGGTCTTCCACCGCCTCGATGAATACAAGCGTCAGCAGAGAGCAGGCAAGCGCTTCGGCGTGCTCGGTTGCGTGGCTCAGCAAGAAGGCGAAAAGATCTTCTCGCGTGCGCCATACGTTTCGCTGGTGTCGGGTTCGGCGTCATATCGTAAATTGCCCGAGATGCTGGCGCGGCTAGAAGCCGGAGAGACCCGTATCACAGGCCTCGACGACCGCCAAACCGACGAAACCTTCGAAACCGAGTTTACGTCGCGCCAGAACCCTTATCGCGGTTACATCACCATCATCGAAGGTTGCGACAAGTTCTGCGCTTATTGCGTGGTGCCATACACGCGGGGTAAGGAGCGCAGCCGCGGATCGGACTCGGTGCTGGCAGAGGCGCGGCGCATCGCCGACCTAGGCTATACCGAGATTCAACTCTTGGGCCAGAACGTGAACAGCTACCGCGATCCGGAAGGGAAGCGGAGTTTCGCCGAACTGCTGGCCGCCGTAGGTGAAGTGGGTGGGATTCGCCGCGTGCGCTTCACGACCAGCCATCCGCGCGACTTTACCCGCGATATCGTCGAAGCCATCGACGCCGTGCCCACGCTCTGCGACCATGTGCATCTGCCGGTGCAGTCCGGCTCATCGCGCGTGCTCAAACTCATGGCCCGCGAGTACACCCGGGAGTGGTACCTGGAACGCATTGCCTGGATCAAAGCCGCGCGCCGGACTATTTCGATTTCGACCGACATTATCGTCGGGTTTCCTGGCGAAACCTCGGACGACTTCATTGAGACTATGGACCTTCTCGCTGAAGTCGAGTACGATTGCGTCTTCGGGTTCAAGTACTCAGGCCGGCCCAATACTCCGGCGTTGACCATGATTGATTCCATCCCGGAGAGTGAAAAGGCGAGCCGGCTTCAAGTGGCGCTTAATCGACAGAGAGAGATTCAAAGGACCAATTACGTCAAACATTTGGGGCAGGTAATGGATGTGATGGTTGAGGGGATAAATCTGGCACGAGGGCAAGTTATCGGACGTAGCAGCCAGAATAAGCCGGTCAACTTCACCTGCGTGCAGCCAATCGCACCGGCGCCCGGAAGCTACATGCAGGTGAAGATCACCGCAACGCATCCCAACAGTTTGGTGGGAGAGGCAGTCTAAGGTGAAAACAGGATTAACGCGGGCAAAGGATAGGGAAGCCATGGATATTGAGGTGCGAATACGCGGGCTGATGATGGATCCGGCCACCAGTATGCCTATCGTTGTGCTGAAGGACATCGCTTCCGATACGGTGATGCCCATCTGGGTTGGGATCTTCGAGGCCAACGCCATCGCCATCGAGATTGAGAAAGTTGCCGCGCCGCGTCCGATGACTCACGATCTCACCAGAAACCTCATTCGTCACCTGAATGCACGGCTGGAACGTGTTGTTATTTCGGAGCTCAAGGATGACACGTTTTTCGCCACTCTTTGGCTCAGGCAAGGGGAGGAACCGATGGTGCTCGACGCCCGTCCATCGGATGCCATCGCTTTGGCGTTGCGCGCAGATTGCCCGATTTTTGTTGCGGAACAGGTGATGCAAACCGCCAAGCTGAACACGTCCGGACCAGCGGAAGGTCCCACGGCCGAGCAATTGCGCGGCTGGCTGGAAGGGCTGAACGATGAAGATCTCGGCCGCTACAAGATGTAGATTGATCTTTGGTCAAGCGCAGCGAGTCGCGGATTTGTTGAGTTCTTGTCGCTGTGCCGCGGGTTCCTTGGACTTTTCATCGTGCGGCGGCGGAATGGCGGTGATCTGCTTTGTTGGCACCGTCACGCAGAGCGCGCCTCCGCATCTGCCGCCCCTCTTCGAGAGCGAAGGCGGCGTTCACCAGTGCGATGTGGGAGAAAGCCTGCGGGAAATTTCCCACCATGCGATTATGTTTAACATCGAATTCTTCCGCGAGCAGACCGAGATCGCTTTGCAGGCGCAATAACTTCTCGAATAGCTTGCGTGCGTCGCACTGGCGGCCGATTGCCTTCAGGCAACTCACCATCCAGAAGCTGCAGGCTAGAAAGGCGCCCTCGCCTGCCGGCAATCCGTCATGTGCTTTCTTCATGTCATATCGTTCTACTAGTCCGTGTGGCATCAGCTCGCGCTCGATTGCTTGCACCGTGGCCTTCACACGGCGATCGCTGCCCGGCAAGAATCCCACTGACGGCATCAGCAGCAGAGCCGCATCAAGGCTATCCGATCCATACGCCTGGACAAAGCAGTTCCTTCGTTTGTTGAAAGATCTCTCGCAGACCTCCTTGTGAATCGCATTACGGACCGCCTTCCATCTCTCAATCGGAGCTTCATAGTGCAACTGCTTCGCAAGAAGTACGGCACGGTCAAAGGCCACCCAGGCCATCATCTTCGAATACGTAAAATGCTGAGGTTCTCCCCGCATCTCCCAAATCCCGTGATCGGGCTTGTGCCAAATGGATTCAAGGTGTTCAAGAAGTAAAACCAGAACGCGAAAATCGTCTTCGGAGTGCCGGTTCATTTCGCGCTGGGCGTGAAAGAAGGAGTCGAGCACTTCACCAAAGATATCCAACTGTACCTGCTGCGAAGCGGCGTTGCCCACCCTAACCGGGTGTGAGTTCTCGTAGCCCGGCAACCATTCCACTTCCCATTCCAAAAGAAGCTGGTCGCCATTGAGCCCATACATGATCTGTACTTGGCTTGGGCTGCCGGCTAGCGCGCGCAGCAACCAATCCTGCCAGGCTGCGGCTTCGTCGTAGTAGCCGGCGTTCGTGAGCGCGAGCAGTGTAAAGGTGGAGTCACGTAGCCAGCAGTAACGGTAGTCCCAATTGCGCGTGCCACCGATCCACTCCGGCAGCGAAGTTGTAGGCGCTGCCACGATTCCGCCACTGGGTCTAAAGCTGAGGGCCTTGAGCGTAATCAGCGATCTCTCTACTGCCTTGCGGTATTTGCCTTTGTACTTGAGCTTTCCGCTCCATTCGCGCCAAATGCGCACCGAATCGTTAAATGCGCGTCGGAAGTCGATGGGTGGTGGGTCGGGCTCATACGAAGCCCCGTAGGTGAGCGTGAACCAGGCACGTTCTCCGCGACGCAGCACGAACTCGGCCACCGTCTTCAGGTTTTCGCCGCGCACGGGAACCGACGCATGCAGAATGGCCAGATTTGGACCGGCAACGGCGCGGATACCGTCTTTTGTGCCCGTCACCCAAGGGACGGTGCGTCCGTAATCGAAGCGAAGCGCGAGCTCCATGTGAATCGAAATGCTCCCGCGAACGCACTCAACGATGCGGACAACATCGGAGTGCTCGCCCCGCGGAGGCATAAAATCGAGGAGTCGCATTGTGCCGCCTGTCTGCTCGAAGGTTGTTTCCAGAACCAGCGTGTGATCGCGATAGCGCCGTGAGGTGGAATACCCGCTTTTGGAAGGGGCAATCTTCCAGTAGCCGTTCTCTTCCGTTCCCAACAGTGCGGCAAAACAGGCGGCCGATGAAAAGGCAGGCCAGCAGAGCCAGTCGATGCAGCCGTCCTTGTTGACAAGCGCCGCGGTTTCCAGGTCTCCAATCAGTGCGTAATCCTCGATTCGTGTCGTCATAATCTTTATTGCTCGTGGTAACTCCGCATCAGGCCGCCATCCACAACAAATGTGGCGCCGGTTATGTAGGCCGCTTTGTTCGAAACGAGAAACGCCACCAGTCCAGCCACGTCTTGAGGAAAGCCAAGTCGGCCGAGGGGAATCTTCTTGAGCAGCGCGTCGAGCTTTGGTTTGTCTTCGAGCAGCGACTGGTTAATGGGCGTTGCGATGGCGCCCGGCGCCACGTTGTTCACTGTTATGCCTAGCGGTCCCAGCTTGACGGAAAGATTACGCATCAGCACCCGCACAATGCTCTTGCTGCAGCAATAAGCCGCGAAGCCGGGAAACGCCATGTCTTCGTGTACAGAGCCGATATTCACAATGTGCCCTGGCCTGGCGCAGCTGACGCACAAACTCTTGGGTAAGAAGCCTTGCAGACTAATCGCCATGATCTTGTCGAAATCGCTTTCCGACGTATCTCAATGGCGACCCTACCATCCAATCGGTCCGCCCGACACGCTTCTCTCACATTTCAGGTTGGATGCAGATTGATGGCCGCTCGTATCTAAGAGCGCTTTAGGAAAGTTGTTTGAAAGAACTCGTTTGGGAAGCGTAGCGTGGGATCTGTTTGCATAAATTCGATACATCTGCGTTTCAGTTACTCGCTTAGCAAAGTACTTAGTCGTATTAAGAGCAACCGGTCAAAGGATCGATGCATCACAGGACCTAGCTCGTCATTTTGGCGACTCCCACGGAGCAAATCATGCTGCCAAGCTCAGCGGCATCTTCGCTCGCGGACATCGTCGCGCGCACTACTACGGCGGATGGTCTGCTGAAATGCAAAATCATCCGTTCGCATGGAGACCTCCGTCTGGATTTGTCGCAAGAAGCGGTCCGCAACGCATTGCTTGTTGCCGCTGCCTAGCGTACGAGTGTTATGAGATCGCATCCTGCGGAGTCGTGCGGCAATGGCCTGCAAGTGTCGCCGATCACGCCATTTCAACTGAGAAGAAGGCAGCTTAAGAGACCTGATCATAATAGGGAACTATGAAAACACATGATGACGATTCACTGTCGGGGATTTTCACGAAGTCTCCGGAGATGATGGCCGATTTACTCTCTTCAAAAGAATTCACAACCGGCGACCCGGAAGCGGGACTGCGCCTATTGACTGTATATATAGCCTACGCGGGCAGGCGGCTCAGTGTTTCAAGAAAGCAGAGTCTGGAACGCGCCAGAGAACTGCTTCTTCGGCGCACACGCCAGACTTCGGCCAGTAAGCAATAGCAAGCAGAGGTCTTCATCATGAATGCTTCCGATGTGCTCATCGAACGGCTCGAATGGTTGGGGCAGGATTAGATCGCAACGCGGTCTAGGTCACAAATGCGGACGTTTGCTTGAACTGCATTTTCGACAGACAGAGTGGTAGGGAAGATTCACATTGTGGCGGCTGACTATCTGTCTATTTTAGCTACAGCCCATCCGTCCTCCTTCCTTCGTTCGAGGACCGATGACAAAAGAGGAGAACAAAAGCAAATCTTTGTCGATGGCCCGATTGTGGTGAGGAAAGCCCTGTTTAAAACTCAGGTGTCTGGATCAAGAGTCTGGAATAGTTGGCTTGGTTCTGTTCTTTCTTTCTCACGTCCTGAACGCTCGGCGAGCAGTTCCTTTGCTTTTTCGAGCTTCCTCCTCCGCGTTGCACTCAGGCCTTGATCTGCGCGATTGATGAATTAGGTCAGGATCCTCATGCCTGATCTTGGTCCTTTCGGCGACACGTTCCTTGAGGCCAGTTCACGCGCAATCGTCTCTGGATACTTCGTGAACAGACCCTCAAGGGATAAGTAGATTGGGTCGTAACCTTCGACACCCACTTGCGTTTGTTTTTTGATGCTTTTCTCTTCGGCTCTTTCTTCGATGAAGTGATCATTTAGAGCCAAAGAGAGCAGCTAAAGCATTGTTCAGATCTCAAGAAGTCCGAGGCGAAGGTACTCCCCATGTACAGCTTGATAACACTCGCAAGCCGCTTGGGCAAGGCCATCTCGGTTTTGGATTGTCACACTTCCGCGCGAATAGGTGATAAGTCCCGCTTTGTATAAGATGCCAGCTGCAATGGTAACCGAACTGCGCCGTGTGCCTAGCATTATTGCCAAAAATTCGTGAGTTATTGGAATGTGATCGGATTGAACCCTGTCAGAGCACATCATCAGCCAGCGAGCCAAACGCTCTTCAAGTTCGTGGATTCGATTGCATGCGGCGGTCTGAGCTGTCTGAACAAGATAGCCCTCAGTGGCCAAGTGCAAGCAGGAGCGTAGCTCGCTGGAAGACTCGACCTGTTCGCGAAAGACCTTGGCTTTCACGCTGAAGCCATGCCCTGGCAATTGTATGAAGGTCCGATTTACCGCGCGGCCGCTGCCCATCACCGCGGGGAGGCCTACCACGCCGTCGCGCCCGATTACGCCTACTTCGACCGTGTTGCCGTTTTCCATCGTAATCACCACCGATGCAATGGCATCCTCAAGGAAGTAGACTGTGTCGATCCGTTCTCCCGGCTCATGCAAGCTGCGCTTGCTTTTGAAGGTTACGGGCACCAGATGTGCGGAAAGACGCCGGATATCTAGCGGAGGAAGCGATGCTAATACACGATTCTTGTACAGCTGTTTCGGAAGCACGACTGACGGCATGGATCTCCTTTGCGCGACGAGGTAAAAGCCTTCCCATCTCAATGAGCACGGGAGCCGACACAGGAGGACGTGCATATCTGGATGTGTCTTGATCTTATGCTCAAATTCTCAGATCTAACGTTCGATAAATGACAGACTCCTAATGGGCGCGGTAGCTAAATATATATACATATGGTTTCCGAGCATGGAGCGATCCATTCGTAACTTGCAAGTAAAACATTATAAACGGCTTATAATAAACCTAAGCCGTTTGGATGCTCGTTGCAGCGCCGAAGTCCGGGCTATTGAGGCTTTGCCAGGGCGCAACGGACGGAGCCGGAGAGGTACCCAAACACATCGAAAGGAAGCTCTCCGGGAGCACTAGAGATCGATAAGGCTAGGAACGCAAGGCACGCGATTTTGCAGTAACAGGGGACACACTCTATGTCGCAGACTCTCGTTCTTTCGGTCGGTTCGGACCCGGTAGTATTGGGCGCGCGCAATCAGGTCCTACGATCTGCTGGCTATATCGTGGTATCAGCGATATCCATCAGAGAAGCAATTCATCTTTTTCAAGAGGGTGATTTCGACCTCATCATCCTTTGCCATTCACTCCCCATAAAAGATTGCGAACGTCTCACCTGCATCATTCGAGCGTCGGGTTCGCGTATCCCAATAGCGTGCGTTTCGGGAGCCGCACTCGGAGAGCATAACGCCTTTGCGGATACGACGCTCGATAGGGACCCGGTCGCACTTCTCGGCAGTCTTGGAGACGTGTTAAGCGAGCAGGTCCAAACACAATGGGCTGGAGTTTCCGTTCAGCGCAATGACAATGACGTCGCTTTGGCCAAAAAGGCCCCGAGGTCCGGTACCGCCGTGATCGGAATGAGAGAGGAACATGAGACGTTCGGCTTCCTCGAGCGCACAAGGGAGCATGCGTCCTCTTATTGAGTTTTTCGTTCATTGAAATGTTGGGGATAGCCAAATTGCCAAGAGCACACTATGTTTATGGGGGAAACGATGCCAGAAACGAGACCACGAGTCGTAGTAGCCGATGACGAAGAAGTGATCGCCAATACGCTCGCGATGATTTTGAATCAGGCCGGCTTCGAAGCACGTGCCGTGTACAGCGGCGAGAAAGCGCTCGGGTTAGTGCAGAGTTTCAAGCCGGATATGCTGATCTCCGATGTGATCATGCAAGGTATTAGCGGAATTGAGACGGCAATCAAGGTGCGCGCAATGTTGCCGTCTTGCAAGATTCTTCTCTTCTCTGGGCAGGCTTGTACGGCCAACCTGCTTGAAAAAGCGCGTGTCCAGGGATATGAATTCGAGATCCTGAACAAGCCTGTCCATCCCTCCGACTTGCTTGCCCGAATGCGCGCTGCTGTACCGGATCATTCCAGTTTAACCTCCCCAGACAGCGAAGCAACGCTTTCTTCCGGCTGATCTTGACTAAAATGAAGACGTGAATTACGGCAAAGCGGTCTGGTCACCGCAGGCTATTTCTTATGCCACTTCGACGTTGCTCAATGCTCTGCGTAAAGGAAAGCCGCGGAATGTATACGGCGTAGAGCAGGGCACAGTTCTTGATTGCGTCTCGAATAGGCTCGAATAAACCCACATGCTTATTGGGGTCCGGAGCCAGATGCCTTCCATTCCAACTCAATCACCCCTGGCAGGGACTTCAGCTCTGCGAGTATCGGAGGAACTTCAAGATTCTCTCGTGGGCAGGGCCAACGCACTTCGCAATCGAATTTCCTGCGATGCTCTTGAACGCAATCGATGAAAGAGAGAGATTTAAGATGAAAGCCGGCCGCGTTTAGTCTTTTCCGTAACTCGTTCGGTAGGAGTTGTTCGCCTCGTATGGTGATCTTCAATTCAGCTAGCTGATACCGCTCGACGTGAGATTCGACGTAACGAAGTCCCCAAAGAACCCCGAAGCCGATGATGGTAGACACGGAGCCGAGAATCAGCTGTCCACCCCCCATGCAAAGTCCGACCACGGTCGCAAACCACATCGTCGCTGCAGTGGTCAACCCGAGGATCAGTTCGTTCTTGCGGATGATTGCACCCGCGCCGATGAATCCAACCCCAGTCAAAATGCCAAGTGGCAGGCGCATCAGGTCCATAACAGCATAAGAGTCAGTCGGCTTTCCGTTGGTAGGGATGAGCAGGTTCATCTGGATCATCGCGATCGACGCGGCCAAGGTGACCAAGAGAGTAGTGCGCAGGCCAGCAGCATGCCCGGTCTTGCTCCGCTCAGCGCCAAGCAGACCGCCGGCGATGAGCGTCAGGATCAAACGAATCGCAATCACTGGCCAGTGCAATTCGATCGACATATTCAAGCCTCGCTGCTTTTAAGGGCGCGCGTGCGGGCACCTTTTTTTGCCGCCAGCTGCAGTTCTTCTTTGCCCTTGGTTTGGACTGCCCGCTGGGCAGAGCGATGGTGGTCCTCTCCACTTCTCCCTGGTGCGGCGGCTCTCGATTGCTTCGACAGAGACTCGCGGGAGGTCGTCGAATGTGGCTCGCGCTCCAGAACCTCTTGGCGTGCTCGCGAGGCATGGCGAGATGGCTTGTGGTCTCTGCCAGCTTGTCCTTTTTGATAATCGCGCTCGGCACTCTTGCGGGTTTCTTCTTTCACCTTTCCGCGTTTAGGTGGCGGCAGCGGAATCCCGGCGCGCCGCGCCTTGCTTAAACCGATTGCGACTGCTTGCTGTGGAGAGCGCGCTCCGTGTTTTCCTTCCCGAACGTGTTCAATCTCTTCATGGACGAATTCTCCAGCGGTCGTTGATGGAGATTTCCCTTCTCTAAGGTCTTGTTTTGCGCGCTCAAGCGTTTGCTTTTCCGGCATCTTTTCGTCCCTCCTTTCACTAACACTGAGATGCAGAAGAGCGGAAACGCGATGGCGTACATTCGAGTGCCTGATCCACCGAAGGTCGCCTGGGCCGAGAATACGCTCAGTCGCATTGTGTTCCAACGCTGTTCGGTTTTGCGTTGGAACATAGGGAAGGCACTCTAAGTGCTCAGCGAAAAGGTCACTGTGTGAGTTAGGCAACCCGCTCGGCGTACTCGCCGTCTCCATCATATGGTGTTGGATCATTACAAGCTGAGCAAGCCTTTTCGGGCATTACGAGAGTCGCTTAAAGCTATATCCAGAGAGCCATCTCCGGAAGATGTTCATACCCTTTGCACGTATAGCCGCCGGATGGAAACGGTCATGCATGCTTTTTCGCTCGATCTAAAACGAGTCGACTCCGGTCTTCTCAAAAATGTTGAGTCCATTCGCAAGAAGTCAGGCAAGGTGCGCGATGTTGACGTGTTAACTGGCCTCCTGGCATCGCTTCCGAGCAGTGTCGACGATCAATGTCGCATTCAATTGCTTGAGCACCTCGTGGACCGCCGCGGCCGGCTCGTTCGAAAGCTTCATTGTTTGATCGCCAAAAGTGGGAAAGGCGCACGGCGCAGCCTGCGACGATACTCTTTCCGTATCGATCGTGATTTTGGTTCTTCAAAAAACGGATCTACCGACGCCAACAGATCGCGCGTGAATACGGCGGCCACTGCACTCTGGCTCTTTGCCACTTTGGCCGAGTAGTCCTGCCTCAAGACCGGCAACTTGCACTCGTATCGCCTCAACCTCAAATCGGTGATCTATCTAGTTCAACTCATAGACCATCCGGACGCTCCGTCCCTTGACGCCTTACGAAAAAATGAAGGATGCCATTGACGAAGGGCACGATATTCTCAATCGCCATGTAGCCTGCACGATACGAGGGCAAATCCATTCGATTGCGAGCCAAAGACTTACTCGGGCGCTTTCCTCGCCACGCAGATGCGGATGCAATGGCTCGACATCGCTGACCGTTGCCGTGGGAAGCACCCGGTTCGCATCGCGCTCAACTCAAGCAGTCACTACTGAGTTCGGCTGTACTGAGAATCGTAGCGCGAAGACCGAGGTGCTGCTAATCCGGATGACACGTCACATATGGAGGTGTGAAGTAGTTTCGAACAGTTCGTTCTCGCTGCCAGGCTTGGTCGCGATTCAATCCGGGACTGGTCAGGACAACCCTCAAAGAGAGTCTGGACATCGTAGATGACGATGATGGCGTTCGCCCGCATAACTCGATCTATGAATTTGCGGGCAAAGGTGCTTAGCCGGCGGAGGTAACCACATGAGGAGGTTGTTTGGAGTTTGAAGTTCTATCTCTGCTCCTCCTAGGAGCAGAGATGTTTGCCGGTCCCGCCTGTGCGCAAAGTGTTCAGGCCGATTACGATCATTCGGCTAACTTTTCGCAGTATCACACCTATTCGTGGGGTTGAGTTCACACGACCGATCTGCTCTTTGAAGACCGATTCGCCGAGAAGTGGATCGAAATCTTCAGGCCAAGGGCTGGCAGTTAGAGCCCAGTGGAGGCCAAGTAACAGTAACTGCCGTCGGGGCCAAACAAAGCAAGAGTACCAGACCTTCTATGATGGTTTTGGGCCGGGTTGGGGCTGGCGTGGATGGGGAGGTATGGATGAAACACCAGCGACGGTCGAAAATGTGCTCGTCGGGTCCCTTGTCATCGATATGTACGACGGATCATCCCATCATCTCTCCAGAAACTTCCTCTCAGGCCGAGGTCGCGGCGATCTGGAATCCCAATTTGGCTGCCCGTTTCTGGAGAAGTTGAATTTGTCGGTGACGGAATCGTTGTTAGAGCAATAGCATCGTTACTATAATGTGCCAAAGCGGAGTCTGAACCACGCCTGAGCGTCTTGAGGAGTAATGCATGGGAGCATTTGGGTGATGGCCTGGTCGAGGGCTTGTTTGGAGC
>JBEKRS010000049.1:0-43809 GCA_049518535.1 Occallatibacter sp. | reverse complement strand
CGAGGCCAAAGCCCCAGTTTCCCAAATCTCAGTTCAAGTCGGTAACACCCCTAAAAGCCGCTTTCTCATTGCTACACAATACGTTGCCCCATGCCATCTGCAAAATTGCCGGACAGCAGTGGTATTTTGCCTGAGTCAAGATAAAAGCGTCGCGGGCCGCAGACCTCTTTATGATTCCCTGTTGAAATATTGGCAATAATGGACTATGTACATTCGTCTGAACTGGGCCCACCGGATCCTTCCTGCAGTTCTTGGCGTGGTTACGCTGGCAAGCGTTGGAGTGCTGCTCGCATGGGACGTTTTTCCCCGCCTCTTTCCCGCCGGGGCCCATGACGTTCTGGCCGCATTTCCACTCGCCTTGATCGCTATTGCGTACCTCGTATATCAGACGGCGCACCGGCCTGCGCGCATGGAAGCCGTCAAGGCGATCCTGTTGGCGGTTGCCTTTCTCTTTTGGGCTGCCAATCAGTTCTGGCCGAATTTGCCTCAGGCGACGCTCTTCAACGACATTGCGATTGCGCTTTTTGTCCTTGATGTGTTCCTGGTCATGGTCGGCTGGCCCGCTACATCACCGGACGAGTCCTTCGCTGAGACCTATGCGGTGTTACCCAAAGAGCGAGAGATTTAAGCAGGCCGACTATACGAATTTCCAATAATTCAGGGATTTCCAGTCATTTGGACGAAATACCCTCGGCCATCGGAGGGGCGCCTCGGCCGTTTCACGGGCCAAGGGTAACCGGCGAGGCACACTTTTAACTAAAAATCCTTGCGCCTTGCATTGACTCCTGACTCCGCTGGCGCTAATCTCAAGCGCAGATACCGGATTTGGTAGCCTACGCCAACCCGCGGTTTCGTACCTCAGCCTTGAGCTTTGGCTCCGTCCTGCGCCGCATTTGCCGGTTTCCTGCTCAACCAATTGCCTGCTCACAGTCCTTCCGAGACGCTGTGCGCCTGCTCTGCATCTTACCCATCGTGTTGTTCAGCGTTTCGGTCCAGCCCACTTCAACCGCACGTCCTCTTGGAGGCCAACGAAACCTTTGAAGATCGCCTTGGAGATCACACCCAACCTGGAGCCCCTTTTCGGGACTCGCGATGAAAACCTCAGACTCATGGAAGACTCGCTCGGCGTGCATATCGATCTTCGATCCGACGCTGTGCATGTGGAGGGGCCGGAAGCGGGCGTCGAAAAAGTCCAACGCGTCTTCCAGGACTTCGAGGCGCTGCGCCGACAGGGCGTCAACCCGCACAATGGCGAACTGAACGGATTGCTGCGCCTAGTCGTTGCCGACCCCACAGCGACGTTGCGCTCGCTGGTCGATGCGGGCAAGCAGCGTTCGGCGGGCGTCAAGCGCACAGTCCAGCCGCGCTCCATCAACCAGCGAAAGTATGTCGAGGCCATCGAGCAAAACGATATGGTCTTCGGAGTCGGCCCGGCCGGCACCGGCAAAACCTACCTCGCAGTAGCCATGGCCGTCTCCGCCATGAATTCCAAGAAAGTCAGCCGCATCGTTCTTGTGCGGCCCGCGGTCGAGGCCGGCGAGCGGCTCGGCTTCCTGCCCGGCACCTTGCAGGACAAGGTGGATCCTTACCTGCGCCCGCTCTACGACGCTCTCTATGACCTACTCGACCCGGAAAAAGTCGATAAGATGCTCGAGAAAAATGTCATCGAGGTCGCGCCGCTAGCGTTCATGCGCGGTCGCACGCTCAACGACGCTTTCATCATCATGGATGAGGCGCAGAACACAACAATTGAGCAGATGAAGATGTTCCTCACCCGCATGGGCAATAACTCGAAGGCGGTCATCACTGGCGATATAACTCAGATCGATCTGCCCAATCCGCGCAAGTCGGGGTTGCTGGACGCGATCAACATTCTCGATGGGGTCGAGGGCATTCGCTTCTGCCACTTCGACGACACGGATGTGGTGCGCCACGCGCTAGTGCAGCGCATTGTGCGGGCTTATGAGTCGGCCAAGCCGCAACAGCAAGAGCTGCCGCTGGCATTGGGCGAGGCAATTGAGGTTGGGACGCAGACCCGTGAAGACCGGACGCCGACCCAGCCGTTGCATCCGGCTAAGCCGCAATAACCACGAACGAACTCCGGATGCCTCTCGAAGTGCTTCATCCAGCCGAGTTATACTCTGTGCCACCTCAACCAGCAAATGGCATAGAAAGCATATACCCTGCTTCGTAATCGCGCCTAAGTGCTGCTTGCCGGCTGGACTATGTCCGCGCGGAATCAAGCCAAGCTAACTCGCCACATGATTGCTGGGCTTAAACCGGCTAACATCGCCAATGATCAGCACAAGTGCCAGCAATGTGATCGGACCAACGCCGGGTTGCGTCATCAGCAAACGCGTCTGCGGATGTTCTCCCGCCGCCTGAGTTACCGCCGCGTCTAACTAGCCCACGTGCCGGTCCAACTCCGCCAGCAGCTTCAACCGACCTTCGCGCCGCCGTTGAAGAAGTACCGCTTGATTCCCAGCGGCTTTCGTGGCCAAGCAGAGACTTGGGGAAGTTTCCAATGGAAACGAAAGGCCCGAGCGATGAACATCGCTCGGGCCTCCGGTGAAGGTGCGAAATTAGAAGGTGAGGCGAAGGGCGCCTTGGAAGATACGAGGATTACCGTTCATGCTGCTGATTACGCCAAAAGTACCCGCGGCCTGATTAACGGTGGATGACGGACCAGAGAAGTTCGGATGGTTGGTGGCGTTGAAGGCATCCCAGCGGAACTGGAACGTCTTTCCTTCTGTCAGAGTCCAGTTCTTCATGATCGATGCATCGATGCCAAAGACGCCCGGTCCCCAGTAGGCGTTCTTGCTGGTGTCGCCGAAACCGCACCATCCCGGTGTTTTATCGTTACAGGAGGTGGGAAGGGTGAAGGCGGCCGTGTTGAAGTAGCCCTTGGCCGGGTTAACCCAATCCCAGTGGCTGCCCTTGCCCATGTTGGCGGCTACGCCCGGTGCGAAATCGGCGCGGTTATTCCACATACCGACTCCGGGGTCCGTATCCCATTGACCGATCGAGAACGGGCTGCCCTTCTGCGCGGTAATGATGCTGCTCAACTGCCAGCCGCCGACAGTCTCTTCCATCAGCTTGCCCTTCTCCTTGAACGAGGGGGCTTGATAGATCAGGTTAGTTTTCCAGGCCCACGGCACGTCCGCACTGGAGTTGCCGCGGTTCCACTTGGCGCTGATCGGATTGCCGAGCGACGGATTCCCATAGGAGACGTTGCTGGTGCCGGTGATGTCGATGGTATGCGACCACTCGAGGCTGGACTGCACCTGGAGGCCGCGCCACGCGTGCTGATCCAGGGTGACCTGCAGCGAGTTGTAGCTCGCCGTAGCCCAGCTCTGGTCATCATAGATGTCCCCAATGTTCGGATTCATGGGAATCTCTGTAGCCCACTCTGGGTTATCGTCGATGAGCACTGACAAGTGATCGGTTTCGTTGCCCACATAAGCCATGCGGACGGCCGTCTTCGAGGTGACCTGCTGCTCGATCGAAAGGTTCCAGGCATACGTCGTAGGCAGCTTGAAGTTGCGCGCGAAGGTCTGGCCGACTTGCTGGCCCTTGGGTATGGCTGTGTTTGTCGCAGGTTTGGTCTTGTAGGTGGTCGACGCCCAGGCGAATGTTCCCGGGAAGGGGCTTGTCGCATAGGAGGTGGCGGACCAGGGGTTATCAAAGGGAATGACATCGCCTTTGATAGTGGAATCGGGACAAGCGGCAGCGCCGCAGGTGGAATCCCAATCCCATCCCGAGTAGTTAAAGGTCGGGCTGAAAGGGGCGACGTCGGCGGCGTGGTTGTACTCCGAGTACTGCAGCGGACCGGTGAAGATACCGAAGCCGGCGTGGATGACGGAGCGCGGCAGAAACTTGGGCTGGTAAGCTATGCCGATGCGAGGCTCCCAGAAACTGTAGTCGCTGTTTATCAGGGAATTGGTTACGCCGGGATCGCCGGGAAAGAGGAGTCCCGCGGGAGCGTTGGGATACACGGTGCTCTGCTTGCCAGCGGTGCTATTCGCGAAGCCTGCAACGGTATTCTTGCCGGGAACCCAGGCAGAGCCGCGGCCGTTCTTGGAGGTGGGAGGCGTGTTTGGATCCCAGCGCAAGCCGAGGTTAACGGTCAGATTCGGACTCACCTTCCAGTCGTCCTGGATAAAGGGTCCCACCTGCCAGCCGGCCACATCGGCGATTTCGCCAGCGCCCTGCATGTATCCCAATCCGTAGCCCGCCATATAATCGGCAAGGTATCCGCCCCACGGGGAACAGTCGATTTCGGGACCAGTGCTGGGACAAGGAATGCCGGTATAGGAATTCTTGCCCGCAGCTGTTCCATTTCTTCCAAATCCGATCATTGGCTGCGTCGGATACGCCGTGTTCTCGACCCCGTGCTGATGCATCAGGTCGATGCCACCGGTGAACGAGTGCTTACCGACGATTTTGTTAAGCGTATCGGTGAGGCCCATGGTGTGGCGGACCTCCACCGAGGGCTCATCCCAACCGCTCTCAAAGCCGTAGTTCGAGTTGATGCGCAGAGCGCCCATGTAGCAACTGCCCGCGGGTTCGTTGATCCCAATACCAGCGAAATTAGAATCCGCGCTGTTATTGGAGAGGCACATCGCCTTCCCGTCGCTGCCCAACTCCTGGGCGGCGCTGTGCGAGGTCATCTGGTTCATGAACACCGAGATCGTGTTGACCGTTTTCGGATTGATTGTCCAGGTGTGCTGCAGCAGGTTGTTGAAGTAATACTGTTCATTCCAAAAACTGGCCGACCACGACCCGTGGTTGTAGGCGCTCTCCATGTTGCCGGGAACGTCGGACGACGGTTGTCCGAAGGAGTTGGTGTAGGAGCGCAGGGTAAGGATCTGGTTGGGCGAGAGGTTGTAGTCCAGCTTGAGGGTGCCCTCGTCGTAGCCGTCGTGGACGGTGGGATAGGTATACATCATATCGCCGTTGGCCCTCTGCAACCCAGGCTTCAGAGTGGCGCTGTTGGACACTGTCGTCGCAGCATGGATCATGCCTTGACTCGCAAAATACTTCGCAGCCGGCGATAACTTAACATTGGCAGCGGTGCTGCATGATGCTAAAGGAGAGTATTGACAAGCAGTCGTTGTAAGGCTGGTATCTAGCTGATTAGGGACGCCGCCGATCGTCTTGAAGGGGCCAAGCAGGTCTGTCGTGCCCGAAGCCAGATCGGCAGCCGAGGCCAAGCCGCTGAAATCGCCTGTGAGCATGGCTGTGGTCGGTGTGCTGGTCAACGTGTCGGTCGAGTTCCAAATGATCTTGGTGCCTTGGTAGTTGGCGAAGATGAAGAGCTTGTTCTTGATGATCGGCCCGCCGGCGAACAAGCCATACTGGTTACGCCGCAGTGTATCTGTCGTGCCGCTGAACCAGTTGGTGGCGTTCATGGCGTTGTTGCGGACGTACCAAAAGGCGCCGCCATGGAAGCTATTGGTGCCGCTCTTGGTTGCGATGGAGACCACCGCGCTGGGCGCGAAGCCATACTGCGCGCCGAAGTTGCTGGTTAGAACCTTGAACTCCTGGGTGGCGTCTGCGTTCGGAAACGGAGCCGTCAGCAGGTCGTAGTTATCCATGTTGGTAACGCCATCGAGCATGTAGAAGGTGCTGCCGTTGCGGCCGCTGCCGATGCCGGCGCCGGTCTCGGTCGGAAAGGAGAATCCGGTCTGGATGGTTTCACCGCCGTGATGCTGGACATCAACGGAGCCAGGCACGAGGAAGACTAGAGACGAAGGATCGTGCCCGTCGAGCGGCAGCGCGGAGATGGCGTCTTCATTGACCGTCGATCCCAGCTCGGCCGAAGAGGTGTTAATCAGCTCGGCATCGGCAGTCACAGAGATTGTCTCTGCCTTGCCTGCGGCAACCTTGAGGCGCACGTCCTGCGTGGCGTCCAGATTGACCGTCAGGACGATGCCCTTCTGCACATAGCGGGCAAAGCCGGCGGCATCGATGGCAAACATATAATTGCCGATCGGCAAAGGCTTGATCAGATACACCCCGACGCTGTTTGTCTTGGTTGACTGCGTGAAGTTTGTGTCGATGTTGGTGACGGTTATGGTCGCGCCAGTTACCGCCGCGCCGCCAGGATCGGTGACTTGGCCCGTCAAACTTGCGCTGGTGCCTTGTCCGTACGCCAGAAGCCCAGAACCGGCCAGGATCATAAGCAGCAAGTACCGTAAATACTTCGTATTGATGAGTCGCACAACTGCCTCCTAAAGTGAGTTAGTGGTAGCCCTCGAAGCGACTTTGCCCTTGTCTGAAACCGTTTTCATTCGATTTCGCTCGCCTGAGTGCGTGGCTCAGAAATCACAATCGACCTCTCAAGCGTTTCCGCCAAAGCGATTCTGATGGTGTATTAAGAGTCGAGTGGAACACTACGCCCCCACAATGTGGGCATGCATCTGCCAAAAGTAGGATCGAGAGAATTATTTCCCGTCGAACCCTAAACGATCGGATTTGAAAGAGATACAAAGCCCTTCGTTGGAGTTACTAAACGCGCTGCGCTCAGTTTCGATCTGGATTGCTTGCTAGACCCGTTCTAAGGCTGATCTTCACATGCTCCGGAGCATAGCGCTCTTATTTATCCCTCCGTCCTTCCCGCTCAGATTGCGAGAGAACTCCAGTTCAAACTGGTAGAGATATCTGGGGGCAGGTCAATCCGACTATTGGTATACAAGTTTCCCTTGACCGGTTGGACGCTGCAACGTGCGGCAGTGGAGTTGGCTCTTCCGGATCTATGTTGGGAACGCAGACACTTGAGAACATGGCGATGCGCGACTTTGAATCGAAAAGGATCAAAGACATCCTAACCATCCTGAAGGCACAATATTGTGTCAATAATACTCTTTTTTGCGCGCGCGCGTATGAGCCGTCCCGCGGACAGGAACCGGCTTGGGAATCGTTGGCCTGCGTCTTGCAATCGTCGCTCAGATGCCGCGCATGTCATGGTTTGTCTGGATTCAGCACAACCTCATACTCCGGAAGCAACTCTACTCCAGAGACCTTGGCGGTTTGTCCGTCGGCGTTCATCGGTTCCCAGGCATGCGCGTCCAGATAGATGGGCGCCTTGCGTGGCAAAGGAAAAACACTAACCTCCAGCGACTTGCCAAAAGACTCTGGCAGAAACCTTTTGAGCCCTATCTCCCAGGGGCGGCCATTGTAGAAGTCGTCGTCCAGCAAGCGCCCGTCCAAAGAAAGCCTGGCTATGTCGCCCGCATAGTGAATGCGTAGATAGATGTCGCTAAGGCCGGCCATGGACTGGGCCGGGACCTTGAAGCTCCACGCTGCGGCTCCGGCGAAATCTGCGTTCTCTGGTGCGAGAGGCATGGGGCGATCTCGCCCTTCGACGTGAGAGGCCATGCGGGTCGGCAACCGGGCGACGGCCTCGCGGCTGCAGCGCCACTCGAAATCGATCTTCCGCGGCTGAATCTCAACTGTCTGTTCACGCCAGAGTGCGTGGGGGTTGTCTCTTTGTCCTTCAGGCAAGAAGAACGAAGCCGTGATGCGCGATGGATCAATGGAACGGAGATGCACTCCGTCGTCGCCAGCGAAGACATCTGCCGGCGAAAGAAGCACCGTATCCTGATTCGCCAACTGGCCGCCAAATGAGACTCGCCAGAACTGTTCCGCCTGGGCTTCAGTTAGGAGAAGAATCCTCACCTTGCGCCCATTCTTGCCAGCCACTTGCAATACAGATTCTTTGCCGGGAACGACATTCTTGACCAGAATTATGTTATCGGAAAGAATTACAGAGCCGCTGGCAGCGACGACTGAAGCGACGCTGCCCGGGTCGAAAGCAAACTCCGTCCGCAGGCCGGGAATGGCAAAGAAGAAGTAAGTAGTTTCGTCATCGTTCTCAAGACGGGATAGCAACTGTGCTGTGCTGTAATCGAGCCTTCCAACGCCGAGGTCGAGATTCAGCGGCCAGATAAAATGGCTGTTGGCGGGAACGTCGATGGGCGTGTGCGGCAGGTCGACAGTCCCGGAGAGAAGCTTGATACGGGCCTGGAATCCAAGCCTCTGCGGCATCTCAAGTTTGCGGACGTAGTTGTTTACAAATAGAAAGCCACGGTTCCCGTCGGCGCGAAGCATGACACGAGCCAGGCTTGCATCAGCCGCATTCTGGGGGCTTTTGTCCGGTGCATAAGGAGTCATAACCGCAAGGTCCGATCCGAAGCACTTGAGAAACAAATGCAGGCTCTTGACCTTGCGAAATGATTCCCGTTCTTGCCCATACTCACCCAGTGGCGCCTGAAAGTCATAGGAAACGACGGGTAAGTCGTTGGGATATCCGGTTGCGATGGACTCCTCGAGCGTGGTCAGCTTACCAGCAGGGTTAGCGCCACCGTGAAACATATAGTAGCCATAGGAATTCACGCCTGATCCGAGCGCGGTCAGAGTTAGTGCGGCGATATCATCCGGCATAAGAAGCGGCCGGCGATGATATGAAGTTTCCATGCCGCCACCTTGCTCGGCGGCGATAAACGGATAGTGGCGAAGGTCGATCTTGCCTTCAGGATCGCCGAGAGCCATTGCGCCCATGTCTCCCAGCGCGCGATCGGTGGAGAAGAGATAGACCGGATTGGGCGCCGAGTCGGTAGTCAGGCTTGTCCAGAAGTCGTCGGGATACGCGCCGGAGACTGGGATCACCTCGTGAACAGGATAATCGTGTCCGGGCCAGCCGGTTACAGAAAACAACGGCGGATCGATGCCTGCTGCAATCGCCAGCCGTTTCAATTCTGCGAGATGCTCTGCGCCCGCGCCGGGGCCAACCTCGCTATACTCATTTTCGAGCTGCACGCCGAGAATGGGACCACCATCCTGCCACAAGAAGCCCTTGACTTGGCTGCCAATCTGGCCGTAGAACCGGCCCACGTACTTCAGATATTCGGGATCGTTGCGGCGTAGCGGAATCTTTTTGTTGATGAGCCAGTCCGGAAATCCGCCATTGCGTACTTCTCCGTGATCCCAGGGACCGATGCGCAGAAAAACGGACAGCCCGCTTTGGCCACAGAGTTCCACAAAATGGCGTAGATCGCGCTGACCCGTCCAGTCGAATTGGCCTTCGATCTCTTCGTGATGAATCCAGAAGATGTAGGTGGTCACAACCTGCACGCCGCCAGCTTTCATCTTGAGCAGTTCTTCGCGCCAGTATTTTTCCGGATATCGCGAGAAGTGAAATTCGCCCATCACAGGCAGCCAGGGCTTTCCATCGAGCGAGAGGTTGCGGCTGTCAACAGAGATTCGGCGACCTGAGGGCGAGACACCGCCCATATTGAGAAAGCCAGTCTCCGGAGCAGGCGCGGGAGTAGTTGCGTCAATGAAGAAGGGAGGAGAAACCTGTTGCGCCGGAAGGCCCGAGGTTAAACTCAAAAGAACGGTAAGAATGCTTGCGACAAGCCATATCTTCATAGTGATCATTCACCAGAATCAGGTTGACGATTTGAATGGCAGCAATCTGCGTGCCGGTGAAATCGTCCTCATTCAAGCGGAAATCGGCGCTAATTCGGCGGGATTCAGGTTTTGCTCAGGCCATCGTGATTCCCGCCCGCGCCGCAGTCTCGCTCGAAAACGCCTGGTCCGATCGTGAGTTGACTATAGGCGTGTCTAACGAGCTTTTGAATCGGCAGAAAGTAGGATTGGCGGGAATTATTTGTCTGCCCTCTCAGATTCGTTTTTTCTGCAGATCATGGCAAGGATTGCGCAGCACCGCCACGATGAGCAAAGAAGGCTATCGGTACGTCGCAGATCATATACAAATTAGCCACCGCCTGGAGGCTTCAACCTGAATAGGAGAGGTTTGAGGCGGTACCCTGAGTTTCCGGGCATCGACTCCATGCGCCTGGCGCTCAGTTGGAGGTTGTGGTCCGGTGCGATCCGCAAGGGCACCTTTGGGGGAGCGTTGCGATCGTATCCGCGAGCCAAAATCTTGGATGCAACCTTTCAGTAAAATCGAAAAGCACGAACCGGTCCTACGATCTTCTGTTTCCGAAATGACCGCACGATTTATTCAACGCAATTTTCGACGAATAAAGGCTTCGCACTGACCGCGACGGCAGGCTGCGAACCACCGATAGTCTGCGCCATGCCATACATACATTTGCCTGCGCCTGCTTGAAGGTACTGACATCTTTATAGATGGCCAAGAACCGTCGGACGAGCGTGGAGATGATTGAGAAATGCTACGAGGCTCATTTGAAGACACAGCTCGATGCCGCCGCTATCAACATCAAGAGGCCGCGTCCGATGAAAAAGGCCATCTCTCAAGAAAGGTCCCGGCCGTGCGGAAGTCCGTTTGGCTGACGAGGCGTAGATCATCGCTGCTTGCTTTATGATGGGTCTGTGGCCAATTTCCCGCGGGCGTGGCGAAATGGCAGACGCAGCGGACTTAAGCAAACATGAGTGCCCCTCGGGAAACCGACGGCGTAGAACTGCTCAAAGTCGGGGAAACCTGAAATGGCAATCCCGAGCCAAGCCCGGAAGCACTTCCGGGAAGGTGTAGAGACTAGACGGGCAGCACCTAAACCTCGTGTGGGGAATGGTGAAGGTATAGTCCAGACCACGAACCCGCACTGGCGGGGCGACGAAAGCCGAAGTGGTATGAAAATCCGCAGGCCGCAAGGCCGTGAGGGTTCAATTCCCTCCGCCCGCACCACACTCGCGCCTCGGCGTGAACATGGCCGTCTGGTACGACCTAGTCCCTTACAAAACCGCAATTCTAGGCGGTCGGCTTTCAAGCCGCCCGCATCAAGGCGGTTCGTTGGCCCGGGTGGATCGGATTCAGACAACGGCCTGGCAGTTCCAGCCAGTGTTGATGAGGCGCCCACGGCAAATTACGGTTCCAGCACAAACTGTAACGGCGGCGGTGAACCGAGCGAGGTTGTTGCGTGGGCGGCTCAAGCGCTCATAGACGGCATTACCGTGAGCCACATATCGGTTGGTAACGAAGTGTATGGGAGCTGAGAGTATGATCTACATTCGCCCCCAAATGACTCCACAATTTACGTCGCCACGATAGTCGGAAGTACCGGCTACTATCAGGCGACTAGGACTGCCTCCCCGAGCACACAGGTCGGCGCGGTTATTGATGCGGATAACACCACAGGGGGGTGGGAACCATACCGTGCTCACCAATAAGCGATGCGGATAGCAACAGTAAGCGAATTTGCCGCTGCAATTACGCGCGAATTCAACTAGCCGCTTGCCGCCGTGGTTGCAAACGTCATGCATGTTTGCGCTGGTTTTCGGCTGGGTCTCCCGGCCTGGTTCGCAAACTAATCTCTGCTCGTAGATAGGGTGAAAAATCAATCAAGTCAGATCAATATGAATTGTTGGTCAGCAGGCAACTTCATTGTCCCTCTGCGTTGCCTTGTGGCAGACTAGTGTCAGTAACCGACAAAACTGACTGTTGATAGGTCAGACTGCTCCACCCTTGAGCGACTGTGCTCCGCGCGTAATTTCCGGATCACCTCCCCTGCCCTTGGTTGAAGGATGCTCGAGGCTCTACCCGGAATAGAGGCGTCGTATCTCTATCTCACCAGAAGCCTTCAATACAGAGGTTTATTGAGCAGCGCGTAGCAGGCGTTCATAACGTCTCAGGCTCAGAACAACCCGACAGCTCGTTCCATCACTTCGCTCCCATTCGAGAGTTCGAGGGGGGTACAGTATTTCGGCGCGTTTTAGGGCCTCGGCAACACTCGTTCAAGTAACACCTATTTTCTCTTTAAGAGGAATTCTCGATGAAGATGAATTTGATCCGGACTCTCTCCTGCGCCTGCTTGGCGCTCACCATCGCAGCAATTCCTGCGTTCACGCAGACGATCATAACCAGCCCTAGGAACGGCCAGGAGGTATCTTCCCCGTTCACCCTCAACATGAATGCCAGCACCTGCTCATCGAAACCTGCAACTGCTGTCGGTTACTCACTGGATAACAGCGCCAACACATCAAGCTGGCCGGTGGAGTACATCAACGGACCTGTTGCCGCACCTCCCGGTTGGCATACCCTGCATGTGAAAGTGTGGAATGGGTCGGGAGGGGTCTGCGTGACCGACGTCTCCATCGACGTGAGTTCCGCACCCGCAGCTGGTTCATCAGGCGCTGGCTCAATCATCCCGTCTGACGCTGTAAAGGTCAGCGGCATCCAGGCCCTCGGAAACTGGATCACTGTTCATGATACCGGGACGACCGGTTCATCGAGCGGCACCATGAGCCTTACCAGTTCGCCATCGATGACCGGAACCTCCAGGCTCTTTGCTAACCAATTCAACAACTACGGCGGGCAGCGCTACTCCGTCCAGTTTGATGACAACGAAACCTCGCAAAATTTCTTTTACGATGCCTGGGTCTATATTGCCGGTTCGGCAGCCGGCTTCTCCAATCTCGAGTTCGATCTAAACCAAACCATGCCCAACGGCGAGACTGTCATCATGGGATTCCAATGTGACAGTTGGATCCAGCGATGGGATTACTCCGTCAACGGAGGCTCTCCCACCAGTCCGATCGACACCTGGCTGCATTCCTATGCTCCCTGCAACGTGCATAGCTGGGGAGCTAACCAGTGGCACCACATTCAGATTTACTACTCGCACAACGACTCCGGTTGGGTCACCTATCACTCAGTGTGGCTCGATGGAGTGGAGCAGGATCTGAACTTCACCGTCTTCTCCGGCTACGACCTCGGCTGGGCCCCCGGAATCCTGACCAATTTCCAGATTGACGGAAACAGCAGTGGAACCAGCTGGGGAAATGTCTACTTAGACGAAGTTACCGTCTATCGTTGGTAGTAAGTAGCGGAGCAGCACGGGCGCTCAAACAGGGCGCCCCGATAACTTCGATCCACCCTCCAGTTACCCCTTGTGTACGACCGGGCACGCCTGCGGCACAGCGCTTGTGCCAGGTATTTCCATAGTGTTAGGCAATAGTTAATTCACCGTTTCCGGAGATAGCATTCACAACAGGCGAATCTCGCAGATCTGGCACGATATCGTTCCAGACAACGCCGCTCCTGGCGTGGAGCGTTTGAGCCGCTTGATCCGTTCCTCCATGTGCCGAACTTCGTTGAGAAAGTCCAGAAGCGTGGCTTCTCACGCGCCCGGACAAGATCGCGCAAGTCTTCTGAGCCTCGCCCGGAACCCAAACCGTTGTCAACGCTTGCAAGCGATGCTATGCATCGATCAATAATCCTCCCGGCGGGTTAGTCATTTACGATTTCTTATCCATGAATCACTTCCAAGTGCCCCCTGATCCAGAAGGTATGATTTGATCGACCCCTTGTCTGCGCGTTCGGCTGGTCAGGGTCCATGGCTAGAAGGGAGTTATTGGGGTGGAGCCGTTTCGGATTCATGTTGCGGATGAAGTGCTCGACGATCTGCGCGCACGGTTGCGTCAAACGCGATGGCCTGATCAGATACCCGGCATAGGCTGGCAACAGGGCACGGAGTTGGAATGGCTAAAGCGCCGCGTATCCTACTGGGCGCATGAATTTGACTGGCGTGTGTGGGAACAGCGGCTCAACACGCTCAGCCACTTCACCTGGGAGGGCATCCACTTTGTGCACCAGCGTGCGGCATCGGGCTGTGGTGTGCCGCTCATCCTCACGCATGGCTGGCCCAGCAGTTTCCTCGATTACCTGGAGATGCTGCCGCTGCTCAAGGACTTCGACGTGGTCGTACCCTCTCTGCCTGGGTATGGATTCTCACTGCGTCCACCCAAGGTCGGCATTAACTACCGGTATGTCTCGGAATGCTGGCACCGGCTCATGTCAGAGCTTGGATATTCCCGCTATGGCGCGAGCGGCTATGACTTTGGGGCCGGCGTGACGACGATTCTTGCGCTAGACCATCCTGAGTCTGTGATCGGGATTCATCTCACCACACTCGAATCGGACCTCGCCCCCGTGGTGGACGACGCGGAGTTAACCGATGTTGAGCGGTTGTATCTCGCGGTAACGCGCCGCTGGGAGACGACGGAGCGGGGCTATAGCGCGATCCAGTCCACAAAGCCGCAGACCCTCGGCTATGGACTCAACGACTCCCCAGCGGGGCTCGCCGCGTACACTGGCGAGAAATGGCGCTCATGGAGCGACACCATGCCGCCGGATGATTTTTTCTGCGCAACGCTCACCTTATACTGGGTCACGCAGACCATCACCTCATCGATGCGCGACTATTGGGACAATCGCTGGCACCCGGTCGATCCCGCCTACATTAGCACGCCCACGGCGTTTGGTGTTTTCGCACACCAAACCGTTTCCGAAGGCGAGCCGCCGCGCTCGTATCTGGAGCGCGTGTACAACATTCAGCGCTGGACGGTCTTTCCGCGCGGCGGGCACTTTGCACCGGCAGAGGAACCAGCAGCGCTCGGGGAGGACCTGATAGCGTTCTTCCACGACCTGAGCTGAGGCCCATGCTTGCGATCCTTACTTCCAAATGCAGCACAATAGAAAGCATCCTTGCGATCCGAGGAGATCCCGGAGCATGCGACATTTGCCAGGAACTATTCCATGGCAGCCCCCAGCTGGCGGTTGCCGCGGCATGTCTACCTCTTTGCCATCACCTTAATTTCGCCAGCGAATGGCGAGAATACGTCTCCCGAAAACAAGTCTTAAGGAGTATCCCGGTTGTATAATTCCGTCAGAGTTATTATCAGATCCAAGCCGTATGTAACCTCCCAGAAATGCTTAGCTGCGTTCGTGTACCTTTCTCAGCCTTGAACAAGAAACTGTTACTCCTACCTGAGAATCAGAGGTGCACCATGCATACCGAATATCTCCACGCTGAAAATCTCACCTGCCTCCACAGACACAGAACAAGGCACATGTACAGCAACTTGGGGGGAGTTAGTAGCCGGTGGCCGCTCCTGGTGATGTTCTTGTTCCTGGTTACTGCATCATTCTCGACTGGCGCGCAGGCGCAACAGGTCGAGCCTTTGCTGCCAATTTCTCAACGCTTCACAATTAATCTTGCAGCGGGCGTGCCGGAATACGTCGGGAATGCAGCGACAACGTCGAATGCGCCGCAAAGCCAATGGTTGTTCGAAAACACAAATAACTCGGCGACCTACGCGACCCCCAGTTTTGTGGAGAGCTCCGATACAGCTGCCACTTGGACGCAGGTGGGCCTTCCCTACGACGCGAATATTCCGCGCACCTTTATCAACCAGACTTCGGGAGGCGGACAGGGATCGCTAACTGGAAACTACAATTGGTACCGGCTGCACTTTAAGGTAGACCCGAAGTATGCGGGCCAAAAATTCATGCTGAATATAGAAGGATCGCACACTGGGATTCAGGTTTTCATCAACGGCACATTGTTGCCCGGCGTCAGCGCGGTTACAGCCGACGCGCAGGCGACGCATGTGGTGGGTTTCATCCCTGTTATCGTCGATCTCACGCCTTATCTGCATACCGACGGAATCACCGACAATGTGATTGCAATCGATGTGTCGCGCGGCGCCTCGTGGTATGAGCAGCCAGCCTTCTCCGGAGCCTTCCGTTTCGGCCAAGCCATGGCTGGATTGTTCCGCAATGTTTATCTATATGTTACAAATCCGGTTCATATTCCGGTAAATAGCTACTCGAATCAAAAAACCTGGGGCACTTATGTCGGAACGGTCTCCGAGGTTCCGGCCGCGGAGGGAACCGCGACAGCAGCCTCTGCGGTGGTCGAGGTGCAGACTAACATTCTCAACGAGACGGCAACCGCGCAGCAAGTTACTTTGACCACGCAGATTGTGGATGCAAACGGAAATGTAATTGTGACCGCGCCGCCGATCACTCAGTCGGTGCCAGCAATGACGCCAGCCACTTTTCCCTCCGGGCCGACGCCGATGTTCGATCAGAAGATCACGGTTTCCAATCCGACCTTGTGGTATCCGAATAACTCGATTTATGGAACACCCTATATGTACAAGGTCTATCACATCGTCAGTGTGAATGGTGTTGTGGTAGATTCGGCGCAAAGTCCGCTGGGCATCCGCACCATCACCTGGGATGCGAATTTCCCTTACTTCAACGGCCATGCCATGTATCTTTGGGGCGGCGCAAGCCGTTACGATTATCCAGCTCTTGGATCATCGGTTCCGGATGAGCAGTGGTGGCGTGACATGGCGCAGATTGCGGCCCAGGGCGGCAATGTCTGGAGACCCGGCCACTCGACCAGCAGCGAAGAGATGGTGGAAGCGGCCGATGCCTACGGCATCATGATCGATCAGCCGAGCGGAGACGGCGAAGGCTACTGGAATGCCTCATCGGATCCAACGGCCGATGATCTTCAGTTGAAACAGGAACTGCATCGCGACATGATTATCCGCGATCGCAGTCATCCGTCGATTCTTGACTGGGAAGAAGATAACGGCGGAATGAATCAGCCCCTTGCAGATGATCTTGCGACGATCGAAACGTCATGGGATAACATCAATCCCCGCGTTCAAGCCGATCGTACATACAATCCCTCTTATGCCTTCATGGGCGAGTGCGACGGGGCCGGCTGCGAGGCAGGAGTTAAGAACTCCAACCCAAATAATCCATCGTTTGGAGCCGAATATTGGGACGACATGGGAACAGGCCGCGGCACTTCTACCGGAACCGGGGCCAATACGATTTACGCCTATGATTACGAACTGGCTTTTGCAGCCCCTTATCTGGACGATTGGCGTCAGGGCAGGGCCGCCAATGCTTTCGGCATTGCGCAATGGTACTTTGCTGAAACGCCTGGCGAGGTGAGTCTTTGGGCGGAGTTTCAAAATCAGCCGACAATGAGCAATTTTGTCCGGTCGCTCGGTTACTCCTCTGTGGACGCGAACAGATTCCCCAGGCTGCTCTATTACATCTATCAGGCTAACTGGGTGCCTTACTCGATCAAGCCGGTGGTTCATCTGGCGCATCACTGGAACCGCGCTTATGAGTACACCGCGGGTGCTCCGGTTAAGGAGAACGCCTTCAGTAACTGCCCCTCGGTTCGCCTGCTGATCAACGGTCTTGCTAAGGATCCGGTTACGGGAGCGGTCCTGGCGGATCAGACGCCCAATCCCTGGAATATCGACTCGCACGCCAATCTGACCCAGAACACCACTGTTATGCCTGGTCAGGTTGCCTGGATGGTGAACTGGGTCGCGGGCACAGTTACGGCGGAGTGCTTGGACATTAATGGTAATGTCGTTCCGGGCGCGACCGACACGCGGACGACGGCCGGAGCTGAAAGCAAAATCGTACTCTCCGTTGTACCAGAGGTGACTAAGCCGGACGGCACCAGCTTCCAATGGACAGCCAACGGCTCTGATGCGGCCTTTGTGCAAGCCGAGGTGGAGGATGCGAACGGAAATTGGGTACCCACTGCGGCAAATAATGTCACCTTTACGGTGACAGGCCCGGCCACTTATATGGGCGGTACGCAGCAACTCGTCGCCGATCCTTCGTGGACCACTTATTATCAGGACGCGTTCTCCGAAGCCAACAGCACTGTGATCGGCGGCCTACCGTACGCATTCTTTCACTCGCCCGGCGACCCGGAGCTGAACTTCGAGGGCGGATTGCAGAAGATCGCCTTGCGTAGCACTTTCACTCCCGGAACGGTGACGGTAACGGCGACCGCGCCTGGCCTCGCGAGCAGCAGCGTCACGCTGACTTCCGTTACTCCCCCGGCACCCTCGCAATCGCAACCGCCAGCGATCATCGTACCGCCAGTCAACACGGCGACAACGGCGGGTTATCCGGCGAACTTCACCGTTGCGGCCAGCGGCAGTGGAACACTCACCTATCAATGGAATGAGAATGGCAGTGCGGTCGGTACTAATAGCAGCACTTATACCACCGCCGCCACCACCCTCGCGCAGAATGGCGATACCATCACAGTGACCATCACCAGCAGCTTTGGTTCGGTAACATCGACCCCTGTCACCTTGACCGTAGATGCGCCAGAAAATGTCGCCATCACCACGCAGCCGGCGTCTGAGACAGTGGTTGTCGGACAGTCAGCTACATTGACGGTTGTCGCGACCGGCTCGCCAGCGCTTAATTACGCGTGGTTTGAGAACGGCGCGCAGGTTCAATCGGGACCTCAGGCCAGCTATACCACGCCTGTGTTCACGGGGACCGGAACTGCAAGCTTCTATGTCATAGTCAGCAACCCTCTCGGCCAGATTCAATCCTCAACGGCCGTGGTCACCATTAACGCGCCCACGTCAGTGTCCATCACCACTCAACCGGCCAGCCAGATCGTTGCGGCAAATCTGCCAGTACAGTTCACAGCGGTGGTTGCCGGCTCCGCGCCCTACACTTACCAGTGGCAATTCACTCCCACAGGCGGATCCGCCACCATTCTTGTGAGTAACACACAAACCTCCAATACTATCTCCTACACGATTCCAGCCATGAGTTCTGCCAATGTTGGCGCCTACACAGTGACGATCAACAATGCCGCCAACGCTCCCGTCACCAGCGCCGCGGCTAACCTTACGCTTGCACCTCCAGGGATCAATCTGGCTCTGGATAAGACGGCAACATCCAGCAGCAGCCAGAACGCATGTACGAACGGAACTACAACCCCGCCCTATACCGGTACTGATTGCCTGGGCCCAGAAAATGCCGTCGATGGCCTTCTAACCACGCGTTGGGGATCGGCAACGGCAGGCGCGCCCCCTACTCCTCCAGTTGCGGGGATTGATCCTTCCTGGCTTGAGGTGGACCTCGGTTCAGTCCTGTCCTTCAATACGGTGTATATCTACTGGGAAAATGCATACGCGGCGAGTTATACAATTCAATACTCGACCGATAACGTGAACTGGAGCAATGCCCTGGTTGTTACCGGCAACGTAGGCGGGGACGGCATGGTGGACCAAAGAAACTTCCCAACCGTCCAGGGACGCTATATTCGCATTTATTGCACCTTGCGCGGCGGCCAGTACGGCTACTCGATATGGGAGCTTCAAGTCTATAACGTGGCGCAGTGCGGCGGTTCGACCGAGCATTATACCATCAACGCCTCTAACTCCTCGCTGGTAACTGACAACCTTAGTGGTTTGACCTGGACTCGTACCGTTCAAACCGACACCGCCCCAGGTTCCCAGTTCACCGGGGTGAACGCCGTGACTTATTGCTCAAGCCTCAGTATGCGCATCCCCACCGAGTCTGAAGCCCTGGGCATCAGCGGCAACAACAACGCAACCTGCGCCTTCCCAGGAGCCTGGAGTACATGGACATCAACGGTCGATCCGAATGACGCCAACGAAACTGCGGTTGTTAATTTTGACGGCACCACATCCTGGAATGTTACGAATAACTACCCTGGCGCAACATTATGTGACTCTGGAACAGCGCCGATGGAGGCTCCGGTTATCCTGACGCAACCCCAGTCCACAACGGTGACCGTTGGTCAAACGGCAACATTCTCGGTGACGGCTACTGGAAACCCGGCGCCAACCTACCAGTGGTCCAAGAACGGCACCGCGATCGTCGGCGCGACGGCTGCAAGTTACACCACGCCTGCAACCGTGGCCACTGACAACGGCGCACTCTTCAGCGTGATAGTCACAAATACGGTTGGCTCCGTGACAAGCAGTAACGCCACGCTAACTGTAAACGCTAGCAGCACCTGCGCTGCGGTTCCGTCGGCGCCTATCGGACTAACCGCAACGGCAGCTTCTTCGAGCGCCATCAACTTGAGCTGGACCGTAGTTACTCCTCCGACTAACTGCACCATCAGTTCCTACAGCGTCTACGGCAGCACAACCAGCGGCTTCACACCATCATCGAGCAGTCTGATTACCATTACCTCAGCTGCAACGTATTCGAATACCGGACTCACAGCCTCGACAACTTATCACTACGTGGTTGAAGCTACTGATTTAGATGGAACCTCGCTGGCCTCCGTTCAAGCCAGCGCTACAACCACTGCCAGCGCACCTGCTACGGACTTTGCATTAGCGGTCGCTCCGGCATCCCTCGCTGTGACTGCCGGAAGCAGCGGCACCGAGACGGTCACGGTGACTCCGGAAAACGGCTTTTCCTCAAACTCAACCATTTCGTTTACTTGTTCCGGCCTGCCCGCCGACGCAACATGCAGTTTTGCCCCGATTGCGGTGACTGCAGCAGGCAACATCGTCTCAACCCTCACCCTGACTACCTCTAAAACGTCCGCAGCCCCGCGCGACAATCGCGGTCTATGGTTCTCAGGCTCGGCGCTAGCGGTTATGTTAGGCTTCTTCGGCAGAAAGAAACGGCTAAGTGTGCAACTCATCCCACTAATGCTGGTGAGCGCGTTCGGTATGATATTGCTCACCAGTTGCAGTGGGTCTGTTGCTGGACCATTATCGCCAGGCGGGGGAGCAAAGCCCGTTACGTCGACGGTCACTGTTACTGCGACGGCCGGTTTATTGCAGCATAAGACAACATTTACACTCACTATACAACCGGTAAGTACATCCACAGCTTCAACCACCTTCCACTATCAGTCCAGCCCATTCTTCCCGGGCTCAGCGCTGGTCATGGCTCTGTGCTTCTTTGGCAAAAAAAGAAGAATTGGCGCGCAGCTGACGCCGCTCCTAGCGGTCAGCGCACTCGGCCTAACGCTGCTCACCGGTTGCAACGGTTCCTTTTCCAGTAGATCTCCGAGCGGCACTCAACCCATAAGAGGCACCGCACCTACCATTACCACACAACCAGCACCGCAGACGGTAGCTGCGGGTGGGACGGCAACATTTAATGTCGTGGCAACCGGCACAGCCCCGCTAACTTACCAGTGGCAGAGCAACGGTGCAGCTATCTCCGGCGCGACCGCAGCGAGTTATACCACGCCAGCGACTGTCGCGGCTAACAATGGCACGGATTACAACGTCGTGGTTACCAATACGTCTGGTTCCGTAACCAGTAGTACCGCTTTGCTTACGGTAACGAACGCCAGTTGCAGTGCGGTTCCTTCGGCACCCATAGGACTTAAAGCAACAGCATTTTCTTCCACCGTCATCGTCTTGAACTGGGCGACGGTGACGCCTCCGGCCAATTGCACCATCAGCTCTTACCGCGTTTACCGCAGCACAACGAGCGGGTTCACTCCGTCCTCTGGCAACCTAATTGCGAACGGGCTGACGAATCCGAGCTACTCCGATACTGGCCTCTCACCTTCGACAACTTATTACTATGTTGTCGAAGCAGTCGATGCGTACAGCGAATCAGCGGCCTCGTCTCAAACCAGCGCCGAGACTATGGCTAATACGTCGTGTACGGCTGTTCCTTCGGCGCCTACCGCCCTGACGGCGACGGCGTCATCTTCAAGTTCCATCGGGTTAAGCTGGACCGCAGTCACTACCCCGGCTAACTGCACGATCAGTTCCTACAGCTTATATAGAAGCATAGTTAGCGGATTCACTCCATCCGCGAGTAACTTAATATCGAACGGAGTAACGGGCACGACTTACTCCAACAGCGGCCTAATGGCTTCGACAACTTATTACTACATAGTGCAGGCGGTCGATGCGGATGGCTCCTCGGCGGCCTCGGCGCAAGCATCCGCCACGACACCTGCTTCTGCTGCAACAGAGATCATCGCTATTGCTTCCGGTGGTCCCGCGCAAAGCAACGCAAACGGCGGCGATTACTCCTTTGTTGCTGACGAATACTACAGCGGAGGAGAAGATAACGGTGCTGTGACGGCCGCCATCAATCTGACCCAACCTGCAGCCAATGCAGCGCCGATGGGGGTTTATCAAAACGGACGGGTTGGAGTCTCCATCTACACGATTCCGGGCCTCGCAGCCGGCACCCAATACATTGTTCTGCTACATTTCGCCGAGACCTATTTCACTGCGGCAGGAAACCGTCAATTCGATGTAGCCATCAACGGCACAACCGTGCTCACCAATCTTGACGTCTATGCCACTGTGGGAGAAGACGCGGCTCTGGTCGAGCAATTCACAGCCACCGCAAATAACAGCGGTCAGATTGTGATCGCCTTTACAGACGGCGCCGATAATCAACCCCTGGTCATGGGAATTGAGATCCGAGGTGTCCCCAGCGCTTGCAGCATCGTTCCATCGGGTGCTCCGACTGGTCTGGCAGCTGTAGCGTCTTCCCCCAGCATCATCGGTTTGAACTGGACGGCAGTTACTCCTCCGCCCAACTGCGCCGTCACTTACAACCTATACCGCAGCACAATCGGTGGCTTCACTCCGTCCTCGGCCAACTTAATTGCTAGCGGTCTGACGAGCGCGATTTACTCCAACACCGGGCTGGCAGCTTCGACAACTTATTACTACGCCGTAGAAGCAGTTGATGCAGCCGGTGCATCGGCTGCGTCGACAGAGGCCAGCGCAGAGACGAACTCCGCAAACTCGTGTGTCGCCATCCCTGCGTCTGCGCCGACCGGCCTGACGGCAACGGCGTCTTCATCGAGCGCAATCGGTTTGAGTTGGACGGCAATTACCCCACCGGCCAACTGTACTGAAATTACCTATAACATCTACGGCGGCTTAACTAGTGGATTTACCCCATCGACGAGCAACCAAATCGCGCTAGCCTTGAAGAACACTACTTTCTTCAACACCAGCCTTCCCGCTTTGACGACCTATTACTATGTCGTGCAGGCGGTCGACGAGGACGGTGCATCGCCAGCGATCTCGGCACAGGCAAACGCGACCACACTCGCTCCTGAAACCGCGTTGACTGCAGTAGCATCTTCCGCCAACGAGATCGATCTGAGCTGGCCTGCGAGCACTGCTTCAGCTCCGGCAACCTATCTGATATTCCGGAGCACTGCATCAAATTTCACACCAGCGAGTACCAACCAGATTGGCAGCACTAAGTCCAACATGTATGAAGATGTTGTTCTGTCAGCATCGACGACGTATTACTACAAGGTCGAGGCAAGCAATCCAGCCGGAACCTCAACACCGGCTGGGCCGGCCAGCGCCACAACGTTAGCTCTCGGCGCGAACCCACCCTTCTGGGATACGGGCAATATACCGCCCGCGACTGCAGGTGATGTTATGGTTTTCAAGTTTCTAAACAGGACAAATGGGCAGTATGCAGACGAACAGATAACTTGGAGCGCAATTATTGACGGGGTCACTACGACGAATACGATTGCAGGTCAGCCGACTTTCAGTATGCCGGCCAACGCCTCTGGACGTATGTATTTTTATCTCGGTGACGTCGGCCAGGGCAGCAGCGATTACTACGACTTTATCGAGTACACCATAGGTGCCACCGGCACTGCGGGGACCTATTTCTTCAATGGCGACACGACACGGGTAGATGCCTTCGGCGTCAAGTTGGCATTTCAACTAACTTGCGGAGATGGAACGGACATAGCGGTCGGAGAAAATGCCGCGACCTTTGCCGAGAATCGTGCCACGACCTTCCAACGCTATCTCGATGCTGTTCCTGCGGATTTCCAGCCGGAAGCGCAGCTCAATGCCCCATACCGGATTATCGAACCAGGAGCCGGCGGATTCAACACAGGCGGACCTTATCAGGATTACTACACCACGTACATAGCTGACGTCTGGTCGTCCAACGGACTTACCATTCCGCTCGCCGGGGCCAATGGATCAGGCTTAACTGATTATCCAAATCTGTCCGCTGCAATTTATCGACATACGGCAGCTCCTGGAACATTTAACCCAAACGGCACCCTGATATCTCAATCGATGTGGGGAAACCCAAGCGCCTTCTATCGAACAGATCCCACAGATCACTATGCAGAGTTTTGGCATGCCAATGCGATCAATGGCCAACAATATGCGTTCCCGTATGACGATGCGGGTGGATATTCGAGCGACGTCTCCTGCAATACCCCCGAAACGCTGTTAGTTGCCGTTGGCTGGTAGGTAACAATAGATAGCAAGCCCGACTGGCAAGTCTTCCGTCATCCAAACGGAGGACTTACCATTGTAAAGATCACTGAATGCGGTCCCGCCCGGAATCAATTAAGCACGCTTTCCGTGATGGTGCTCAATGATCACTCGTCCTTCGGGTCGCAAAGATTTCGGTCTTTTACATGCAAAGAACTTAATACATTGGCAGGCGAGGACGCTGGATAGCATTTTGTATTCCGCATCGCGGTGTTATCGGCCACAGCTCCCTCGAAGTTGAATCGTCGTGCCGGTTCTATGGTCATTGGTGGGTGAGGGAAAGCTTTAACGAGACAAATCCAAAAGTGTCTACCTGCGCCGGCTAAGGAGATCGCATCGCATTTCTCTAAGGCTGGATGAGTGCCATAGTGACGTGTCCCGGCGTGGCAGCCGCCTTGGCCGCTGGAGCATCACCCTGCGTCGCACAATTGCTTCTTTAAACGCGACTGCGATCGCCTTGGTTCCGTTATCCATCCTTTGCATATTCGGTGTTATCAATTTTATTGGAACTCAATTCAGCGGCGTCTTAATAACATTCGTAAACATTTTAAGCTCTTCATTCTCGTTGCGCTGGCTGGATGGCCCGTAGTCTCGGGGAATGCGCATTGGTGGAAGTCGGTATCGTCCTCTGCGGGCTTCCCATCTATCGATTCCTCAACACACGCCAGAGCACCGCGCCGCTCCCCATTGAAGAGAACTGACTCGACCTATGCGGCCACGGGCTCGTTCCGCTTTCGTCGACGAGGACGGGTGTGACGGCCGTATTGTCTTTCTGGCCGCTGAAGAGCATAGCTCCTCATCATGAATTTGAATAAGCCAGCATTATAGGACTGTCGCAGTTTATGGAGTATGTCATTGCATCGTACCCGAGAAACCTTAAGCAATGGAGCGCGCGTCTTCGTAGGCTTCTCGTCCCATCGCTTCGGTAACCACAGTCTTATTGCAAGCGCGCCCGAGTTCCGATCTGTGAGGAGCCCATGTGCTGTCGCATTTGGCCCAGTGCCAGCAGTATCCCATGGAGTAGCGCTTCCGGGCGAGGCGGGCAGCCGGGGATGTAGACGTCAACGGGAATGACGGCATCCACTCCGCCAAGCGAGGCATAGTTAGCGCCGAAGATACCTCCGCTGATGCCGCATGCACCTACGGCTACCACCATCTTTGGATCGGGCGTCGCGGCCCAGGTCTTGCGCAGCGCCAGCTCCATGTTGCGCGTCACAGGACCGGTAACCAACAGCATGTCGGCATGGCGCGGCGAGGCCACGAAATGAATACCGAAGCGCTCGATATCGTGAACCGGGTTGTTTAATGCAACGATCTCCTGTTCACATCCGTTGCACGAACCCGCGTCCACCTGCCGAATCGCCAGCGACCGTCCGAGCAAGCTTTGAATCGCTTCTGCAATTCGCTTGCCGGGCTCTTCAGCGCTGAGGCCGTTGGTGGACGACTGTAGCGCGAAGTGGGTGCCATCGAGATGAAGAGCGTACTCGGCGGTAAGAACGAGATCGCGTCGATCACTGGCCGCAAGCTCGAACTTCCGCGTGATGCGCACCGCTCCATCTGCGGATGCCTGCTCGCATTCGCCGCAAAAAATACAGCGGCCATAATCCACTGTGACCTTCCGCAAGCCTTCGCAGTCGCGCAGAACAATGGCCCCGGTGGGACAAGCTTCGGCTGCTGGACGCGCATCGCTCCAGGCTTCGAAGTCAAACTCCGGGCAGCCTCGAAACTGCTCGGCCAGGCGCGGCGCAACGCGCGGATAGCTGGCTGTCGCTGTGCCAATACTGAACGATTTTTGCAGGATCTTGAACATCGTGTTATCGATCCGTTCCCGAGTAGGACAAATTGAAACTCTTGTTGATCACCGGAAAATCCGCAACGATATTGCCTTCGACCGCTTCCACAATCGCCGGCCAGTTATTGATGGATGGATCTTTCACCTTGCAGCGCTCAATGCGATTGTCTTCGCCGGTGCGAACCCAGTTAACGATCTCACCGCGCCACCCTTCAACCGCACTCATCGCGCAGCGGCCCGGCGGTATGGGCTGAGTCGGGGCGCGGTGCGGACCTTCAGGAAGAAGTGCAACTGCCGCGCGAATCATCTGGATCGACTCGCCGACTTCATCAATGCGAACCTGCATTCGGTGACGCACATCTCCCGCCTGGTAGACGGGGACATTGAAGGGGAGCTGGCTGTATGCCTCGTAGGGATGGTCGCGGCGGATATCTCGATCGACACCGGATGCGCGCCCCGCCACGCCGACGATTCCCAGAGTTAGTGCTTTCTCCGAGCGCAGAATTCCCGTGTGCTCCAGACGGTCGCGGGTGGAGTCAGAAGACTGAATGATCGCGACCAAATCCCAAAATTCGCGTTCCACTTTTACGAGAGTCCTCGTGATAGCTTCGACCTGATCTGTCTGCCAGTCCCTGCGCACGCCGCCGATCGCAACCATTCCACGCAGGGCCCTGCTTCCTGTGAGCGTCTCGTTCAATCCCAGCACAAGCTCTCGCACACGTCCCGCATGGGCGTTGGCAATCACGAATCCCACGTCGTTGGCGATGGCTCCGACATCGGCTACATGATTTGCAATTCGCTCCAGTTCGAGAAGAATGGTGCGCAGGAATTTTGCACGCGCGGGAACTTCGATTTCCGCCGCACGCTCGACCGCCTGGCAAAATGCGGCTCCATGGGAGAACGCCGAATCGCCCGAAATGCTCTCGGCCAGAAACACTGCGCGATGGATGGAGATATTCTCGAAAAGTTTTTCGGTTCCCTTGTGCGTGTAGAACATGCGAAGTTGCAGATAGAGGATCGGCTCGCCAGCGACGGCAAAGTTGAAGTGGCCGGGCTCGATAATGCCGGCATGAACCGGGCCAACTGGAATCTGGAAGACGCCCTCGCCATAAGTCGGCCGGTAGACGTGTTGATCTCCCTCAAACGGAGGCAGAACGGTTTCGAGCGCAAAGCTCTTACGCAGCGGATGCACGTCGGGCCAGTTATCGTGGAGCGCGACGCGCCGTGGATTCGGATGCCCTGTTGCTTCCAGGCCAAACCAATCTTGAATCTCGCGTTCTTGCCAGTTGATCGCGGGTAGCTCCGCGGCCAGCGAAGGAAAGGATGGAGATTGCTCGGAGATAGGAGCCTTCAGAATCACCCAGCTTGGATCGTTTGGCCGATCGAAGACATAGTAGTTATAAAAAACACCTTCATCTTTCACTCGATCTTCGGCGAAAACACTCACGATTCTTGCGTGGTATTCGGAGAGAAAGTGCCTGACGATTTCTGCAACATCGGGGCCGCTCAACACAACCACAGCCTGATCAAGGACAACTTCCTCCACGGAGCGGACCAGCTCTGGAAAGCGTTCGTGAAGTTCATCAAAGAAGGTCGTCATTTTCCGCTCACCACCTGCGCCGCTTCACCAATCAATTTAAACAGTGGAGCCGGCACCCAAAATGCAATCACGCCGAGAGCCGCTGCTAACGCGAGCAAAGAACCATTCTGCCAGGGGCGCGGCTCCGCAAATTGCTCATGGTCGCCGGCACCGAGAATCATCCTGACGACGTGCAGCAGAATGCCCGCGAAAACGCCAGTCCCGAAGAGGACGAAGAGAACGCCGGCAAGCGGATGACCGCCGTCAAAGGCCGCGCGCACAATGATGAACTCGCTTTGAAAAAGGCTAAAGGGCGGCATGCCGATGATGGCCAGCATACCGATAAAGAAGATAGCGCCAGTTATCGGCATCACCCGGATGACGCTGCCCTTGATCTCAGAGAAGAGGTCGGTTTTGAAGTGTTGCCGCACATTGCCTGCGCAAAAAAATACAAGCGGCTTTGCAATGGTGTGAAAGGTCATGTGCAGCATCAAGCCCAGAGTGCCCATCGCGCCTCCGAGCCCCAGCGCTGTGACCATGATACCGCTATGTTCGATGCTGGAATAGGCCAGCAAACGGCGAAGGTTTTTCTGAGCCAAAATAAACGGAACGGAGATGCCCATAGAGAGCAAGCCGAACAGCAGCAGCAGACGCCCCGGATACTCCGCGCCAAGAGACCGGTTGGCAAGGATGTAGAAACGGATGAGGCCGTAAAGTGCGCAGTTCAACATTGCGGATGAGAGAATCGCGGCGGAAGGCACCGGGGCCTCGCTATAAGCATCTGGCTTCCACGTGTGCATCGGCGCAAGGCCTGCCTTGGTTCCGTAGCCCATGAGGATAAGTACAAAGGCCAGCCGCATGGAAGTTTTATCGAGCTGTGCGGCGTGCTGCGCCAGAACAGACCAGTTCAATCCGGCCAGCGCATCGGAGCCGGCCAGGCGGTGGCCCGCGTAGTAAGTCACCAAGGTTCCGAAGAGCGCCATCGACAGACCAACGCCGCCGATGATGGCGTACTTCCATGCGGCCTCAAGCGAGGTGACCTTGCCATAGAAGGTAACGAGGAAGACCGAGACCAGCGTCGTGGCTTCAATCGCAGCCCACATCACGCCCAAATTGTTAGCCACAGCAACGAACATCATTGAAAACACGAACAAAGGCGTCAACGTGTAGTACATGCGAAGCTGCGCGAGTTGCTCCTTGTCATCTTCGCCGAGTTCTCCGCTCTGCTGGTCGTCGCGTAAGTAACCGATGGAGTAAGTCGCACAAACCAGCGCCACCATTGCGGTGAGAAGAATTACCAGCGCGCTAAGCGCATCGGTATAGAAGAAACCGTTTGCAAGTGTGACCGTGCCGCGCGCGAGGACCTGCGCAGCCAGTGCAATGGCAATGAAAAAGACCAGGCCGAAGCCGGCCAGGTTGGCTACTTCCATTTCCTTACGACGGCGCATTAAGTAAGATGCGACGGCGGTGGCAACGGGGATCAGCAATAGAGCGAGCAGCAGCATCCTATCCTCGCAACCTCCGCAGCAGGCTCACATCCATCGACTCAAAGGTTTCGCGAATGCGGTAGACCAGAATGCCCAGCACCATGGCCGCTACCAGCACATCGAATAAGATTCCAAGTTCTACAATCAGCGGCATTCCGTAGGTGAGCGAGATGGCCGCGAGAAAGAGGCCGTTTTCCAGAGACAGCAGGGCCAGCACCTGGGTCAGCGCCTTGCGGCGGTTGATCATGGTAAAGAATCCGATGAGGAAGAGAGAGATGGCTACGGCAAGCTCGTTGTGGCCCAGGCCGGGCTCGTCCGGCTTATAAAATGACTCCGCAACCACATAACCCAGCAGAGTTAGTCCGCCTGCAATCACCACGGAGAGGGGCACGTTGATGATCGGCTTAATCTCTTCGCGAATCCCCATGCGTACCACGAGGCGTTCAAAGAGGATGGGCACCAGAATCACTTTCACCACAAGTGTTAGCCCTGCGGCGATATAGATATGCGGCGCATGGTTGTACCAGGCGATGGTTGCCGCAATCATGGCAAGAAAGAACGATTGAATCGCGAAGATACGGATGTGTGTGACGATCCAGCGCTGGGCCACCACGGCAATCTGCAGGACGAGCACCAGCGCCGCCATCAGAGTTATGATTCGCTCGCCGAGTTGTAGATCCAGAAACGGTTTCATAAGCATCAGAAGAGGAACGTGGAAACCAGTGCGAGCGATCCCAAGGTAAAAGCAACGGCCAATAGCTCCGGCACACGGAAGAGGCGCATCTTAGCATTCACTGTTTCAAGCAGAACAATTGCGCAACTTAAAAAAAGCAGCTTCGCGAGCAACCAGCCGATGCCGATAAGAGCGCCGAATCCGAACCATGCCGGCTGCAGGCCAACCGGCCAGAAGCAGTTGATCAACAGCGTCATTAAGACGAGCTGCTTGATCGAGGCCGCCCATTCAACAAGAGCCAGGTAAGGGCCCGAGTATTCCAGAATCATGGCTTCGTGAATCATGGTCAGCTCAAGATGAGTGGCAGGATTGTCCACGGGAATTCGGCCCGTCTCCGCGATCAGAACCACCGCGAGCGCGGCGAATGCGAACATCTGTGCGGGAGCAAGAAAACGCCAGTTCTGTCCGATAGCGGCTCCGGCAATTTGCGTCAGGCCAGTCGACCCGGCGCCGATAGCGACCGTGAAGATGGCCAGCATCATGGCCGGTTCTGCCAGAGCTGAGATAGTCATCTCCCGGCTGCTACCGAGACCGCCGAAGGAGCTGCCGGTATCGAGTCCGCTGAGCGCCAGAAAAAAACGGCCCAAACCAAGCAGGTAGATGACAGCCAGCACGCCCCCGAACAAGCCCAGCGGCGCATCGGCGGCGACCATGGGTATCATCAGTCCCGCCAGAATCGTGCTGAAGAATACAACCCAGGGCGTTGCCGCGAAGATCCACGATGCGGTCTCCGGGATCACCATGTCTTTGCGAAAAAGCTTGTAGAGATCTCTGTACGGCTGAAAGATGCCAGGGCCACGACGCGTTTGCAGCCGAGCCTTCAGCGTGCGAATAACTCCCGTGACCAGCGGCGCCAGAGCCAAGAGCAAAATAAGTTGCGCCCAGGATTCGACGATTCGCTCAATCATGGGCGCACCCCAAACAGCAGCAGCAGGATCAGCGTGATGAAGATGTAGGCGAGATAGGCGTTGATGCTGCCGGCCTGAATGGCTCTCATCCTATTTGCCAGGGCCATGATTCGCAGCCGCAGCGGCTCATAGAGGTGCTTTTCAAACGCGGGTTCGATCTCGCTCTCGAAGCGGATCGCGCTCGGGTAGTAGGGTGAGACTTCGTACTCCGCCTGAATCTCCCGGTGCGGACGATAGAGCGCAGAGAAGATCATGCGCAACGGTTTCGAAAATGCCGTAGCGGTATATTCGTTGTCGGCGGTCAAACCAGGGAGCCCGCAATCCCACGTCGGCCCCTTGACACTGCGACGTCTCCAGCGCCAGGCCAGCGGAAGGGCGAATGCAGCGCCGGCCAGCAAGAAGAGCAACGCCATCCCGGTCGTTGAAATGGTGCCTCCATGAGGCGTTCCCGGTGAGAGCGCCATGCCGTGAGCCATCACCATCGCCGAACTCGCGCTAACACCAAGCGTCTGTTGCGTGATGGGATCGAAGACCCGCACAATCCACGTAGCGCCAAGGCCCAGCGCTACGCATCCCACCGCCAACACCGCCATCCCGGCGCGCATCGTTGCCGAGGCTTCCTTGGCATCTGCAGCTTGCTCGCTACGCGGCAATGCGAGAAACGGAATCGCAAAAGCTTTCACAAAACAAGTCGCCGCCAGCGCCGCAGTCAGTGCAAGCAGAGAACCCGCGATCGGAAACATTAATCGCGTCAAGCTTTGTGTGGTGCCGAAGCCCGCCAGCAGCGCCTGATAAGTAAGCCACTCGCTCACAAATCCATTCAGCGGAGGCAGTCCGGAGATGGCTACTGCGCCCACCAGAAAACAGATGGCTGTTACCGGCATGAGCCGGATCAGCCCGCCCATCTTCTCCATGTTGCGCGTGTGCGTAGACTGAACCACGGAACCGGCGCCGAGAAAGAGCAGCCCCTTGAAAGTCGCATGGTTGAAGGTGTGATAGAGTCCCGCGATCAAGGCAAGGGCGGCGAGATTCGGCTGATCCAAAGAACGAAACATCAACGCCGTGCCAAAGCCCATCAGAATGATGCCGATGTTCTCGATGCTATGCCATGCCAACAACCGTTTCAGGTCGTGCTCCATCAGCGCGTAGAGCACTCCGAGCAACGCCGAGACAACGCCCAGCGCCAGCACCACAGTTCCCATCCATATAGGAGGTGGCCCGTAAAAACTAAAAAAAACTCGCGCCATGCCGTAAATGCCGGTTTTTATGACGATGCCCGACATAAGAGCCGAAACATTGCTAGGCGAAACTGAGTGAGCTTCAGGAAGCCAGATGTGGAGCGGAACCAGGCCCGCCTTCACGCCAAAGCCGAAGAGAAAAAGAAGAAAGACCGCACCTTGCTGAAGTGGCGACAAACTCGAAGCCAGCTGATAGAAGTTCGAAAAGTCCAGACTGCCGCTCGCCGATGTGAGATTCAGAAACGCAATCAGCAGCAAACCTGTGCCCGCGTGCGACATGATAAGGAAGAGCACTCCGGCTTTGCGCGCCTCTGTCTTTTCGTGTTCAAAGCTGATCAGGCAGAACGCCGAAAGCGCCATCACCTCCCACGCCACCAGGAAAAAGAATACGTTCGACGCCGTGAAAACCAGCGCAAGACTCATCAGCAGCAGGTTGAAGAAAAACCCAAAGGCGCCCAGGTTGCGGCGTCCTTCCATCTCCCGCAGGTAGCCGAAAGAATAGAGCGACACGGCGGCTGCCAGCACTCCAAGCGTCACGTTGAAGAATGCCGAAAGCGGGTCAATGCTGATCGTCCACGAAAAGACTGGGTTGCCGAAAGGTAGCCCAATCGTCGCGGGGCTGTCGTTGAAGATTGCCGCGGCCGAACCAACCAGTTCCAGAAGCGAACCTGCCAGCGCCGTTCCGCAGCCCACACAGCGAGCCGTGGCGGGTTTGCGCCACAAGGCCAGACAAGCCAATGCGCCCGCGAGCCAGACGATAATGCCGCTCAGGAAAAACCCAGAAATCATCGCGGCTCGGCCTCGTAGTCCGCTTCCCCGAGCATCTGAACTGCGTCCGCGAGGCTGCTTTGAATGTACTGGCGCATGAGGTCCAGAACCTGCACCAGCACTGGATTTCGTATGGAATAGAAGACCTGGTTTCCGTCCTTGCGATTCACCACAATTTGATAGCTTCTCAAAATTGCCAGATGCTGCGAGAGATTCGCCTGCTCGATGCCGAGCTTCTCCTGGATAATCCCTGCGGAGAGCTCGCCGTTGCGCAATACTTCAAGGATGGCGATGCGGGTGGGATGGGAGAGCGCTCGAAAAATATTGGCCTTGTACGAACGCAGCGTCTCCTGCATGTGATAAAGTATATTCGATATTCCGAATATACGCAACAAATGTAAACTAGGGGATGCAACCGCACATTCTGTATCGACAACGATCAAGGAATCACGATGCGCAAATCCATCTCATCCGTTCTTCGCTCAATCGGCGCCGATCTACTGCTTGCGAGTGTCGCTATGGCTCAGGCGTACGCGCCGTCCGCGTCCAACACCAGACGCGACCCTAATAGTCCAGCACAGATCGGCCGCACACAACTCAACCAATATCTCGATGCAATTGCGGCAAAATACACAGCCGCCCGCGCCGCTCGCGTCGTCTCCATCTACGACCGTGGCGAGGCAGAAGCGCGTCAAGCCAAGGTCCGCAAACTGATATTATCCCTGATCGGCAGTCTTCCCGAACGCACCCCGCTCAATCCAAAAGTCCTCGGCTCCACGCAAGCCGACGGTTTTCAAATCGAGAAGATTCTCTTCGACAGCCAACCCGACTTTCCCATAACCGCGCTACTTTACATTCCCGATGGCACGCCCGCCAACGGCAAGCGCCCTGCGATTCTCATGACGCCTGGCCACTCCCCCAACGGCAAGGCTGGCGACTATGGCGTCGCTTCTTCGTTTGCCAGAAATGGGTTCATCGTCCTCTCATACGATCCCATCGGCCAGGGCGAGCGTTTGCAATATCCTGATCCGTCCAACCCAGGCGTTTCCCTTGCAACCCGTCCCACCGGCGAACACGGCGAAGCCAGCCTTCAACCCATGTTGATCGGAGATACTTTTGCTCGCTATGTCCTGTGGGACGCGATGCGCGGCATCGATTATCTCGCGCAACTCCCAGAGGTCGATCCCAAGCGCATCGGCGCCTTCGGTTGCTCCGGCGGCGGAGCCATGACCGCGCTTACCGCCGCACTCGACACGCGTGTCGCCGCCATCGGCGTGGCTTGCTACACCACATCATTCGACACCTTGCTGCCCGCGATCGGCCCGCAAGACGGCGAGCAATCCAGCCCACGCTTCATCTCTTCCGGCCTTGATTTCGCCGATTGGATTGAGCTGGCCGCGCCCCGTCCTTACGCGGTTGTCGCCACTTACTCCGACATGTTTCCATTTGCCGGAGCTCGCGCAAGCGTCATTGATGCTCGCCGCTTCTATGCTTTCTTCGATCCAGAAAGTGGAGGAGTTCCATCGGCTAATGCTTCTCCGGCCATTCCACCCACTCCCACCGGTCCCGCGCTCAATGCCGACACCACCAACAGCGTTTCTCCCAAGGCCGACCTGCAGTTCATCACCGGTCCCGGCGGGCATGGCGCTCTTGCGCCCATCATGGGGAGCATTCTCAGCTTCTTCATCCGCAATCTCGAACCCAGCGCGGACCCCACTCACCCTATCCTCCCTTCGTCCGAAGCGAATGGCTTGCGACCCGAACCCACGGGTCTTCCCAAGGATGCCCTCCAAGTAACCCCGACGGGTCAGGTCCTAACCAGTTATCCCAACTCCGAGACGGTCTTCACTCTCAATCGAAAACGTGCTGCAAAAATCATTCCTCCTCGACGCTCGGCACCGACCGGTGAAGGATTAGCCGCAGCCATCCGCGCAACCACTGAAGCAGAAGCAAAACCCGGCGTCTTCAAACCCAGAGCCGAATTGTTGACTGCAAAGACCGGGCCCCTCGTGCTTCATTCTGAAAATGGAATCGATCTTCAGGGTAATATCGCCGTTCCTCCCAGCGCCGGTCGACACCCCGCTGTGTTGCTGCTGACTCCTGACTTGATGGATGCTGACAACCCCATCGCCCGCGTAAATAAAGCTGAATTCGATGCCCTGGCAGCATCCGGCAGCGTTGTCCTCGCCATCACTCCGCGCCCATCACCGCCCGGAACCGATGACATGAAGTCCCCGCTTCTCGGCCCGTTTTATCTTCTCAGTCTGCGTGCCGATCTGGTCGGGCGCACCCTCGTCGGCATGCGCATCGACGATGTAATCCGCGCCATCGACTACCTCGCCCGCCGCGGCGACGTCGATCCCGCCAGAATTTCCGCCGTTGGCAGCGGTCACTTGGGCCTGGTGCTGCTCCATGCCGCAGTTCTCGACACGCGGATCAAGCACATCGCCATCGATCACGTCTTGACAAGTTACCGCAGCCTGCTTGACGCCCCGCTGCCCATTGGAGCGCCGGAAGATGTGGTCCCCGGCGTCCTGCTCCACTACGACATTCCCGACCTCGCCAATTTCCTTGGAGACCGTCTGGCAGAAACCGAACCGCTCCAGGGAACCGCGGACCTCAGCCAAACCTCGACTCCGCTCAAAGCCCCCACCAGCCCAACACACTAAGAGCTTATTCGTAAATTGGTAGCGCCGACCTCCTGGTCGGCTGTTCTGTGGGCCTCCAGACCCACAGGCAACGTCTGGCGGCGTGGATGTTGCCAGTACAGCCGGTCTGGAGACCGGCGCTACATTCCTTTCTCAATTTACGGATAGGTTCCAAGTCCTTGCAGAGAATTACCTTTCGCTGATGCACAATGTAAGCAGGAGTTCCGTGAAGGCAAAAATGGCAAACTGTGGTCGAGAACCGAGGGTGGTCGCGAGGGATCGGGAGAACTTCGGCTCCCCCGTGTACCCTCCCCCCCTTTTTATATTTTCGAAACCTTGCAGATAATTTCAACCAACGCGGAGTCAATATTCTGCAAAGGAACCTCTTGGCATTTTTCACACAACGTGAAACTGTGGACCTCATCTGGTTCGTATCCATCTTTATCCGGGCATAACAAGCCGGGAAATGCCAATACGGACTCTTACCGAGATTGAATCAACTATGATTGGTTATTCATCGGTTGAGAGGCATTGAGATGAAGAAGAGTTTCCTTGCGCGCCGCAGCTTTTTGAAAACGGCTGGACAAAGTCTCCTTGCAGCCCCGGCGTTATCACTGCTTTCGGGAATTGGCATTGCCGAACAATCGTCCCAGTCGAAGTCAGCGAAGCAAAATCCTCCCGTGGCTGATTCAAAGCCAAAGCTTGTCCTGAACATTCGCGACTTTGGCGCAACCGGCGATGGCACAACCAAAGAAACTGCCGCCATTCAGCAGACCATCGATCGTTGCTCCGTCTTTGGCGGTGGCGATGTGTTGGTGCCCGCCGGAAACTATCTCACCGGATCGATCCAGTTAAAGTCGAATGTCACTCTCCGCTTCGAGGATGACGCGACGATTACCGGCAGCCCCGATTACGCCGACTATCCAGTCACCCAGGTGCGCTGGGAAGGAAAATGGATTCAGGGGCACATTGCACTGATTTATTCCATCGATGCCAGTCACATCGGAATCGTCGGCCCCGGAAAGATCGTCGCCTACGTTCCACCTCCCGCGCCATTCAACCCGCAAATGAAGCTTCGCCGCCCGGCGCTGGTTGAGCCTATCAATTGCACGAACATTCACTTTGAAGGTTATTCAACCAGCAATCACGGCATGTGGTCTCTGCATCCAACTTGCTGCGAAAACCTCATCTTCAAGGATCTGACCATTCGCAGCACGGGAGGTCTTGGCGACGGCGTCGATGTTGATTCGTGCAAGCACGTGGCCATTGACGGATGCGACATCTCCACCGGCGATGACTGCATCTCTCTCAAGTCCGGCCGCGGAAGTGAGGGCTACACGTTGCACCAGGCCACGGAAGATGTGCACATTTCCAACTGCACCTTTGCCGATTCCAACTTCGCCTGCATAGGAATTGGCAGCGAGACCTCCGGCGGCATCCGCAACGTTCACATTGAGCATTGCAAGTTTACCGGCGCCAAAACTTTCGCTCTCTATATAAAGAGCCGTCCCGGACGCGGCGCCTTCATTGAAGACATCGTTGCCAACGACCTCGAGGTCTCTGGAACCCAGGGAGGTCTGATTCGTTTCAATCTGCTTGGCAGCGGCAAGCAGGACGAGTCGCCTGTACCCGGCATCGAAGGCATTCCGACCGTTAGAAACTTCCGTTTTTCAAGCATTCACGTCACCGATGCGCCAATTCTCGTGGACGGAACAAGCGTCCATCCAGACAAGCCTCTTGAAGGACTCTCGTTGACCAACATCACCGGCACATGTGCCAAGGGAATCTATTTGGCGAATATTCGTAGGGCTAACATCCAGAATATCAACGTCCAGGGTTATACCCGAGCACTTATCAACGCCTATAACGTGACCGGCGTCGGGTTGCATGGCGTCGCGCCCGTCGAAGCCCCGAAGATAGGCGATCCTGTTCCAGTACCGGCTCAACCTTATCAATTGCAATAATAATTTCTTGATCGACAGACATGATGCAACTTTGCCAGAACCGTCGCACAATCCGGAGATATGCGACCGACGGTTTTCATCTAAGTTGTTATTTAACAGTAACTTACGCAGAATTTCAGATAACTTGATATCCGCCGTGTCTGGTACATTTCATCCTTATTTACAAGCTCGCCCATGATCGATTTCCACATCGACGGATTATGGACTAAAAAAGTCCATTGAAATTCTCAGAAAACCAAGATACTCTTGGCCTAAAGAACTCATCTGGCGAAACGGCTGCTCCACTTGGAATACGTTAGACCTTGGTAACTCCAATACTTGGAGCCTTTGTGCGAGCAATATCAGAGCGTGTTTGTGCGTTGAATGTAGTCTTAACGGCGGCAGCGTTCGCTGGTGCCTTATCGCTGATATCCGGTTGCAGTAGTTTTACAGTCGGTGGTGCGGGCTCTTTCGCCGCGATTTCAGCGTCGAGCAGCACGATCCGGGTCAATCAACAACTCCAACTCACCGGCCACGCACTATCTGTCGGTTCGCCGTTGACTTTTTATGTCAACGGAGTACTGGGAGGCAACGCGGAGCTTGGGACTGTAGACAGCTCTGGTCTGTATTCCGCTCCAGCCGTAGTTCCTGTTCCAAATACAGTCACAATCACCAGTACTTCGAGCCAGTATCCGAACGACCCTCCAGGTTCCGTAGCTCTAGGTGTTCTAAATCCGATTCCTATCATTAATACTGTGACACCATCAGGCTTTCCGGAAGGAACGGTCCAGGTTACGGTGGATGGATCGCAGTTTGTCTATGGCGCGCAGGTTATCTGGAATGGCACCGCGGTCTCCACAACCTTGAATTCGAGTAATGAGTTGGTGGCGTTGGTTCCTGCGCCAACTCCGGGGACCTTTCCGCTGCTCGTAAGCAATCCGAATCCAGGATCGGCCAACTCAGCCACTGTATCGGTGTTGGTAGGACCCGGCCAAGTCGTTCTCACGCTCCAGTCAACTGCATACTCAGTACGTGTTACCAACCCCTTGAACCTCGGACTCATTGTCAACGGAACAAATAACACAGGAGTCACTCTACAGGTAAACGGGGTTGCCGGAGGCAATCCGCAGGTGGGTACTGCGGTTTCCAATCAGGATGGATCCATCACCTATACGGCCCCGGCTGTAGTTCCATCTCCCAATGTCGTCCAGCTCACCGTAACCAGCGTCGATAATCCCACAGTATCGATCAAGCAGAATATTTCGGTGCTGAATCCGATTCCGATTCTCACTTCGGCCACGCCGATGACGTTCGATGTTGGACCACCGTCCACCACCGTCGTTCTGTCAGGTCAGGATTTCATCAATGGCGCGCAAGTACTTATGAACGGATCGCCGGTAGCTGCCACCGTTGCCAACAATGGAACGCAATTGACTGCGAGCATTTCTCCGGTTGAGGCGGGCAATCTCGATTTACAGGTATTGAACCCAGGTCCCGGCCCAGCAACTTCGGCAGACCTGATAGCGCTGGTGAACGGCACGCCGCCAGTACCTGTGGTCACGCCGGAAGATGCCTCGCGTTTCTTGGAGCAGGCGACCTTTGGCGCGACAGATGCCGACATTCATGACCTTTCCATGATCGGGTATCAAGCGTGGCTGAATGAACAGTTCGCTATGGCTCCCACGCCGCAGGAACCGGCCGTCGAGCAGGCTCTGATGACCTACAATCCCGCTTGTGCTGCGACTGATTTGAAGTGCAACACGGCGCTGTTTGACCAGAACGGCGGCGAAGAAGTCTATGTGCAGGACACCTTCTGGCAGCAAAGCCTTACCGCACCGGACCAGCTGCGACAGCGAGTGAAATACGCCCTGTCAGAATTGTTTGTTATCTCCACTGAGTCCAACTTCAATATCCTAAACATGCCTCGCGGGGAAGCGAGTTACTACGACATGTTGGGCAACGACGCGTTCGGAAACTTCCGCACGCTGCTTAACGATGTGACCCTGCATCCCATGATGGGCTTGTTTCTCTCCATGCTCGGCAACGATAAGGGTAACGCCACCACCGACCCCGACGAGAATTACGCGCGCGAGGTGATGCAGCTCTTCACCGTTGGTCTCTACGATTTGAATGACGATGGCTCTCAAAAGCTAGATGCAACGGGAAATCCAATTCCAACCTACTCGAATCTCGACGTGATGGGGTTGGCAAAGGTCTTCACTGGTTTCAGTTGGAGTATACCGGGCGATAGTAGCGACGATGGTTGGTCCAATTGCTGTTTGTATGTCGGTCCTGGAAAAGGGGAAGAGATTCTGCCCATGCAGAGTTACCCGGATCACCATTCGACGGACGAAAAGGACTTTCTCGGAGTCACCATTCCAACTCAGGCAAGTCCGGATCCCAATGGCGATCTCAAGATTGCTCTCGACACGCTGTTCAATCATCCGAACCTGCCAGCGTTCTTTTCGAAACAGATGATCCAGCACTTGGTCACCAGCAATCCAAGTCCCGCATATATCAGCCGGGTTGCTGCCGTTTTCAAAGACAATGGCTCCGGGGTGCGTGGAGACTTGAAAGCGGTTATCACCGCGATCCTCACAGACACGGAGGCACGCGATTCCGCCACAGACTTCAGCAATCCGCAATATGGAAAGGTGCGGGAGGCGTTGCTTCGCTACACGGAATGGGCGCGGGCGTTCACGGCCCAATCGCGCACCGGTTCTTACGACTTGGGCAGCACGGAGGATCCGATCTATGGACTGGGCGAGATGTGGCTGCGTTCTCCCACGGTCTTCAATTGGTTTGCTCCAGGGTATGTTCCTCCCGGCACAAGCATCGAGGCTGCTGGCCTTGTGGCGCCGGAGATGGAGATGACGGATATCAGCACAGTTGTCGGCTACTTGAATTACATGCAGGACTCGATCGGCAGCAGCGCAACTGTGGGCCCCGACCTGTTCTCAAGCTATGGAACCGAAATGAACCTGGCCGCGGCGTCTACGCCCACTGCATTAGTGGACCGCATCAATCTGCTGCTGATGGCGGGCGAAATGGACAGCACACTTTATAGCCAGATTCTGAATGCGGTGAGTTCGATTCCGATACCCACCGGCGATCAAAACGCAATCAATGCCGCGCTGGCGAACCGTGTTGAAGCGGCAATTTATCTGACGATGGCATCGCCAGCCTTTTGCGCGCAATTTTAGGGAGCCCTTGATGAACAAATTCGAGCAGTCCCGCCGGCATTTTCTCAGAACGGCTTCAATGGCCTCGATGGCAGGCCTGTCCGTTAGTCCATTTCTTCTGGAACTCAACACTTTGGCTGCAATGGCCCAGGGAAGCGGCGCGTCCGATTACAAGGCGCTGGTCTGCGTGTTTTTGCAGGGCGGCAACGATGGTCACGGAACAGTGATCGCCACAGACCCAGACTCGTTCGCTGCATTTACACAGGCACGGTCGGGAGCACCGGGGCTTGCATATCCTCAAAGCGAATTGCTGCCCATTGCTTTGAAGACTCCGCAAGCCGGCCGCACCTTTGCGCTCAATCCCGCTCTCACCGGGGTGCAGAGCCTATTCAACGCTGGCCGCGCGGCGATTGTAGCCAATACCGGCACATTGGTTGTTCCCGCCACCAAGGCCCAGGTCAACGCCAATTCCGTTTCACTGCCGGCCTCACTGTTTTCCCACTTTGATCAGACAGCAGCGTGGCAGTCCATTGCCTCCAATGGCGGCAGCTTGGAACACGTCGGTTGGGGGGGCGGGGTTGCGGATGTGATCGAGAGCATGAACATGAATACGAACCCCGTATTTACGTGTATCTCGACTTCCGGCATCGCTCTGTTTCTTTCCGGTGAAAAATCGTTTCAAATAAATGTAACTCCGGCTGGTCCAGTACCCATCGGCGGGTTGTCTCAGCCTCCCTTTGCGCTCTCGGCGGCAAACAACCCGCTCGCGTCGATTCTTACCGCCAGTGAGACCAACCTTTTTGCCAAGGAGTACGAAGTAGTTATCACCCGCTTCAACGAGGCGCGGGCGCTTCTGCTATCGTCCATGCTCCCGGCTGGCGCGGGTGGCGTGCCCGACCCTCCGCAATATCTCGATCCGATGACCAATAAACTTATTGACAACCCGCTCGCCACTTCGTTTCAGACCGTGGCCAGGATCATTGGCGGAAGAAGCGGCTTGGGTGTGAGCAGACAAATTTTTTACGTGCAGCTCGGCAGCTTCGATACTCATACCAATCAAGCCATACAACATGCGCAGTTACTTACGCAGCTTGGCGCGGCGTTCGAGTACTTCGACGGATTGATGACTACGGCCGGCCTGGGCAACCAGGTTACCTCCTTCACAGCCTCCGACTTTGGCCGGACCCTGACAAGCAACAGCAGCGGCACTGACCATGGCTGGGGAAGTCATCACTTCGTTGTAGGCGGCGCAGTTCAAGGCCAGGATATGTACGGTCAATATCCGGTGGTCGGCGTGAATCAGGCCAACGATCTAGGTGCGGGCCGGCTGGTTCCCACCACGGCGGTAGACCAATACGCGGGAACACTGGCTCGCTGGTTTGGACTCTCTGATAGTCAAGTTAGGGAGGTCTTTCCAAATTTTGCGAACTTCGGCTCTAGCCCGTATCTAGGTTTTATGGGCTAGAAGTAACTCAACTAACGAGAGCCTTTTCTTCAAGAAGTAGATTAGGATAGCGATTCGTAGGCTCGGACGTCTTTCTAAGACGTCCGAGCCTTTTTACGATCAGCGGCTGAAATTCAGATTTACTTCTGGCAGTACAGATGTACCCTCGAGGCGCACGCCGTCGAGGCTATTTGGGTTCAGGCCGAGGGCGCTAAGGATAGTTGGCGCAACCTGATTAATCCCGACGCCCGAATAGACCGTGCGGGGCGCGAATGCTGGGTTGGAAAGCAGCAGGATAACATTGGTGTCGTCATGCGAGAAGCCGCCATGTTCGGCGAGCTTGGTTTTGCTGCCGGTGTAAGTGACGCCAACGTTGGGCGCGACGATGATATCGGGCGTGCGAGGATCGCCGTTGGGGGGTAGACCTGGCGAGTTATAGTTCAGGGCCAGGGTTGGGCCATAGTAGATCTGACCGATACCAGCCTGAGCGACGTTAGTTTCGAGAGTGTTGACGGCCGTCTGAGTATTGGCGGAGTTAGCTAGCCAAAGTAGCGAAACATCGTCTTCAGTCGACCCGACGCCTGTGGGGTTGAGGGGTGATTCAGAAAACGGCAGGAGGCTAGCAATGAGGGTTGCGGGGGATTGGCCGTTCGTGCCACTGTGCCCGGGAATAGGGAAGTAGCGGTTTGGATCAATGGGCGACTGGCCGTGCTTGGCTGTGATGACGATCATCGTAGACTCATAGAGACCGCGCTCTTTGATTTTGCTGACCATCTGACCAATCGCGTCGTCGACGAACTGGATCTCACTCAGGAGCGACGGAGTCGGTGTTCCGGCTGCGTCCATATATCCGCCGGTGGCGACGTTGGCCTCAATCAGTTTCTGGCCAACGCTGACCGCCTGGAAGTTCATTCCGAAGATAGTTGGAGTTCGGGCTGGTTGGCCGTCATGATTCTTGCCGCCGATCTCATTGAGGATGGCGTTTACTTTGAGAGTGTCATAGCACTGTATGTTCTGGAAGCTATTCGTCCAGGCGGTAAGATCGGATGTTGGGTCAGGGATGCTAGAACAACTGATACCAGATGCGGTCGTAACTCCGGGCAGAGCGATAACATTGGAGTTAATCTCCGGCGAATAGTAATCGTCCAATGAGCCGCCACCGGGGCCGGCCACGGAAGAATAGGCCGGGTGCTTATCGGACCAGGCTGTATAGCCGCCAGCGGCATGGATCACGCCGAAGATCGTGTTCGTGCGGACAAAGTTCCATGGATAGACGGTCGCGCAGCCGGCTTTGGGATTGCGGTCGAGCTTGGTCACATCGATCGAAGCAATGCCGCCATCGGTGAGGCCGGCGCCGGGAGCGCCTCCGTTGAGCTTGGTCTGATCGATGTCGATGCCTTCTTCATACTCGGTCGTGTAACCAGTGATCACGCCCGGCGTGCAGGTTCCGCCGGCATTACCGTTGCCGGTAGTGTTGATGGGCGGCGAGAGTGTGCGGTCATAGGCAACATCGTAGTAGACGCCCATGGTGCGTGGCGTGGCGCCGGTCACAATTGTCATCAGACCTGGGAAGGAGTCGGATGGCTTGGAGGTGCTGGCTGCCACGTAGTTTACGCCAGCGGTGCCGAGAGCGGCGAGATTGGGGCAATATGGAGCACCATCGTTAACGCTGGCGATGCCGTGCGAACAGTTCAGAAAATCAACGGCGTGCAACCCGTCCACACTGATCAGCAGGACGTGGCGGACTTGGCTGTGCTGCCAGTCCGCATCGCTATTCTGAGCCATAACATTGACCGCTGAAAAGACGGCCAAGGACGAAAGAAACAGGGGGAAGATTCTCATATTACCTCCATGGCGGATACTAGCAATCGAATGTTCTGAGGTCGGTTTCGCATCTATGAAAAATATGTGAATTTCAACTATCACACTCGGCTCCTCTCGCCTTGGTGGCTTGCTAACTCCTACTTTGCGAACTGCGCCCCGACCTCCGGTAGCACAGGCAGGCTTTCTGTTCTCAGCGTCCAGCGGGAGAGCTTTCTTTATCAACCAGAAATCGCAAGCGCGGTTCTCGACCAATGGAGCTTAAATAAACGCGTATAACTCACTGCTGTCCGGCAATTTTGCAGATGGCATGGGGCAACGTATTGTGTAGCAATGAGAAAGCGGCTTTTAGGGGTGTTACCGACTTGAACTGAGATTTGGGAAACTGGGGCTTTGGCCTC
>JBEKRS010000048.1:0-45381 GCA_049518535.1 Occallatibacter sp. | reverse complement strand
TACATCGCTGCTCCAGCGAACGTGACAACAAAAAGCCCAGGAATTCTTCGGCGTTAATTCATCTTTGTTATCGGCAGACTAGCATTGGAGATAATTGTCGGAACTACAATCGCGCAGGAAGTAAGTTTCACAAAACCGTAATAGGAAAGAACAGAAATTGTGCCTTTCTGGAACTATTAACTTAGAAACTTCCTCATATGTGTCCGTAAACCTTCTCACACGTCAGGAAAACCCCGTGAAATGCATCTTGCAGATCATTCCCTGCCGTTCAGTTACCCTCAAATTGGGTCGACCTCGCGTCCTGGTCGGATCGGAATGCTGCGTCCGGGGAAGAGGCACCCCCCTCCCTCCCTATTTATATTTTTGAAATCTTGCAGATAATTTCCTGGCTGCTATATAACTTGTTCAAAATAAAAAGAATTGCACACACAATTCCACCAACTGTGGACCTGTGAAACTGTGGTGGAATTATATAAAGTTCATGCGATTGTCCTCTCCCGCAAGCAGCGTCGCCCATTCTTTTTGTATTGTGATTGCCATCACATACGGCATTTTGGACCGTGTTAGCCTGAAAGGCGACCTTGGGGGTCTCAAAGAGCGCTATGCAATCATTTCCCGCTGTCGATCCAATTCCTTTGCCGGCGCCGATATGGCTGTTGAAACTCTTGCATATCGTCACGCTGGCACTGCACTTTGTCGCCGTCGAGATGCTGCTCGGCGGACTGCTGCTCGCCGTTGTGCTCAGTCTCTTCCGCAGCTCGCCGGCCGCCATAGTCACCGCGCGTGCGCTGGCCCGCCGGCTCACCGTAGTGATGACCTACGTGATCAACCTAGCCGTGCCACCGCTCTTGTTCGCCCAGGTGCTCTATGGCCGCGCGCTTTACACCAGCAGCGTGCTGATCGGCGTCTATTGGATCTCGATCATCGCCATTCTCACGCTGACTTACTGGCTGCTCTACCGCTTTACCGCGCGTCTTGAGGCCGATAAATCGGCCTGGTGGGTCGGGCTTTCTGCATGGCTGCTCGCAGGCTTCATCGCCCGCTTGCTCTCGACCAACATGACGCTCATGCTTCGTCCCGAGGTCTGGCGCGATATGTACTCCGCCTCGGCCATGGGCGCTTACCTCCCGCCGTACGACCCCACGCTAACACCACGCTGGCTGCTGATGATGGCTGGCGGCTTGTTCATCGGCGGATTGTGGCTGGTGTATCTGGCTGGCCGCTCGACCTTCACGGCGGACGAGAAGCGTTTCGTCGCCGGCCTCGGCGGCAAGTTGGCCGCGGCCTTCGGCGTCGTGTATCTCGCGGCCGGGTTGTGGGCCGCCAACGTGCAGCCGGAGATCGTTAAGGCCGGCTTGCGCATCGATACGCTCTATAAGTTCGCGGGCTTTGCCGGTTACGGATGGCTGGCGCTGGTTGTGTTCGCCGTTCTGGTCGCCGCCGTCGCCGGATTCGGCAAGCTCTCCTCCGGCCTGCTCGGCTTGTTTAGTTGGACGGGTGTGCTGCTCGTCGTCCTCATCGAGATCGCCTTCACCGTTTACCGCGACGGAGTCCGCGATCTCACCCTGCTAGCCAATGGTTACAACGTTTGGGATCGCGCCGTGGAAACTAACTGGTGGGTCGTAGGCCTGTTCCTGGCGCTCTTTGTCGCCGGGCTGGGCGTCATAGGCTGGCTCATCTCTGTGGTTGCGCGCGCACGCAAAGTTATGGAGGGCGCGGTCTAACTCCCGCGAAGAGATTGTTATGACCGAGCAAATTCATCTCGAAGCTATCGCAGAGGAGCCCGGCGAAAAGAACACCCGCCGCGCCTTTCTGGTTGCTGCCGGAGCCGCCGGCCTGGCCTATACCGCAGCGCTGGCGTATCCAATCTACCGTTATTTAGCCTCGCCGCAGGAGATGGCCATGGAGGCCACAGCCGTCACTGAAGTGACTCTCAAAGACGCGCAGAAGCTGCCCCCCGGTTCGGTCCTGATGTTCAAGTTCGGCGCGTCGCCGGCCTTGTTGATCCACCATGAAAAGGGGCAATGGATCGCGATGACCGCTGTCTGCACACACCTCGGCTGCACGGTGCAATATGAGCCGCAGGCCGACCGCATCCACTGTGCATGCCACGGCGGCGTCTATAACCCTTACACCGGCACTACCGTCAGCGGCCCGCCGCCTAAGCCGCTCAAGCTGTTCAAAGTGACCGTCAACGAAACCAGCGTGAATGTCTCGCGCACATAGCGCAACGCATGTAACACAAAAAAGGACCAGGGGCATGAGTTCGAAAACCATCTATAACTGGATCGATGAGCGGCTGGGCCTTACTGAACTGGCCGCCTTTGCGCGCCACAAGACCGTCCCGGTACACTCCCAATCATTCTGGTACTACTGGGGCGGCATCTCGCTTTTCCTTTTCCTCGTCCAGTGCTTCACCGGCGTGCTGCTCTTGGTCTATTACCGGCCCGGTGCCGAAGCCTATGAGTCAGTTCGCCAAATCACCTTCATCATGCACTTCGGCTGGCTTATCCGCTCGGCGCACGCCTGGTCCGCCAGCTTGATGATCTTCTCCATCTTGGTGCATATGTTCTCGGTCTACTTCATGAAGGCTTATCGCAAACCGAGAGAGTTCGGCTGGCTCAGCGGCATGGCGCTGCTCGGCATTGCTTCGGTTTTCGGTTTCTCCGGGTATCTTCTGCCGATGGACGAACTCAGTTACTTTGCCACCAAGGTCGGTTTGCAGATTCCGGCGGCGATTCCATTTGCCGGTGAAGCAATCGCCAACATGCTGCGCGGAGGGATAGATGTCAGCGAGTTCACAGTACAGCGATTCTTCGCTCTGCACGTCGTTGTGCTGCCAGCCATCTTCCTCCCGCTGCTCGGCTTTCATCTGTGGTTAGTCCAGCGCCACGGCAACGCTGCGCCTCCGTCTGTTGAAGCCCTGCCGCCGGAGCAGCGCAAGAGCATGCCATTCATGCCTAACTTCCTGCGCAAGGATTTGGCCATGTGGCTTATCTCGCTCAATGTTCTTGCGCTATTGGCTTCGGTCTTTCCCTGGTCGCTCGGAAAACAATATGACGCGCTCGCACCCGCACCGCTCGGCATTCATCCCGAGTGGTATTTCATGAGTCCCTTCGAGATGCTCAAACTGTTGGGCATGGTCAAGTGGCTGCAAGGCGAGCCCGGCGAGATAGCCGGTATTATGCTGTTCACTCTCGGCATCGTGCTCTGGGTTCTGATTCCTTTCTACGACACAAAGAAGGACTCCGGCCAGCGTGCCCGCGCCGCACACTACTTCGGCCTTCTGGCAGTCTTCGCGCTGCTGGCCACCACCGTCATCGGCTATTGGACCATCCGGTAAAGGGAGAGCAACGATGAATTATCCATTCTGGAACATTCCAATTCTCGGCTCGGGCTGGGTGATTGGCATCATCGCCATCTTCCATGTCATGATCTCGCAGTTCGCCGTGGGTGGCGGCCTTTATCTGCCAATGGCCGAGCGCAAGGCCTTGCGCATGCCACGAGGTCAACTCCGCACCGAGTGGCTCGCTCAGTTGGCCAGCCACTCCAAGTTTTTCCTCGTCCTCACCGCCGTATTCGGCACCGTCTCGGGCGTGGGCATCTGGTTCGCCATCGGACTTACTCATCCCGAGGCCACCAGCACCCTAATTCATAACTTTGTCTTTGGCTGGGCCATGGAGTGGGTCTTCTTCATGGTCGAGCTGACCACCATAGCGGTCTACTACTCCACATGGGATCGCATCGACCCTAAATTGCACCTTACCGTTGGCTGGGTCTATGCTGGCGCGTCGGCTTTCACCCTCATCATCATCAACGGCATTCTGACCTTCATGCTCACCCCCGGCCAAACCTGGCTCGACGTCGCCGGCACCGGCTATGAGGCCAGTAAGTTCTGGTATGCCTTCTTCAATCCCACTTACTGGCCGAGCCTCTTTTTGCGTACCTGCGTTTGCTGCTCGCTGGCCGGCATCTGGGCGCTTATCACCGCCAGCCGCATTGACGGCGACAAGCAGCCCGCACTCAAAACTACCATGGTTAAGTGGAGTGTCAGGTGGCTGGTACCTTCCTTCGTAGCCATGCCCTTTCTGATGATCTGGTATTACATGATGGTTCCGGCGTCGCAGCAGGCATTGCTTCAGTTAGGCATCGACACTATCAATACCGGTACCTTTTCTGCGGTAACGCGTATGGCGCTAGTCATCATCGTCACCTCGGCCACCATCGTTGGTGTCGCCTACTTCCTGGCCTATCGCAATCCGCTGGACTTCAACCTCTCGCACGCGATAGCCGTATTACTTTTGGCGCTTGTCGCCACTGGCGCGGGCGAATACTCCCGCGAGATGCTGCGCAAGCCCTATGTCATCGGTCGCTGGATGTATTCGAATGGCGTCCGCGTCCCTTATGTCAACCGCATCAATCAGGAAGGTTATCTCGCCCACTCTAACTGGGTCTGGAATAACTCAAATTCGAGTTATTCGAGAGGCGAAGCTATCTTCCGCGGTGAGTGCGGTTCCTGCCATACGCTTGACGGGTATCGCCCACTGAAAAACCTGCTAGCCGGTCGCGACCGCACTAACATTGCCAGCTTCATCATTATGCTCCACGACTACAAACCCGACTCGCCCTACCGCCGCTTTATGCCGCCCATGTCCGGCACTAAACAGGACATCGATGATCTGGCTGACTTCCTCAACGCCGAGGTCAATCCACCGCAAGGGCTCGCCGAGACAGCGAGCAAATAGCCTTCTCGCTCAGCTCGCTGCCAACGCTACTGCAATATCGGCAAGCGGACAATCGCGCGCGCGCCCTCGCCGTCGTCGCGGTTGACAAGTTGAATCTCGCCGCCGTGGGCGCGAGCGATCTGCTGGGCTAGCGCCAAGCCCACGCCACTGCCCGCCGGCTTGGTGGTATAGAACGGTACAAAAAGATTTTCTGTGTTGGCAATGCCCAGGCCGCGGTCTTCAATGGTGACCGATGCGAACGAGCCGATCAGCCTCCAGCTTACCTGCACCGGCTGCGCTCCATTGGCCAGCGATGCATCCACGGCGTTGGCTAACAGGTTGATGAACATCTGCTCCAACTGATCGGGGTCGGCGTACAGAACGACCGGAGAGTCGGGATAAATCTGAACCGGAAGCCGCTGTTCCAGCAGTGCCACGCGGTCTAATAGTGACTCCAGCACGACAGGCTTGAAATCCGGTGGAGGCAACTGGGCCAGCCGGCGGTACGACTGTACAAAGCGATGCAACGCGTCGGCGCGACTCTCGATCACGCCCAGGCCGCGGTGAAAATCCTGCACGATTGCGCCGTCTCCTTCTATTTCTTTTGTTCGCGCCAGCAAGCTTCCAGCAATGGACTTGATGGGAGCTAGAGAGTTCGATAGTTCATGGCCGAGAACACGAATCAGCCGCTTCCAGGCCGTCTGTTCCTCTTCCTGGAGCGGGAGACTTACATCGGCTAACAGCAGCAGCGTGTGCGGCGCGCCATCCTGGCGGAAGGCAGCCTTGCGTAGCAGCCAGCGCGATGGACTCGCGGGAGACTTTTGATTGGCATTGAAAGAATGGATGGTCTGGTCGGGGGCGCCAAGCAGATCATCAAGGCCCAGTTCGCGCGCGCTACGGCCAAAGCAGCGCGCATGAGGTTGCCCCAGCAATTGCATTCCGGCATCGTTCGCCAGTTGCAACCGATCATCGCGGTCAAACGCAAACAGCGGCGCGTGCATTACTTCGAGGATGCGCGCAAGAAGAGCCGTGGCTTCCAGCGATCGGACTCTTTGCTTTTGCAGCAAGTCGGCGAGGGCATTGACTTCGGCGGCCAGTTCGCCAAGTGCATCTTGAGATCCCGCTCCGCGCGCGCGAAAAGAATAATCTCCCTCTCGCAACGACGCGACTACATTTGAAAGCGTCTGCAAGGGGCGGACGATACCGTCGATCAGCGCGGCAGCCACCAGCGCGAGGTAGAGCAACAGGCAGCCGCTGAGTAGAAGAGCCAGCGCCAGCGAGACTTGTTGCCGGTAAAAAAGAAAGCCGGCGAAGATCAGCGCCGGCAGCGACAACAAGAAGCTGAAGAGCCATGCCCGGCCGACGGCCGAGTGGCGGCGACGGCGCTTGCTTCTTTCATAGCCCATATTTTTCAATGCGGCGATAAAGTGCTGCGCGGCTAAGCCCGAGAGCCTCGGCGGCCTGCGAGATGTTGCTATCGCAGCGGCGCAATACCTTGCGGATGAGCAGCGCCTCGACCTCGTCGATGCTCATGTTTTCAAACGGTGTGGCGGAGGAGCGCGCGGCGGCGATGGCAAGGTTGGCCGGTTCGATCTCTTCGCCGCGGCTGAGCAGCACGGCGCGCTCCACCGTGTGCTCCAACTCGCGTACGTTTCCCGGCCACGCATACTGCATCATCTGCTGCATGGCTTCCGGCGAAAAACCTTTGACCTGCTTTCGATAGCGAGCGCTGTTGCGACCCAAAAAATGCTGGGCCAACAACGCAATATCCTCGCGCCGGTCGCGCAGTGCGGGCAGGTGAATCTCGACCGTGTTGATGCGAAAGAGCAGGTCCTCGCGGAAGTTGCCAGCTTTGGCCTCTTCGTTTAGTTGGGCATTGGTGGCGGAGAGTATGCGCACATCAACGCGCCGAGTTTGCGACGAGCCCACGCGTTCCAGTTCACCGGTTTCCAAAACGCGCAGCAGCTTGGCCTGTTGGCGCATAGGAACGTTGGCAATCTCGTCCAAAAAAAGTGTTCCGCCGTTGGCCAACTCGAACCGTCCGATGCGATCGGTGCGGGCGTCGGTAAAGGCGCCCTTGACGTGGCCGAATATCTCGCTTTCAAAGGTGCCCTCGGGCAGCCCGCCGGCGTTGACGGCCACCAGCGACATGCGAGCGCGGGGCGAAGCAGCATGCAGCAGGCGGGCCACAATTTCTTTTCCTGTCCCATGCTCGCCGGTGATCAGAACGTTAGCTTCAGAAGGCCCGACCTGCGCTATCAACTCCAGCACCGGCTGCATGGAAAGCGCGCCGGCCACAAACTCCGGCATGCCTTCGGCGCGGAGTAAGCGGTTTTCGAGTTCAAGCTGGCGTGCGCGGCGCAGAGCCTGACGTAACTCGGCGTGAACACGCACTAACGAGATGAGCCGCTCGTTCTCCCATGGCTTCTGAAGAAAATCGCGGGCACCCCGCTTGATGCTCTCGACGGCCAGATCGATGTTACCCCAGGCGGTCATCACGATCACCGGCAGGCGTGCGTCGAACTCCTGGATGCGGGCGAGCAGATCGAGCCCCTCCTGGCCGGAAGTAGTGTCGCGTGTGTAGTTGAGGTCGATAAGCAGCACGTCGTAGTCGTTGTGGCCCAGCGCCTCCAGCAGCAACCGGGGCGAGCGAACACAGTCCACGTCGATGCCTTGTGGTCGAAGCAACAGTTCGACGGCTTCGAGGATGTGCGGCTGATCGTCGGCGACTAGAATCCGGATTGGCTCTTGCTTACTGGAGATGGTCCGCCTCCACTGTGCCGGCTTTGGCGTCGGCGATCGAGATACCGTATTCTTCGAGGATACTGCCCGTAGCGCGCCGCACTTCGATGCGCGCCTTCTCGTAAGCGGTTTCGGCCGTTACCAGCGCCGATTCGGCCAAGGCCAAATCGTGCTCGGCCGCCAACGTCTGCTGATTCGATCCCGCGCCCAGTTTCTGTTCTTTCTGCATGATGTCCAGCGTTTTCTGCGCAAGATCGCGCGCTTTGCGGGCCGCATCTACGCGGCTGCTCCCCTGTTCCAAAGCATATTGCGCGTTACGCACCTCGATGTGAATGCGTTTTTTCAACTCCTCAGCGTACACCTGCGACTGGCGATATTCGAGTTCCGTGCGGTATTGGTCGGCCTTGGCGATACGGTTACGCAGCGGAACGCTCAATTGGAGACCAACCTGATACTCTGGCGCGACATTGTCTAATGCGCTTTGCAATGCGCCTCCATAGCTTGATGGCAACATAGATGTTACTCCCGTGAGAGTATAGTTGGTGCTCTTTTCACCGGCGACTCCAGTCCCGGAGTAAAGTCCGTATACGCTCAGCGAGGGTAGCAAGGCGTTACGCGCTGTTTTGCGGCTCAGCTCACGATTTTGCAGATCGAGTCCCGACTCGGCGAGCTCAGTCCGGTTCTTGAGAGCCTGTTCGATCATCTGCTGAATGGGCTCTGGAGGCTCTGCTGTGGTGGTGCCAATACGGTCGGTTGGCACCACAGGCATCTCCTCAAGGACTGGATCGTCAAGGTTTCGGGTGACGGCGTTTTTCATGTACAGTTCCTGAAGCTCAAGGTCGGTACGAGCGACGGTTAGGTCCTGTTCGCGAACCGCTAACTCGCCCTCCGCCTTCAACACATCCATCTCAGGAATCGCCTGTAACTCAAGCTGCTTTCGGCTGGTATTCAGTACCTCAGTGGCAAAGGTCACCGAGCGCTCGCCTACCTGCTCATCATCATAGGCGCTCACCAAGTCCCAATATAGATCGCAAATCTGGGTCACCGTTGCAATTACCTGGGCTTTGAATGCGATGTCGGATATCTTCTGATTAGTGCGGGCAATGCGGAGAAAGCGTAGATTGGTTCCCGGCCCGAATCCCGCCAGCAACGGTTGCGATACGATTGCCTGAATCTTCGAGTTCAATTGTGGGCTAAAGAAATCGTAGGCGCCATTCGAGGTTTGCCGATTGTTGCTCCAGTTTACCTCAATGTTACCGCCCGTGGCGAAAGCTTGGCTATAACTCACCAAACCGGAAACGCTATTAACCTTGTAGACATTCACGCCCTCGAGCTGAAAGTTGGAGAGCTGCTGCGCCGTGTGATCCACGTCCCCCTGTGCGGTGATCATGGGATCGTAACTGGAAACCGGGGTGCCGGTTCCCAGCGTGGAGGACACAATGCCAGAAGCGCCTGCACCCGCGCCGCCCGCACCTCCGGTTGTGCCTCCGGCGCCGCCTCCAGCGCCCGCACCTCCCGCGCCGCCTCCCGGCGTACCAGACACGACACCGGTATTGACCCCGCGCACTTGACCGCCAGCCTGGGTGCGCAAGATATCCATTTGCGCGATGGGCATGTTATAGCGCGCAATAACAAGGTCAAGGTTGTTTTCGAGAGCCAGATCAATCGCGTTATGGAGCGAGAGGTAGATTTTGCCGTCGCGCACCAGAGAGCGTAGGCGCACGGAATTCGCCAGGCTGGGCGGAGGCACGGTCTTGCCGCGATAGGGGTCGATGGGATTACGCGCAGGGCGCAGCAGTTGATCAAAGGGAACCTGCGCAGGCGCAGCCTGTGCTGACGTGAGTGCCGGCGCAGGTGTCTGAACAGAAGCCGTTGTGGCCATGGGTTCAGCGGCCAGGGCCAGATTCACATGCAGCAGAAGAATCGCGGCCAAAGACTGTATGCGCTTCAATGAATGTGTCCTTAATAATTTCACTTGGTGCCGACCTCCGTGGCTGCTGCATGCAAGGCTTCATCGCGTGTCATCCAGCCGTCGCGTAACTCTAGGATGCGCTGGCCGTAGCGAGCATTTTCATCCGAATGCGTCACTTGCACGATGGTCGTGCCGGCGCGGTTAAGTTCGCAAAATAGATTCATGATTTCGCGTGCCTGAATGGAGTGCAAGTTACCCGTGGGTTCGTCAGCCAGCAGCAGCGCGGGGGCATGGACGACGGCGCGCGCTACGCCCACCAGTTGTTGCTGCCCGCCGGAAAGCTGCGAAGGGAACAGGTCCTTCTTGGCGACAATCTGGAAGCGGTCGAGTATGTCGGCTACCATCCCTTGCCTCTCTTTGGCGGGTAAGTTCTTGTAGGAAAGTGGGAGGTCAATATTCTCGGCTACCGTAAGATCGTCGAGCAGATGATAACTCTGGAAGACCATGCCAATGCGCTGGCGAGCCAGGTCGGCGCGCTGTTTGCGGTTCAGCTTGTGCACCGGCGTTTCGTCGAACCAGTACTCGCCGAGCCAGCTGTCATCCAGCAGCGCCAGCACATTTAGAAGCGATGACTTTCCCGCGCCCGAAGGGCCCATCACAGTGATAAACTCACCTTCGCGAATGGTAAGTCCGATGCGGCGCAGCACCCAGGTTTCCATGGGTCCAGTTTTGTAACTGCGTTCGACGTTCTTCAACTCAATCATGGTGTTACTCCGATCTCAAAGCCAGGTTACTCAGTTTCATTTATTCGGTTCTCAGCGCCTGCATCGGTTCGACAGCCGCGGCGCGACGTGCAGGCACGGCTGCGGCCAGCGCGACCATCAACGCGGTCAGAATCGCCGCGCCGGTAAGGGTGAGCGGATCGAATGTGGCCACGCCATAGAGCTGGCTGCGAAAGAGCCGCGCCAGCGCAATGATGGACGGCAGGGCGACCGCCGTCGCAATGACCGCGATGATGGTCATCTCCCGCACCACCAGAACGATCACGCCCGAGCGTGGCGCGCCCAGAGCCAGTCGCACGCCAATCTCGCGTGTCCTCTGCTCGATGGAATAAGCCAGAACTCCATAGAGTCCCACGGCAGTCATTACCATAGCCAACGCCGAAAATCCGATAGCGAGAAAAGCCAACGCGCGCTCGTCCGCGGCGCGGCGGTCTACTTCCGCTTCCATGGTACGCAGGCCATCGACGACGAGCGCAGGATCGAGCGCATGGACGGCTTGACGGATCGCAGCTTCGACGCTCTCCGGCATCTGCGCGCTGCGCACATAGACCTGTACTCCTCCAGGATGAGGCTGCTGAAGGTAAGGGCGGTAGACGGCTGGCCGGGACACCGTGCGCAGATCGACGTGTTTGATGTCGCCAACCACGCCGACAATAGTAGTGTCGAGCTTGACGTCTTCGCCTCCGCCTTCAGCTAGAGAATGCCCCAGCGCATTTTGCGCCGAACCGTAGAATCGCTTGGCGAAGGCTAGACTGACAATAGCGACCGTGGGCTGCCCTGGCGCGTCCGAGAGGGTAAATTCGCGACCGGAGAGAAGTGGCTGGCGCAATGTGGCAAAGTAGCCGGGCGCGATCCACGGCTCTTCAAAAACCATGTCTTCATCCTCGGCCGGCTTGTAGCCTTGTACGGTGAAGTTCGAGCCGTTGGAATCTCCGCTGAGTTCCGGATCGCTGGTGGCAGAGGCATGAGCGACGCCGGGAATTCGGTGCAGCGCTTCAAGTGTGTTGGTTACAATTTGCGCGGCCCGATCTTCTCCATAGCCCGAGATAGTGGGATCGAGCGAGAAGGTGGCGAGATGGCTGATTTCGAAGCCGACGGACTGCTGGCGGAGGTTGTCGAGCGTGCGCACGAACAAACCCGCACCGCCCAGCAATACTACGCTGAGTGCAATCTGCGCACCCACAGCCAGCTTGCGGAATTGCTGCGAACCTCTCGACGCTGTGCCGGCATTCTGGCGTAGCGCATGGGCCAAGTCGGGGCGCAGGAAGTGAAGTACCGGCGCGATGCTGAACAGCAACGTCGCTAGCAGAGAAAGCCCAAGTGTGAAGAGCAAAACGCGTATGTCGATGGACGAGGAATAGGGTTCGCTTCCGGGGTCGGCTCGGGTCATCAGGCGGACCAGAGTGTTTGCAACCACGGGCGCGAGCGCAAGGCTCGTCGCGGCCCCAGCGATGCCGAGCAGCCCGCCTTCGACGAGCAACTGTGCGACGATGCGGCTGTGCTTTGCGCCCAGTGCATAGCGCATCGATATCTCACGCGCTCGGCCGGCCGCGCGCAAGAGCAAGAGCGTGGTCACATTGATGGCGCACATTACTACCAGCAGGCCTGCCATGCTCATAAGGATGATAAGGGGCGTCTCCAAATCCATACGGTTAGGAGAGAATCCCTTTGAATCGTCCACAACCTTGAGGCGCGAATTGTCGAGAAAGTTCTTCTTGAATCGCTCTGACTTCGACTTATACAAAGACAATTCACGCGCCCGGAGCGAGTACCACAGTGGTCCGAGGCTCGCCTCTGCTTGCAACATGGGCACGTCAGGCTTTAGCCGCGCAACCAGAGTGAGCCAGATAGCCTTATGGTTGTTCAGGTCGTCGAGAGGGGCCCTCCAGGGAATAGCAATCCCCTCCATGCTGAGGGGCAAGAAGACACCGGGTCTGTAGCCGCCGATGGCAGAGTCGAAGTTCTGAGGTGCCACGCCGAGAATGGTGAACGAATGGCCGTTGATGAGCACTGTCTGCTCAATTACGTCACGCGATGCAGCGAAGCGAGTCCTCCAGTAACCATAGCTGAGCACTGCTACCGGATTGGCGTTCTTGGCCGTATCGTCCTGTTGTGTGAAGAGCCGGCCCACTGCAGGCTTGAGTCCCAAAAGCTGGAAGTAATTACCGGACACGACTTCAGCGTCCTCATGTTCGGCCTGGTTATGCCAAGAAACTCCAACGCCGGTGATATCGGCAGCCAGTATCCCTTGAAAGACCTGGTTATGGTCGCGTAGGTCCTTGTACATGGGATAGGAGAAGTAGTTCGTCTTATCGCCGCCGAAGCTACTGGCACTACCGGAAAAATCGCCGGTCCACTCGAAACGCACCAATTCTTTTGGCTGCTCGACGGGCAACATGCGCAGCAACACCTGGTCGAAGAGTGTGAAGACGGCCGTATTGGCGCCGATTCCAAGAGCCAGCGTGACAATCACCGTAAGCGTGAACCCCGGAGATTTGCGCAACTGACGAAGTGCGTAGCGAATGTTCTGAAGCACCGCGTTCATCCTCCTCCTCGATGTATAGTCATTCGGTGCGCAGTGCCTGCATCGGTTCGATGGAAGCAGCGCGGCGCGCGGGCATGAAACCTGCCGCTGCTGCGCAGAGGCCAAGCATCAGAGTTGCACCGGCAAGGGCGAGCGGATCGTAACTGCCGACCCCGTAGAGTTGACTAGCCATCAGATGACCGGCAAAGAGAGCGGCGGGAATGCCCAGCCCTAGGCAGATAAGAATCTGCCAGAGCGCGCCGCGCAGCACCATTGATACAGCGCTTGTCCGCGTGGCACCCAGCGCCATCCGAATACCGATCTCACCTCCGCGCCGGGCAACAAAGTACGACATCATGCCGTAGAGTCCCACCAAAGCAAGGATCAATGCCAATGCGCCGAACAGGCTAGTAAGTTGCGCAACGAGTCGCTCTTCGTTGAAGTTGTCTGCCACCTGCGCGTCGAGCGAGCGAATATCCACGACCGTCAGATTGGGGTCGATGCCGGCAAGCGTGTGACGAATGAGCGCATCCACATTCTGTTTTGGCGCGTTGAAGTTCAGAATCATTGAGTTGATGAACATGGATTGCGCCTCGTTCGAGATCATCATCGGTTCTTTGTAGCCCGCGAACAGTTGCGAGAACGAACGCAGATAGATGGGCCGCACCGGGTCGTGCGGGTTGTTCATCTTGAAATCCGCAAAGACGCCCACGATTTCCGAGCCTCCCGAGTACTGCGGAAAGTCGATACCGAAGTGCTGGCCTACCGGGTCCTGATTGGGAAAGAAGTGCTTGACGAAGGTTTCATTGACCACGACAACCTGCGGAGAAGTGGCCGAGTCCTGCTCGGTGAATCCGCGGCCATGGGCGATAGGCACACCAATAGAATCGGGGAAATGAGTGCTCACGCGATCCCATGTAGAATCGCAGTTGTCATTCGGCTTCGGCGCGGGATGACCCTCAGGAATAACGCATTCGCTCCAGTTCTCTCTTTCAAGCGGACTATAGAGCGCCATGCCGACACTGGACAGACCAGGCAGTGCCGAGAAACGATCTTCAATCCGACGATAGAGAGCAGGCACCCGGTCGATGGTGTAGCCAGCACCGGCTGCATCGAAGTGCAGCACATAGCGGTTGGATATGGCAATACCAAATCTCTGGTGCTCCAGGTTGGTAAGCGATTTGGTCATCAGGATTGCACCCGCCAGCAACACCAGCGACAGCGCCGCCTGAAAAACGACCAGAGTTTTTTGCGGAAGAGAAGAGTGATCGTGAGTGGAACGGTTCACGCCGCGCAGCACTTCTGCCGGTAGCGCATGGGAAGACAGCCACGCCGGGGCCGTTGCGAACAGAACACCGGTGAGCAGTGAGACCAGAAACGCAAAGCCGAGAACTGCTAAAGATGGATTGGCGTTGATAGGTAGGTTTTTTGCGTCCGGAAATGCAAGAGCGAGAATTGTGTGCGACCCGGCATAGGCAACGGCCAATCCGGCGATACAGCCAATGATGCTCAAAAGCCCTGATTCGGTAAGTATCTGGCGGACCACGCGGCGGCGTCCTGCACCGAGAGCCATGCGCACTGCAACCTCCGCTCGCCGCATGGTGGCGCGCGCCAGCAGAAGGTTGGCGATGTTGGCGCACGCAATCAGCAGGACCACCGAGGAGAGGATCATCAGCATTTTCAGGCTCTCCCCCGCCTCGTGCTGCAAGTTTTGGATGCCACCGCCACCCGGAACGACGACCACATGCATTTTGGGAATGATGGCCGCTCCACCGTTGGCAGTAATCACCGGACGCGTGTAGAGCCACCGACGCAACGTCATGGTCAGCTTGGTTTGCAGAGCGCCGATATTGGTTCCGGCGCGCACTCTGCCCAGAGGATAGAGCCAGTGAGACTCGGCGTGATGGAGAATTGAGCTGTCGCCACGGACATATGGTTCGGTCTGAATCGGCATCCAAAAGTCGGGCGGCGTGTCGGATATGCGGTCACCGAAAAAACCGGGCGGAGCGATGCCGATAACGGTGAAGGGCCGGGCCTGAATGAAGATCGTCGAGCCGACGATGGATGGATCTGCGGCAAACTCGGTTTGCCACACCCTGTAGCTGAGTACCGTGGCGGGGGCTGCCGCGGGTGTGTCGTCGCTATCCGCAAGCACACGGCCCGCATAAGCTCCCAGGCCAAGCATTGAAAAATAATTGCCGGAGATAAATTCTCCGTGAAGGGATTTCGCGAGTGTATTGCCGCGACGCACGCTCCACTGCCATTGCCCGGCTTGCACCGCTGCCAGTTGCTCGAACTCGAGCGCGGAGTTCTTGAAATATTCGTAAAGGTCGAAAGAGAAGATGGTGAAGTCGCCAGTACCGCTGGCGCGACCCGGAAAGCCGCCCTCCACACAGCAATCGTCGTTGTCACCGATGCGGTAGAGTTGCGCAGGATTGGCCACAGACAGCGAACGCAGCAGGATGCCGTGGACTAGCGTGAAGATGGCGGTGTTCGCGCCGATACCCAGTGCCAGTGTGAGCACCGCGGTCAACGTGAAGCCCGGCGACTGGCGCAACTGGCGCAGCGCATATTGAATGTCCTGAACCAGTTTCTGCATCGCAATCTCCTAATAAGGAAAACGAAGTTCGGTAAATCCAGCCCTTTTGCGCTATGCTTGCGAGCAGCGAAGCGAGTCATCTATCGTGTTTCGCACCGGGCTCTCCTCTATTGGCAACGCAACGCAGCCATGGGTTGAATCTTCGCAGCGCGCCGTGCCGGGAAATAACATGCCGCGAGCGCGACCACACAGAGCAGCACAGCCGCGCTCGCGAGGGTCAGCAGGTCGGTGGCGTCCACCCCGACAAGCATGCCACTAAGGAAGCGGGTCAGAATAAGAGAAGCGATGAGGCCTACCGCCAAACCGGCCAGAGCGAGCCGCAGTCCCTGCTCTAGCACCTGACGGAAGATCACTACCTTTCCCGCTCCCAGTGCGATGCGGATGCCAATTTCCTGGGTGCGCTGTTTGGTGGTGTAGGCAACCACCCCAAAAATACCTACGTTGGCGAGAATCAACGCGAGCAAGCCGAACGAACCCGCTAGCACCACCGCAATGCGCTCAAATATGCTGCCCATCCGCATGTTGTCGCGGAGCGTAGTCACATTGAACAGCGGTAGATCGGGATTCAGATCGGCGACTGTTCGCTCGACGGCGGAAGTGAGAGCCAGCGGATCTCCAGCGGTGCGGATGTGGAGAATCGCCCCAAATCTGTAGTTCTGCGACATAGGCACCAGGAACAACGGCGACGGTTCGTCAATCAGCCGCCGATACTTGCCATTAGCCGCCACCCCCACGACCTTAATCCATTGCCCGGACCACTCAATCCGCTTGCCGATGGCGCTTTGCCCCGTCCAATAGCGGTCCACAAATGCCTGGTTCACGATCGCCACTGGCTCCGTTCTTGGATTGTCACCATCAGTAAAGTCGCGTCCAACTCGAAGGGGCGTCCCCATCGCTTGCAGATAGTTTGGCCCTACAAGCCCCCGATCGACTTCCATCGATTCATGCAAGTGCGGAACGTAGCCTTCTGGCAGTACGCCATCGGAATGGATAGTGAAGCTGAGCGGCGAAAAATCAGCCAGAGTCACCGACTTGACACCAGGCAGAGCCTTCAGCCGCGCCAGCAATTGCCGGTCGAATTCGATGCCCTTGGCGCTGGTGTAGTTCATAGGGCTCAGGTCTAACGATCCGAGCAACACATGGTTGGGATCGAAGCCTGGGTCGGCTGTTTGTGCCTTGTCGAGGCTGCGGAAGAACAATCCGGCGCATGTGATGAGGACCAGCGACATCGCAACCTGCGCGATCACGAGACCCGACGCAAGACGCGACTTATGAAGTCCTCCGGAAATATTGAGCCCCTCGTCTTTCAAGACGGATATAGGAGACATAGCTGAAGCCCGCAGCGCCGGGACCACGCCGGAAACCATTGCCGTGAAGATTGAAACAAGAATTGTTGCCAACAATACTGTGCGGTCAACCATTCCGTTGATCGAAAGCGGAAGAGACGTGAGAGGTAGAAAGGCGCTCAGCGTGCGCGCCGTCCACAGCGTGCCCAGGATTGCCAGCCCGCCACCCGTCAAGGCGACGATCAGGTTCTCCATCATCAATTGCCGCACCAATCTCCAGCGACTCGCTCCCATGGATACGCGAATTGCGAATTCCCTTCGCCGCGAGATGGAACGCACGAGCAGAAGATTCGCCACATTGGCGCAGGCCAGCAATAACAGCAAAGCGGCAAGAGCCAATAGAATCGGCAGCGTCCCAGAAAGATAAACGTTGGCCCCAAAAGGCGAGCGCCAAAGAGGGTCGGTGGAAATTTGATTCTGTCCCTGATGCACAGTCGGGTACTGGTTGACCAAACGTTGCATCACCAGATTCAATTCATTCTCTGCCTCGTGACGATCGACCCCAGGGCGCAGCACGCCAAGGATATTGAGAAAGGATGCGCCGCGATCGTCGATCGGATCCCAGCCCCAGACTTGGCGATTCATTCCCAGCGGAATCCAGATATCGGTGCGTAATCCGCTTTTGCAACCTTGAAAGTCTTTCGGAGCAACGCCCACGATGATATATGGATGCAGATTGATCTCAATCGTCTTTCCGATAATCGCCGCATCACCGTCGAATTGGGTGCGCCACAGGTCATATCCGAGCACGGCCTCGGCCGTACCCGTGCGTTCGTTCTGTGAAGACCAAAGAAGATTTCGGCCGAGGAAGGGCCGCACGCCGAGCACATCGAAATAGTTTGCCGAGGTAAGTGCTCCATAAATGCGCACCGGTTTCGCGTTCCCCGTTATGGTCATGAAGTCGTCATGATACGCAAGCAGCCCTGAAAGACTCTTCGTGTTGTCGCGCAAATCCACATAGTCCGGATATGAGAGCGGCGGAGAAGGATGCTCGCTCCTGTCTCCCCGCTGGATGGTAACCATGTTGGCGGTAGAAACTACTCCCGGGATAGGGTTGAGCAAAGTGGAACTGATCCAGCTAACAATGGTGCTATTGGCACCGATACCGAGAGCCAGCGTGAATACGGCCGCAAGCGTAAAGCCTGGCGTGCGGTGTAACTGGCGCAACGCAAAACGCAGATCCTGCAACGCGTTCTCGAGCAACATTGCTAAGCCTCCACTTCCTCTTCGAGCTTCTTCAATTCCTGCTCCGAGACCACTTTTCCGTCGAATAGATGTACCTCGCGCTGAGCGTGTTTGGCGAAACGCGGATCGTGAGTAACCATACAGATCGTCGAGCCTTCGCGGTGCAGATCGGTGAGCAAATGCATCACTGCCTCGCCGTTCTTCGAGTCCAGATTGCCCGTGGGCTCGTCGGCTAGCAGGATCGAAGGCGAACCGGCCAGCGCGCGAGCCACAGCTACGCGCTGCTGCTGACCGCCCGAGAGTTGCGCTGGATAATGCCTCATTCGGTGCGCCATATTCACCCGCTCCAGCGCTTCCTTCACCCGCTTCTTTCGCTCAGGCGATGGCATTCCAGCGCGATAGGTCAGGGGTAACTCGACATTCTCTTCGACAGTTAGATCGCCGATAAGGTTGAAGCTCTGGAAGATGAAGCCGATCTCCTGGTTCCGGATGCGCGAGCGATCACCGAAGCTCAGATTCTCGACCGGGTTGCCATTGAGCAGGTACTTACCGCCGGTGGGCGTGTCGAGCAGGCCCATAATTGACAGCAGCGTGGACTTGCCGCAGCCCGACGGACCCGACATCGCCACATACTCGCCCCGCGAAATGATCAGGTGAATGCCGGAAAGCGCGTGTGTTTCCACTTCGTCGGTGTAAAAAACCTTGGTTAGATCTTCAATCTCAATCAGCGTGCCGTTCGATGCCATGCAATTCCTCCTCGTCAGTTATCAGTGATAAGTTGTCAGCGGTCGCTGTTAACCCCTGCTCGCGTGCGCAAGTAGTCCACAATGTCCGGAGTAAGCAGTACTTACTCCAGCCGGATGCGATCTACATTGTCCCAGCGCGACATGTCGGAAAGAATTACCGTGTCGCCCTCTTTCAATCCTTCGAGAACCTGAATGCTGTTAACCGATGCGCGGCCTACCTTCACAGGTACGCGCGTGGCGCCCTTGCCGTCGGGATCGATCTTGAACAGACTCAAAGTGGAATTCTCGTTGCCCAGCGCCGGCCGGCCCACGTAAAGAACATCCGTCATGCGCTCCAGATCGATCGTCCCGTCCACGCTCAGGTCGGGTCGCGCGCCTTGCGGCAGTGGCCCCGTAAGTTCTACGTCCACCGTGACGGTTCCGTTCTGCACCGCCGGATCGATGCGTTGCACGCGGCCGGGAATCACGCCGTTGTGCGTGTCGATTGAGGCCGGTTGGCCTATCTGGATGTCGCGCGCCTGCGTCTCGGCAATCTTCAGCGAGGCTTTCAACTGGTCGGGTTGCACCACCTTGGCCAGCGTGATGCCGGGCCCAACGTGCTCGCCCACCTGGTGCGGCAAGTCCACAAGCACGCCGCTGATGCCCGCCGTGACATGCAATGCAGCCAGTTGCTGCTGCTTGAGTTGGTTGAGTGCGCGCGCCTGGTCCACCAGCGTTTGCTGCACGGCCAGTTGCGAGGCGATAACCTTCTCGTTCATCGTGATTCGGTCGTCCTCGATCTTGTTGCGCGTGGTCAGCTCGTCAGCCTTGCCCTGCGAAGCCTTGTAAGTCAGACCGGAGATAACTCCCAGATCGTAGAGCGCCTTGTCGGTCTGCGCTTGTAACTTGGCTTGGCTATAGTCTGCGCCAACGGTGGCCGCACCGGCCTTCTGCGTCATCAGGTCATTCTCGAGCTTGACTTGCGTGTTGTGGTATTCGCTTTCGGCAGCCTTCAACGCCAAGCCGGCGTTCATCGCCTCCTGCTCAAGCTGCGGGTAGGCAAGTTCCATAATCACCGTGTTGGGCTGAACCTGCGCGCCGGGCAGAACCAGAATTCGCGTGACCGTCGCCTCGGTCTCGGCGGGAATCAAACGCAGCTTGTCCTCGCGCGGCACCAATGATCCCGTCGATCCACGCACCTGCCGGATCATGGGCCCACGCTTCACCGTGTCCGGCCAGATGGTTGAACGGTCCACCGTCGGCGCGGCCTGCTTGAGTCGCGAAAGACCCATCCCCGCAACCGTCAACACGACAATCGCAATGCCGGCAACAATCCAATTCCGACGCTTCCTCTTCTGCAGCAAATCTGGGCGTGCGATATCCATAACACCAAGGATCACTGCACTTGATATGCCAAAGAGGCCCTACCTTTTGACGCTGAAAATAAAACTCTTAGCGAAGAGAACAAACAAGAATTAACCCCTTACGGTGACCGTTTCCAGCGTGGTGGTGTTCGATTTCGGACACTCAGACGGTGCCCAAGGTCCTTCAGAATTCCCCCGAAGTCTGTTCTGAGCGAAGTCAAAGGATCTCTAGATTCTGAGACCTGGGAAACGCCGAATCTCTCATCGATCCGACTCATGCGATCCTGTAGACCACATGAGAATCCTGTTGGGCATCTTAGCCGTCTTGGTCGTAGTCGCCTCTGTGATCGCCGACTACAAATGGCGCCAATGGATGGCTGCGCGCCGCCGCGATCGCCAATAACATCGCTGATTTAACGGGGTTTGTCTGCTAGATCAGCTGCCCTCAACCGGCAAGTGCCGCGAAAATTCCGTCCACCCCATCGCGAATGGTTACAATGACTCAAAAGGAGTTGTCTGATCGCCATGTCCTGCTCTGCCCTCCTTGCCCATCGCCTTCCCGCTCTCAGCAAGCGGACCAGCCTCTTATTGAGCCTTGCCGCCGCGCTTCTTGGATTCGCCGCTGGCGCGCACGCCCAATTTGCGGCTCCATCGCCCGGAACCCAGGTGCATGACGCAACCGCACTCAGACCGCCCGCCGGCGCACGCGTGGCCATTGTCGAGTTTGAAGACATGGAGTGCCCCGACTGCGCCCGAGCCAACCCTCTCCTCAAAGATGCGGCGGCAAAGTATAAGATTCCTTGGATCCGCCACGACTTCCCACTGCCCATGCACAACTGGAGTTTTAACGCCGCAGTGAACGCTCGCTGGTTCGACACCCGTAGCAAGGCCCTGGGCGACGAGTACCGCGACCAGGTCTTCGCCAACCAAGCTTCTATCCTTAACCCCGACTCGTTGCGCCAGTTCACCGAGAAATTTGCGGCGAGCCAAAAGCCTGCTGTCGCACTGCCCTTCGCCATTGATCCGCAAGGCAAACTGGCCGAGTTGGTCAAGGCCGACTACGCCCTCGGCCAACGCATCGGCATCGAGCATACCCCCACTATTTGGGTGGTCACCGCCAACTCTAAAGGCGCGCCCTTCGTCGAGGTCCTCGACCGCAGCAAGCTCTTCGAACTCATCGACCAAGCCATTGCCGACACAGCTTCAGCCACCAAATCAGCCTCGGTCAAAAAGGCTGCTGCGAAGAGCCAATAGACCAACAGGCCCGTACACCTAAAACGACGCATCCTGGCCAGGATGCGTCGTTTTATGTTGCGGCATTTGGTCGCAATTCGCCGTTACAGCATTTTCGATTCTGCCTTTTACAGAATCTACGCTGCCGAGTGGCTCTTTCCTCAGAAAAAGCCACATTCTATGATCTCCCGATGTCAAGATGTGAATCGAAAATGCTCTAGTCGCTGGTGTCGAAACTGCAGCTCGGCACGCTGCCACTGATCGAGAAGCTGGAAACTGTCACGTCCGTGCCGGAGGGCGCGATGTTGGAGTTGTCGGTGTAGATCTGCGCATACTCATCGTCCGACTGCGTGGTGACATCCAGGTCGACATTGGCCAGATAGACCTGAGCCAAGTTGCTGTCGTTATATCCGTAGAATGTGGAGTACGCGCCCGAGATCGAGGCCTCGGACTTGACCCCGTTGATCAGGATGTCCTGGAACTTCGGCGTGCCCGAAGTACCGCTGCAGCTGCCGTAGTAGGCGTTGACAATGATCAGATGCTTCACGCCATAGAGGCAGTTGTTCTGATAGGTCACTTGCTTAACTTCGCCGCCGCAATCCTCATCTGTCTTCATGTTGAGGCCGTTGGCGTCTGCCGAGACGTTCCCCAGCAGATCCGTGCCGTAGACATAATTGTTTTCGAACAGCACATTCGTGACGCCGTCGAAGGTCTGGCTTCCGACCGAGAGGCCATGGGTGCCGTAGAACTGGTTGTCGTTGATGGTGATGTTCGATGCGGCGGACTCGTTGGTCTTGACTGCGATGCCGTCGTCTCCGGCTTCGATCTTGGAACTGTAGACGGTGACGTTCGAGATGCTGTCGATGTCGATGCCGTCAGCGTTGGCCCGCGTTGCGGGGGTGAGAATGGTCACAGCCCACACCGTAGCACCGCTGCCGCCCTGGATGTAGAGGTTCGGATGCGCAGCCTGCACCAGATTTACGTCGTAGATGATGAAATTGTCAGCGCTGCTGGTTTGTACCAGCCTCGGCGTGCCGCTGATGATGTCGCCGCGGCCATCGATATAACCCGGCCCGCCGATGAACGAATTGCTGCCCTCGACATAAATCAACTCTGCCGCGCTCGAGTAACTGTTATTGCCTTCCAGGTAAACGCCGGAGTTGACCACCAGGCCCTCACCGTTTACCGTGAGCTTGTCAGTGTAGAACGCGTTGTCAGAACCCGAGGCAGCGAGAACGACGCTCTTACCGGTGCCGGCGCAAGCGGTCAGAGCGGCTTGCACGCGGCTGGTGTCGTCCGAGCTGGGCGGCGAGGAGCGCTGCGAGTAGGTGAACTGTGCGTCCAGTGTCTCGCACACGGATGGGAAGCTAGGTTTGCTTACGCTGCGGCTGTCGCCGGTTGCTACGGTTTGCGCGCTTGCCGACGCTGCACAAAGCAGAATTGCGGCGGCGTAGAAATTGATCGAACGAAACTTCATTACTGGATCTCCTCTTTCATTTGTGGTTTGCTCAATCGTCTTGCGCATACCAAACTATGCGGGCAGGCAAACGGTCTGTCAGCCCGCATGAAATGTTGCGCCAAATTCAGCGCTCGCTGCGGTTGCTAGAGGCTACTGTTAAAGCTGCTGCATCCCGGTACACCGCCGCCGCTTTGCGTGTAGCTAGAGGTGGTTACGTCCGTGCCGGAGGGCGTAATGTTCGAGTTGTCCAGAAACACCGTCGCGTACTCGTCGTCATCCTGCTTGGTAACATCTAGATCGACATTGGCCAGGTAGACTTGGGCCAGGTTGCTGTCGTTGTATCCGAAGAAAGTAGAATACGCGCCCGAAATCGAGGCCTCGGATCTAACTCCATTGACTAAGATGTCCTGGAACTTCGGTGTGCCCGCGGTGCCACTGCAGCTGCCGTAATAAGCGTTGACGATGATCAGGTGTTTCACGCCATACAAGCAGGTTTGCTCATAGGTGACTTGCTTGACTTCACCGCCGCAATCCTCATCCGTCTTGATGTTGATGCCATTGGCGTCGGCTGAGACATTTCCCAACAGATCCTTGCCATAAACGTAGTTGTTATTGAAGAGCACATTGGTCACGCCGTCAAAGGTCTGGCTGCCAATCGACAGGCCGTGGGTTCCGTAGAACTGGGAGTTCTCGACCGTGATGTTGGAGGCGGCGGATGCATTGGTCTTCACGGCAATGCCGTCGTCGCCTGCTTCCACAGTGGAGTTATTGACGGTCACGTTTGTGATGCTGTCGATGTCAATGCCATCAGCATTGGCGCGGGTTGCGGGAGTGCGGATGGTTACATTCCACACGGTGGCTCCGCTGCCGCCCTGGATGTAGAGGTTGGGATGCGCGGCCTGCTGAAGGGTCACGTCGTAGATGATGAAATTGTTGGCGCTGCTGGTCTGCACAAGCCTCGGCGTGCCGCTGATGATGTCACCGCGACCGTCGATTGCGCCCGGTCCTCCGATGAAGGAGTTCGAGCCCTCGACTAAAACCAGCTCCGACTGGCTCGAATAACTGGTATTGCCCTCCAAAGTGACGCCTGAGTTAATGACTAAGCCTTCGCCGTTCACCGTGAGCTTGCCGGTGTAAAAGGCGTTGTCCGATCCTGAGGCAGCCAGCACGACGCTCTTGCCTGTTCCTGCGCAGGAGGTTAGCGCCGCTTGTACGCGGCTGGTGTCATCAGAGCTTGGTGGGGAAGAGCGCTGCGAAGTGGTGAACTGTGCTGAGAGCGTATCGCACACGGAGGGGAAGCTCGGTTGGCTTACGCTGCGGCTGTCGCCAGTCGCCACGGTCTGCGCGCCGGCCAATGCTGCATAAAGCAGAATGGCGGCCGCAGAGACATGGATAAAGGTCATGCGGGGGTTAATCATGTGATCTCCTTTTGGGGTACTACAGTTTTAGAGCGGCGCAAAAACTGGTCAGACCACTCCAGCCAGGAAGTGTATTGATACGAATCAAGATTTGTCAACAATTAATGTGAAATGTACTCCAGATCAACGGAAACTATGCGTTCTTCCCGCTAGAGCGAACAAAAGAGGTAGGACCTCTGTCTCGAATTGAGACATTACCTAAGTAATTTTTCGTGGTGGGAAAATTGAAAGTGGATTGCAATGATAGTTTTACCACGACCATTTCAAGGCCTTTAAACTCTTCCCGCAGCCTGTCAGTCCGCAGTCTGAATTTGCACCAACTCCGGCGCTGCGGATCCCTCTACGCCGGGCGAGATCGTCCGCGTCTGCGGCGCTCTCCAGTGGTCGATGTAGCTGATCCGGTGGACGCATCCGATGGTGCAATTCGGCGCACAGCTCTTGGCTGTGAAAAACTCCCGTTTCACGTCAGCCGTAGTGTACTCGGCTAGCGGCACGCCCGGGTACCCGCGCTGCTGCGAGCAATAGTGCACGAGCCCGTCCTCACATATATATAGGTAGCGCGACCCGGCTCGGCAGCGCCAGTCGTTGGGTTGCCCCTGCGCAATCGCCTCCTGGAACTTGTCAAATTGCGCATAGTTGGTCTTCTTCCTGTGGGTCATCGCGAAGTAGACCTTGGCTTCTTCCGGCTTGAGCGGCTTCAATTGCCCACTACCGTCGTGGATAATGCCAATCGTCGATTCAAAGCCCAGTTCCAGCGCCCGCCGGCCGATTACCAACGCGTCGTTGGGATTCTTGAAGCCCCCGCCGACTACGGAGTTGATGTTCACGTGGAATTCGGCGTACTCGGCCAGCATTACCAGCTTCTTGTCCAGCACTTTGAGGCTTTTCTTCGATACTTCGTCCGGCTCCAGATTATCGATGGAAATCTGCATGTGGTCCAGGCCGGCCTCGTTCAGCCTCTCGATCCGGGCCTGATTCAACAAGTAGCCGTTGGTGATCATGCCGGCAATCGCTCCGGTCCGCCGCATACGCCGGATGATCTCGTCCAGATCAGGATGCGTCAGCGGCTCGCCGCCCGACAGGCCTATCATGGCCGTTCCCAACCGTCCCAGGTGGTCGATCCGCCGCAGCATCTCTAGAAGCTGCACCGGCTCCGAAACCTTGTCGTACTCGTTGCAGTAGCCGCAGCTCAGGTTGCAAAACCGCGCCGGAATAATCTGCGCCAGCACCGGATGAGAAGTGGACGCCAGCGCGCGGCCCACCATCCTCAACTCGCGGATCTTCCGCGCAGCCGCCAACCACCGCCCACGTACCGTCGATCTCCGTGCAGTTGCCATTATGTTTATTGAATCACATCGTGAGCAGAGCGTGCAGGCTTGGACAGAGTTGCGCGGCAGAGTCGTTCTTGAAGATGAGGATCGGAATTATTCGGAGGGAGGCTTTTGGCGAAAAGGGAACTTTTACAGTTTTACATAGTGGTAATTTCCCGAGTCAATGCTCTTTGTAGGCCTTGATTCCAAAGAAGTTAAATTATCTGCAAGGTTTTGAAAATATAAAAAGGGGGGAGGGGGTACCCTCGTCGGGGTTAGAGGAGGGGGAACAGGGACAAGAGACGCCCCGCTCCACTGACTCTTACCATTGTGCGCCGGGAGATAGCAATTTTGTGCAAACACTTCGGGTGCAGTCCAAGGCGCGGCCGACGGTGGTCAACTCGTGCACCTTCCGCAATGCCGAAATCCATCGTCCTCGCACCGTTGCTCTCCGTCGCAAATACTCTACAAACACTGTTCGTGCCCCACACGAGCATCGCGCGACGGCTTGGCCCGAATCCCGTTCGCGTGAGTGCTGCTCCAGCCGCAGGCCTTCAAAGTCTGCACACGCGTCCTGAAAGACCGCGCCACCCGACCATCACTTATTCATTCGCATTGCGTGCATGATTGATTGTGGTGCGAACGAGGGAGACATAGGCAGGAATAACGCCGAATCAGGACTGTTGCTCGACCCTCCAGACATATAGGAACTCAGCATCGCTCGATGTGGCCACTTCAAGGCCCTTCTGGCGTGTCGCTCGATTGAGCGCGGCGCGGATGTTCTCCTTGGTATCGGGTAAAGCCTGCAGGGGCACTTTCAGCGCCGATCCAGATTCCAGGTTGCCGATATCGTTCAACAGCCGCGTGATGATCTTCTTGTGTTTGCCGTCCCGGCCTTTGGGAACATCGAGCTGAAGAATGGACTCGAATGTGCTCAGACCGGGCTTCGCATCCGATTGGGTTGCCATATTATCGCTCCTTCTTTGCAGCAATCGTCCTTTCCCTTGGACTTTCAACCATTTTTGTATATGGTATCCCACTAGAACGTATGCTTAAATTGTTGTTAACCTATCCTCAGAAAAAGAGAATACTAATATAACGGAGAATTTGCAATACGCTAAGGAAGGATTCCTGTTCACTTTGGTACGCATATTTGAAGTGAAGACGTTGTTCCAGGAAAAAGTCTCGCCTCGTGCGGAGCCCCTCGTCATCTCTTCCCAACATCGTCAAGTTGCCTATAAGTGTGAGATTTTAAAGATTCTGTGCGTCTCAAAAAGAGTTTCCACGTATCGCGGAAAGCCTGCTAGATTGCCCATAGAGGTCTTCCCCCGCGCCCTGGGCCGGGTCAATGTTCTCCCCTAACACTCTGGCCCAGGTTTTACGAGAAGCCGTTCAGGAAACGATTGATTAGACCCCGATCGCGATTGCGCCGGGAAGCAAGGTGCCATAAATATTCCATTCGTCGAGCTTCGGCTCGGAAAGTGAGGATCCTATGAAAAAGAATGAATTCAATTCACTGCCGATTTCAGTTAGGAAGCAATATACAACTTTCCCAACCGTACCAATCAAGGAGGTAATGATGTCCAGTTCAACAATCGAAACCGCCTACCGCCCCGTGGTTCTTGTGGTCGACGACGAGTCCGTCATAGCCGATTCACTCACAGAAATCCTAAACCGAAGCGGCTATGCGGCAGTGCCCGCTTACGACGGTGAAGGCGCACTGGAAGTAGCGCTGCTGATGCCTCCAGAACTCTTAATTTCCGATGTTATTTTGCCCGGGATGAATGGTATTGAGTTAGCGACAACAGTTAGACGTATCTTTCCAGATTGCAAAGTTATCCTTTTTTCTGGGCAGGCATCTACTGTCGATCTACTCGCTTCGGCGAAAAACCGGGGACAACACTTTTCGCTGTTAACCAAACCGATTCATCCGACGGATCTGCTGGCGCGGGTCAAAGAGACCTTCAGTTCTCAGCTTCAGCACACCGCGGCCAGCCTGAGCTGAGGTGTTTCGGATTTCCTCTTCCCCAGTAACTGCCCGGCCGTCAGCCATCCCAGGAAAGGTATGGCCGACGGCGCTTGCAGATCGAGGCAGATAGGGTCGGCTTGCGTTGTCACAGGTTGCGCCACACTCCGCATTGATGAGTGCGCGGATACTTGTGGTCTGTGAATCCGGAGTGCTCGATAATCAGATGCACATCGAAAGCGTAAGTGGTGGTTTGTTCCGGAAACAGAGACTGGTTCCATATAGTGCCGCGTTTAATGCCGCTTGAAATATTGAACTTCGCGTTCGTGTTGCTTGGCCTTCTCGATAGTCGCGAAGGTGCCCAGGTTGCGGCGCTTCCCGGTGGAAGGATCTTTCTTGCGCGAATATAAGCGGAATTGGCCGGATTTAAGTTTTCTTATCATGGGCGAGTCGGACATATCATAGGACGCGAGTTTTTCTGAACGGGTTTTCCAAGATGTAACATACAAACTGGAAGGGTTCCGATCGATAGCAATCCGCAAGGGGACAACTTTCAATTACATAAGGCATCTAACTTGGCCGGAGAGTATTGTGTATGGCGCGTCCTTTCTGGTCTGGCCACATCCAGATTTCGCTGGTCTCATTCGGCGTAAAACTCTTTCCAGCAATTGAGACCGCGAGCCAAATACGCTTTCACCAAATTGATCGCAAGACTGGCGAGCGCGTCCGGCATCAGAAGGTTTCCGGCTCTGATGAGGAACCGGTCGATAACTACGACATTGTCAAAGGATATGAATACAGCAAGGGAGAATACATACAGATAGAACCGTCGGAGATTGCGGGACTGCGAATTGCTTCACGAAGCACAATCGAGATTCAACAATTCGTCGGCAGGGACGAACTGGCCCCTGCTTTCTTCGAGAAACCTTATTTCGTATTACCGGAAAACGATGCTCAGGCGGATGCGTTCGCTGTGGTGCAAAAGGCATTGCAACAAACAGAAAAGTTGGGCATCGGAAAAATCGCAGTTGGAGACCGAGAACATCTGATTGCTATATCGGCTCCGTCCGGTACAAAGCTTGTCGGGCTGATGGGATACTTCCTGCGCTATGCAGTGGAACTCCGGGATGCAGGCAAATATTTCTCTGATAGAAAGACGGGGAAAGTGGATGAGGACCAACTCGCGTTGGCCAAGGAATTGATAAAGCGCAAGACGCAAACCTTCGATCCCCGCAAATTCACTGACGATTACGAGGTCGCATTGCATGAACTGGTGGATGCGAAGCTGAAGCACATTCCGCTCCCCAAGCAGCAAGCGTCACCACGCGGAAAAGTCATCGACCTGATGGAGGCTCTTCGGCGCAGCGTAAAGGAACCGCTCGAAAAGAAGAAACCTGCGGCGCGAGCCGGCACGAGCCGAGCTAAAGAAAAGCCTGGACCAAGGCTAATCCAATCGAACACAAAGGCCGTTGATAGGCGGCGGAAATCAGCTTGAGAAAAGATCGATAGCTAAGACGAGAAAGAGTTATCCCTAGCGTAGTTTCTCAAGCGCGATGCACAAACTGATCAACCGTTGGTTGGGCAATGAATGATAAAAGCCATACGCATACATGATCCACGACCGTCGCTTCTCGGGGGCAAGGCATCTGCAGGTTGGACGCTCGCATCAGACTCATATGTCGCCGTTGTGAAGTATCGATAGATGAAATTGAACATTGACGCTTGCAGCGCGAGACTTGCGCGGCAAACTGCGCCTCGATAGGAGTTAAGTGATGGCCCGTACGCTGTTGCCAGGGCGTCCCCTTCCGCTCGGATCCAAGGCAAATTCAAAGGGAACAAATTTCGCCCTTTATTCGGAATTTGCGAGTGGCGTATCAGTGTGCTTCTTCGATATGTCAGGCAAGGAGACAGATCGAGTCGCGCTGAGAGAACGAACAGCCTTGGTGTGGCATGGATTTGTCGTCGGCGTTGAGCCGGGACAACTGTACGGCTATCGAGTAGACGGGCCTTGGGAACCTGAAGCGGGACACCGATTCAACGCGGCAAAATTATTGGTCGACCCATACGCAGAGGCGATTTCAGGTAAAGTTGACTGGAAAGCTCCGGTGTTTCCCTACAAAGTGGAGACTGGCGACGACTTGGAAAAATGCGACAAAGATAGCGCTGCCGGTATGCCTAAGTCTGTTGTAATAGAACACCGCTTCGATTGGGGAGATGACTGCCCACCGGAGACACCTCTTTCGGACTCGATCATTTACGAGGTGCATGTCAAGGGGTTTTCGCAACTGAATCCGGAAGTCCCTGAAAAACTTCGGGGCACTTATGCCGGCCTGGCTTACCCAGCCAGTATTCAATATCTGAAACAGCTGGGCATCACTGCCGTCGAGTTGCTGCCGATTCACGAAATGGTAGACGACGGCCATCTGCTGGAAAAAGGATTGAGTAATTACTGGGGATATAACACGCTTGGATACTTCAGTCCGGCGAACCGATACAGTGCAAGTGGAGACGCTGGGGGGCAGGTACGAGAGTTTAAGCAGATGGTGAAGGCGTTTCACGCCGAAGGGCTCGAAGTAATTCTCGACGTCGTATACAACCACACCTGCGAAGGCAACCATCTGGGCCCAATGTTCAGCATGAAAGGGATCTGCAATACAACCTACTATAGAACAGTGATCGACAATCCACGCTATTACATGGATTACACCGGAACGGGAAACACATTGAATGTTCGCAACCCGCAAGTACTTAAACTTTTGATGGACAGTCTTAGATATTGGGTAACTGACATGCATGTGGATGGGTTCCGCTTTGACCTGGCTGCAACCTTGGCTCGGGAGTTACACGATGTCGATCGCCTGAGCGGTTTCTTCGATACTATTCATCAGGACCCAACACTGGCGGATGTGAAACTGATTGCGGAGCCATGGGATTTGGGCGAAGGCGGCTATCAGGTGGGAAGCTTTCCGGTATTGTGGGCAGAATGGAACGGAAAATATCGAGATACGGCGAGAAGGTTTTGGAAGGGAGATGCAGGGCAGCTTTCGGACTTTGCCTACAGGTTAACTGGATCCAGCGATTTATATCAGCATGACGGACGCAAGCCATATGCAAGCATCAACTTTATCACGGCACACGATGGATTTACCCTCGCCGATCTGGTGAGTTATAACGAAAAACACAACGAGGCCAATGAGGATGGCAACAGCGATGGGACCAATGACAACGCTTCATGGAACATGGGCGTTGAGGGTCCAACCGACGATGCTGAGATTCAGAAGGCGAGAGAGAGACAGGTACGCAATCTGCTTGCGACCTTGTTGCTGAGTCAAGGAGTGCCCATGATATGTGGGGGCGACGAATCTTTCCGGACACAGCATGGAAACAACAATGCCTATTGTCAGGATAACGAGATAACATGGCATGACTGGAATCTAAGTGCTTCTCGGACTCGATTAATGGAGTTCACGCGAACCCTGGTGCGGTTGCGTTCTTCACACCCAAATCTTCATCGTAGAAAGTTCTTTCAGGACCGAGTTATTCGCAACTCGGTTGTGAGGGATATTGCCTGGTACAGAGCCGACGGCATAGAGATGCCGGAAGAGGCGTGGGGCGCGGAGTGGACGCGCTCCATTGCACTAATGCTGAATGGCAAGACTTTGGAGATCAGCGATGCCGAAGGGAATCCCATCAAAGACGATAGCTTTCTTTTGCTTGTGAATGCGCACCATGAAGGCGTCGAGTTTATTCTTGCTCCCCCACCGAACGGCAACCCTTGGCGACGGATCATGAGTACTGAAAATATCGAGGATCCATTTACGCCTGTAAAGGCAGGGAAAAAAGTGACTGTGGGCGGAAGGTCGATCCAGTTATTCGACGATTCCTCGATTCTAACATCCACGAAAAGGTCATCCCCTATCAAACCGGGTGCTGCCAAGTCGAAACCATCCAATTAGGAGTCAGCTGTAGCTCACGCTTGTATGCCTTGGCTCGCGACTGCTCAGAGCGTATGATTTGCGGCGTAGATAATGAAATTGCGATATTATGCCAGAATCGGCGTGTGTTCATACAGATAGGGTCTGAACCTTTACGAATAATAATAATTGCACTCCGCAGAATCTATGTCCCCTGCTGCGACTTACGCCTCGGCATGACTCGCAACATGCCCATTACGAACAGAGTTCTGCTTTGTCTCGTTGAGGTAAATAGAGGGCGATCTGCTCTATAAACAAGCCATCTCAGAAGGTTGCGTCAGGTCGTGCGCTCATCCTCCGGCAAATTGATCCAAAAGGGCCGCCTGCAGCCTCTGCCTATGAACCCGAATCCGATTCTTGTAGCTGATAAGTCCGAGATCACGGAACCGGTTCATAAAAAAACTCACGCGGGACCGCGTGGTTCCGACCATCTCCGCCAGAGTCTGCTGCGTGATGGGGGGAATCACCGCCTGGGGTTCTTCCGGCTTCTCGGTTTCCGCCATCAAGAGCAGCGCACGTGCCAGGCGCTTTTCGCTCGAGTTGAACATTTGATCCACAAGATCAGCTTGTATACGCATCCCGCGAGCCAGCAGACAAGACAGGAACTGATCGCTAAAATCAAGTTCCTGATGCAAAACTTGCATCATCTCTTCCTTTTTCATTTTGAAGGCGGTGCATTTGTTCACGGCCGTCACTGTGGCCGCACGCTTTTCAGGCGCTGCTCCCAACGACTCTTCTCCGAAGAATTCGCCAGGGAAGAGAAGCGTGATGGTGGCTAGCTTACCCCTTTCCGCAATGACACTTACTTTTGCGCGGCCCTGCTGCAGAAAAAAGACAGAGTCCGCCAAGTCTCCCTGCGCGAAAAAGCAATCTTCCGATTCTAATTTAACTATTCTTCGATCAAGCCCTACGCTCGCGAGAAAAGAGGCAGGGGCAAAGACCTTCTCGCGATAATTGCCTAACATCGTCATCTCCCTCCTAAGAGCTTCAGAGATTGGCTAATTACGCCAACCGCCGAAAAGGGCTTTCTCGCGCAATCCCTAACTCAAGTTCATATTTAGACTCATAGCGTGGACCGTCGCCCTGTCAGAAGATTAATGACCAAAACAATAAGCGCAACTACAAGGAGCAGGTGAATCAGACTTCCGGCAATATGAAGGCTAAATCCCAAAAGCCAAAGGATCAGAATAATTGCAAATACGATCCAGAGCATCCACCCCTCCTTGTTTCTGCGTCGAGCATGAGATCCATATATCCAAAAGCATTCACACACGATCGACTACTTGTCAATACTTCTTGCGTTCGCCTGCTCCTTGGCATTTCTCACAGCATCCAGGAACGGACGTGCTTGAGGAGGAGGAGAAACCTCTCCTAGCAAAATCCGGCGCGTGGAAACCTCTTTCCCGTAAATTGCTTCAGTTGAGTCATCATCGCGCCGTATCGCAGCGCCATTCAGCGTCACGCCTGCGAAGACGCCCTTTGCGCGTGAATAGGTCAGAATTTCAGTATTGAGTTTCCAATCAGTATCGGCGGAAGCGTGGCGACCCACAGGACCCGCAGCAGCAGAGGCGTCGCCGCCAATCTCGAACTTGCTGTTGATCAAATTGTCCATTCCTTTGTCTCCTTGGATAATCATGACCAGATCAATGCCTTCCACGCCGATCTGCAAGCCCCAACTGCCACCCGTGATGGTAAAAAACGCCGGAGCGCTCCATCCGTTTCCAGTCCGGCAGGTGGCAACTCCTCTGCCGTTCTCAGCCCCAAAGACGAATCCACCCTTTAGCAGGTGAGGTACCACCGCCACGCACTTGGCGTGCTCCAAGACCTCATCCGGAATACCTTTGTCGGGCGCGGCCATAATTTCATGCAGCACCGCGCCCGCATGTTCCAGCCGATCTTCCGTCGCCTCACGTGTTGTCTCCGCCCAGCAAAAACCTGTCAAACTCAAGACTGCCGCAAGCACAATTGCTTTCCTCATAATTCCCCTCCTGATCCTCTGTAATTCGTCAAGTTTTGTTTGTAACCCGGTGTGGATAACTTTTGCAGCATCTGATACGTAAGGTTAAGGTTGCTTCTGAGATAACTTAAGTCTTCAACCAGTGGCCAGCCTGCTCAATAGCGATCCGTAGCATTGGTGACATCTCACCGTCTTAATACTGGATGCGCATGATTCAATTTTTGTTGCTCAGGGGCTAAATGGCTCGACAACTCTCGGCATTACCCATTAGCGATGATCTTCCTTATATGCTACTTGGCATATCTGCAAAGTAATATGACATAGAGTGATTTACACTGAACTTCGCCTTAGATTAGAAAGTTTTTTTGCGGTTCTCTCGCCTGGCCGGTTCTCGAAACAAGCCAGCTGATTACTCCGAGCGCAGAGCTTCCACCGCATTCACTCTGGCGGCACGCGCCGCCGGTACAGCAGAAGCGACGATAGCCGAAGCCAGAATAACGAAGGCAGACGCAACAAAAGTGAGTGCGCCCGGTTGATGGATATCCGCTACATATTTGCCGATCGCGCGTACGAGGGAAAAGCCAACCACCGCGCCCGTGCCCACTCCGAGGCCAGCCATCGTTACACCCTCTGCAAGAACAATGGTGAGAATGTTGCGCGGCAGAGCGCCCAAGGCCATGCGGATTCCGAATTCGCGCGTGCGGCCACTAACTGAAAACGCTAAAACACCCGCTACACCCACCACGGAGATCAGCAACGCCACAGCAGCGAATCCTCCAAACACAATCGCATTGAGGCGGTCGGGGGTCAGCACCTCCGCACGAACATCACCGAGCGTACTGGCCTTCTCCACTGGCTGATCGGCCGACATTTGGTGAATGGTCTGGGAGATGGCCGGTACGAGCGCATAGGCATCCTGATGCGCGCGCACGAACAAGCGGCCATTCCATCCTTCCTGATCGATTGGCTGATACACCGTCATTGCGGGTGAGGCGATGATATTCTCATCGTCGAAATCCGGCACGACTGCGACAATGCGGCGCGGCTCGCCGCTGATTCCGATAAACTTGATTACTCCGTCCGTCCACCACATGGTGTGATTCACGGCGTCCTGCCCCGGATAGAGCATCTGCGCCAAGCTTTTGCTGACAATGACCACGCGCTCCGAGCCCTCTTTGTCGCCGTCATTGAAGTCGCGGCCCTCCAGGATGGGCACTCCCATAGTGTCAAAGAAGCCGGGCGAAACGGAGCGGAAATTTGCGCGGAAATCAGCTAGCCCGTCTTTGCGTTTCGCGCCTTGCGCCGCGAATGCGAAGCTAATGTTCGCCCCCTGATCATCACGCCAGGGTACGATGAAGCCAGCGGACACATGTTCCACTCCGGGCAGCGCGCCGATCCGGCGTTTTATGTCGCGATAAAAATCACTGACCTGCTCCGGCGTTTTTCCATACGACATGACTGGTAAGTTCACGGCCAGAACGTTGGCGGAGTCGTAAGGCGGGCGAGTCTGCTCCAGCACAAACAGAGTCTTCATCAGCACGCACGCCCCGGCAAGCAGGAGGAACGAGGCGGCAATTTGCGTAACGGCAAAGACGCGAAGCCGCCGTGTGCTCCCGCCAGCCACGCGCGTTCCCCGGCCTGTTAGACCGCCCTGCGGCGCATCGGACGAGGGCAGCCGTGGAATGTACGCGAGGAAGACCGCCGCGATCAGCGCCAGCCCAATGCCAAACCAGACCAGACTGAAATCGAGCGTAAGGTCGTTGGCACGGACCGAGAAGCGCGCCGCATAGTGGCCCAGCACGGCCACCATCGGAACGGCGATAAGGATGGCCGCCACCGCCCCGGTTCCGCACAGCACTATGCTTTCAGCCAGCAGCGAACGACGAAGCGCCGTAGTGCTTGCACCCAGTGCTGAACGAATGGCCAACTCCGATTCGCGGCGCACGGTGCGAGCCAGAACAAGATTAGCGACGTTCGAACTCGCAATCACAAATAGCAAGCCAGAAGCCGCAAACAGTATCCACAAGATAGTATTGGCGCGCGCATTGATCTGCTCATGCATGCGGGTAACATCGATCTTGAAGTGGTCCTCCGGCTTGTATACCTCGGGATGCGCGGCCAGCATGGCGGCGTATACGGTACTGAGTTCCGCGCGCGCGGAGTCGAGCGTTGCGCCGGGAGCGAGCCGGGCAAAGATTTCCGTCATGCGGTGCTCGCGCCCAGTCACCATCGTGGCGGATAGATGATGCGGGCTGGTGACAACGTTGGCGATGATTTCGGTCGCCACTGGGTATGGAACAGAGGGCTCCAGCACTCCGACGACGGTTGCACCGCGAGCCCCGGAGATGCTCTCAAGCCGCACCGTCTTTCCAATCACGCTGGGATCTGAGTGCAGCGACCTTCTCCAGAAGCCATAAGTCAGCACGACCGCTCCCGCAGCATTGGGGCCATCGTCGGCAGGAGTGAGCAAGCGTCCCAGCACCGGATGGAGTCCCATCACCTCGAAGTAATGGCCATCGACCACTCCGGCGGGGATTTCGCGCGGCTTGCCGAGACCCACAAGAGTGAAGTCGATCTCTGAAAATGTGCCGATCTCCGTGATTGTTTTCAGCCCGCTGCTGATGTCTTGAATCTCGGGGACCGAAAACGTCGAGTTGGTGTCGCCAATGCCGGGAGCGCTCTGGTGCACGTACAGCAAACGATTTTCATCGCGATTTGCGAGCGGACGCAGAAGCACGGCGCGCACCACGCTGAAGATTGCGGCGTTAGCGCCGATACCCAGCGCCAGTGTAAGGGCAACTGTAATCCACAGCGCAGGCACACGCGCCAGAGAACGAATGGCAATTCTCAAATCGTGAAGGAAAGACATGCTGGACCTCCATTCAGGCGGTTTTCTCTAGCCACATTCAATCCGGGGTTCCCGGCAGCAGTTCGTCGTCGGGTGGGAAAACCGCGGAAAGGTTGGCGAATCTACTTCACTTGACAAATACGTTGATACCAACTAGTCTCGGGTTGTGTCAAGTCCAAAAAGACTTCCGTACGAAACGACACTTCTTGTGCGGGATTGCTGTCTGTGCCTCCATGTGCAGCGCGCAGCTCGGGCGCTGGCCCGGAGATTCGATGAAGTACTGCGTCCATTCGAGCTTACAAATGGACAGTTTTCACTCTTGATGTCCCTGAATCGTCCCGAGCCGCCTCCAATGGGACCGGTAGCGTCTCTGCTCGCCATGGATCGAACCACATTGACTGCCGCATTGAAGCCGCTCGAACGGCGCGGGTTAGTTAAGGTGTCTTCAGACCCATCGGATCGGCGAAGCCATATCTTGAAACTTACAGCCAAGGGAAGCAATCTGCTTGCCCGTGCGGTTCCAGTATGGAAGCTTATGCACGATGAAGTCGAGCGACTCATTCCCGATCGAAACCCCGACGAACTCCGCAGAAACTTGCGCGCACTTTCGTGAAGAGAACCGGCATTCGATCAGGCCACTAGTGATTAGACTTGTGGCAAGGGTACCCTGAATGATATTGACTCCTTATATGCGACTTTAACCCGCAGGCTGGACAGCCTCATTGGATAACTCCGCTGGTCACGGTAACGCCACGAAGGGACTCGTGGGATTCGCGGAAGAGCAATTCGGCCGCTTTGGCGTCCACTGGCTTTGAACGCAGGAAGCCCTGGAAGTAATCGCAGCCTAGCTCGCGCAGTTTGCATAACTGTTGCTCTGTCTCCACGCCTTCCGCGATGACTTCCAGATTGAGGGAATGGGCCAGTTGCAAGATAGCCTTCACTATGTCCATGCTGCCCTTTCCGGTGGTCATTTCACCGATGAAGGAGCGATCAATCTTGAGAGTGTGGAAAGGAAGTCGCTGCAGGTAGCTTAGGGACGAATACCCGGTCCCGAAATCGTCGATCTCCAAGCGGACATTCATCGCCTTGAGGCGGTCGAGCGTGGCCAGCGTTTGCTGAGCATTTCCCATGATCGAACTTTCGGTCATCTCAAGGGCCAGAGATTCGGGGCCCAGTCCAGAATCAGCCAGAGCCGATTCCACGTCCTCAATCAGACCGGGATCGCTTAGTTGCCGGGTGGAGACATTGACACTGACCGTAAGCGGTTGAGCGGAAGGGAAACTTCTTTGCCATTCGGCCATTTGCCGGCAAGACTCACGTAGAACCCAGCGGCCAATGAGGACGATAATCTCGCTTTCTTCGGCGACGGGAATGAACTGGCCAGGGGGGATCAGCCCGCGTTCGGGGTGATTCCAGCGAACCAGCGCCTCGAAGCCGCAAATGTGGTTATCGCTGAGCGAGACGATCGGCTGGTAATAGACGACAAGTTGTCCCCCACCGATGGCCTTGCGCAAGCCGGTTTCGGTCTCGAAACGGGTGACGACCCGCTCGCGCATCCCCTCGTTGAAGAACTCGAAGCGCGCTTTGCCATTAGTCTTGGCACGATACATGGCGGTATCGGCATTACGAAGGAGTTCTTCGGCAGTGCTGCCGGTGGAACTGAGAGCGATTCCGATACTGGCGGAGACAAACATACTGCGGTTCTCGAATTGAAACGGCTCGGTGAGCTTTTCGAGGATACGTGCTGCGACAATCGAGGCGTCGGACTCGTGCAATATGTGCCCCAAGAGGATGGCGAACTCGTCTCCGCCGATGCGTGCCACGACGGATTGGGCAGGGCCACCTATGCGAGAACCGCTGCGGATGCTGGTGCGCAGACGCCCGGCAACATCAATGAGCAATTCATCCCCGGCTGCGTGTCCAAGACTGTCATTGACCATTTTGAATTGGTCGAGATCGACGAACAGGACGGCGAAAAGGTTGTCTTGCTTATGGGAGGTCTCGATCGCGGACTCGATACGATCGATGAAGTGCAGACGGTTTGGAAGATGGGTGAGCGGATCGGCGATTTTGCTTTCCGTAATATCTGTCTGTGAGCCGGCCATTCGAAGAGCTTTGCCGGAATGGTCGCGGACCGCGATACCACGGCTGAGGGTCCAGATATAGCCGCCCGATTTGTGGCGCATGCGATATTCACTTACGAACTCTGGGGTCCTTCCTTCGCAATGCGCGGCAATCCCGGCGCGAACCTGTTCCCGATCGTCTGCGTGAATGTGGCTGAACCACTCTTCGGGACCTGACCAGGATTCGTTCTCGGAGTAACCGAGCATATGGTTCCAGCGGGAAGAGAAGTAAATTTCGTTAGTGGCAAGATTCCAGTCCCATAGGCCGTCGTTGGCACCGCGCGCGGCTATGGCATAGCGCTCCTCGCTCTCCTGAAGTGAGCTGAGCGCCTCTTTGAGCGCTCGTTCGCGCGATTCGATTTGGGAGAGCATGTCATTGAATGAATCGACGAGAAGGCCAGTTTCGCCGCCGGAACGAATTCGGGCGCGAACTGAGTAGTCCTTGTTGGTCGAGATGCGCCGGACGACAGCGGCCAGTTCCACCAGCGGATCACCTATGAAGCTCGCAAGGCGCAACGAGGCCAGGAATGTGATAAGGACGGAGAGGACAAAAACGAGAACAGCGATCTTCGCATATTCGAGGAGCCGAGATCGGAAATCGCTCAGATCGAAAACGAGGGCAATGGAGCCGGTGCGCTCCCCATGAAGGAGAACACCACGGAAGAGAGTGAGAGATTCGCGGTCGAAATATTCTCCGTCGGGGTGATGCGTGGGAACAACGCGATTGGGAGGACCTCCGGGGCTGCGATACTCAGCAAAGACGTGCCCTTGATTGTCGTAGAGGCAAGAGACAAGGACATGCGGTTCGGTGGCTAAGGCCCCCAGCATCTCTTCCGCAGTTCTCTTGTCGTTGAATGCAAGCGACGCAGCCGTGTTTGCTCCAATTGTGTCGGCAAGCGCGGTGAGTTCACGCACGGAGCTCGCGCGATAACTCTGACGCTCGTAGACTGCGAAACCGAGGGAAGCAAGCAGCACGGCTAGCGCGCTTGCGCTGAGAATCAAGAGGGCCAGATTGAATCGGATGGAGAAATCTCGTATGCGCATGACTCTACCTTCCCTCGCCCGCTCCGCTGCCCTTAGTCACCGAGGTGGCGAGAAGCAACAGTCTGGAACTGATTTTGAGATGAGACGAGTCGGCAGCTCCAAGGTTGATGTCGAAGCGGATTCTATCTTGCTCGAAGTAAAAACGAATTATCCCACCGGAACTCACGAAATCCTCTGCCTCTCCCACGGTGAGAACCGGCAGTTTTCGAAGAGCAGCCAAAGGAAGACCTTTCCCCTCACTCTTGCCAATGAAGAGTATGTTGCATCCATGGGTGGCCTGGGACATATGAATGTGTCGAACACGAATGGTCCGCGCCCCGATCTGTTTTCCCTGGATTGTGCTTTCCAGTTCGTCGTAAAGCGCATCGTCTTCGAGAGTGCACAGAACCAGCGAGTTGCTGTTGCCGTCAAAAGCATCGTCAGGCCACTCCACAAGTTGCGCGAAATGAAATAAGAATGCGGCCTTCAGGCGATATTCATCGCTCGCCGATTGTGCGCGCGCAGTCCCCGTGACAGTTACATGAAATACCAATGCGAACAGTAGCAGACACAGCCCAGGTAAGTTAACCCTCACTGCGGAGGACAATCGGGAATGCGTCACCCCGAATGTATGTCTTGCGTTCGCATTGGTGTTAGCTCTCAAGCCCGCTGCCTCGTTAGAATTGCCACGCAATACTGGCATGGGCACTGCGTTAGCTTATCTGTCGCATTTGATTCACGGCTGGCCTTAGAAAACATACGTGATCCTTCCGGATACGCTGCGCGGGGTCAGGGTTTGGACAGCCCCATTTCCACCCGTGTATTCCGCCACGCGAGGATAGAGCAGGTTCTGTCCGCCAACGTCGATGCGAAAATACTCTCCAACATGCCACTGCAGATTGCTGTCCACGCGATAGTACGATGGCATTGCAGGTGGTGTATCCCTGCCGAGCCCCGAAGGCATCGGCCCGGTATATTGTGCGAGAGTGTTGAAGTCCAGATTCTTCAGCAGCGCGTACGACGAACGAACTCCGAAGTGATTCGTCGGCGTGCCAGCATTGAATCCGACCGCTGTACTCGTATCGTTGCTCTGTGAGTTTGTGCGCATCTCCAGCTTGAGCCAGGAATAGGATCCCGTCAACTTCCAGCTTGGAACCACATTCCAACTCGTCGCGACCTCTGCGCCGAAGCTCTTGCCATAAAGATTGTTTGCCCATTGCGCCGGATACTCCGTGTATCCCGTATGTGCCACCGGCGCGAGATTCTCGTTGGTTTCGACGTCATTGTAGTTATTCACAAACCCCGTCGCATCTATCGACACGTGCTTTAGCTGCGTGCGAATACCGCTCTCATAAGCCAGCAGATGTTCGTCTTTGTATTTCGGGTTTCCTACCAGGGTCGAAGCGTCGACCCCATCCGCGCCCAGACCTACGCTTACAAGCCGGTACATAGACGTGTTCAGGATGTTCGGAATCTTCACTGCTTTCGATACTGAAGCCCATATCGCATTCTTCTCGGTGGGCCTCCAGTTCAACCGCAAGCTAGGCTGAAGATCAAAGCCCGTGAATCGGTTGTGTTCGGTCTTACCACCGGCGGTAAGCAAAAGTCGCTTTGGAAGCAGCGCAATCTCATCCTGGATGAACGCACTGATCAGCGGGTAGCGCTGACTTGCCGGTGTGATCGTCAAAGAGGGCGTGGATGGAGCATAAAATTGCGAATAGCGGTATCCTGCCCCACCCACAAGGTCCTGCCTGGAACCTAAGTGGAAGTGATGCTGTGCGTCGATATCTACTGTTTCCAGGTTGTCGGGTCGCTCCGTTGCGTCGCGGTCCTCTATTGAATAGTAAATCTGGGCCTGCGTTTCTTGACCGTCGGCATAATCGTGGGTCCAGCGTCCCAGCATTTCTCCCCCCGACACGGAATTTATGCCACCCACCGTTGCTGAAAACGGAGCAACCGGTAAGGGCACGGTCAGCGGTTCGCCGAAGCTTCCGAAGTATATATCGCCTTCCAATAAGACCGCATCGCGCTCGCGTGGCTTCAGGTCCGAGCGGAACCCACCGTGCAGCACGTGCCACGCATCTCCCGCCCAGCGCCCCATTGCGTCCTGGTTTCCTAACACATCTTTGTACTTGGCGAAGATGCGGTATGTGCCAATCTTGCCGACCTGAGCGCCGTAACGCGCCATCAGTGATACGGGTGTATCGCTGGCCGACTTTTCGCTGAGCATTGCGCCCTGTGTCCCTTGCGAAGATCGCGTAATGATATTCACTGTGCCATTAACAGCATTCGTTCCCCACAGCGATCCGCCCGGCCCGCGAATAACCTCGATCCTGTCGATGTCATCCACGATCAGGTCGATACTGTCCCAGTAGATTCCGCCGAAGATCGGCGAATACAGGCTTCTGCCGTCGATCATCACCAACATCTTGTTGCTGAAGCGCTCGTCGAATCCGCGAATCCCCACGTCAAAGATGCTCGCGTTGATCTGGTTCACGTCCATCCCTGGCACCAGGCGAAGGGCGTCGGAAACATTGCGCGCTCCTGAAGATCGAATCTCCTCGCGAGTCACTGCGTATACCGCCGCAGGCGTATCAAGCAGCTGCTCTTCCTTCTTACTCACAGAACTTATCTTCGTCTTCAGCAGGTCCTCAATGCTCTGCTGAGTAAGATCGGGGGCCGTTTGAGGGCATGCGGGGAGGCCAGGGGAAAGAAGCATAGCAATCCCAGCGAGTATCCGTGCCCGTCGTGCGAGGTACCGTGAGGAAGTAGCGACGCAGCAGAGATCCGTCAGCTTCAGGAAGAACGAGTACAAAATGAGATCAACGTTCATGACAGTAAACCCGCTTTGATTGTCTGGCTCACGAACCGGACTTTACTTGTCCGGAAAGTGGTCTGAATGCCCTCAGAAAGCAAGACACTGCGCAGCTTCAATCCATGACCTGCGTCAAAGAACTATATCGGCAACAATGAGGAGTGCAGAGAGAGTTGGCGAGTGATTTATTTGCGGTCGGAAGGTGGGTCAAACTCGACACTTCGATGGCAACCGTAGGACGATTGGCCCAAGAGGAAAGGGCACTATGACTTACACCGCGTCGGGCTCGGCCAGTTTACATATCTCAAGACTGGCTGTCCGGTCGTTGGAGGCTCGGGGAACGCTGCTGCCGATGGTGGCAAATGCCCTGCAAGTTATCTACATATTCGTATTTTTTTTCAATGGGGAAGCTCTATCGGATGGTATAAGCAGGATGCAATGACTAAAGTTTTGCGTTTTTTTACATGCTGCAAGAGCGCTACTGTTGCCAGTAGCGCCCTTGGTTGAGAGTGGCTCTTTAGTTGCCAGGGAAGAGATTTGCGAAGACGATATACGCCGACGCAATATCCACCTGACCCCAGAAACGGTGATAGTTGAAGGTTGGACCCGCTGCCGTTCCCGAGCAACCCGCCTGAAGTAGCGCGAAGTTGGGATCGCTCGTGTATTTGGGGCGGAGGCTCAGGAAAGTTGGCTGCGGACTGACCGTGACGTCTTCGCCAGCCGGCATGGTGCCCGGTAGCCAATCCGAAGGCACAAACACGGTGGCGCCGAAGCCGCCGTTGAGGGTGGTACCCCCCTCGGTGCTGGTGCTGGTCGTGCCGGTGCAGTAGTCGCTTCGCGTCTCTGCCACCGAGATTCCGATGGAATCGCGGTAGTTGGTCCAGACGCCGGTCAGCAGGCTCTTGGCCAACGCCTCGGAGGTTGCATCGGGCGTCCCACTAGTAACCCACTTGCCAACTGCGGCGCTGTAGTAGGACAGGGCTTTAGCCAGCGAGCCGGCCAGGCCTATGTCTGTTGCAGTGCCCGTGACCCTGACGTGAAGGTTCGGGTTAAGCGGAACGGTAGTCCAGTCTTGCGTGGTGGCATTCCAGTTGGTTGCAGGCTCGTTCGTGGTACTTGAGTCGACGAGGCCGCAGGTCGAGTCGTTCCAGGGATTCGTGGTGTCGCCCTGGCCGGGGGAGTTGTCCCAGCAGAGGGATCCAGGAATCGTGAAGGTTCCGTTGGAATTGACCGTGGTGACCTTCTCCACCCAGGGAATCCAGCTGTTCAGGACGATTGCGGCCTTGGAATCGCCGGTGATGTAGTAGTACTCAGCCAGACGCTCCATGGACCAGGCCTGCATACCGAACCACTGGTTGCTAGGCGGGTTGTGATAGACAGGCTCCCAATCGTAAGCCATGTTATAGAAGGTGGAGTCGCCGGTGGGAGTAGGGGAGTAGGAGCCTTCCCAACTGTTGGTTACGCCGCCGGCGATGGCGCCTTCATCCGATTGCGCCCAGCGGTAAAGTTCGAGCATGCGCTCAAGACTGGTACTCCAGTCGGTCACGCTCTGCGTGGGAAGTTTGCCGCTGATGCCAGGATCCTTCGACAGGGCGTAGGCCGCCACTGGGTTCTGGTAGCCGAAGTGCGCGGTACCGTCTCCAATGCGCCATGCCCAGCTTGCATCGGCCGGGTTTGCCCCGCCCCAAGCAAAGTACCATCCGAGCAGATAATGCGCGGAATTGTAGCCGCTTCCGGCCGCGCAGCTCGTTGCGCTCGCGCTCGCGCCAATGCAGCCGATGGCCTTAAAGTACTTGTCAAAGAACGAGTAGCGCAGGTAGTCGCCCAGCTCAGCAGCCTTGGGCAGCAAAGCTGTGACAACGCTGCTTCCGCCCTGCGCGTTTGCAAACTGTTCCGCCCAGTACATGGCCTGTACAGTGCGGGCATCGGCGTCCGGTGCGTCAGTGTACTTCCACTGTGCAGTATACGGAGCGGGAGCGGTGAACAGATCCAGGTAGCCGTTAGTTTGGCTGCCGTACTTCAAGTTATCCCAGCAAGGCTGCGGAACGGTCAACCACACGGATTCGTTTGCACCGCGCTGGAAGGTGTTCATGCACGAAGGCTTCGTCACACCGTCTTCCTGTTGGCCAAAGCCGTAAAAGTTATCGGTGTCAATAATCCAGTGCATGGAGTACATGTTGTCGGTGCCGTAGGTCGAGCTGAGTTGGCTCGCCAACGGATCGGTGCCCACAGAGACCGAGCTGGTCAGCGTCGATGGATAGGCGCTGGGCAGTGGATGCTCTGGTGCATAGGTGGCGGGTGAAGAGGCGTTATAGCCAGCATTGGTCGGTTGCAGCGTCGCACTGGGGATCATATTGTCTTGCAGGCTCGTCCAGGCAGTTTGCAGTCCCGTCCAGTTTGCGGTTAGGCCGCCGTAGAGCGTTTCCAGCCAGATCCAGTAGCTGTACGTCTCCGATGACGTTTCGTGGCCATAATCCGGAGCCTCGGCCATAAGGGTTTCTACGGAGTGGTAGGGGATCTGGTCACCGCTGGTTGCGGTTCCAAAATACCCGTTCGCCGAGGTGTGAATGTCGTTGTAAAGGTCGACAAAATGCTGCTGGAAGGGGGTGAAGCCCGCTGTCACCGTAATCGAGGTAGTAGCAGTAGTGGCGCCGGAGGTCCCGGTGACGGTGATGGTGGCCGTTCCGGTGGCCGTGCTGCTGGCGGCGATTGTCAGCGTGTCGCCGCTGACCGTGACCGTAACACCGGAGTTGGAACTGGTGGCGGTCAAAGTGACCGTGCCGGTGAAGCCGCCGGTGTCGGTGACCGTGATGGCGTCGGTGGTGCTGGCGCCCTGAGCGAGCGTCTCACTGGCAGACGCGGGAGTAAGCGTGAAGCCGGCTGCAGTGACCGTAACTGTAATCGAGGTGGTCGCGGTGGTGGTGCCCGAGGTTCCAGTAACGGTGATGGTGGCTGTTCCGGTGGCCGTGCTGCTGGCCTTCAGAGTCAGCGTGTCGCCGCTGACCGTGACTGTTACACCGGTGTTCGAGCTAGCGGCGGTCAGAGTGACTGTGCCGGTGAAGCCGCCGGTGTCGGTGACCGTGATTGCGTCGGTGGTGCTTGCACCCTGCGCGAGCGTCTCACTGGCCGACGCGGGAGTAAGTGTGAAACCGGGCGCTGCAGTGAGCGTCACTGTAATCGTGGTGGTCGCGGTGGTGGTGCCCGAAGTTCCAGTGACGGTGATGGTGGCTGTTCCGGTGGCGGTGGTGCTGGCCTTCAGCGTCAGCGTGTCGCCGCTGACTGTGACTGTTACACCACTATTGGAACTGCTGGCGGTTAGAGTGGGGGTGCCGGTGAAACCGCCCGTGTCGGT
>JBEKRS010000047.1:0-46208 GCA_049518535.1 Occallatibacter sp. | reverse complement strand
TCCAAAAATGGGAGGTCATCGAAATCTTCAAACTGCCACATGCGTTCGCCCGAGCACTCGATCCGGCGACGGCCAAGGCCTATGACCTGGCTTGATTCGCTTGGCTGTCGTCTCTGTGTTCTCGCCGCGCCAGTTTCTTGCATCTGTGTTTTCGTGTCAGGTTTTTTTGCAATAAAACTTGACATAACGGCGCCAATTCCTGTGTCGCGGTTCTAGGGCAAGAGACTGAAAATAAAAGACAATTGCCATAAGGCCTTGTGGGGTAGGCAGTACCGCTCTGCGGGGTCCCTGGTTGCGGCTGCCACGATTGGGTTCAAACCTTGCGGACATCTGCGGAGCAGAAAAGCTGTTCGTTGCAGTTGCTGGGATTCTTTCCGATGCATTCTGATTCTCAGCCGTTCGTTAGGGTTGCGGTTTAGGGCGACGCTTTCACGGCGATAACACGGGTCTTTCACGGCGATAACACGGGTTCAAATCCCGTCGGGGACGCCAACAAAACAAAAGACTTAGAGAAAATCGAACCCAAACCCGAGGGTTTGAAAGGGTTCAATAAGAAGAGCCGCTCTTCAGCCTTCATCCTCTTCATCCTTCTTCTGCCCCATGATCTGCCGTGCTACGCGGCTGTGCGCCGTGCGTTTCACATCCGTGACGGCCTGCGTATACACATCCATCGTCACCTTGAAGTTGGCATGGCGGAGAAGTTCCTGAATGGTCTTGATGTCCTCTCCGTTTGCCTTCATCAGAGTTCCGAAGCTGTGTCGCAGTGTGTGCCAGCCAACTCTTTCCGTGATGCCAGCGGCTTCCAATGCCGGCTTGAGGTACACGCGGTAGAGTGAACTCGGCCAGTACGGCTGTTTTCGTCTACTATTATTTTCGCCATCCAGAGACTGTGCAGAAGATCAAGAATCATGCAATAACCTCCGGCGTTCCTCACATAAACCTCGGGATCTTGAGAAGAGTCGAAATTCCATTACCTCCGCCTGACGTCCAGTGGAGAATCGTTGAGATCCTTGCGGCATACGACGATCTGTACTAGCTTGGGCTTCGTTGCTACCGTCCGCTTTACATGCTCGTCCACCTTGGCCGAAAAGCAGGCAGGATCGCAGCATGAATCATGCTGCGCTGCGATACCCTCGAAGAGCAGTGTGTTGTGTCCGGTGCGTTTCGGGCACGCACGAACGGAAGAGCGTTCCGGTCGAATCACCGGCTATGGAGACATTTGGAAGCCGGGTGTCCGTGTGATCTGGCTCACGCGAAACTCCTGCATCGCCGCCAATACATTCGCGTTGCAGATCGGCCAATTCTTGCTTCCGGGCTCATGGGCCAAGTGCTTTCGGACTGGCTGCGGGAGTGGACCGCCTTTGGCACATTCCTGTAAAAGTTAGGGATGAACTCGCCTCTTGCTTTGCACAGCCGCGCCAGAAAGTGCCGCCGCATTGGGCTATCGTTCCCAAGGTCAAGAGCTGCGGTCATCTTGGGCTGGGTCGCCTCCAGAAAGGTTCGCAGCTTAGCAAGATCAACTACCCAAGCCCGGTCAAAATCCTTTGGATCGCCGGCCAGCCACCCCGCCGAAACCATATCGGCAACGATCAGCTTTTCCAATCCTGCTTCCGAAGTGTCCGTTGGCATTCGGCCGCCTTCCCATCAAGTACCCATCAAGTAAAAGCAGACGTGTCCATCCTATGTGGAATCAGCCGCTTGGGCAAGCATTGCCAACCCAGCATCATCCAACAAGTCACGCCAGCATCAAGTACGAGAGGAAAATATGGCGGCGGAAAAGCCAATCAATGAACTGGGGCAGCTAGCCAATTCTTGTCGCTCAGAACTTGGTATGCGAGCTTAATCTGCCGTTCGGAGAACTGCTTCTTGCGTTCATTCCAGGCATAGACTCCCCGTATCACTGCGCCCACATCGCTCGCAATCCCGCGTGTCGCCACCCAGTGAACCGTGGCCAAGAGTTCTAGTCCAAAGGGCGTCTCGAACCCGTCTACCAGTTCCGCAACTTGCTGAATTCGCCCCATCGTATCCCTGTGTTCCGCGAGTAAGTGTTCCGCGTCGTCGATAGCGCCCGGAACAAGTTCCAGTTCCTTGGTAGGCGATTCGCCACCGTCCGCATAACCCGTCAGGAAATAGCCTTCGATCCGTTTCAGCAGATGGCGCAGATTGGTCGCATACGGGCCATAGGTCTGCTGTACGAATTGCAGCCGCAGCGGCTGTCCCGCTTCTTGCAGGAAATACATTAGCTTGTGGACTTCAAGCAAAGTTACATAAGGATCGAGCAGGCCGCCCAAATAGCGCTGAATGAGCCCCACCAACGCAGCCCGACTGGGATTCATCTCTGGCGGTTCGGCCGCTGGGTTTGGTAGTTGCACCGGCGCAACTGCGTTCGGCTCAAACACCGTTACCTGCACATCATCGAGCGAACGCAGCTCGCGCTCGATTTGAGGGCGCACCTGCTTCCAATCAAGCCCGCCGAGTCCCGCCCCCAATGGGGGGATCGCAATCGAGCGAATCTTCCGCTCCTCGATCTCTCGCCGCAGAGCCGCAAGCCCCGCCTCAATATCCTCGATGCGGCTTTTCCCGCGCCAATGCCGCTTGGTCGGGAAGTTGATGATGTATCTGGGGCCGGTTACCCAGCCGGTGGAATACACAAACATTCGTCCCGGCTGTACTTCGCCGCGTTCGCAGGCTGCCTCATAGGCTTTGAAGTTCGCCGGAAACTTGTTCTTGAATTGCAGGGCAATTCCCCGGCCCATGACGCCGACGCAGTTTACCGTATTGACGAGTGCTTCGGCCCTTGATTCCAGGATGTCGCCAGTCTTGAATTCCATCATGGCCTTCGTCTCCGGTTGCTCAATAGTACCAGTCACGTTTGATCTCAATGCGCGGGTGGTGCGCTGTCTGGGCGATGGCTGTCGCTGTGCGCTGTGCCATTCCATTCGAGATTACCCCGATCCGTTCTACCAAGGGCCATCCCGCCTCGCGCTCCAGCAGGAACTCCGCTTGTTTGCCCTGTTTTACGTCTGGGTCACGCCAATCCGTAGCCCCTATAGCATTCCAGTCGATTTCGCCCAGACTCGCAAGCTCTCGTCGGTCTTCCACGTAAAATGCGCCGGCATTCGAGAGCGTGAAAGCCCAGCGCAGTCCTTGAGCTTCTGCCCATTCTACGACCCTCTGGAGGTCGAATTCCAGATGCACGATGGGTTCCTGCCCACCCCGATAGGCCAAGTCGGGATGATTGCCCCGCGACAACAGGTAGAGCATGACGGACCGCGGGCAAAAATAGAATGGAACACATTCACCCACATGCAATCCCGGTTGGCTCTCCAGCGGAAGCGCGAGGCGACGCGACTTAATGTGATTCATCCCGACGGTTGTTCCTGTTCCTGCCCTCTGCGCCATTACCGCATCGCACAGGAGCCTGCCGTCAGCCACAATCGAGGCGAGACGGTCCACATGAACGATGTGATAGAGCTTCGGATTGGCGGGCGGCGGGGTCATCCGTCTATCTGGCCGGCAACAGCCATCTCCTCCTCGTCAGACTCCAGCTCGTCTGATTCTATTTCCGTTGACTGCACAACCTCCGCGGGCAGATTGGCTGCTGCTTCCCGCACATCTAGCTTGCCTGTCACCACGTCGGCAATCAGGCGGATGCGGTATTCAACTATTTTCGACACTGAGCAATCCGCTTTCTGAATCGCATCATCAAGGGGCGCACAGCGATCTATCAACTGGCGGAGGATAAGTTGTTGCTCGTCCAGATCCGGCAAAGCAATTGCTAAACGCCCATATCTTGTGGGGTTCAGGTTCACCTGATGAAGGCTCGGTATCGACGATTGCCTGGCAACGCTAAGAATGGCCGGACTATTTAATACAAAGTTGAGGTATTCAGAGCCAAAATCTGGCTTCGGTCGCAAGCGGACGAGGTAGGAAGCAAATGTAACAGGAGAATGGTGGCCTCTGAAAATGCCAACCTTCCCAACGAGAGCCTGACTGTTTGTCCTGTTGAAGAGAAGGTCCCCAGCTTCAAGCAACAGTGAAGCGTCGACGGAATTTACACCGCCATCTTCAGGAACCTTGATTTCGCCGTTTCTTATGTGGCCCATTCCAAGGACACGAATCGTCCCCTCATCGGTCGAAGGGTCCGAGATTCCGTAAGTCATAGACTCAAAGGCATGCTTCAGAGGCATTACGTTCCAATGTTTGGGGACTTCGCCAAGCCAAGGGAAACCTGAAGCCTTGAGAGGCGCTTTAGGATCGAGGCCACGAGTGACGGCGCGGTGGATGATGGCCTGCCTCTGCTCGTTGAGCAGAGCGATGATCTTGCGCTTGGCCCTGATCGCACGGTCCAGCCGCTCACACGCCCAATCCAGATACCGCACAATGGCCGCTTGCTCCTCCGCTGGAGGAATTGCCAGCGGCGTGTCAAGAAAGCGCTCATCGGTCAGTTGAAGCCTGGAAGTCCAGATTCCTCTGGAACGCACCTGTAATTCCCACTGAAACGGGCTTGAGCGAACGAGATAATGCAAAAACCCAGGAAGCATCAAGCCAGCATTGCGCAGGCGGTAAACGCCGTATGCAGAGCTGATAATTCCGTGGTATTTCGACACGCCCAACCCATTTGCCCATGCCCAGAGGCTGTTTATCACCAAGTCATCCGGCCAGCACAATTTGTAGCCGACGTAGGACTCTGCCTTGAACATCGTGACATTTGCAGACCTGCGGGGAATGACACCGCGGTGAGACGATACTGTTAGCAGCTCTTCTTGACCTGAATTCGAGCGTCGATCAATCGCATAAAGATGCGATTTGGCGCGCTCAACCCTCCAATGCGATGGAATGTCTCCAAGCCATTCGAGCCCACTCGGCTCTTTCGCAGCGTAATGCTTCAGCGCCTTTCTCATTCCGCGCCACCCGCCAGCACTTCCTCAAGCAGTCCGTCCGTCTCCTCTTCCAACGCCACAATGTCCGCCCGAATCTCTTCCAGGCTGCGCAGCGGCTGCGGTTTGTAGAAGTGGCGCGTGAAGCTGATCTCGTAGCCGACCTTCCAGTCGTCGCGGATCCAGGCGTCGGGCACATAGGGCAGCACCTCGCGGCGAATGAACCGCTCTACGCCCTCGCGCGTTGTGGCGTCCGTAGGTAGTCCACCCAACTGTCCGGATTCCGGAGCCTCCAGGAACGAGACCTGCTCGGTGTCGCGCAGCTCTGAGTCCGGCTCATACTCCACAACGCGCCGCTTGCCATCGATCTCCGCCTCATAGAGGCCGTACATCGGATTCGCCTCGGCCTTCCCGGCCTTGTACACCTTGGCGATGACCGGCGGCGCGGTTTCCACGCGCCAGCTTACAGCCTGCAGGATGGCCTTCAGGTCCGTGGCCGATACCTTACGGCCCAGCCGGTCGAGCGCTGCGGCAACCTCGCCGCGGAAGTGGTTGTGATCCTCGTAGAGTCCACCGCCCAACTCTTCGCGCAGCAGCGTGGCCGTCTCTACGAGCCGCCCATCGCGCTCCCACGTCTTCGCATCCAGCAACTTGCGCTTCTTCTTTTCGGGCAGAGTGCGCTTGGGCGCATCCTCTTCCTCGCTGTCGCCGTTTTCGTCACTGCCCCACTCGGAGAGCCGTGCTGTCAGCTTGGCCTCCACTGTGGCGAAGTCCGTGTGCAAAGTATCGCCGAACTCGTCGTAAATCGCCGAGCGCAACTCCTCATCGCCCGAGGCAAAGCGCAGCGTCTCGATGGCTTTGAGGGTGAGCTGCGAGTACAGCCGCAGCGGCCTCTCCACGGTGACCTTCCAGTAGCCAAAGGCTGCGTTGGAGAAGATCTTCGATTGCTCTGTCGGCGCAAAATCCAGATAGGCTTTGCAGATGGTCTCGATGTCCTCGGGCGACAGCTCGCAATTCTTTTTCCCCAGGTTCTTGCGCAACGGTTTGGACCACTGGGTTGCGTCGATGAGCTGGACCTGGCCGCGGCGATGCTCCGGCTTGCGGTTGGTGAGCACCCAGATGTAGGTGGCAATGCCGGTGTTGTAGAAGAGGTTGAGCGGCAGGAAAAGCATTTGCCCGTCGCTGGAGCGCGTGACGAGGGAGAACTCGGCATCGCCATTGTGGCTCAGCTTGAAGCGCGGATCGCGCATGCCATCCTTGCCACCCATGGCCTCCAGGTCCTTCTTCCAGCTCTTGCCATATGGCGGATTGGAGAGCATAAAGTCGAACTCAAGGGCCGGGAAAGCATCGCGCGAGAGCGTGGACCACTCGGGGCCGCCGACAATGTGGCTGGCGTGCTCGCCTTCGCCCTTGAGGAGCATGTCGGCCTTGCAGATAGCGTATGTCTCGCCGCTGATCTCCTGGCCGTAGAGGTGGCTACGTACATCGCGGCCGTGTCGGAGAGCGAGTTCGAAGAGCGTCTCTTCGGCCACAGTCAACATTCCGCCCGTGCCGCAAGCCCCGTCGTAAAGCAAATACGAACCGGACTGAATGGAGTCGGCGATAGGCAGAAAGATGAGGTTCGCCATCAGCTTAACGGCATCGCGGGGCGTCCAATGTTCGCCAGCCTCCTCGTTGTTCTCTTCGTTGAACCGTCGAAGACTGTGCCCATGGAATGGTTGTCGAGGCCGGGCTGACGCACGGTGCCATCGGTATCCACGACTGGGTTAGGCGAGAGATTGATTTCAGGATCGAGAAACTTCTCGATCAGAGTGCCCAGCGCGTCGGCCTTGGAGAGTTTCGGCAGGTTGTTGCGCAGCTCGAAGTTGTTCAGGATGTCCTGCACGTTGGGGGAGAAGCCATTCAGATAGTCCTCAAAGTCCTGGAGGAGCTGCTGCTGGCTGGAACGGGCACGGAGATCACGCAGACAAAATCGCGACGTGTTGTAGAACGCCTGCCCGGCGGCGGCGCAGAGAGCCTCCCGCTGCTCGGTGATGCCGGCACCGTCGAGCATCTTCTTGGCGTCGAGCACGGCCTGATTGGTGGGCTCCAGAACAGCGTCGAGCCGACGGAGCACGCACATCGGCAAGATCACATCCCGGTATTTGCCGCGCACGAAGACATCGCGCAGCACATCGTCGGCAATATTCCAAATGAACGAAACGAGCTTGTTGTGAACTGCCTGATCCATTGCCCCTCAGTGCCGCCGCTGCGGCCCAGCCGTATTTAAGGATTCAAGGGCCAATTCTAAATCCTTGGTAGACACGAAGACTGACCGCGCCAAAGAAACCACGAGCGCGGTGTTGTGCAGCCGCCGCGCCCATCTCCACAGGAAAAACGGCTCCGGCCATATCTTCGAGTGCTCACGTCGCCCAGCCCCTGTAAGCCAATTTGGTTTCCTTTTATTGATATATACATCAATTTCTTGTGGCTATAAAGAACAAATTGATATAAATATCAATTCTATGAGGACGCTTCAGGAGCTGGGAGAAGCCGTTCGAACCGCCCGGCGGGATCTTCGGCTGAAGCAGAAAGATGTTGCCGCACAGGCGGGGATTACGCCGGAATCGCTCCTCCGATTTGAGCGAGGGCAATCCTGCGAATTCGGCTCCCGCAAGCTCCTTGCCGTACTCGCCGTCCTCGGCCTGGAGCTGGCTTTTGTGAAAGCCGGCACGTATGGCACGCTCGATGAGCTTAAGCGGGAGCGAGGTGGCCAGTAGAGAATCAGGGCAGACGCCGATCGGACTCAAACCAAGACTGCGCCCAACTGAGAAGCGCAAGAAAGAGCACCCCGGCTACAGTGAATACAAGGATGTAGAAGTATCGGGGACCGTGCCAATCATTTGCCTGCATCAGATTGACTGCAGACCAGATTGCATTGCCCAAGACGCCGGCGACGACAAACTCGAAGCTCTTTAGAAATGTCCGCATGCTCGGAACCCACTCTTGAATGAGGCATTTGCAGGAACGCCTGCAATGCTACCTATCGGCGCAGGAAGAGATTTCGTTAAGGCAGCCAGCATCATTTTCCGGTAACGCCTGGGTAACGTATTTGCTCACAAATGACTGCTAACGAATCCCAACAGATACAAGTCTGAAACGTATTCAACTAGTTTAGTTTGCACAAGATATGCTCGCCCATACAGGCGCCTACCAAACCATGCAAAATGGCCCGGTTGGGACTTTCACGGCGATAACACGGGTTCAAATCCCGTCGGGGACGCCAACAAAACAAAAGACTTAGAGAAAATCGAACCCAAAACCGAGAGTTTGAAAGGGTTCGATAAGAAAAGCCGCTCTCAGCCTTCATCCTCTTCATCTTTCTTCTGCCCCATGATCTGCCGTGCTACGCGGCTGTGGTCCACTCCCACCGCTGCGCGTGACTGTAGAGAGCATTCATGATGTTCCTGATCTTGGCCTTGGTTCCTCGTGACAGGGCAAGGGACTTCAGCCATTCCTCGACCTGGACCGCCCTCACGTCAGCGAGTCTGTAAGATCGCCAACGTGGAAGAATCCATTTGCGCAGATAGCCTGCATACGTTGCCTGCGTTGAGTAGGACTTCCGTGTTTCGTCTTCGCCGGCCTGACTGCCCAGCGGCCGCGTGCCGTTTACAAAGTCCGGCAATTCGTGCAAGCGGTAGTGTTCAACCAATGTTTCAATGCTTATCGCCCGCAATAGTTGCCGCGGGGTTTGTTCGTTGATCTCCAATCGCAATGCGTCTGCCGCCTTTTGTGCTTTGGCTTCGGTCTTGTAGTCGTTGACCGATCCGATCACGGCTTTGCGATAGGACTTGGTTCCGTCAAGCTGGACCTCGTACCAGCGAAAAATCCAAACCGTCTCGCCGGACTTGCGCTTGACGCGCTGCAAACTTCCCTTCTGATGTCGTGCACGCCTCCTGTACTTCTCCTTTCGAGTGGCGAGCACGGTTGGCCTGAATCCAGCGTAATCCAAGCGGACGGACGCCACCAGGGGATTTCATGCGCGAGTACAGTGGGTCAGCTCGCGATTTCTTCCCGCGCAATCCATTCCTCGATCGTCGAGCCGCGGAAGCCCAGTAATCATGTCCAGGGAAATTAGTGCGTTCTCCCGTACGCTCCATAAACATGGAAGCATTAAGCCATTGCAAGGCTTATCCCGGGAGGGAATTCGACGGCGCAGTCGTTTTTTATCCTCGCAAGCCGATCATCGTTCGACCTAAAGAGACGTTTACAGAAGCCCTTTGCCCCAGCACTGATAAGTCAATAAAGGGACTTCAGGCCAGTCCGAATGAACGTCTGGATTCGCGGACATCATGGGCTTATCAGATGGAAGGATCCGGTGCCACGCTATTAACGTCCCAACCCCAAACTAACCTTACACACCAATTCGTCAATGTTCTTTAGAGATCTTTGGCGCTCTTTGAAACCACCAACTACGCTCTCTAACTTCTTGAAAACCCGATACTTGTATCACAAAAGAATTATGAGCGCTAGCTTGCGCCGGCCGAGCCCCCATCCGCCGATTGCTTAGGTTCGGACATTATCGGCGGAAAAGATCAAGGGGTGACGGGTGGCTAAACTGCAAGGGAATGGACCACACTTGCTAGTGTCCCTTCGTCGTTTCCTTGGCATCCGCGCGATCGCTCCAAGAAGAACAGTGACCAAATTCTAACGCGATGGCGACCCAGCATTACAATTTATGGATATTCATCCCTGAATTAAAGCAGCAAAAACTATTCGAATTATTTCGTTGGTCGCTTGAAACGGAACGGACAGTCACTACACTATCGCAACGAGCGATCACCGTTATCGACCGGATCGATTCGCTGAATCGGTTGCGACCACGTTAAAGCTTCTGCCCTGGATGCAAGGTGGGCTGTTCGTGAAACTTTCCCATGCTCTGAGCCACAGTTCTTCTGCGCTTTCCGGGCCAAAAGAATGCTATTCAAAACTCCGGCGTGTGATGGTCAGAACTTTTTTTAATTCTTTCATCCAAAGACGCTTTACAACCTTCGCACATTAGCGGTAGAAATAGGTGACCAATTAGCAAGCTGGTTGGATACGGCTTCCCCTGGCTATGAGGCGGCAAAGATATTCACTCTTAGTCAATCGTCAGTCAGTAACGCTAGACCTACAAAAGTGATATCGCTTCGGGTTCCTTATGGGACTCACAATGTCGATAGACTACCCAAATTGCCGCGTTCACTTCCGATCCTACGATCTCTCAGATCTTGAAGCTGTCGCGAAACGGCAACTCATCTTTGGCGGGTTGTTGATTTTTGTAGCAATTCTCGTCGATTGGGGGCTGGCCAGTAATGACCGTAAGCAAATTTCATGACAAGTGGCAGGCGATCCAAGTCACACCTCGATTTGAAACTGATTGCAGCAAGAGTTCCTCCCAACGACAGCTGCGAAGAGTTTGTGCCCAAATACCGAAGCCTTAAAAGATGGTCGGACCTGCGCAATGAGATCGAGTTGCCTTTTTTGCCGGGTACATGTTCTGTAAATTCAACAAAAACGCAAAATGCGCTGCCACGACCACGCCCGGCGTCATCTGGATCGTCAAGAACTGCGCTGGGATTGCCACCATCGATCAATCGAGCATCCAGGCGCTTCGCCAAATCGAAGGACTCAGGATCCTAGTCGAACCGTGCGATTACTTACACGCCAACTTAAGGCTGCCAGCCAGCATCCGACTTCTCATCGACAACACTGGAAACAGCATCGCTGAGCCATTCTGTGGTTCGGGCACGGGCAGCTGAGTGCCTTTTTACAGCGTAAGCGCGCCTTAACAACAAATGAGTGCACAACGAAGAAGATTTCAGCCAAAACGGTAGGATGCACCGACTTCATAGCACTTGGGCGTTCTCATGAATGATTCGCCCAGCTTGTCGCCATAAGGGTTGCGATGCGGAGATCATATCGAAGTTCCAGACCGCGATCGCCAGAACATCAACGAACTCCTAACACCAAAGATCTAAAGCGGCTGGAGGCGCACTATCTCCATGTGTGGAATATTGGGTTACTTTCATATTTCCGGGCCTTGCCCTGATCAAGGGCCTGTGCTTGATCTCATGGCTGATGTTATTCGGCACCGCGGGCCTGACTCTGCTGGTAAATTCGAAACTCCCTACGGAGGTCTTGGGTTTCGCCGTCTCAGCATCATCGACCTGGAAAGCGGCGATCAACCTATTCTGAACGAAGATTCGTCGCTGGCATTGATTTGTAATGGCGAGATTTTCAACTTCAAAGAATTGCGATCGAATTTGCTGAAGCGCGGCCATCGATTTCGTACTTCTTCGGACGTAGAGGTGCTGCTACATCTCTACGAGGATCACGGCCTGGATATGCTGCAGAAGCTAAACGGGCAATTCGCCTTTGCGCTGCTCGATCTAAAGAAACGTGAACTGATACTGGCCCGCGACCATGTAGGAATCGCGCCTTTACATTTCTGCATCGCCGATAACATGCTGGTGTTCGGGTCCGAGATCAAGTCCATCCTGAAACATCCCGCCGTCAAACGTACGGTGAATCTGACTGGACTCGATCAAGTACTTACCTTTCCAGGTCTTGTAAGTCCGCAAACGATATTTGGCAATATTCAGCGCCTCCAGCCAGGTCATTTCCTGCGGGTAAATGAAAGCGGCATTCAAGACTTCGAGTATTGGGATCTTATATATCCAATGGCAGATGATATTCCAGAGCACAAGCCAGAGGCCGTCTATATCGACGAACTCGGAGAGAAACTAGCGCATTCGGTACGTTATCGATTGAATGCTGATGTCCCGGTAGGTTTTTATCTGAGCGGAGGTTTGGATTCCTCACTGATAGCAGCGTTCATCCACAAACTGGAGCCAACCATGACGCGTCATGCGTTTTCGATTGGCTTTCACGACACCCGCGCGGACGAAGGACGCTATCAGCGCCTCATGGCAGATAGAGTCAACTGCGATTTACATTTTGCGCGATTTAATTCAGGCCGCACGGCGGAGATGATGCGGTCAATGCTCTACCACGCGGAATGCCCGGTTAAGGAGACTTACAACACTTGCTCTTTTGAATTGTCCAGGGCAGCGCGAGCGGAAGGGATCAAAGTGGTTCTCAGTGGAGAAGGGGCCGATGAACTGTTTGCTGGGTATGTCGGATACCGCTTTGACCGGATTAAACGCGAACGCCTGCTTAAGGACGTGTTAACGGAGTTGGAACAGATAGAAGAGCAAATGTGTGAGACTCTTTGGGGCGATAAAAAGGTTCGATACGAGTTGAACTATCACAGTCACCGGCAGCAGCGACGAAGGCTTTATTCGAAGGACCTTCAGGGCAGCTTTCACGAATTCGATTGTCTGCGTCAGCCGCTTGTACGAAAAGACCGCATCATCGGCCGGCACCCAATACACCAGCGTTCTTATTTGGATTTCAAATTGCGTATGGCTGATCACCTGCTTATGGACCACGGAGATGCGATGGCACTTGCCAACTCAGTCGAGGCCAGATATCCATTCCTAGATATTGACCTGATTCGTTATGCAGTGCAGATACCTCCCGAGCTGAAGCTGAACCGTTACACGGAAAAATACATTTTGCGCAAGGTAGGCGAGGATGTTCTTCCTAAAGAGATATTACGCAGAGAGAAATTCGGTTGGTATGCGCCAGGCAGCCCGGAGATGCTGCAGCACAGGGTCGAATGGATTCTGGACATGCTGTCAACCGATACGATCCGGCGTCAGGGTTATTTTGACCCGGTGGAAATCGAGAATCTGAAGCGGCAGTACAGCACTCCTGGATTCAAGCTCAACCAGCCGTACGAGAGCGACTGGTTGATGGTGGTCGCCACGTTCGGGATGCTGCAAGAACTTTACGACCTCCCGGTGTGTACCAATCAAAAACAGGAAAGGTGGGAACAGGGAATATGACTGCGACCGTAGAAGCTATTCAAACGAATCCGACACTAGCTTTCGTCATGGAACGTGGCGATGTTTCCTCATACGGTCAGAATGATTTGCCTGAACTTTGGCGCACCCATGGCGAAAAGATCGACAAGGCACTATGGTCAAACGGAGCTGTTCTGTTCCGAGGATTTGGCGTAACTAGCCAGGAAGAATTCGAACATCTAATGGGCTGCTTCAAAGGCCGCTTATTGGAGTATATCGATGGAAACTCTCCGCGCACAAAGGTTGGAGCGGGCGTGTATACCTCAACCGAGTATCCTGCCGAGTACTTTATCTCTCTGCATAATGAGCTGTCGTATTCGGCTAACTGGCCCAAGCGGCTGTTTTTCTGCTGTGTACAGGAACCCAGCTCAGGGGGCGAAACTCCGCTGGTGGACAGCAGACGTCTGCTTCGAGAGCTTCCTGAAGACTTGGTGCAAGCCTTCAGAAACTTGAAGGTCAGGTATATTCGCAATCTTCATGCCGGCAAGGGATTTGGCCCCTCCTGGCAGAAGACCTTTCAGACCGAGGATAAGACAGAAGCAGAGGAGCTTGCACGAGGCACCGGAGTCGAAGTCGAGTGGTTGAGTGGGGGTATCTTGCGTTTGTCGGCAACTCGTGCTGCGACGACAACGCATCCGATGACGGGTGAAGAGGTTTGGTTCAATCAGGCAGATCAGTTTCATCCTTCGACACACCCGAAGGCGATCTATCAAACTATGGTCGCGCTTTACAAGGGACGGGAAGATCTGATGCCGCAGAATGCAACCTTCGGAGACGGATCGTCCATTCCTCTGGAGCACTTAAACACAATCAGAAATACGACACGTCGTCTGCTCACCGCATTTTCCTGGCGACTGGGAGATGTAGTGATGGTAGACAATGTGCTGGCAGCTCACGGACGCATGCCATTTACGGGCAGCCGTCGCATTCTGGTGTCGATGACAGCACATTAGTTTGGTTTTTATCGGAAGGGAATGGGGGGACAATGACATTGAAATCAGATATTGGCGTGATAGGAGGAATGGGACCGCTAGCATCGGCCGCATTCGTTCGCAGCCTATATGGCATGTATCAAGGGCAACTAGAGCAGAGTTTGCCTTCTGTGACCTTGTATTCTGATCCATCCTTTGCAGACCGAACAGCGACATTTCTTGGCGGTGGCGACTTTAGCCCGATGCTACGAAAGTTGGAGGATAAGATCAGGAAAATGCTTGCGGATGGCATGGAGCGAATTGTCATCTGTTGCATGACTGCCCACTATCTGGTTCCTATGCTGCCGCTTGAGTTGAGGCAGCATATTGTTTCTCTTGTGGACATTGCCGTCGAAGAATTACACCGGACGCGCAAGCGGTGTCTGATCGCCTGTACTACAGGAGCCACTAAGCTGCGGATATTTCAGGATAATCCTGAATGGTACCGTGCGGCTCCGTTCGCAGTGTTTCCAACAGACGCGGAACAGGAGCAGTTGCACACCGGAATTTATCGCTTGAAAAGGGAGCACATAACCGAACCGCTGGCTGAGATAGTTGCTTTTATCGCTGCAGCTCATCGAGTAGAAGCAATACTGGCGGGCTGTACAGAATTGCATCTGTTATCGCCTCTTCATGCAGGCTCAAACAGGTTGAACCAAACTTACGACTTTTTAGACCCACTAACTGCGGTTGCGCGACTGTGGATGGAGGAAGAACATGCATCAGAAGTTTATTCATGAGATGTTTCAAGATGTGGCGATGGCCAATCCCTCGCTGCCTGCAATCACAACGCCTAGCGAAACATTGAGTTATGCAGAGTTAAATGTCTGGTCCAATAACCTCGCTCAACACCTGGCAAACAGAGGAGCACACAAAGGGTCAATCACCTACATTGCGGCCAATTCTTCGTTTTCTGTAGTCGCGTCGATGCTGGCCGCTCTCAAGCTGGGAGCCGTCTTTGTTCCCGTTGATCCCCACGCTCCGCCGGCACGTCTGCGCGCTCTGACTGGTGAAGTCCCACCGGATTTTATTCTCGTCGAATATATTCCAGGATCAGCCGTTGACGATTTGCTCGATGCGTCGATTCCTGTCGTCATTATCGACGGCGGTGATGGTGAAGGACAGATTAAAACGCGACTTGGTAACCATGGACTGTTGACCGAAACGTCTGCCCCGGACAGTGTCTCTGGGCCAGACGACATGTGTTATGTGTACTTCACCTCCGGATCAACAGGAAAGCCCAAGGCCATTGCGGGTCGCTTGAAAGCCATCGATCACTTTGTCCGCTGGGAGGCAGAAGAGTTTGGCGTGAAGCAGGGAACTGCGGTAAGTCAGCTGGCTTCGCCTTTCTTTGACGCATTTTTGCGCGATGCATTCACTCCGTTGTGCTTTGGCGGGGTTGTGCGAGCTACAGACAACCGCCAAATGATTCTCGATGCCAAACAACTTGTGCGCTGGATGAATGAGTCTGAGGTCGAGCTGGTTCATTCAATTCCTTCTATCTTTCGCACGCTGTTGGGCGAGCCTCTAACTGCTCGCGACTTTCCCAAGCTGCGCACGGTGGCGCTCGCCGGCGAACTGCTGCTTGCCAGCGATGTGCGGCGTTGGAGAGAGATATTCGACGACCGTATCCGCCTGGTGAATCTATACGGCGCTAGCGAGACGACAATGGTGAAGTTATTTCATGACGTGCGAGCCGAAGATATCGAGCGAATCTCCATCCCGATCGGCAAGGCCATTCCTGGTGCGCGTGCTCTTGTGCTGGATGAGGCCGGGCATCCGACTGCCGAAGGCGCGGTCGGTGAAATCTTCATCCGTACGCCTTACAGATCACTCGGCTACTACGGCAAACCTGATTTGACGGACGAAGTTTTCGTTCCCAATCCTTTGAGTGGCGACCCGAACGACGTCGTCTACAAGAGCGGCGACCTGGGCCGGATGATGGAGGATGGCAGCTTAGAGTATCTGGGAAGAAGAGACCAGCAAGTAAAGGTCCGCGGCGTCAGAATCGAGATCGCGGAGATTGAGGATGCGATCTTGAACACAGGAGCGGTCGCAGAAGCAGCGGTAACAGCGCGTACGGACATGATCGGCAACTCGTATCTGTGCGCATATATCGTCAGCAAGAATGGCTCGGCGCGCGATGAGGTCCAGGCAAAGCTTGCATTAATCATGCCCGATTACATGTTGCCGTCGAGCTATCTCGAAGTGGAGCGCCTGCCTCGAACGACGACCGGAAAGGTTGATCGCTCAGCCCTGCCTAGCCCGGAAGAACTTTTGGACAAAGATCACGCATACGTCGAGCCACGCAACGAGACGGAGGCGGAAGCGGCCAAGTTGTTTGCTGAAGTGTTGGGACTCGAACAAGTGGGCGTACACGACGACTTCTTCAAGCTTGGCGGTCATTCGCTCCTGGCAATGACACTACTCTCCTCGCTTATCTCCAAGTTCGAAATCGACCTGCCATTGGCGAGCCTGTTCGAGCACCCCACGGTTGCCGAGATTGCACCGTTAATACAAAAGCTTCAGGCTGAAGGTCGTTTCGAGGGCTACCAGCCTCTTGGAACTCAGGTCACGCTTGACGAGGAACTTGAAACCCGCGTTAACTCCATGAGCGATGAGGAGGTCGATGCGCTGCTTCACGATATTCTCGCAGAGCGCACCACGGGGGCCGAATTGTGAAAGAGTCGTTGACATTGCGCCTATCAGAGATCGCTTCAATTGAGATGAGACCTGAAGCCTTCGTGCCCGGTCAGCAGGGTAATGTATTTGCACGCCTTAGTTCGATGACGAGAGAGCAGAAAGAGGCGCTGTTACTTCATCTTCAGGAGCAGCAGAGGCGCAAAACAATTCGCCGGCAGGTAATTCCGGTAGCGCGGCAAGCTGCCGAACCTCCCGACGTGGAAAAGATGCAGGAGGTTGGTATTCGGCGCTACCTGGGCCAGATTCTGCAGAATGCATCTGGCAAGCTCTCAGAAGTTGCTGCTCGTCTGCCTGAGCTCAGTACGGAGCAATGCCGTGCACTGCTGGCGCAGTTGTTGCAGCGCTCTTGGCAAGGCGCCACGAAGGCCAGACTTTCGTTTGCCCAGCAACGCTGCTGGTTTTTCGACGTTTTGAATCCCGGCAGTTCTACGCAGAATATTGCAGCCGCAGTTCGCGCCCATGGCCCGCTCGACCTGTGGTTGCTTGAGAAGTGCCTGAATGCTATTGTTGCTCGCCACGAGACGCTTCGGACCAACTTTGTCGCAGCCTCCGAGGGGCCTATGCAGGTCATTTTTCCGACACGTCAGCTAATGATTCATCACTCCGAACTTAGCGAGGCAGTGAAAGAGCACGGAGATGTAGCGCTTTACGAAGCGATTCACGCAGAGGCGTATCGTCCTTTTCTTTTGAGCACGGGACCGCTCATGCGAGTAAACAGCTTTCATATAGGTCCACTTGAACATGTGCTTCTCTTGACGATGCATCACATTGTCGGCGACGAGTGGTCCATTGGAGTGTTACTGGAAGAGCTTGGCTGTCTCTATAGTACGCACTGCAAGGAAGGCGCACTGCCACCGCTTGAGGTTCAGTATGCCGACTACGCCGAATGGCAGGCGAGCGAAGTCACCCATGATGCGGTGAAGACTGAACTGGCCTTCTGGCGCAAACAGCTGTCTGGGACTCAATTTGTTCTAGAAGTCCCAACTAACCGTCCTCGTCCTGCTATGCAGACCAATAACGGATTGATGGAAGCGTTTGTGCTTCCGGGCACTGCCGTTCAGGGCATGACGGCTTTGGCGCGCAGCGTGGATTGCACAAACTTCATGGCCATGTTGGCGGCGTTTTACTCTCTGTTGCATGTGCGCACCGGACAACGGGACATCCTTGTTGGAACTGATTTCGCCAATCGCAACCGGCCAGAAACGAGCAACCTGATCGGATTCTTTGTCAACGAGTTGGCCCTGCGCTGCGTTCTGCGCGACGATCCATCTTTCACTGAGATTTTGAAACGGACGCGCAAAACTGCTGTGGAAGCATTTAGTCATCCGGAGATTCCATTCCAGTGGATTGTCGAAGATCTTAAACTGGAGCGCGATCCAAGCCGTGGGCCGGTGTTTCAGGTCGTTTTCGACCTGCATAACATCCCTATGCAATTGGAGTTCAACGGCATAACTTTCGAGTCATTCCGAATACCGAAACGGCCTGCGAAATTTGACATGACGCTCTTTATCAGCGAGTCGCCTGAGGATACTTATGCGTTGCTGGAGTACAACACGGACTTGTATGACAGGGAAACAGCCATTCAGTTTCTTCACGACTACAGCAGGATTGTCGAGTTAGCGGTGGCCTGCCCGACGATTCGGTTGTCGGAGTTCTGTATTGCCATGAGGACGTGAGTCTTAATGCGGATTGAAGATGTTCGAGCAGTTATTACTGGGGCTGCAAGCGGGCTAGGCCGAGAGTTTACTTTGCAGCTTCTTGCTTCCGCGGCCTGGGTCTGTGCGGGCGACATCGATACCGCTGGACTCCGGTCTTTGTATCGCCAAGCCAAACAATTGCCGGGACGGCTTTTCATTCAGGAGTTGGACGTGGCCGACGAGCAGGCTGTCACAGCCTACGTTGCTCAGTCATGTCGCTCGATGGAAGGGCTGAACACTGCAGTGCACTGCGCGGGTATCTTGCGCGACGGTTTACTGGTAACATCCTGCGGCGGAGAGCTGCGCAAGATGAAATCACACCAGTGGACCAGGGTACTTGAGGTCAATCTGTTTGGCTCCTTTTACTTAGCTCGTGAGGCTGCTGCCGTCATGCTCGAACAAGGGCGGGGCGGTGTGATTGTCAATATCTCGTCGCTCGCCCGATCAGGCCAGACGGGGCAAGGAAATTACTCTGCATCAAAAGCAGCTATCGATGCGGCCACGCGCAGTTGGGCCAAAGAACTGGGACCAGCGGGTATTCGCGTAGCAGCGCTGGCACCTGGCGTAGTGGAAACTCCGTTTCTCGAAGGCATTTCGGAAGAGGCTCTTTCTAGCTTAAAAAGCAGGATTCCGCTGGGACGGTTCGCAACTCCGACTGAGGTATGGCACGCGGCGCGCTTCCTTATAGAGTGCGATTATTTCACTGGACGTGTATTGGAAATTGATGGCGGAGCCGACCTGGTATCGGCGTCATAGGAGGCCTGAAAGTGATTATTACGGCTAGCTCCAGGACATCCATGGCGCATATTCTCGCTGAAAGAAGTGAGCTGCAGCCGGATTCGAAGGCTTATACATATCTGGCGGACGGAGAGCATGAGAGCTGCACGCTAACTTTCGGCGAACTGCATCAGCGCGTCAAGACCATCGCGTTCGAGCTATCGTCCAGGAAGCTATTTGGAACGCGAGCTCTGTTGTTGTATCCCTCAGAGTTAGAGTTCATCTCAGCCTTCCTAGGTTGTTTGTATGCGGGGGTGATTGCAGTTCCCTGTCCTTATCCTGCCCGGTCACGCAACTGGCCGAGGGTTCTCTCCATAGCAAAAGATTGCGAGCCTACAGTCATCCTGACGAGCGAGAAAGGCTCTGCACAGCTTCGCCCCCGCATCGAAGCGCCTGATTGGCCGACAAGTTGCCAATTGATTGCAACCGATAACATGATGGACAGTGGATGCGTCTTTGGCCCAGTGCGCGATATGCCACGAACCGCGTTTCTTCAATATACATCCGGCTCAACATCAGACCCTCGCGGAGTCATCGTTACGCACGATTCGCTCATGCACAATGAGGCAATGATCCAGCAGGCGTTTTCGCAAAGTTCAGACGACATCATAGCCGGTTGGCTTCCCTTGTATCATGACATGGGCCTGATCGGGACTGTTTTGCAGCCGCTCTATGTCGGATCGCACAGCATCCTCATGCCTGCGGCAGTCTTTTTGCAACGCCCCGCGCGTTGGCTGGAAGCGATCTCGCGTTATCGCGCTACTACAAGCGGAGGCCCGAATTTTGCTTGGGACCTGTGTACAAGGCGAGTCTCCGAGGAGGACCTCGGCAAGCTCAATCTGAGCAGTTGGCAAGTTGCCTTCAACGGCGCCGAGCCCGTGCGAGCAGAGACGATTGAGGCCTTTACCCATCGCTTCTCCTCAGTTGGATTTTCACGAAACGCCTTTCAACCTTGCTATGGTCTGGCCGAAGCGACGCTTCTTGTCAGTGCTGGGTCGCGCGGTCGCGGACCTGTTGTGGCGAGATTCGACAGGCCCGGAATCGAGGCAGGTTGGGCCGTTCCTGCAAGTTCAGAACTGGCAACCAGCACGGAGTTGGTCGGCTGCGGAAGTGGCTGGAGCGATCAACAATTGCGTATCGTCGACCCGGTGAGCGGCGTTCCATTGTCGCCGGGGCTGATCGGTGAGATTCAGATTTCTGGCACCAGCGTTGCGGATGGCTATTGGAATCATCCGAAGGTACCAGAGGAGACATTTGTAACCATAGAGGATCGTACCTGGTTGCGCAGTGGCGATCTCGGTTTTCTTTCCTCGAACGAGCTGTTCATCACCGGCCGATTAAAGGATCTGATTATTTTGCGAGGCCGCAATATCTATCCGCAAGATTTGGAAGCCGTTTCTGCATCAGCTCACAAATCGACCCAACCTAATGCTGCTGCCGCCTTCGCCATTGAACACAATGGCAGCGATGCGGTCGTGCTTATTCAGGAACTCAGTCGCAGTGTAGCTGACTCGGCGGAAAACATTGCGATCGCGATCCGCGAAGCTATTGCACGGGAGCATGAAGTTCAGCTTCTGGACGTAGTCCTGTTAGGTCCTGGGGAGTTGCCGAGAACCAGCAGCGGAAAGGTTAGGCGTGGCTACTGTCGCACGCAATATCTGACCGGCGTGTGGCGCGGTGTGGCCGTCGGCGCAATGGATATGCAAACGGTCCCTGAACTATCAACTGTCTTGTTGCAGGAGACGATCAATATGGTGGCGAGCGTTCTCAAGGTTGGGCCCGCATCGATCTCTGCCAATTTTACCCTCGTAGCAGCAGGGCTGGATTCATTGCGGGCCATCGACCTGGTTCAGCGGATCGAAGACTGTTGGGGAATCAAGTTGCTGGTCGCAGAATTATTGGAAGGGATGACGGTTGCAGAACTGGCGGAGAGGGGAACCGAGCAAGTAGCGACTGTCGCCGAACAGCCAAGCGCGCAAGCTTCCCTCGTACTGACTCCGGGGCAGAAGACATTGCTAACCTTGGACTCCATTTCGGGACATGCAAGCCCCAACAATCTATTCGGCGCATGCTGGCTGGAGGGGCCAGTTGACATCGACGCACTGTTCCAAGCGGCCTATTGTGTCGTTGCGAGGCATTCGGCCTTGCAAACAACTTTATCGAATCTTTGCGAAGACACACTGGTTGAGCGGCCAAGCCTGGGCGCCGATTGTGCAATATGGGATCTATCTGCGTTCGATGAAGCAGAGCTGCGTCAGGCGATCGCAGAAGAAGGCAGCCGTCCGTTCGATGTTGTGCATGGACCGCTCTTGCGGCTGCGAGTCGGCTCCTATCGCGATGAAAGGTTAGTGCTACTAATCACCTTGCATCATATGGCCGGTGATTTACGTTCGTTGGAAATCATCTTGAATGAATTGGGCGCACTCTATGCAGAGGCAGTCGATAATCTGCCTGCGCATTTGCCGGTTCCCGTTCCATTCGCAGCGTTCGCCGGGCACCAGTCAGAATGGTTGGCTGGAAAGGATGCTGAACGGACATGGTCGTTCTGGCAGCATGAATTGTCGAATCTTACTTTACTTGAATTGCCTTATGACCACGCTAGGAGTGGCGCCGTGAGCTTGCGCGGAGATATGGTGCGTCAGGAGCTTTCAGTTGCAGCCACCGAAGCTGCCAAGATGCTGGCGCGCAAAAACGGCAGCACCCTCTATGCGTTTCTGCTTTCGGTGTTTCAGACTTTTCTGCACCGTTATACCGGAGTGTCAGACATTGTAGTGGGATCGTCCTTTCTGGGCAGAGACCAATCGAGATTTTCAAATACCGTCGGTTATTTTACCAATCCCTTGCCGTTGCGCGCTTCGCTGCAAGATGACCCGACATTTCAGGAACTGCTTTCTAGAAACACTGTGCATATGCGACAGGTTATGCGTCATGCGAGCCTTCCCGGCGCTTTGCTAGCGCAGAAATTAGGTAAGCGGACAGAGGGAGGCCTGTCGCTTTATCGAGTCTACTTCGTCTTTGAACAGGCCAGCATGAGCCATCAGAATCTGCCGGCTGTTGCCATTGGAACACCTGGCGCATCCATCGAAGTTGGACCCTTGAAGCTTTCGTCGATCGGCGTGAACCAGAACACCTCGCAGTTTGATCTACTGCTCTATGTCGCCGAGTACAACGGCGGCATGCAACTCGCGCTGAATTACGATACAGACCTATTCGAACGCGGCACAGTAAAAGAGGTTTTGTCCAGCATTGCGAGCTTGATTACTTCGGCCGTCGAGACTCCTGAGCAACGCGTCCACGACTCGAATATTCTGGACGCCACGCAGCGTGATAAGCAATTGCAGGTCTGGAACAAGGCTGGACAGACGCATTCAGTAAGTGGTGGTCTGTATGAAAGGTTTGAGGAGACTGCGCAACTCAATCTTAGCGGCATCGCGGTCGTTGACGGCATTGACGAGTTGACTTATGGAGAATTGGTGGAGCGCAGCCGTTGTCTATCTGCGGTCTTGCGAGAGGCGGGAGTTGGCGTCGAATCCCGGGTGCCACTATTACTCAGACCCGGCGCGAATCAGATTGTTGCCATTCTGGCAGTGCTGCAGGTCGGTGCCGCTTACGTCCCTCTCGACGTCCTTCATCCTACCGAACACCTGGCATATATGGTGAAAGATGCGCTCGATGGGATAAGTGCCGCCATCCTGGTTGCCGAGCAGGGAATGGAAGAGATTGTCGAATCGATCCGATGCAAGTGCGGCATTTCGATTTATGTTATAGACGCCGTGCAACCGCCGCCCACGTGCATCTATCCCGCTGTTAAGGCGACGCCGGACAATGCTGCGTATGTGATTTACACCTCAGGTTCTACCGGCAAACCGAAAGGCGTCATCAACACACACGGCAACGTATTAAGGCTTTTTGCGGTGACCGAAGAGCAGTTTCATTTCAGCGCTGCGGATACGTGGACGATGTTCCACTCCTATGCCTTCGATTTTTCGGTATGGGAGATATGGGGCGCGCTTCTTTACGGCGGCAGACTGGTGATTGTTCCCTATGAAACAAGGCTGTCTCCTCTGCTGTTCTACCATCTGCTGCGCTCGGAGGCGGTAACGGTTCTCTGCCAGACGCCCTCTGCCTTCCGACAACTGACAGACTTGGCTGAACCGTGGGGAAAGCGTCATAAGATCGTGCTGCGCACGGTGATCTTCGGCGGCGAGGCACTGGAGTTAGCTAGTCTTGCGACATGGCGAAAAGCTTTTGAGAGCGAGCCGCCAGAGTTGGTCAACATGTACGGCATTACGGAAACCACTGTTCATGTGACCTACCGCCTGCTGAAAGACGAGGAACTAACCGGAGCGCACCGCAGCTTGATTGGTCGCCCGATTGGGGATTTGCAGGTGTATCTTCTCGATACACGGTTGAACCTGCTTCCCGCCGGGGCCATCGGTGAGATCTTTGTCGGCGGCGCCGGCCTTGCGCGCGGCTATCTCCATCGCCGTGGCCTGACAGCAGAGCGGTTCTTGCCGAACCCCTTCAGCAGCCTGCCCGGAGACAGGCTTTATCGCAGCGGCGATCTGGCGCGCTATCTGCCAAACGGTGAACTTGAATACCTCGGCCGCATCGATCATCAAGTAAAGATTCGCGGACACAGGATCGAATTGGGCGAGATCCAACACGCACTGAACGGGCATCCTCTGGTTGCCCAGGCCCTGGTACTGAGCGGCTCGGACCGTCAAGGCGAGGCGCGGTTGATCGCCTATATCTGCGGACAGATTCCCCGGCAAAGCCTCGGCACGGAGCTACGCGAGTTCCTTTTGAACAAACTTCCCAGCTATATGATCCCGGCAGCCTTTGTGTACGTGGATCATTTTTCACTCACCGCAAACGGCAAGATAGACCGTCGTGCTTTGCCAGCTCTCGAAGCAGAGTGTGAGTCTACCCGTAAGTCTTCTTCTGGCAGCATGACTGCAACAGAATCGGCGCTTGGACTTATATGGACTGAACTTTTGGGTGTAACGAATCCAGCGCCAGACGACAGCTTTTTCGCGCTTGGAGGGCATTCCTTGCTGGTGATGAGAACCGTCAAGCGAGTGCGGGAGGTTTTCGGAGTTGACCTGCCGGTGGCCCAGGTCTTTGCCACGCCGAGTCTGGCGGAGATAGCATCCAACGTCGACAAGTTACGTGGTTTGCCTGTCTTGCCTCCCATTCACCATGAACTGGAGCGAAGCGAATTCCCCCTCTCCTTTGCACAGGAACGCGTATGGCTCTCCGAACAACTGCGTACCGGAACGAGTCTATTCAACATCCCGATCACATTGGAGCTGATTGGCGATCTGGACATTGCTCTACTCAGGAATACCTTGCAACACATTGTAGATAGGCATGAGATTCTCAGAACGTCCTTCATGGAAACGCCTTCCGGCCCTGTGCAGAATGTCTGGAACAAACTCGAGGTCAGCATCGAGACAGCGGAAGTCGAGTCGGAACAGGAGTTGGCTTTCCTGTGTGAACTGGAAGCACAGCGCCCCTTTGAATTGCGCAATCCTCCCCTGCTTCGCCTCCGCTTGGTGCGACTGTCAGCGAAACAGAACATCCTGCTTTTGACGATGCACCACATTATCTTCGACCTTTGGTCAGCAGGGATTCTGATTGAAGAGGTCGCACGAACATATGCGGCGTTCTCGCGAGGGCTGCCTGATCCGCTCATGCCGCTTTCGATTCAGTATGGCGACTTCGCACGGTGGGAGCGGACGGAAGAGGTCTTGGATCGCTTGAACGGCCAGGCTGCATTCTGGAGTCAAGAGTTAGCTAATGCCGATTTCAACTTTACTGTGCCTCTTGATCGACCCAGGCCGGAAACATCGTCCGCACAAGGCGGCCTCAAGCGGCACAGATTCGATGAGGGTCTTTGCGGAATGCTGCAGGCGCTGCGGCTGCGTAACGGCGTGACTTTGTATGTGCTGCTTCTGACCGTCTTCAAGGTTCTGCTGCGCCATATCTCCAAAGCCGACAGAATTCTGGTGGGGACAGACGTGGCAGGGCGCGAGATCTACGGCGTGCAACCGCTGATCGGCATGTTCGTGAACCAGATCCCGCTTTGCACTATGATCGAGCCGACGATGACATTCGACGATGCCTTGGCCCGGGTGCGGGATACTGCCACGCGAGCCTGGGCGAACCGCAATATTCCTGCTCAGCACATCGGCCGTCCGCCGTTGTTCCGAGTACTCTTCGACCTGCAGGACTTCAATCTCCCTTCTTTCCCCGATTCGCCGATTCAAGTTCGACGATTGGATAGCGCATGGACAACAGCAAAATACGATATTTCGTTGTTTGTGGAAGAAGAGAACGGAAGCCTAACCGCGACGTTGGAATATAACGCCGATGTGCTGACCAGCCACTCTGCAGAAACAATGTTGAGCCATTATGTGCGGCTACTCGAACAGATCGCCGCAGATCCGCATCGGCCCATCAACGAATATGTGTTGATGGAAGAACGGGCAAAACAGAGCATAGCCTCTGTATTCAACGAAGATCTGGAAGAACGGTAGGGGGATCAGTGGCAAGTCAGATCAATCCATCCGCACACGGTGAGGAGTTCTCAGGGACTGCTTCGTCTTCGTTGGGCCCGGCGCCAGCAGACGACAAGCGCGCCCTGTTGCGGCAGTTACTGACCAAGCGGAAACACCGTTCCTATCCGCTTTCGCTAGTGCAGGAACGTATCTGGTTTATCGAACAATTTTATCCTGGCACTTCAAACCAGCACATCTTGCATGTCTTGCGTATCAACGCACGCTTGGAGCCAGAGCTGATGCAGAGAGCTTGGTGCATGGTTGTTGAGCGGCACGATATTCTGCGTGCTTCTTTCACGATGCGTGACGGCGTGGTGGTGCAGACCATCCACCCTGACGGAGCACCGGGATGGGAATCTGCCGATTTCATTGATTTACCCGAGCATCTAAAAGAGAAGGCTGCGGCCGAGATGGCTCAGCGATTGTTCCAGTTGCCCTTCGACCTGGCGAAGGCAACTCTGCTTCGGGTGGGATTGTTTTGGACTCGGCCCGATGAGTCGATCATGACGATCGTCCTGCACCACATCATCAGTGATAACAATTCAGTCGAGACGATGTTGCGTGAAGCCAGAGGCATCTACGAGTCGCTGTTAGCCGGGCATCGTCCTGCGCTGCCAGATCCGGCTGTGCAGTATGGAGAGTTTGCTTCCTGGCAGCGGTTACTTGAAGCCGACGCTGATCACACGGTCAACGTTGCATGGTGGCGGCGGCAACTCCAAGACTTTCATCAACTAGAGATTCCGCTCAGCCGCCCCCGTCGGGCGCATCAATCTGAACCCGGAAAAGTTTCGCGTGTATTGTCGCCGGAATTGACCGGAGCGATCCGGAAACTGCAGCGGCAGCAAGGCGTAACTGCATTTATGTTGATGCTGGCCGCCTTTAAATCAGTTTTGTCGGTGTACGGCTCTCACTGGGATATTGCGATCGGGACCGTTGTGACGGGGCGAAACCGACCCGAATTGAAGGACGCTGTCGGGCCTTACATGAACGATCTCGTGCTCCGCACCGATCTGTCCGGCGATCCTGAATTTCGAGAATTGCTGCGCAGGGTAAGGCGAACGGTAGTGGATGCATTCAGCCATCAGGATGTCCCATTCGAGCTGCTGGTGCGTGAATTGAAGCCAGTACGCGATCCGCTGCGGCATCCCTTTTTTGATGTGCTCTTTCTGTTTTTGCAGGAGATGAGCGAAAACATCGGAGAAGGCGTTGGCACGGTGGATGTAGGCCATTCAACGGCCAAACTGGATCTGAGTCACCTTGTCATCGAGGAGCGGGATCGATTTGTCCTGATCTTCGAGTACGACTCTTCACTGCTGGACAAAGAGACCATTGAGGGCCTCGCCGAAGCAGTCGAGATTGTGTTAACGCGCGCCGTAGCAGATCCTGATACACGATTGACCGATCTCGTGGCCAGCGAACTGGAATGCGCAGAGCCGGAGAAACCCACCGGGGTCGTATCCGAGCTGGACGCGACCTTGAACAACACGACACGTGAGTGGAGTGCTGGAACGGTCGTGGACATGGTGCAAGCGCAGTTTGAAGCGCGGGGCGCTGATCTGGCAATGCGCGAAAAAAGCCGCAACTGGAGCTATGCGCTGTTGGATTCCGAATCGGCACGTGTCGCAAACCACTTGCGTGCAATCGGCATCGGTCGCGAAGACATTGTGGCTGTTTGCATGAATCGCTCCGCAGGACAGATTGCCGCACTGATGGGAATTTTGATCGCAGGCGCGGCTTATCTGCCGGTCGCCCCCAAGCTTCCAGCTGAAAGGATCTGCTATATTCTCAAGGATTCCGGGGCGTTGCTGCTCATTGGCGACCTGACTCCTGAGGGTTGGGAAGGGCGCAGCGTCCGCATGGACGATATGCGGTTGGCGACGGATGATCGACGCCTGACGAAAGTCAATCCCGATGGACTGGCCTACGTCATCTATACATCCGGCTCCACTGGGCGGCCCAAAGGGGTCATGATCACGCACCGCGGTCTGGCCAACCTTGTGCGCTGGCAGATGGAAACGTACTCAGTACATCCGGGCCAGCGCGGAGCTTATCTGAGCGGACTCGGATTCGATGCAACCGTGCTGGAGATATGGGCCTATCTGGCTGCCGGCGCTTCCATCGCCATTCCGCCCGAAGAAGCACGCATCAATCCGCCCGTGCTAAGGGACTGGATCACGGCCAACCGCATAACATTGGCTTTCGCTCCGACGCCTCTGGCAGAAAAGTTGATGGACCTGAATTGGGAGCAGACATCGCTTACGGGATTGCTGACCGGAGGCGACCGGCTTACCAAGGCATTGCCGTCGCGAATCCCCTGGCGGCTGTGGAATAACTACGGACCGACCGAAACAACTGTAGTGGCTACATCAACCCCTGTTATACGAGAGACGGCCATACATCCGATCGGCAGCCCTATCGCCAACACACGCTGTTACATTCTGGACGCGGAGTTCCGCCCGATGGCAGCGGGTGAGGTGGGTGAACTGTTTATCGCAGGAGTCGGCTTAGCCCGCGGCTACCTTGGAAAGAGCGCTTTGACGGCCGAACGATTTGTTCCCAATCCCTTTGGCGCCGCAGGAGAGAGGCTCTACCGCACTGGCGACATGGTTCGAAGGCTCAGCTCGGGCCAACTGGAGTTTGTTGGCAGAGCCGACAATCAAATCAAGATTCGCGGCTATCGGATAGAAGCTGGCGAAATCGAAGTTGTTCTGCAACAGCTTCCCGGCTTGGAAACCGCAGTGGTTATTGCTCGTAGCGACGTGGGACGCGCACCCCAGCTTGTTGCTTATATCCTCTGGAGAAATCGCAGCGAAGCGCTGTCGCCTTCAGAGGTGCGCGCTCGACTGGCAGAGCGTTTGCCGGATTACATGGTCCCAACCGCCATCGTGCGGCTCGACGAATTGCCCCTCAATCCCAATGGAAAGATCGATCGCAGCGCCCTGCCACGCCCGTCAGAGACGGACCGCTCTCTCGAACCTCCAATGCCTGGAATCGAGACGATACTGGCCGAGCTTTGGGGGCAGTTGCTTGGTTTAGAGAAGGTGGGCAGAAACGAAACCTTCCTTGAACTGGGCGGCCACTCACTGGTCGCCACCCAGCTTACTTCACGCATCCGGGTGCGGTTCGGAATGGATGTGCCCTTAGGCGACATCCTCGGACCAGTCACGCTGGCCGAACAGGCGCAGAGCATTGTTACATGGCAGCAAAGCAGTGGCAAAGCTGGAAACGAACCTGCACTTGAGAGAATCAGTCGCAGTCAACCTCTGCCGTGTTCCTACGCACAAGAGCGCATGTGGCTTCTACAGCAACTGGAACCGAAGAGTTCTGCCTATAACTTTGTTTTGCCAGTTCGGGTGCGCGGGCCGTTGGATGCCCGGAGACTGGAAGGTGCTATTACCGCCTTGCTTGCCAAGCAAGAGGCTCTGCGAACGGTGATCGTAGACAGGGACGGAAAGCCTTGCCAGCAGTTTGATCCGGTTTCAGACCGGCCGCTGAACTTTGCATCCGCAGCATCAGAACAGGAAGCGTTCGAAATGGTGCGCGCCGAGGCAAAGATCCCGTTTGATCTTGCAAAAGGGCCGTTGGCGCGGTGGACTTTGATCGAGATCGCTCCGGATGACCAGGTATTTCTCATCGTCCTGCACCATATTGTCATTGATGGATGGTCACTCGGCATTTTGCTTAACCAACTAACAGAGGCTTACGACGGACCCGAAAGATTGGCAGAGTTGCCAATCCAATACGGCGACTACGCGGTATGGCAGCGGCGCTGGCTGGATGAAGCTCGAATCAACCAGCAACTGGTCTATTGGCGCAGAACACTCGATGGCGCCGCGCCATTGCTAGAGTTACCCCTCGACCGGGCTCGTCCCCAGATCCAAGGACTGCGAGCAGCGGTTCACCGGTTCGAGCTTGGGAGCAAGTTGACGGCCCAATTGCGAGGCTTTGCCAAGGAGCACGGGGCAACATTGTTCATGGTATTGCTGGCCGGTTTCAAGGCACTTCTGCACCGTCTGAGCGGGCAGACGGATATTGTGCTAGCCACGCCCGTTGCAGGGCGCGACCGTCAGGAGATGGAAAACATCGTAGGCTTCTTCGTCAATACGCTTGTACTCAGAACCGATCTGAGCGGAGATCCCAGTTTCTCGGAGCTTCTGGATCGAGTCAGAGACACTGCGCTTGGCGCCTACTCTCATCAGCATCTGCCCTTTCACCGCCTGGTTGAAGAGCTCGCGCCCCAACGGAATTCGGCATGGGACCCGATGGTTCAGGCGATGTTCGAGTTGCAGAATGTCGATGGGTTTCACTATCACATCAAAGGGATCGAACTGGAAATTCAGCCAATCGATCAGCACATGGCCAAGTTCGATCTGGCCTTAATCGTTACCGAAGCGGCGCAAGAAACAAATCTACCTGCAGTCTTCGAATATCGCACCGATCTCTTCGATCACGAGACGATAGAGCGGCTTGGTAACCAGTGGATCGGGTTGCTTGAAGCGGCGCTTGAGCAGCCAGCCGAGTCCATCGAAAAGCTCGACTTTGCAGGCCATGAGGAGACACTTCCTACTACATCCATCGCCTCAGCCGTAAAGATCCGCGGCGATGTCGTCGCACTCATTGCAAGCTGGGCCGAGCGCCAGCCAAATCATATCGCCTTGGTCGATGAAGAACGGAGTTGGAGTTACACCGACCTTGTTCGGGAATCCGAACGCATCGCTCGACATCTCCGCTTTCATGGAATCGGAACGGAGTCCCTGGTGGCGATCCAGATAGAACGCTCGGGCCGGCAGATCGCATCGATGCTGGCTGTTTTGATGAGTGGCGCAGCCTATTTGCCCATCGACACGGGCTATCCGAAGGACCGTGTTGCCTACATGCTGCAGGATTCCGGCGCGATTCCACTCGAAGCAATTCTAGATCAACCTTGCGAGGCAGAAGAAACTGAGCCGTGGCTACCGATTGATCCCGACTCACTTGCTTATGTCATCTACACATCGGGTTCCACGGGGCATCCAAAAGGTGTGATGATCTCCCATGCTAACTTGCTCAACCAGACACTCTGGATGCAGGATTGTTTCTCTCTAGGGCCGGGCGATCGGGTAATTTACAAAGCTTCTGCCGGGTTCGATGCCTCGCTTCTTGAAACGATCATTCCGATTGCGCTGGGCTGCACGGTGGAAATCCTTCCAACCGGTCGCGAATACGATGTTGAGTATATAGCCGCATTTCTGCGCGAGCGTGCGGTGACCTACATGGATATTGTTCCTTCACTGCTCCAGTCCTTGCTGCTGCTCGATGAATTTTCTGGGCTGCCTGCATTGCGCATCGTGACGTGCGGGGGCGAGATACTCACTCTTGCATTGGCGGAAAAAATCGGACAGCGTTTATCCGGAGCATTGTTCAATACCTATGGACCAACTGAAACAACAGTTCAGTCAACGTACTGGGGTTGTCGCCTGCCTGCGAGCGGATCCAGCGTGCCGATTGGACTGCCCATTACGAACACCCAATGCTACATTCTCGATGGCCGGATGAGACAAGTGCCGACAGGAGTGGTCGGCGAGCTTTACATCGGCGGCGCAGGCGTGGCGCGCGGCTATCTGAAACGTCCGGCGCTGACTGCAGAGAGATTTTGCCCGAATCCCTTCGCCGCAGATGGTGGAAGATTATACCGAACCGGAGACTTGGTTCGCCGCCGCACCACCGGAGAACTGGAATTCATTGGCAGAGCTGATTCGCAGGTCAAGCTGCGTGGCTTTCGCATCGAGTTAGGCGAGATCGAAGCGGCACTGGTCGAGGCTGCTGGTGTCTCCGATGCCTTCGTTGTCATGCGCGACGATTGGGGGCCGAGTTCTATCCTTGCAGGCTATATTCTGAAGCCGTCCGGAGAAGCCTTGCCTAGCTCCGAAGAAGTTCGGCGGCGTCTTGCTCTGCGTCTACCGGAGTACATGCTGCCCACGGCGATTGTTGAGATCGACCACATTCCAGTCACACCGCACGGGAAGGTGGATCGAAAGGCATTCCCAAAGCCAACACTGCTTCAAGAGACATGGGATGCGCCCTGCACTCCAACCGAGCAGATTTTGGCCAGCATCTGGGAAAGGCTGCTGGAGGTGCCGGTCGTAAGCCGCAACGACAACTTCTTTGCCTTGGGCGGACACTCTCTGCTGACAACTCAAGTGGTCTCGCGCATCCGCCTTGAGCTGGGTGTCGAACTCCCGCTCCGCACTCTGTTCGATCATCCTCGACTAGCTGATCTGGCGCGCGAGATCGAGGCGGCGCGCTCGCTTTCGGTGGCAGGTGACGACGGGCCAGCGCTGGAGGCAGTCGATAGCACCCACGGTGTGATGCTCTCGTTTGCCCAGCAACGCCTGTGGTTTTTGCATCAATGGTCGCCAGACAGCAGCAGTTACAACATCCCGCTGCAGATACGGATATGTGGTCCGTTCAACGCGGATCGCCTGGAGCGAGTCATTCAGCGATCTCTGGAACGGCATGAGATTCTACGCACGGTCTTTGTGGAAAACAACGGCCAGCCGCTCCAGGTTGTGCGAGCGTTGGAAGATCATCCGTTAGTGCGAACAAAGGCTGCATCGGGACAGCATGCCAAAGCGTTGGCACAAGCAGATGCCGAACTTTCCTTCAATCTTTCCACGGGCCCGCTCGTCAGGTGGACCCTGGTTGAAATCACTCCCGAAGAGCATCTGTTTCTGATAACTCTGCACCATATTGTGACCGACGGATGGTCGATGCATCTGTTGTTCAACGAACTTGCATCAGGCTATCGTTCGGATCAAATGGCGCCCAAGCCTCGATTGCAATATTCTGCCTACGCGAGCTGGCAGCGTGCCTGGCTCTCGGGCGAGCGTCTAGAAAAACAGATCGAGTATTGGAGGGCCAGGCTAGACAACGTGCCGCCGCTGCTCGAGTTGCCTACGGACTTTGCCCGCCCAGCCGTGCAGAGCCTGGAGGGTGCCACATATCGGGTAAGTCTCGATTTCGATTTGATAAAGCACTTGCGAAAGTTTGCGCACGAACAGGGGACAACGCTTTTCACCGTTCTTCTGGGCAGTTACCAGGTGCTGCTCTGCCGTTATACGAATCAGACCGATATCTCCGTCGGTACACCGGTAGCGGGGCGCAATCGAATCGAGTTCGAAGATATGATGGGCTTGTTCGTGAACACTCTCGTGTTGCGGACTGGTCTGGATGACTCCCCCTCTATCGTCGAACTCGTGGCTCGAACCAAGGAGACGGCGCTTGGGGCCTGGACGCATCAGGATGTTCCCTTCGAGCAACTGGTCGAAGAGTTTGTGAAGGAACGCTCGTTTGCATATGTGCCGTTGGTTCAGGTCATGTTCGCGGTGCAGCGCACTCCCCGCGTCAACGTATCGAGCGAGATCGCATTCGAAGTGGAGGAGTTGGAGCTTCACTCGGCCAAGTTTGATCTCACACTAACCGTGCACGAAACGGAATCGCCTGTGGCCGATTTCGAATACCGGACTGACCTGTTTCTTCCCGCCACGATTGAGCGGATGGCTCGCTCGTGGCAGGCGATATTAAGATCCTTTGTCGAACGGCCGGCCACCCGCATCGACGAGATACCGCTGTTGGATGCAAGTGAGATGTCCGATTTGCTTGGGGATCGGATGCGGACAATCTATCCGGCCCCCGATGCAAACCTGCTGCCCGATCTGATTGCGGAACATGTTGCGACGCGACCGGCTGAACTAGCCTTGCTTGACTCCTTTGGAGAGTGGACCTACCAAGAGATGGAAGAGCAATCGAATCGGCTTGCGCGATTATTGCAACTGCATGGCGCGCGACAGGAGACGCTGGTAGCTGTCTATCTACCGCGCTCGGCTCAGCAGGTGATAGCGCTGCTCGCAGTGATGAAGACGGGCGCAGCGTATATGCCTGTCGATCTAGCATATCCTGTCGAGCGCGTGCTGACGATGTTACGCGACGCCGTGCCAGTGGTACTAATCTCGAGCGAGACGATTGCCGAATGGCAAGGAATAACCATAAATCCAGATGAAGCCCTAAATCATTCGGCCGGGCCATTGCAAGTGCGCATCCATCCGCAGCAGTTGGCGTATGTGATTTATACATCCGGTTCCACGGGCCGTCCCAAAGGCGTCATGATCTCGCATGCCAGTCTGGCAAACGTCGTCCGCTGGCAGATTCGAGAGGCGGCACTAAAGCCTGCTGATCGAGGCGCTTATTTTTGTGGATTGGGTTTCGATGTTTCCATCCTTGATCTTTGGGCACCGTTGGCCAGTGGTGCCTCTGTCGCCATACCGACCGATGAGATTCGTCAGTTCCCGGAGCGCTTTCGAGATTGGCTTTTAGAGCAGCAAGTCACCGTCACCTTCGCATCGACACTTATTGCTGAAAAGCTACTCGAGTTGCAATGGCCCGCGATCACCGCCTTGCGCATTCTGATTACTGGCGGCGACAGACTCGCCAAGCGCCCCCCGTCCAATGCGCCTTGGCGCTTCTGGAATCTGTATGGGCCGACGGAGGCAACTGTGCTGGCCACCTGCGGCGAAGTAAGCCCTGAAGGCAACGGCTTGCCGTCGATCGGGCACTCGATAGCTAACGTGCAATGCTACGTCCTCGATGATCAGCTGAATCCTGTTCCCATTGGAGTGATCGGTGAGTTGTATATCGGGGGCACAGGTGTGGGCCGCGGCTACTTGAAGCAACCACGGTTTACAGCGGAACGATTTGTGCCTGATCCATTTGGCACCGCTGGCGGGCGACTCTATCGCACCGGCGATCTGGTCCGGCGCCAGGCCCACCACAACATTGACTTCGTCGGACGAAATGATCGCCAGATCAAATTGCGGGGATTCCGCATCGAACTTGCCGAGATCGAGGCCACGTTAAATGACGTTCCCGGAGTAGATTCATGTGCGGTTTTGTTGCGGGATGACATCGGATCCTCGCCAGCGCTTGCCGCCTACGTAGTGATGCAGACAGACCATCAACTTCCATCTGATGACGAATTGCGCTCACACCTCGCAGTTCGACTGCCGGAGTGGATGTTGCCCGCCGTCTTCGTGGGCTTGCCAGCGCTGCCAGTGAATGCGAGTGGCAAAGTCGATCGCAAATTGTTGCCTTCGACAACGCTTCGCGAGTACACCGTGTGGGAGGCGCCGCTGCCAGGGATCGAACAGAAACTCGCGGCTATCTGGTCGGAGGTACTGCGCGTTGAAAACATCGGCCGCAGTGACAGCTTCTTCGCCCTTGGAGGCCACTCCCTGCTGGCTACGCAGATTGTTGCGCGCATTGCAGCCAAGCTGGATATTGCCGTACCTCTTCGCGCCTTGTTTGAAAATCCGCGCCTGCAAGCATTCGCACTGCGCGTGGCCGAATCCAAGCAGCTTAGCGGGCCTGCGCTTGTGCGGATTGAGAACCGAGAAGCCGCTCTGGTCTCGTTTGGCCAGCAACGGCTGTGGTTTTTGGACCAGTTGGAGCCTGGCAGTTCAGCTTACAACATTGCGATCCAGTCACAACTCGTCGGAACTCTCGATGTCGTTCGTTTGGAAGCCGCCATCAGAACCGTGCTGCAACGTCACGAAGTCTTGCGCGCCGTCTACGCGCAGCGCGCGGAGCATGTCGCTCAGGTCGTCGCCGAACCTTGTGAGTCACCGCTGGTGGTTGTGGAGATCGCATCGGAGGAACACGCGCGGGAGCTGGCACGGATCGAAGGCGCGAAGCCCTTCGATCTGTTCGCAGGTCCGGTTGCACGCTGGACGTTGATCCGTTTCAACGCAGATCTTCATTGGTTCCTGATCACTGTGCACCATATCGCATTCGATGCCTGGTCATTGCGAATTCTCATCTCCGAGCTGTCGCTGGCGTATGAAGGAAAAGATGCCGGTCCGGCGTTAACGGTGCAGTACGCCGATTACGCGGATTGGCAATACCGCTGCATCGAGGAGTCGCTGGAGAGCGAACTGAAGTGGTGGCGAGGCCGCATGGCCGGAGCGCCACCGTTAATCGAACTGCCACTCGATCGGCAGCGTCCGCTGATGCAGCGGCTGGACGGTGCGGCCTGGAGCATCGACCTTGATGGTGAGCTGATGAGCCAGCTGCAGGCTCTTGCCACAGCGCAGGATGCCACACTGTACATGGTGCTATTGGCCGGCTTTCTGGCCCTGCTCTCACGCTACGGAAACCAGCGCGACCTAGTGGTGGGAACTGCCATCTCGGGCCGTGACCGCGTCGAGCTCGAAGCTTTGATCGGGCTCTTTGTCAACACCCTTCCGCTGCGCACCGACCTTAGTGGCAACCCCTCTTTCACCGAGCTTCTCGCGCGCATGCGGGCTACCGTGATCGAAGCGCAGGAGCATCGACAGGTTCCCTTCGAGAGGCTGATCGAGGAGTTGGCGCCGCAGCGCACGCTCGCTTACGCGCCCGTTGTGCAGGTCATGTTTGCATTCGAGGGTACGATGCCAACGAATGTCTTTTCCGGGCTCGAAGTCGATCCGCTGCCGAGCAACACGATGACAGCGAAGTTCGATCTCACACTGCATGTTCAAGAGCGCACCGATCGATTGACCGTAAGCTTCGAGTACCGCACGGACATCTTTGATGAAGCCACCGTCGCCCAGCTGGGCCGACATTTGAAGCAACTGCTCAGTGGGGTCGCCCAACAGCCTCAACTCCAGTTGGAGCATATCTCCCTGCTTGATGAAGCCGAACGGGCATCCTTGCTCACTCTCTCCTGTGGCCGGAATCTGCCCCCGTGCGCGACGACCGTGCCGGAGGCGATCGCCGCGCGGGCGCAGTCATCCGCAGCAGCGCCGGCGCTCGTGGAAGATAGTACCGTCTGGAACTTCAAGAAGCTGGACACGGAAGCCAATCGCATCGCAAACAGCCTGTTGCAGCTCGGCATCGGCGCTGAAGATATCGTCGCCGTGCAGATGCCGCGCTCGGCTCGGCAGATAGCTGCGCTGCTGGGAGTCATGAAAGCCGGCGCGGCCTACCTGCCCATCGATCCCGATTATCCCGAGGAACGCATCCGCTACATGCTAGAGGATGCGAATGCGAGAATCACCATCGACGAGGCAAGGTTTGCCAGTTGGAGCGATGCTGACAGCCGCGCTGTTCGCGTACAAATTCACTTTGATCAGCTTGCCTATCTCATTTACACATCCGGCTCTACTGGATTTCCCAAGGCGGTTGGCGTAACGCACCGCAACCTGGCCGACCTTGTCGCCTGGCATGTAGATCAGTCCGGCATTACTCCGCTGGATCGAGGCAGCTATTGCGCGGGACTCGGCTTCGATGCAGCTGTCTGGGAGCTGTGGCCCATGCTGGCAGTTGGCGCCTCCGTGGCAGTTGCGCCAGAGGCGGCGCGACTCGATCCCGAACGGTTTCGCGACTGGATTGTTCGTGACGCTGTTACCGTTCCCTTTGCACCGACTCCGCTTGCAGAGAAAATGCTCGACTTGGTGTGGCCTGACGGAGCCGCACTTCGCCTTGTGAACACCGGCGGAGACAGACTGACCAAGAGGCAGCCGGCAGGTCTGCGCTGGCAGCTGATGAACAACTACGGACCGACAGAGACAACCGTGGTTGCAGCATGTACTACTGTCGACCCTCACGAGGAGGGATTGCCCCCCATCGGCATGCCGGTGGCAAATGGGCAATGCTACATTCTCGATACTGCGCTTGAGCCGGTTCCGACAGGCGCTTCGGGCGAGTTGTATCTCGGCGGCGCCGGCGTGGCCAGAGGGTATTGCGGCAAGCCTTCATTGACCGCTGAAAGATTCGTGCCCAACCCCTTCGGTGTTCCCGGCAGTCGCTTGTATCGCAGCGGCGATCTGGCCCGTCGCCGTCGCGATGGACAGATAGAGTTTCTCGGCAGGGCCGACGATCAAATCAAGCTGCGCGGCATTCGTATCGAATTGGGTGAGATCGAATCCTCGTTGCGTCGTATCCGCGGCGTGGCCGAGGCGATCGCCTGCTTGCAACAATCGGCCGGAGGGGAGCCGCTGCTGGCCGCCTATGTTGTTGCCGCGCCGGACAGTGTGCTGCCTGGAGCGGCTGATCTTCGCAAGGCCTTGGCCGAGCAGCTTCCTGAATATATGATCCCCGCGATTGTGACCGAGCTGCCGCAACTACCGCTGACCGCAAACGGCAAATTGAACCGAAAGGCCTTGCCCCGCATCGTCGAGAATTGCCCAGTGTGGGAGGCTCCCGCTGCCGGCCTGGAGACGCAAATTGCAGAGATATGGCAACACGTACTGCGTGTTGAAAACATCGGCCGCCACGACAGCTTCTTCGCCCTCGGAGGCCACTCTCTGCTGGCTACGCGCGTCATCTCCCGCATGGAAGCAGAACTCGGTATCGATCTCCCTGTTGCCACTTTCTTCCGCTCGCCTGGCCTGAAGAGTTTCGCTGAAGAAGCCGGCTATGCTTCCGTAGCCCAGCATCAAGCGCCGCTACTGAGGCTTTCGCATGGCGAGAGAGATCCGTTGATATTTGTGCATGGCATCGACGGCGGCCTGGCCGTGTACCTGGGCCTAGCACAGCACCTGCCGGCAGATCGCGCCATCTTTGGCTTGTCGGTACCGCCGCTGGATGAGCTGAGAACAATCGCAACACTGGAAGCTCTGGCAGAACATCATGCACATGTGTTGCTGGAAAATCTTGATTTGGCAACGTATACCTTGGCTGGGTGGTCGTACGGAGGCCTGCTCGCGCTCGAGATTGCAAAATCTCTCCAGTTAAAAGATAAAAAAACGAAGGTCATAATGATCGATACCCATATACCGACCCAGACTCACATCGAGGATGGTCAAACTCTCAGACTCTTGCATCCGGCCGGAGCACCTGCTGCATCTGCGCATCTGTTCAAGGAGAATCTGCGATTGCTGGCAGCATACCAACCCAAGTATTTTGACGGCGAAGCGCTGTTGATTCGTGCTTCTCTCTCGGACCCAGGTCCGTGGTCTGACTTTGTGCGGGAGTTGCGTGTGGAGCCTGTCGAGGGAGGCCATTATGACATCATGCGTGCGCCACGCGTGCAGAAAGTGGGAGCGAAGCTGTGAAGGATCTCTTCGAACTGCTCGGTTATCTGGCTCGCATTGCAGGCGGCCAGTCCCATCCACGCAAGCGCATCGCGTTAATTGCGTTTGCCGGCGTGGCCAGTGGCTGCGGAAACATCGTCTTGATCGCGATCGTCAATTCGTTCATTTTGGCTCATGGCATTCCAGGATGGATGCAGGCAACCTGGTTTGGCGCACTTTGCCTGCTGGTTGCAGGCAGTCGCTTCCTCTCGCAGTATCTGTTGGCCAGCATGGCATCCAATGCCGTGCTGACATTGCGCATGCGCTTGTGCCGCCAGATATTATCAACGCCTTTGAAAAAGCTGGAGGAGGTTGGTTCGTCGCGACTACTGGCCCATCTCACCGACGATGTCTCCGCGCTGAGCGAAGCCGTAGTGCAGATTCCAGTGCTGATCGTAAATGCGGCCATTGTGATTGCAGCGTTCTGTTACATGGGGTGGCTGTCCTGGGGCTTGCTTTTGTTTATTCTTGTCAGCATGGCGCTCGGTGTTGTTTTTTATCAGGCGCCTGTTGCGCGCAGTATGAATCTGTTCCGTCAATCCCGTGAAAACTGGAACGGACTTTTCGCAGGATTCCAAGGCGTGACGCGGGGCATCAAAGAGCTGCAGTTGCACGCCGGCCGCCAGAAAGCCTTCTACGAGGGGAGCCTGCTTAATGTAGCCAAAAAGATTCAGCAACTGGGATTGCGCGGGTACACGATTCTTGCCGCCGCCAATAGTTGGGGGCAGATTCTGTTCTTCGTCGTTCTCGGCGCTATTCTGTTTGCCGCGCCTCGTCTGTGGTCAATCAACCCCAGCGTGGCCAGCGGCTACGCGCTAGTTCTGCTTTTCCTGATTGGGCCCATCGAGGCGATACTGAATGCGCTGCCGGCTATGGCTCGCGCCCATGCGTCCACTGAGCAACTGGACAAGATGGGGCTGATGCTGGCCGAGGCCAGGGATCCCTCTGCTGCCCCAGCCGTCAACAATAGCCGCTGGACATCCATCGAACTGCGAGGTGTAACCCGTACCTATTTTACCGAGCAGGATGAAAAGAGTTTTACGCTGGGGCCAATAGATTTGAACTTTCAACCTGGAGAGATTGTATTTCTGGTCGGCGGAAATGGAAGCGGGAAAACTACTCTTGCTAAGCTCATCGTCGGGCTCTATGAGCCGGAGCGTGGAAGCATTCTTCTGGACGACGAGCCAGTCGAAGACTTCCGTGCCTATCGTCAGATGTTTTCTGCCATTTTTTCTGATTTTCATTTGTTTGACTCGCTGGCAGGCGTGGCAGAAGGCGATTTGGATTCAGAGGCAAGGAGATATCTGCAGATACTCCGGCTGCAAAACAAAGTTGACATTAAGCAGGGCCAGTTATCAACACTCGACCTGTCCCAGGGACAGCGCAAGCGTCTGGCTTTGTTGACTGCATGGATGGAAGACCGCCCCATCTGTCTGTTCGACGAGTGGAGCTCGGACCAAGACCCTGTCTATCGTGAGATTTTCTATCGACAAATTTTGCCTGGATTACGTGAGAGTTCCAAGGCGGTCATTGTCATTAGTCATGATGACCGATACTTCGACATTGCGGACCGGGTAATCGAACTGGACTACGGACAAATCCGAAACCCGCGGTCAATTCCTGCAACGAGCATGGTGTAAATATGTTGGGAGCAGATATTCGAACTGGAATACGGTCATTGCTGAAGACCCCTTTGCTAACGGCCGCAGCGCTCATCTCCCTCGGACTGAGCATAAGCAGCACTTCTGTTGTTTTCGGTGTTGTGAATGCATTGATATTGAAACCTCTCCCGTTCCCTGAGCCGGATCGCATATTACTGTTTTGGCAAAGCCATTTGGACAGTCCGTCCGATCTGGACGATACTGCTCCGGCCAACTTTGCCGATTGGCGGCGGGAAAGCAACTCATTCGCACACCTTGCCGCGTATGCGGGAACAACCTACGATTTGACCGAGGGTGGTCCACCGGCAGAGATTGTCGGCACAAGGGTCACTCCTGGGTTCTTCGACAGCCTCGGCATCAGGCCGCGTCCGGGGAGAGACTTCACGGAAGAGGAAGCCACGGGCCAGGGAGCCAAGGTCGCCATTATCTCCCATAGTCTCTGGGTGCGACGATTCGGGGCCTCTTCCGATGTGCTGGGTAAGCGCATCATGTTAGGTAGCGCTCCCTATCTCATCGTGGGCGTTATGCCAGATGGCTGGTACCTGGTAGGGAATACTGATGTGTGGACCCCGCTCAGTTGGGAACCAAGCGACCTCAAGCGTGACGACCACTATCTCTCTGTCGTTGGCCGCCTCCGGCCCGGAATCTCGATCGGTGCAGCTCAGGGGGAGATCAGCAGCATTGCGCAGCAGTTGGCCAGCAATTATCCAGAGGCGGACTCCGGCTATGGAATCACGCTCAAGCGGGTTGGCGATGTTTTTCCTGCACAACGCGACAAGAGGCTGATGACCATTCTGATGGGAATTGTAGCTTTTGTGTTGCTGATTGCCTGCGCGAACATCTCTAACCTGCAGTTGGCCAAAGCCAGCGGACGATCTCTGGAAATTGCCACGCGCTCGGCGCTTGGTGCCTCACGCGCGGCGCTCATGCGACAGCAACTGGTCGAAAGTCTTCTTTTGTCTCTGGCGGGCGGAGTTATAGCGGTGGCCCTGACAGGTTTGGAACTACATCTGCTTAAGGTAAACTTCACTCTTTCCGATTCCTGGACCCAAATCGGCTTGAACCTTTCCGTGTTCTTCTTTACATTCGCGATTGCAACACTCGCCGGGGTAATCTCAGGACTCGCTCCGTCTCTTCGAAGCTCAAAGCCCGACCTAAATCAAATGCTCCAGCAGGGCGGGCGGTCCGAATCGCGGGGACGCTCCTTCTGGTTTCTAGGACGCATTTTGGTATCCGCAGAAGTCATGCTTGCAGTTGGACTGCTCAGCGTCGGCGGCGACATGATTGTGAGTTTCCTGACACTGCGCAACCTTTCGCCAGGCTTCGATTCCAGTCATCTATTAACTGCGAGGCTTTCTCTACCCGCTGCCAGATACGGAGCCGGCCAGTTCAGCGAAAAACAGCAGGTTACCCGAACTCTGGACAATATCGCCGATCACATCAGTTCGATTCCCGGCGTACGGGCGGCCGCCTACACCACCGTTCTGCCGCGCAGCGAGTCGGACCCGAAGACCCATTTCTATCGGGCCGACCAGCGTACGCTTCAAGGTGGTGAAGCGCCGATAGCAAGCTGGCGAGCCGTGAGTGCGAACTACTTTGATGTGCTCAAAATACCGTTGCTCGAAGGCCGCGGTTTTTCCCGCCAGGATCTGTTCAGCAATGAGCCAGTGGTCGTTGTCAGCAAGTCGCTGGCAGAGAGATTCTTCCCCGGCCAAAGTGCCGTTGGCCAACAGATACTTCTCTTCGACGATCCACGGGTCATCGTCGGAGTGGTAGGAAATGTCTTATTGAATCGATCTGATACGGCGCCACCCTGTATCTACCTTCCACACAACCAGAGCCCGCGCCTCGGTGTCAGCTTCGTGATTCGTACTCAGGGAGATCCGATTGCCCTCGCCGGAACACTTCCACCCAAGGTCTGGGAAGTGGACTCGCAATTGCCTGTGTCCCGTGTCGTCAGTTTTGACGAGTACGAGGATTTGCAGTTCTCCGGCCGGCGTTTGACCGTGCATCTTCTGGTTACTTTTTGCTTGCTGGCGATTGTGCTCGCCACCATCGGTCTCTACGGTTTGGTCAGTTACACAGTGTCGGAACGTTCTTGCGATTTCGCCATTCGAATGGCTTTGGGGGCCCGGCGAGACAACATCTTTAAGCTCGTCATGGTGGAAGCGGCCATGGCAACGATTCCCGGTACGATTGCAGGCTTTCTTGCCGTGCTGTTTGCACGTCAGGTCCTAAGCGCCTATTTCGACGGAATTCTTCAGAATGGCTGGCTGTTCACCTTGGCAGTATCGGTTCTGCTATCGCTTACCGTTGCCTTGGCCAGCATGTTGCCTGCGGCGAGAGCCTCATCTACCGATCTAGCGATCCTTCGCCAGTGAGCATAATTTGATGACAGTTTCCTTCGCAACCAAAGTACCCTTAAGCGCGGGCGCTCTGCGCAGCCGCACTGCTTCTCTCTTTTCTGCGTTTTGCCTGGTGTTAGTCGGCATATGGGCCGTATTCGATCTACAGCCTCGACCACTGCTTCTTCCCACTGACCACCAGCTTCGCCTCTTAGCCCATCTTCGCCAGATCGCTGCTGCGCCACACCCGTTGGGAACGCCCGAGCATGATAGGGTGCGGGATTATATTCTTGCAACCTTGCGCAAGGATGGTCTATCTCCTGAGGTACAGCGGGCAACATCCATTTTCGATGCCCATGACCTCTACCGCGTGGCCGAAGTGCAGAATATTGTCGTTCGCGTTCCCGGTACTACTTCAGGCCACGCACTTCTGGTGGCCGCGCATTATGATTCCGCGCCGGTTTCTTTGGGTGCAGCGGATGACGGTGCAGCTGTGGCCTGCATGATGGAACTCGCAGGCGACCTGCAGCACGGATCCATGTCAACCAACGATGTCATCTTCCTGTTCAGCGATGGCGAAGAGTGGGGCATGCTCGGCGCGCGGAGCTTTCTTTCCCATGTATGGTCGAAAGAGGTAGCGGCGGTCGTCAATCTGGATGCGCGCGGAAGCGGAGGCTCTCCTGTCTTGTTGCAAACCGCTGGAGATGACCGGCAACTTCTTGCGCTACTCGGCCATTCGCGCGCGCCCCTTTGGGCGGCTTCCTATACCGCCGCGGGATATCATGCAAGCGGCAACGATACCGACTTCTCTATATTTGAAACCCGGGCGTGGCCTGGTTATAACATTGCATTCTTTGATAAATCGGAGAACTACCATACCGAGCATGACAATCTGGGCAGGTTGGACCCGGCGACGTTGAAGCAACTGGATCGCGCGCTCCAGCGCCTTGTTCGCACTTTGGCCACTACCGATCTCAGCCGGCTCTCCTCCAGTGACCAGGCAGCCTATGCCAGCCTTCCTGGCGGCATCGTTCTGTCCATGCCGGTTCGCTTCGTTACGCCTTTCGCCCTGGCCTCGTTTGTCTTCGCGGTGGTACTTGCAATCGTCAGGATTCGCCCGTCATGGAAGGTCGTCGCCGAGACATTGGCAAGATCACTGCTCGGAGCTGCGCTGGCCGTCGCGCTCATCGGCATGGTCGACATAACCCTTCAAAAAGATCTTGACGGCCTGATGCGCTGGCAAGATCGCGACGGCTTTCTGTGGGCTGCGCTCCTTGCGGTTTCTGGTCTAACCATCGCTGCCTTCGTCTGGAAGTTCGAGAAACCTAATGACGTGCACCGCCCTGCTTCAATTGTCGCGCTTGTCCTCATGCTTTCACTTGGGGGATGCATTCTCGCATGGGCGCTTCCGCAGGCGGCTTACCTGTTGTCCGGGCCTGCACTACTTGGGTGCGTTGTACTGTTGCTTCCGAAGGACTGGCATTTTGCCTCCATTCTTTTGTATCCCTCTGCGTTCTTGTGGGTTCAGACCATCTGGCAACTGGCAACAGGGCTGGGAATGCGCGCCCAGTGGCTGCTGCTGCCTTTGGCTGCCCTGCTCGCACTTACCCTGTCTTTAACAATGTTGCACAGGTCCACGTCCAGGAATCTTTGCGCTTATGGATTGATTGTGTTAGCGATAATCTTTGGAACATCGGCAGCAGCTATCGCTCGTTTCGATAGCGACCACCCGCGGACAGATCATCTGATGAACACAGCGGATATGGAAGCGGAAAGCGCTCGCTGGTTCACCTATGACGATCAGTTGGATTTCTGGAACAGCCGCTATCTTCCCAATGCAAGGCGTGATAACTTGCGAAGCTTTCTCGGCGGTCATGAATTTCCCGGTTACTCATCGCCCGCGCCCTATCCGTCGGGACTTTCTGGCTCGAAGTTATCCATGTCTGCATTACATGGAAATCAGGTTGACCTGCTGTTAACGGCACATTCGGGTGTCTCCGCCATCCGGATCGACATCTATAGTGAGGGCAGGATTCGGGCGGCTAACATTGCCAACAATTTTTTGGCTCTCGGTTCCTACCAACATTCCACTATTGGGCACGCTGAACTGACACTGGCCTATTTCAATCCGCCCGACTCCCCGGTTCCGCTGCGATTAATACTCGATGATCCACATTCACTAACCGTCACGTTAGTGGACATCACATTCGGATTGGACAAGGTCACGCGTCCTCGGAATGTAATTGCCTCACCTCAGACCCCAACCGATGGCCTTTATGTTCGCCAGAGTTTTGAATTTCTTAAAGAAAATTGACAGGAGGAGTAACATGGATCGAGAAGAAGATAGGACCGTGTACGTTGTCGTAATGAACGATGAGGAACAGTATTCCATTTGGCCCTTTGACCGGGATCTCCCGCTTGGCTGGCGGGCGGTAGGGGAGCCGGGAGACAAAAAGACATGTCTCGATTACATCGAAACTGTCTGGATCGATATGCGTCCGCGTTCCCTGCGAGAGGCTATGGTAAATAGCTCTCGTTAAGTTGTTGCTCGGCAGGCTAGTTTTTCCCCCTCGTAGAAATGTGCACTTCCATGCCTCAGCAAGACACTAAATCAAACCTACTGTCACGACTTGTTTAAGCTCATTGCCACAGCCACATCAGCTTGTCGGCCATACCTTACGAGGCTTGCGAATAGATCACGGCGGCGGTGCACTGTCCGTTAATTTGTGCCGGCGCAAGAGTTAGTGTAGCGCGGTGGTGAAGGGCCTGGTTTTTCTGTACCGGGTGCAGTGTTAGTCTTTGCCAGGTTTAGGTTGCAGTGAGAGCGCGGCTAGCCGCGCTCTCACTGGCGAACTGGCTGGGCGTCCGGTCACCGAGAGATTGGTAAGGACGACTGTCATTGTATTCCCGTCTCCAGGATTCGATCAGGTGCTTTGCCTCCTTCAGGTCACAGAACCATTGTGTCCAGACACTTAGCCCGGAATGTCCCATTCCACCCCACGGACCAAGATCTGTCCGTGGGGGAAACCGGTTTGAAGCTTTCTACGAAAGCATTGTTGGTAGGCTTGCCCGGTCGGGAGGAGTCGATCTTCACACCGTTCCAGTAAGCCCATAGGTCCATGGCTTGACTGGTAAACTCACTGTCGTTGTCACAGAACAGCACTTTCGGTACGCCGCGGTCGAACTTCAGCCGGTTGAACGTACGCACGGCATCGTCTCCTCTTAGGCTCTGTCCAGCTTCGATGACTAATGCTTCTCGCGTGAAAACATCGACAATCGTCAGCGAGCGGAACTGGGTACCATTCTGCAGTTGATCTGCTACGAAGTCCATACTCCAGGCCTGGTCTGGCGCTGAAGGCTTGAACCGCTCTTCGCGGTGGCGCACAGCCTTCCGTTTCCCAGCCGGCTTCATCCTCTTTCGTGTACAGCCGGTACATCAGATACGTGCCCACATCCTAGGGTCTGTCATCAAATTGGTAATATGCAGGATGGCATAATGCTTTTAGTTTTGCATTATGAGCTTGCATCGCTACGGATTACGGGACGACCAGTGGGAGCGTATTGAAGGACTTCTTCC
>JBEKRS010000046.1:0-46744 GCA_049518535.1 Occallatibacter sp. | reverse complement strand
CCTCCTGGGCCGCCGGTCGGCAGCCAACTCATCGTTACATCCGCGGCGTCGAGCGCCTGGGGACCAGGGGCGGCGCGCAAAATCGCGCTGAGTAAAACCGCCCCAATTCCACATAACTGATATGAACAGCAATGTTGCTCGCTTCGCCGTGAACTATAAGTTCTAAGCGCGGATTGCTACAGCAGGAACACTGAAAGAAGATGCGCCGTGCTTTCAGCAGCGCGTTTTCTCTGCCCGCAAGAGCTATTACCGGGAATCACTCCTTCATTTTCCCCTGCACTCCGGAAGGAAGTGACACGGTCAGTTTCGAACCAGGAAGTAAGTTGTGGAGACTCCCATCCAAGCAAGCCTTTGAACGCGTATTTTCGCCGCAAGCATTGCGTGGTAAGCTTGGCGATTACCATCAGGAGAGAGGGTCACCCTGGAAGGGAGAGCCAAAGCCATGAAGATGCGGCCGGGTACACAAACGGGATTTCTGTTGTGCGGCAAAGAGTGGATCGAAGGCGAAGCACTCGAGGTGCGCTCGCCTTGGGACCAGGGATTGGTGGGCCGGGTAACTGTAGCCACTCGCGCCGATGCACGCCAAGCCGTGAATCACGCCACAGCCAGCTTGCGCCGCGCCCGCGCATTGCCACGCTGGAAGCGGCGCGAGATCCTCGAGGACGTGGCCGCCGCGCTGATTGAGCAAAAGGAGCGGTTCGCGCAACTGATTGTCGCCGAAGCAGGTAAGCCGATTCGGCTGGCGCGGGCAGAGGTAGATCGTGCCGTGCTCACCTTCAAAACCGCCTCTGAAGAGGCTGCGAGGCTGGGCGGCGAGACCCTGCCGCTTGACCTGACGGAGGGCAACGAGGGTCGCTGGGGGCTGGTGCAGCGCTTCCCGGTCGGGCCGGTGCTGGCCATTACTCCATTCAACTTTCCCCTTAATCTCGTCGCGCACAAAGTGGCTCCTGCGCTCGCTGCTGGCTGCCCGGTAATTCTCAAGCCCGCGCCGGAAACTCCGTTCACCGCGCTTGCTCTGGGCGAAGTGATTCTAAAAGCTGGTTGGCCCGGAGAAGCGTTAGCCGTACTGCCGCTTAGCAATGTGGACACCGCCTGGCTCGCCGAAAAAGAAGACCGCATCAAGTTGATCAGCTTTACCGGCTCGGCTAAAGTTGGCTGGGAGTTGAAAGCTCACTCCGGGCGCAAACGTGTGCTGCTTGAGTTAGGCGGCAACGCGGCGCTGATCGTCCACAGCGACTGGCCGGACCTCGACGACGCGGCCATTCGCACCGCTCACGCGGCCTTCGGTTATGCGGGCCAGTCCTGCCTGAGCGTGCAGCGAGTCTTTGTCGATCGCAGCATCTTCCAGACCTACTTGTGGAAAGTAGTTGAGGCGAGCGCCAAGCTGGCCACAGGCGATCCTGCAGCGGAGACCACTGAGGTGGGTCCGATGATTCGGCTCGCCGATGCCGAGCGTGTGGAGTCCTGGATCAAGGAGGCCGTCGAAAGCGGGGCCAAGCTGGTAGCCGGCGGCGAACGTCACGGCTCCGTGGTGACGCCGGCGATCCTTACTGGAACTAAACCAGGCATGAAGCTGCGCGACGAAGAGGTCTTCGGTCCCGTCGTGGCCATTGAACCCTACGACGACTTCGAGCAGGCGTTGGCCGACGCCAACCACTCAAAATACGGCCTGCAAGCCGGCCTGCTCACACGCGACGCAGGGCGCATGCTCACCGCTTATCGCGAGCTTGAAGTAGGCGCTTTGATCGTGGGAGACACGCCCACCTGGCGCCTTGACCCCATGCCTTTCGGCGGCGTCAAAGACTCCGGGCTTGGACGTGAAGGCATCCGCTCGGCCATCTGGGAAATGACCGAGCCGCGAATGCTGGTTGTCGCGGGACTATAACCCAAGCGCCACTGGACAGGATGATTTGCCCAGCGTGCGCTGGAGGCGAATAACATGCCTCCGGTCTTAGCTTCCTTACTTGGACTTGGACTTCTGGGCGGCCCAGCGCTTGCGCTGCGCATCGGCAATCCGCTTGCGTGCTTCGGGGCTTAGCGTGCGGCGCTTCTTCGTCTTTCTCGCGGCGGGCGCGGCCTTCTTGGTTTTGGGGCCAGTTACCTTCGCGGTGACTTTTCCGGTGGTGGCCAGCAGGGAGCGAGCCTGCATGAGGCTTGCAATTTCAGCGTCGATTTGAGCAAGAATTGAGTCAATAGCCATTAGTCGAGTTTAATTCACAAAAGTCGTTTTGCATAGTAAGGCAAAAAATTCTATATCGTACTTTTGTCAAATTGATAATGTTCATTTTGCCTTGCCTACGCTTTTCTCCTGATAGGCTTTTTCAAGTACGAAGAAAGCTTGCTTTTTCTCGCCTTGGTCGGAGATAAGTCCCTTGCGATTGAATTCATCTTGAATCCCCGCCAGCGGCCTGTTAGGTGAACGAAAATCCATCAGTATCCATGGGCTCATGCCTCTTAGTTGTGGAATGCGGTTGAGCATTCCGAGTTGATGACGATAGATATTGGCTTGATACTCCTCGGTCCAACGATCGTTGTCGCCGCCATGCAGTCCGGCCTTTGCGTCACCGCCAAACTCGCTCACGATTAGAGGCTTATCGAAGTCGACACGCCACGTGGTGCTATCTGCACTCTCCGGCCGCTGCTCATACCATCCGATATATTCATTCACACCAATCACGTCCAGCGCCTTACCCAGAGCGTCATCTACAATCTTGATGTTACCTTCGGCGCGCACCAGGAGCGCAGCGGTAATGAGCCGCGATGAATCGAGAGCCCGGGCGCGGTTCGCCAGCGTTTCAATGAATCGCGTGCGCGCCTCGTTATTAGGCGTTTCGTTGGCCATCGACCATAGGATGATAGCCGCATGATTGCGCGAGGTTCCTATCTCCTCATCCAACTGCTGCTCGGCCTTGGCCAGTACCTTGGGGTTGTCGAATTGCAGCGCCCAATAGACAGGATTCTCCGACCATACCAGCAGTCCCATGCGGTCGGCCGCGCGTAGCATGGACTCATCGTGAGGATAATGCGCAAGCCGCACAAAGTTGCAGCCCAGTTCCTTTGCCCAGCCCAGCAGCGTCTCTGCATCCTTGTCTGTGTTAGCGCGGCCAGTGCGGTAAGGCGCCTCGGCATGAATTGAAATGCCGCGCAGAAAGATAGGTTTGCCATTCAACAGTATCTGCGTCCCGCGCACCTCGATGGTACGAAAGCCGATCAGATCGTCGACAGTATCCCGACCTGCACTTATCTTGACTTTATATAGTTTCGGATTCTCGGGTGACCAACGCTGCAATCCCTTCACTTCAATGCGAATTGCCGCGAGCCCTCCATCACTTACCGTCGCTGTTGTCTTCACGCCTAACTCGGGAATCTCCACCTCGATCGTTGCGCCCGGCTCACCGCCTTCCACATGCACCCAGCCTTCAATAACCGAATCCTCTCGCCGGCTCAGATGCAAATCGTATTGGTCGACAAATGCCTCCGGAACCTCGATCAGCGAGACCGAGCGCGTAAGGCCACCATAGTTCCACCAATCAGTCTGAAGCGTTGGAACACCATCCTCGTGGCGCGTGTTATCTACCACTGCCACCACAAAGTTCGCACCCGCATGAACCGTATTCGTCACCTCGCAGTTAAAGCTGGTGTAACCGCCCTCATGCTCGCATACCTTCTGTCCATTTATCCAAAACAATGAGCGATAGTTAGCCGCGCCCACATGCAGAAAGACACGCGTGCGCTGCTTTGGCTGATAAGTGAAGCCGCGCTCGTACCAGATAGGTCCTTCGTAGTAGAGGAGCGACTCGCGCTGCGTATTCCAATCGGCCGGAACCTTGAGCGTAAGCGCCTTGGAAAAGTCGTATTCAGTCGGAAAGGTATCTCCAGGCTGAGCTTTCCGGTTAAGAAACCAGCCATTGGCCTTTTCTTCGTGATGAAAGCTATAAAGCCCCGAGAAGTAAGGATCGACGATAGCCGCCCAGTCACCGTCGAGCGAGATGGCTGGCCGCCCATCGGCTCCCGTAAGCACGATAGGCGCGGACGAAGCCCAGGCTGCGGTGGTCCCGACCATTGCGGCTCCTATAAAGACAATCCCAAGCACAATCAGTGTATTTGCGCCGGCAAAGATGCGGACTGGCAAGCACTTCATTCCCGAACCTCTAGGGTTTGAGATTGGTTTGGGGATCACCGCCGCGTTTCAATGCACGCGCGCGGCTGCTCCCGGCGGACTGGTTATCTTATCGCTTCGCGAGGCCGCGTGTATATCTCCACTTATCGCGACTGATACCGGCGCACAACAAAAGGGGACGGACCTCGCGGCCCATCCCCTCCTTCGCGCGTATATTTTATCGCGTATATTTTATTTAGTTATCTAACTCGACTACGTTCCCAGATACTCCACATGCACATAAGTACCGAGGCGCACGTTATATGCCAGATACCAGCCTTCATGGTCCGGATCGTCGTAAATCACAATGTCGTCGGAGTCCCATAGCCAGCCATCGCAGAAGCCAATATCAACAGGCGAAACGTGCCAATACCAGCCGTTGAACCAGAAGCGGTCCGGACCGCCGCCAGCCAGACGCCAAACGTGGTGAGGACCGAAGCCGCCGGTAAAGCGGCCATGTTCAAAAGGGTGGTCCAGATGATAGCGCGCATCGTCGCGGCCCGTGTCATGTCCAACCCAGGTCTTGCCCTTATCCACGTGCGGAGCGTTGGGATGACCTTCCTTCTCGCTGAAGTTGCGGTTGGGCTCGACTGGATGGGGCGTGCCCTTTTGCCGCTCAGGCCCACGAGCCGGAATCGGGGGGTGTTTGCCACCTTCGTGCTGCTGCGCAAACGCTGGAACAGAAATGGCCAACAATGCGGCCAATGCTAAGTGAAGAGACTTCATCGATTCCTCCGGATGCCCCGAGGGAGGATAGCTAAATCTTCGCCGTCCTTGTGCCTTTCGCGGGCATCTCCAGCAACATTAGATGCAACCCGGCACATCAAGGCAAGTTGCGATTCGAAGAAATCTGCGACTTATAGACTCTAAACTTTTACTTCCGCAGCCACGCATAAAGTGGGAAGCGATTGGCCAGCTCCGCCACCTCCTTGCGAATCCGTTCGAGGGCCGCGTCGTCGTTGCGCTGCTCAAGAGCCTTCGCGATCCAGGCCCCAATCAGCCGCATCTCCGGCTCCTTCATGCCGCGCGTAGTCATCGCGGGCGTGCCGATACGAATGCCCGAGGCCTTGAGCGGCGGATTGGTGTCATAAGGAATGGTGTTCTTGTTGACCGTGATGCCAGCCTTGCCCAGCGCTAACTCAGCCTCAGAGCCCAAGATACCTTTCTCGAAGACATCCACTAACATCAGATGATTATCCGTGCCGCCGGAAACGATGCGGAAGCCAGCCTCCTTCAGCGCAGCAGCAAGTACCTGGGCGTTGGCCACAATCTGCGCAGCGTACACCTTGAACTCCGGCCGCAGCGCCTCGCCGAGAGCTACCGCCTTCGCCGCCACGATATGCATCAGCGGCCCGCCCTGCTGTCCGGGAAAGACTGCCTTATCCACGGCCGCCGCAAGTTCCTTGCCGCACAGGATCAAGCCGGCGCGCGGCCCGCGCAGCGTCTTGTGCGTGGTCGTCGTCGTGATCTGCGCGTGCGGCACGGGCGAAGGATGAACGCCACCCGCCACCAGGCCGGCGATATGCGCCATGTCGAAGATGTACGTCGCCCCCACCTTGTCGGCTATCTGCCGCATGCGCGCAAAATCCCAAAGTCTCGGATAAGCGCTCCCGCCGCCGATGATAGCCTTGGGCTTCTCACGCTCGGCAATCTCTTCCATCTGGTCGTAGTCGATCAGCTCTGTGTCACGCCGCACGCTGTAGAACGTAGGCCGATAGAGCTTGCCGCTAAAGCTCAACTTATGCCCGTGAGTCAAGTGGCCGCCATGCGAAAGGTCGAGGCCCAGAATAGTGTCGCCCGCCTGCAACACCGCCGCATAGGCCGAGGCGTTAGCCTGCGAGCCGGAGTGCGGCTGCACATTGGCATGCTCGGCGCCAAAGATCTGCTTGGCACGGTCACGCGCCAGATTCTCCACCACGTCCGCATACTCGCAGCCACCGTAGTAGCGCCGCCCAGGGTAGCCCTCGGCGTACTTATTGGTGAAGACGGAGCCAGCCGCCTCGAGCACCGCTCCAGAGACAAAGTTTTCGCTGGCAATCATCTCCAGCCCCTCGTGCTGGCGAAGGGTTTCATGGTCGAGGGCTGCGGCCACCTCAGGGTCGGCCTGGGCGAGAGTCAGAGACATGCGATCGGTCATACTGAGATTTTAGCGCCTTTCCCTGTTCCATTCACGCGCCTGAGTGTGCGACGATAATTGCACTTTAAGACGTATGCTGACGCAGGCGAAAAATTTGGGCTGCTCCTCGCGTCGAAACACATGCGCGAGGCAAGTATTATGCGCGAAGCAAATGTTATACGCAAAGCAGGTGGAATGTGAGCTACAGAATCCCGTTTCTTCGAGTTATCTTTGAAACTGTTATGCGTTTCAAAAGGAAGCACGCTGTTCTAATCGCTATCTCTGGGCTTCTATCGGCTGTAGCCTTCGCGCAGACGGCGGGAATCGACGCGGCCCTGCTGGCCAAGGCCAACGGCGGCGACGCGGCCTCGCAGGTACTCGTGGGTGAAAGCTACGCAGAAGGCAAGGGCGTGACGCGGGACTTGCAGCAAGCTGCGGTATGGTATCGCAAAGCCGCCGAAAAGGGTGACGTTGCCGGCGAGGTGCATCTGGCCACGCTCTATCGCGACGGAGGCAAGGGCTTTCCCCGCGACGCGGCTCAGGCAGTGGAGTGGTATCGCAAAGCCGCTGAGCAGGGAGACGTATCCGCGCAAGGCCTTCTCGGCGTGCTTTACTCCCTAGGCCAAGGCGTCGCGCAGAACTATGTCGAAGCTTACTACTGGCTTGATTTGGCAGCGGCGGTAAAGGGACCGAAGCAGGAGCAGTACTCCACCAACCGCCAAATGGTCGGCACCCACATCACCGTCGATGAGCAGGCCGAAGTTCAGGAGCGGGCAACCAAGTGGCTAGCCGCGCATCCCAGACGCGACGCCGCCGAATAACCACCCGCCGGCGTTAGTGCAGTTTCCGAATAGCCGACCAACCGACCGGCGCCCGAAAACAGTAGCTACGAGGCTCAAGAGCTTACGCGCCAAACCGCGAGGCCTTTCACTGCGGTAATTGCCAAACGGGCGCGGCGTGAACGATTGCCTGCAATGGGAGTGAATCAGGGGCACTTCCCTTTAATCGTGAATATAGGGCTGGCGATCCTTTCGCCTCACCGCAACAGCAATAGATAATCAGAGTCAAAACCAGGTCATCGGATTCCACCAGCTGCGTCCGGTTCTCGGAAGCGTCCTCTTCTCGACGTACCACCAGCCTTCAAAATGGGAACAGTAGATCTTACCCCGGTTGTCCAAGATAGAAACGTCACAGATGTAGGGATTTTCGATTGGAAATGACCGGCTCTTCGCTAGGTCATACCGGAGCGTCAAAGTGGCTGCCTGAACCAGTGAACGATCAGAACCAGAGCGTTCGACCATGCTCCAGAACATCTTTGTGTACCAACCTGGCAGCTTGGAAATCGGGTACTGTAACAATGCGGTGGGCTGCCCTTCGCCGGTAATGAAGTCTATCGTCATCTCATTGAAACCTGTTTCCCGCGCAAACCGCAAAATGTGCCCCATCGAGTAGTCGTCATCTGCGTAGTTCATCAGGCTCGTGAATGAATGGCCGATGTTGTGGGCAACGCCCTTGAGGACCTTGTATCGCGGCATATGAGCGCCCGATGAGTGGGATTAAATGTGCTGGCGTGATCGTATCAAACAGATCCGGGCGAGTCACCGGCTAACCGGAGATAACATCACCACCCAACGGCCTGGTTAGCCAGTCGAGCAAGTATGCTGAAGACAATGCGATTTTCTAGGTTTCTCAGGACGACCCGACGCTTTCTGACGATTATTTGGATTTCCGCCTGCGTTTTGCCCGCTGCCCACGCCCAATCCCACGCCGTTGCGCTGACGCCTGCGTTGGTCGAAGCCGGCTCGCCGGAGCTGATACGCGTAGACGCGAGCGATGGGGCCAGCATTGACGGAGAATGGCTGGGGCGCAAGCTCGAATTCTTTCGCGGACGCGATAGCCGCGCCTGGTTTGCCTTGGCCGGCGTGGATGTCGAGGCTCCCGCGGGGCCTTCTGAATTAAAAATATCGACACACGACGCGAAGGGCGCGCTCGGCCCACTAAGCCGCACCGTCGAGATTCATCCCGCGCACTACCACACCGGCGCATTGACGGTTTCGCCAAAGTTCGTCGAGCCTGACCCTGAGGCGCTCAAGCAGATTCAAGCCGAGAGCCAGCTCAAAGCGAAGGTCTTCGCCGCGAGCGCTTCTGAGCCGCTCTGGTCCGGCAGCTTTCGCGTACCTGTGAATGCACCGCCGACCTCAAGCTTCGGCACGCGCCGCATATTCAACGGCAAGCTGGCCAGCGTTCACAAAGGAATGGACTTTCGCGCGGCATCAGGAACGCCGGTGCGCTCAGGCAACAGCGGGGTAGTGGTGCTGGCCCGGCCGCTCTACTACGAGGGCAATTGTGTGTTCATCGATCACGGGCTGGGGCTGTTCACGTTGTCGATGCACCTCAGCCGCATCGACGTGAAGGAGGGCCAGCACGTGGCCACCGGCGACCAACTTGGCCTGAGCGGAGCCACCGGCCGCGTCACCGGACCGCATCTGCACTGGGCCGTCCGCTGGCAAGGAGCATATCTAGACCCCGCCAAGCTGCTGCGGCTAAATCTGACCGAGGTGCGCTAGCGGGAGACCGCTTCCTCTTCCACGTTATCTGCAAGCGCGGTCGCCACACTCAATCCCGCAGCCCTCTCCTCCCGCAGCGCCTTGAAAGCCCGATAAACGAACGAGCCCATGTACCAGCCGTCGATGTATTTATAAGGCGTTTCACCCGTGGTGTAATGACCACAAGGCAGCACCCGCGGCTCGAAGTCAAGCCCGATGCGGCGGAAAGCGTCCACCACCTGCAGCGAGTACACCTTGGGGAATGTCAGATCGTAGTTGGCATAAACCATCAGGACTTTTTTGCGCGCTCCATCGACCTCGGGACGAATGATCTTGTCGTAGTAAAAGCACGGGCTGACGGCTGACCACAAGGCCCGCACACGATCCTGAGTGAGCCCTGCTTCTTCGAGCGCCTGCTTGACGTGGCGAGTGCTCTGGCCGGCCCAGGTCACGTCTCCGAAAGCAGTAGACGCATGGTTGAAAGCATTCACCCTCAGGCGCGCGTCGTGCGCGCTGGCCAAAAAGGCGTAGCAGGACCCCAGGCTGGTTCCCAGCACGCCGAATTGCTTGTAACCCTGCTCCTCCAGCCAGTCCAGGCAGCAGCGGATATCCACAACCGCCTGGCGGCATGCCGAGATGCTGCGGCCGATATTGGCGCTGACGGCGTAGTCGGAGCGCTCCAGCTCAACAGGCCGTCGAATGTCGTGGTAAGGCTTAGAGAGCCGGAGCGCCGAGATGCCCATCTTGTTGAAAATAGTGCACAGCGAGTTGTGGCTGAACGCATCGGCATTCCATTGCGGCATCACGACGATAGCCTGTTTGGGTCGGTTGGGAACTTTGTGTGCTGGCGCCGGATACCAGCGTGCATTCACTAGATCGTTTTCCGGGTAGGGTGTCCGCTCCGCCGAGGTGAAGCGCAAAAACTGCGCTGTCGGAATCTTTCCCTCGGCAGCCAGCCTCTTGATCTCGGCGTCCTGGGCCAGCGTCTCCGGGCGCACGTTGGTGGGAAACAGTTCCGGGTGTCGCTCTTCCAATCGGTAGTCGGTAGGCCGCTTGTAGCCGAAAAAGGTGTCGCTGTGGCGGATGAGCAACTGGTTGATGCGCACCATGGTAACCTCAGCAGCCGCAGGGTCGCGCACAACCTCCGGGCTCGGCAAAACCTCCGCAAAGCCATGCTCGCGAAGAAACGGCTCAAGCCACTCGAAACCCCATTCCAGCGGGCGCACCACGCGATTTTCGTCGCGCATGGTCAGCCGGGTCTCCCAGGCGTACATCCACTGCGCATATCTCTGCTTAATCATTGTGTATTTCAATTTTATCAGCGCTGGCAAACTGATAGATAAATGAGAGATTGATCCATTACACTTTGCGGAATAGAATCATCCCAGCCGATCCCATGACGCTGAGGTACGGTAATGAAAGCCTGTTTCCTTGTGATGCTGCCGCTTCTAGGCGCATCTTTTTCCCCTGTAGAGGCCTCTGCGCAGTTCCCCTACAAGGAACAGCAGGTAATCGCCTATGCTAAGTCTATTGACGTGAGGACGCTCGACCCCTCCCTACCCTCTCAGCGCCTCGAAGACTGGCTACAGTCCGGCCCGCCCCAGGCTCACATCGAGTATTGGAAATCTGACTGCGATCTCAAGGAACCTGAGGCCGCAGATAATCCGGTTTGCGCAAAGATCGGGTTCAGCCGTAACGGTGAGTGGGGATATTTGCTGGTTCAGGTCGGCACCAGCCTCAAGGGAATCGCCGGTCCACCGCAACTCTGGTATGGCGTTGCCGTTTACGAGGAGGGTACGCTTTTGGGAACGGGCCATTCCGATCGGCTCTCCGGCCTTCCTGCCCTTCTCGATCAACCGCCTGTCACCGGTGGAGTACGGAAGCTGTACGAAGAGATAGGTGCCCACCACCCGATTGGCATCCCGGCAGGCGCGGAGAAGGCGGCCATCTGGCCCCTCCTGAGCAAGCGATTGGCTTCGCAGCTTGAAACAGCGCAAGCTTGTCAGGATGACTATGCCAGCCAGCACCCAGAGGACGATGGCGCTTCGAAGCCCAAGTGGCTGAAAAGCGGCATCTTCTCCGGTGATGGAAATCGGGCTTTCCCAGCTTACTCAACCCCTTTGAGTAGGGAGAAGCAGAGCGATGGGTCATTTCTCGTGGATGTTAATCTTATCCCACAAGAAATAAACGTTAAAAAGGGGCACATAGCGAAGCTTTCGGCCTCAGAATCTTCGGTCTCCGCTGACAAATATCTGATCGAAGCCAGAGTCGTAGACGAGGGCGGTCAATTTGTAGTGGATGACATTCGCATCTTTGACCGGTACTCCACCGACAGCCCCTCTCACCTGCTCTCGGAGTCATTCGCCGGCTGCAACGGTCCTCACTGGACTGGATTGGCCACCGCGAGCAGATAGCGGATCTTCCATCGCCGTCGTACTCACACCTTGGCTGCTCGCTTCAGCCCGATATATTCGGCTGCCAGCCATCCCAAGCCGAGCAGCGTAATCAGCGCAATGATCCCCTGCGAAATGACGCAATAAAGGCACCACACCTGCAAGACGTACTCCTCTATGAAGGTGAGCCGCAGGGCAAAGCCGAGTCCAACCAGCGCACAGAGAAATATTAGCGCCCGTTGCCGCATCAGCGCCAGGCCGCCCAGCGCGAGGTAGCCGGCAATGCCGATAGCCGCCACCGGCAGGCCATCGATCTCGGCAAAGGGGCTGTGATTCACCACGCCGCAATCCCACTTTTCGTTGATGGAGCAAGGCTGGGTGTCGCTGCAGTAATGCACATGCAGAGCCAGCGCGGAGACGATGACGCCCGCCAGTGCGAGCAGTGCTATCAAGTAACGCATCGTGATTTCGATGCTACCAGAGCGGCCCTCACCTGCTACCCCGCACACGCTAATATGAACGCCATGGATGAATTGATCGACCAGCCATCCTCTGGCATCCGCCGCGTTGCCTTTTTCGGGGGCAGCTTTGACCCGCCCCACCTGGGTCATCTGGCCGTGGCGCGTGCGGCTCAGACGGCGCTCAGCCTCGACACCGTGCTTTTTGCGCCAGTGGGCACGCAGCCGCTCAAGCCGCAAGGCGCAACGGCTAGCTTTGAAGACCGCCTGGCCATGACTCGGCTGGCAATTCATTCCGATCCGGGGTTTGCCGTTTCGCTGGCCGACGCGCCCAAACCCGCCGGCGCGCCCAACTACACGTTGGAGACGTTGCTCGCCCTGCGTGCGGAGCTGCCTGCCGAGAGCGTTCTTTTTTGCCTGATGGGCGCCGATTCCTTTGCCTTGCTCAGGAGCTGGCATCGCGCCGTCGAGATCCCCTTCGTCGCGCCCTTGATCGTTGCTTCCCGCCCCGGCGAATCGCTCGACGACCTGAAGGCTGCATTGCCCCAGGGGCTTGCCGTTGTTTCCCAGCCTCAACCAGAGCGGCATGTCGAAGGAATTGAGCTGCGCCGCTGCATTCTTCGCAATTCCTCCGAAGAGCTAGCGCCGCTTTACCTGCTCCCAGGCCTTGAGATCGAGATCAGCGCCTCCGAAATTCGGGAGCAAGTGCGGATTCGCGAAGAAGGAAGCCAGCCATCGCAGCAGCGCGCACTGCTTCCGAGCGCCGTTTCAGATTACATTCGTGCCCACGGACTCTATCGCTGACTTGCCGCAGCCAGATCGAAAGGCTACGATGAAGCTCGGAGAGTTATCGGAACGAATGACGACTGAAACCAAGCAGCAAATTCGCATTCTAGTGCAAGCCGCCGCTGCGGTCTGTGAAGACAAAAAGGGCAACGACACCCGCATCCTCGAACTCGACCCCATCGACGCCGGGCTATCGGATTTCTTTCTGGTTACTTCGGCCACGAACGACCGTCAGGCCATCGCCATCGCCGACGAGATCGAGCACCGGCTCAAGAAGGAGTTTGGCACCTATCCCAACTCCGTCGAGGGCCGCCGCAAAGGCGACTGGATTCTTCTCGATTACGTGGACTTTGTGGTGCATGTCTTTCTAGCCGAGCGGCGCGCATTTTATGACATTGAGAGACTGCGCAAATCCGCCCGCCCGCTGACCCCCGCCGAGTTCGACGCCGAACTAAAGGCCGCGCTAGCCGCCAAGACTCTAGCCGCGCGCAAGAAGGCCACAGCCAAAGCCAAGCCAGCAGCCGCAAAGCCTGCGGTTAAACCCACGCCCAAGCCAAAGAAGGTGGTTGCAAAGAAACCTGCCGCAAAGGAGGCTCCCGTTAAGAAGGCTGTGGCAAGGAAAGCCATCGTCAAGAAGGTCGCCCCCAAAAAGCGAACCGGCAAGAAGCCCTGAGCCAGTTCGGCCCGCCAACGTGCCGCGATAGCTGCTAGTTTATCCTATCGATGCCGATCATCGACAACAAAGGGCGCCCCGAAAGGCGCCCTTTGTGTTGGTAGCTAGCTGAGTTTAGAAGGTGAAGTGCAAGCCCAGCCGGACGTTTCGAGCGAGCTGGTACAGGTACGGCTTGCCATATTGACTGTTAACCGTAAGAGGCCCTCCGTTCGGGTTGCTGGCCGACGCGTTCATCAAGGCAGTGTAGTTGTATGCGTGCATGGCCGACCCATAAAAAGCGGGACCGTTGAAAAGTGTGTTGCCGCCCGGTGCAATGAAGTTTTGGGCGTAACCGGAGTCGATCTGCTGACCATCTGATACCACGGAATGTTGGTTCAGGACATTGGCAAAGGTCGCATCGAAGCTCAATGTCTTTGACTCGGCTACCTTATAGCCTTGCCGAAGGTTGAAGTCCGTCTGCGTATACCACGGTGTGCGCTTGGTATAGGGTGTGCTGGTGGTAATCGCACCCGTCACCGGATTCTGGGTGACGTCGATCCATTTTCCACGATCCACGATATCGGTCGGGAAGCCGCTGGGGAACGCATACCCAACGTCCAGATAGCTGGTCAGCGGTGTGCCGCTATAAGCAAACTGGAAGATCCCGAAATCGGTTGTGAACTTCCGCAACCACGGTAGGTCGTAATACGCCTGCCCCTTGAGTGCGTTGGGGCGATCGGTGGGTAGCAGTCCGCTTGAAGAACCGCCATTAGCATTCCAGGAGAAAAACGGCTCGTCGAAGGAACGGCTATTGTTTGGTGAATTGCGTCCGCCGCCGCCGTCGGCTACGTCCGTGCTGGTGAGGCCAGTGTAGTTTCCGCGGAAGTGGCTGTAGGTATAGGAGAAGGTACCTGCCCAGTGATTAGTGGGCGCCTTCGTCAGCCGCAATTCCAAACCGTCATAGCTGCGAGCCGCAGGAATCGTTTTGTCCGGTGGGCAGCCCGACGAGCAGTCCGGTGCTTGGCCATACAGAAAGTTGTAGAAGCCAGTGAAAGTGCTGTTGATGCCTTGGCCAGGGTTCACGATTACAAATGTCTCGCCTACAGCTGGATTGAAGATGGCCGAATCCTCAATCACGTGGTCAAGCCGCCGACGATCCCATCTCGCCTCGAATGCCAGATTGGCCTTAAGCTGGAAGTCCATACCGAAGTCCGACTCGTGCTGCTCGTAAGGTTTCAGGTTAGGGGCCGTGCCCTCCTCAGTTGAACTGCAAGTCGGGCACGTTGTGGGAAACGCGCGCAGGTTTTGGTTTTCAAGGAAAACCAAGTTGGACGGCATAGTACCACCTGCGAAGGTGGCTTGGCTGGAGGAGTCAGGCCCAACACAGTAGCGCCCACTGTCGCCGGGAACATTGTAAGCAGGATTGATGCCGGTGATGCTTGGCGTCATCAGGGCATACCAGCACTCTTGCCAATACTGACCGCCATACGAACTGATTGCCACATTCAGCTTCATCTGGTCATAGAACTGACCATAGCCGCCAAATACCTTCATTTTTCCATTCTTGAAAACGTCCCAAGCGCCGCCGATGCGCGGAGCGACTTTGGCTCCCCAGCCGAAGTTGATGGGGGTGGTGATCTTCTGAGTGCTTGGCTGGTTTTCGGCGGGCAGATATTCATGCTCAACGCGAAGGCCTACGTTGACCGTGACACCTTTCCCGATCGTCCACGCGTCCTGGCCGAAGAACCCATGATTGAAGCTGGTGGCCTTCCCCAGGCTTCCGAAGTCATACACATCAATGGTTCCGTAAGGTCCCTCACAAGACGCAAGACCAAGGGGGTTGGTTGGAGACACATCACTTGGGGAATAGTTGTCAATGAGTCCTGGGGTTTGGCAATTACTGAATCCAACGGATCCCTGGAAGGAATACGGATTCGAGGTTCCGGGCCACACCTGGATATACGGTGCGTTATAGCGTTGGGCGATGTCGTTGGAATCGCGGTTCAGTTGATAACCGAACTTGAAGTTGTGCGTGCCCCACCAACCGCTTTTGTACCAGGCAAGATCCTGATCGAATTGGATCGCCTTGCTGGAGTTGTGGCTGGTGAAATTACTATCCGTGGGGAGGTTGGTATAGCCGTTGGAATGGTTTAAATCTCCCGTAAGGCCGAGGCCATTGTCTTGAAAATTGTAGATGGTCCCGGTAGTTGGGTATCCGAAATCGTGATAGTTCTCGAAGTTGTAGCCGAAACGCGTGGTGGCCACAAGGCTCTGAGAAATCGTGATGTCCCCACCCATGTTGTATGTCGAATTGGGGGCCACATAGCCCAGAACGTGTCCGAAAGCGAATTGCGGAATTCCTCCGCCAGAGCCAGCCGGACAGCTTAGTGAAGCGCCAGAGCCAGAGCAGCCCGTTACAGGGTTGTAGTAGCCCTGAACCGCGTCGGGAGAAGGCAGGTTGAGTCCTTCGTTATCGGCGGCAGGCAACGCTTCACCACTCTGACGGGCAAGCTGGTAAAGCCACGAACCAAAGACGCGGATCTTTTGCGTCACCTCCGCATCAATACGGCCGTTCGCGTAATAGGTCTGCGTATTTTGACTGAATGGTACAACTCCGCCATTCGAGGGCCCAAAGTTGAGCTTTTCTTCGTCGTCGTTCCACTCGGGATCGAAGGCTGTAAAGAACGTGATGCGGTCCTTCAACTTCGGCGAGACCGGAAAAATCGCCAGAAGCGGTCCGCCAAACGTGCCGCCAGGCTGGATATCGCTGGTGTGCGGTCGGACGGGCTGATAATTTTGCCAATCGGGATCGAGAGCTCCCCACGACTCAGTTGTACCGCCCGAACTCGCATCGTATTTCGAATACGCCGTCGGCGAACCGTTCATCGCTCCGTCTTGAAACGCGGCGAATAACGAGCCATGGTAGGCATTTGTGCCCTTTTTCATAATCACGTTCACGACGCCGCCCAGTGCGCCGCCGTGCTCGGCTTCAACGCCCGAACTCTTCATCTGCACTTCCGAGACGAAGTCCATCGGCACATTGGTGTGCGAGTAGCCGCCGATGACGCTGGCTGTCTCCTGGCCTTCTACGAGGTAGGAGTTCTCCGAGTCGGAACCGCCGGCGACTGAGAACCCCGCGTTGCCGCCGTTGCTGCCGTTGCCCGGTGAATCACTGCCGGTCCCATGGCCGATGATGCTGCTTCCAGCCAGAGGTTCAGCGCGGGCTGACGGAGCGAATTCGATGACCGACTGAAACGAGGTCCCGTGCGGGAGATTCTGAAGGTCTTCTGCCGGGATGTTCGTCAACGTAGTTACGGTCGTGGTGTCGATCATCGGCCCTTCGGTGTTCACCTCGACCACGGTCTTGACGGCGCCGACCTTGAGCTCAAGATTCACTGTGGGAAGATGGCCTACCTCAAGCATCAAACCTTCGCGCTTGAGGGTATCGAAGCCTTCCGCCTTGACCGTGATGGTATAGGCGCCCGGTGGAAGGTTGGAGAAACGGTAGTAGCCGGTGGCATCTGTCACTACTTCCTTGGATCCGACAAGTGTCGTTCCAGTGACAACCACGTGGGCGCGAGCTACCACGGCGCCAGTGGGGTCCTTTACAGTGCCCTGAAGTCCGCCCGTAGTTTCCTGCGCTAGAGCAAATGGCGCAAAGAGCACAAGGAGCGACAGAGCTAGCCAAGACAGGGTGCCAAGACGCTTTAGTTGGTCGGTACAAAGCTTCATGTGGTTTCCATCCTCGAGGAAAAAATTTGCCGGTTTCCCGCTGGAATATGCTTTTTCCGTGACGGTGATCGCCAGGATAACGCAATCCAGATTTTGTGCTTTAGCGTTTCGGTTGGGGTATGTACACCCGATCCGCGACTGAAAAGACAGAACGACGTAAAGAAAGAAGGAAGAAGATTTTGTTTGTCTTCACCCTTGGACCGCGTCCAAATAGGACTCGATCCCTAGGAAGCGAGGTACGCTTATCCCATTGAACATGCAGGTAGGTTGCCATTTCCGGCAGATGAGGCAAATGATTAGTATGTTACTGAAAATAATACACTTAATTGCCTTGATCCAATATCCAGACGGGCCAGAGAGAATAAATAAATATGAAAATATGGAGAGAATTCGACTGGAATCCCGAAAATGGACACCCAGATATTTTTTCGGGGCGTCCGCAGACAAATTCCCTCCACTAGTGAAGCTTGCTGTTTGAAGCTGGAATTTGGGCCCGGCAAGTTATCCTCCTCTTCATGAACCTTACCTTGGCGCATATTGGCGCGCGCTCCAGCGCGAAGGACCCGTTCGACGTCACGACCGCGACATACCTTAAACGTTGCTCGGGCTTTGCGCACTGCCAGGCCGAGGTTTTTCGCAGCGAAGAAGCTATGCTCGACTGGCTCGAACGGCTTGAAGGGCGCACCCCCGCCATGGCCGTCTTTCTGGACAGCCGCGGACGGCAAATGAGTTCAGAGGCCTTTGCCGCGTGGCTGGGCGCGCGACGCGATGAGGGAACACAGCAAATTGTTTTCGCCGTCGGTCCGGCGAACGGATGGTCCGACGCCGCTCGCCAGAGGGCTCAACTGCTACTCTCGTTGGGACCAATGACGCTGGCCCACGCGCTGGCGCGGCTAGTTATCGCCGAGCAGATCTATCGCGCATTTACTATTCTGACTGGCCATCCCTATCACGCCGGACACTGAAGATGGAACATGCCTGCAACAAGCGAATCATGGCGCAGCGCGGCATGGAATACTAATGGTGGCAGCTTACGGTGAACGGTTCAGCGAAGCCCGCAGTGAGTTTTCAACTATAAACTGTAAGCTGTCTGCTGATGCTGTTTTTGTGAGGTTGAATGTCCTGGTTCAAGCGTGATGGTGGCGAGTACGGTCCTGGGCCCAAGAGCGCCGCAGAATATGCTAAGTCTCGTGTGCAGACCGAAGGTTTGTGGATCAAGTGCGTGGGCTGCGGCGCGGTCATTTGGAAGGCGGAGCTCGAAGCCAACCTGAATGTCTGCCCCAGGTGTCAGCACCACTTCAAGATTGGAGCGCGGCAGCGCATCGATCTTCTGCTTGAGCCCGGCTATGAGCTGGTCGATGGCGGCCTGCGTTCAACTGATCCACTGAATTTTACCGACGTGAAGCCCTACAAGGCGCGCCTGCGCAAGGCACAGGAGCAAACCGGGCTGGACGACGCGATCCTCAATGCCCAAGGCCGTCTCGGGCCGCACGAAGTTATTCTCAGCGCCATGGAGTACGGGTTCATCGGCGGCTCAATGGGCGCCGTTGTTGGCGAGACAATCGCTCGCGCAGTGGACCGCGCACGCCTGGCCCGCAAGCCGCTGATCGCCGTGGCTGCCTCCGGCGGAGCGCGCATGATGGAAGGCGTTGTGAGCTTGATGCAGTTAGCGAAGATCTCCACAGCGCTGGCACAATTGGACGATGCCAAGGTGCCCTATATCTGCGTGCTAACCGATCCCACCACGGGCGGCGTCACAGCCAGCTTCGCCATGCTGGGCGACCTGAATATCGCCGAGCCCGGCGCTCTCATTGGCTTTGCCGGCCCGCGTGTAATCGAGCAGACCATCCGCCAAAAGCTTCCCGAAGGCTTTCAGCGCGCCGAGTTTCTGTTGGAAAAAGGCTTCCTGGACGCAGTAGTTCATCGCCGCGAGCTGAAAAGCTATCTGATTCGTGCGCTGGATTTCATGAAGTCTCCGGTTGCGTAACGGACAGGTTCCTACCAAATACATCGGCCCGTCTGGGGTCAGACGGGCCGATGTGTTTGCTGCCTGACCGAGCTAGAAGATCAGCTTGAGAGCGGCCTGGATCTGCCGGGCGCCGGTTGTGGTGTCGTTCTGTCCGATCTGCGATTGAGAGATTCCAAACGTCGGTGAGGCAATGCTCAGAGATGATGCGGACGGTGAGTTGAAATTCGGATGGTTGAGGATGTTATAGCTCTCGACGCGAAGTTGAAGCTTGACCTGCTCGAACAGCGTCTGGGTCTTCTGAAAAACTGCGTCAGTGTTGACGAAGCCGGGGCCGTAATATTTGTTGCGGTGAATGGACACGCTCTCGCCATAAGGTGCGTTTCCGAATGCCGCCACATTCGGTCCGGTAATTACGCCTCCAGCTACGAGTTTTCCGCGCCCTGAGGGATAAGCAGCCCCAATGAGTTGAGGCCGGTCTGTAAGGCTGGTGTGCAAGTTGTCAACGGTACCCCTGAGGTCGAAGGGAAGGCCTGTCTGCGCTTGCTGGATGCCTGATATCTGCATGCCCTCGAAGACGCGGCCGGCAATTCCTCTGTTAAGATAAGATCCCCGAGTGCCGATGGGCAGGTCGTAGGTCGCTGCGACAGTACCGCGCTGACGGACGTCAAAGTCCGAGTTCCCGTGCTCAGGACCCAGATCGAAACTATTGCGTGGAAAGCCGCTGCCACCTGCGCCGGGAGCAAGTGGGTCCGCTCCGTTGTCGAGAGAGTGCGAAAGCGTGTAACTTCCCGTAAGAGTAAGTCCGTGAAGTTGCCCTTGTACTTTCAGCTGTAGTGCATTGTAGTCGCTGACGACGATTGCGGTCTGGTAGAACTCGTGGAAGAAGGCCGTGTTATTCACGGCTGGATTGAAGCTCTTGCCGTTCTCGTCAGTGCCGCCTAGGTAAAGGGAGTTGAAAGTTAGGGCATCCGGCGCAACACCTGCGGCGAGTTCTGCCTGTACAAGGTTTGGTTGCGGCGGTGCCCCGTCCACCTCGCGGAGACCATGTGTGCCGTGAGTTCCAACGTAGTTCACCTCTACAGTCATACTTCGGTTCAGTTGGTGCTGAATTCCGAGGTTATATGACATCGTGGTCGGGATCTTGAGTTTAGCGTCGATCACGACTGCCTCGAAAAAATCGCCGTTGCTGATATCTGCCGACGGCGTCAGGTTGCCTGGAGCGGGATAGGTGGTTACCGTGGGCGTCGAAGCGGTGCCGTTGAACGGAAAATCGTTGAACGCCGGTTCGAAGGGAGGATTGCCGCGGGCGTTGCCGAAGAGGTTGTCAAAGATGCGATCATGGAACATTCCGAAGCCGCCGCGAATCGCTGTTTTGCCGTTTCCGTGCACGTCGTAAGAGAATCCCACACGTGGCTCGAACATGTTCCAATTGTTGGCATAGAGCATGTGGCCCGTTCCGGGGCCGACCGGAGTGAAGCTGAAGTAGCCGACGGCGGGTTGAACAGCCGAGGCGTCGCCAAAGAAGTTAGAGAGGTTGCCGTTCTCCTCATAAGGCACGCCATTCAAGGCGTAACGAAGCCCTAAGATGGCGGTGAGGTGAGTGTTAACCTTCCAGGTATCCTGAGCAAAGAGGTCCCACTCGTGTTGGCGGAAGCGCGAGAGGTCATTCCCGCGGCGAATTCCACTCAGCGTAAAGAACTGGGTCTCGAATGCGTTGGCAACGGCGCCCTGTGCACCCCAGATCAGATCCTCAAAGGCAAGAACGGTCGGAGAATTGGGGTTGCCCGCGAAGTTATAGGAAGATGCGCCATAGGTAAAGAAGTCATCGAGGGAGAGCAAATCACGTGAATCGAAGTCGTTGTAACTCGAATCTTTAACGCTTCTATACTCGCCACCAAATTTGATTGTGTGGGAGCTCTTCTGAATTGTGTAGGTATCCGCGAAATCCAGTGTCGAACTGAGTCGGGCCTGCGCGTTGCTGTCTCCAAGATCGTAGCAACCGAAGGAGTTTCCGTTAAAGAAGTACGGGACAGCGATGTCGCGTCCGTTGCCAAAACTATCTACGCCCAGCAGAGCGTCAAAGCCGGCATGCGCGCAGAAGAACCCAACCTGGTTCTGGTTATATCCCGCGCGGAACAGGTTTGTTTTCGTCGCTGAAAGCGCGGAAGCAATGGATATAGCGACGTTGTGGTTTGTGGCCGGAACCGAGGTGCTGCCATAACCTGGCAGTGTTTCATCATGGAAGGGATTGCCATCCTTTGAGTGACCATAGATATAGCGAGCGGTCACTTGATGCTTGTCAGTCAATTTGTGATCGAACCGGCCCGTTAAGGTGTATCCGTTGAGCGGGTCCGGCGAGGGGAAGAAATAGGTTGTGCTCACGCCGTCGCCATTGTCGACTTGACCCACCGGGGTAATCGCGAAGATCTTTGCCATGGTTGGATCTTGAGGTAGCCCGGAGAGATTGTTTGGGTTTGTTGCCGGGTTTGTTAGGTTTACAGGCGTCGAGCTGCCGTCATACGGATCGATGAAAGTGAACTGACCCGTTTTGAATGCTGCGGTAGGTGTGGTTTGGAATTCTGTCCGAGTGGTGCGAAAGCGCTGAGCTTCGCCATTCAGGAAAAAGAAGCTGTGATCCTTCCATACAGGTCCGCCAACAGAGGCTCCAAAGTCGTTTCTTACATATGGGTCCTGTGGTCCGTTCGCCTTGGTATTAAAGAAGTCGCGTGCGCCAAGCGCATTGTAACGCCCGAACTCATAGGCGTCTCCATGAAAGTTGTTGGTGCCGCCGCGAGTGATCACATCGATGATCGCGCCTGTATTTCTGCCAAACTCCGCATCGAAGTTATCAGTAATGACGCGAAATTCTTGCGCTGAGTCTGGGTTCGCCTGAGATATTCCGCCCTGGCCGCCAGGAACGGAAGTATCGTTGTTATCCGTACCGTCCAGCATGAAGTTGTTGTTGCGGTCACGCTGGCCGTTGACAGAAAAACCGCCAATATTGTTGGTCGCGGTAACAACACCCGGCGATAGAAGAACCAATTGATAAGGATCGCGCAGCACCAATGGCAGATCATTGATCTGTTGCGAATCTATAACTGTAGAGAGTTGGTAACTGTCCGTTTCGACTGCAGCGGTCGCAGCTTCCTGAACCGCAACTGTCGTTGTCGCACCCGCAACCGTCAGAGTAAAATTCATCGGAAGCGTCGCAGCCACATTCAGGATTACATTTTTCCGGGTCAGGGTTTGAAAGCCTGCCGCAGTTACCGTCAGGTCGTATACCGCCGGCGGCAATGCAGCAAAGTTGTAAACGCCGGCCGAGGTTGTCGTGACGGTCAGAGCAATTCCCGTGGAAGTCGACATTGCCCTGATCTGCGCCTTGGCGATGGCAGCCCCACTAGGGTCGAGCACTTGGCCGGTAATGCTTCCAGTTTGCGCGACGGCGGCAATGGTCATCAGTGCCAGGCTGAAAAATACTATTGTTGCGTTCCTGAACCGCATGGTCGGTCTCCTCATCTTTTGTGCTTTGCTCTCTTGCATCGGGGGAATTGAGTTGGGGTCGAAACGGGCGGAAAGGCTCGACGTGTATTTTGGATTCAGAGCACGTTGTGTTCCAAAATAGTACTGTGTCTAAATATATTCCTATCTTATTGAAATTAAAACAATTTAATACCATGAAATGTATATGGGTGATTCGGCGAAATATGATAAAAAATATGTTAAATATGGTTTTTTCTATAAGTGAGCGCCTCTTTGATGCAGGTCAAGACTGAAGCTGCTCAACGGCGTAACCCCAACGCAGAACGCTATCTGGCGTCTTTATGCTTCCTGAAAAACGGTGCTGACTCGCTGCAATCAGATCCGCATAGGCATCAGTACATACCGGTACTTGTACTCGGCATCAGGGTCCTCAGGCCGCATCTGGCCGGCGGATTGTGAGTCCTTGAACTCCAGCCGAACCTCGCCCTCGTTGCTCAGCGCTTTCAGAAAATCCAGAATATAGCCTGAGTTGAAGCCCACAGCAATTGGGTCGCTTGAATAAGGCGTGTCGATGGTGTCTTCGCTCTCGCCGGACTCGGTCGAGCTCGAACTGACCTTGAGTTCGTTGCTCTCCAACCGCATGCGGATCGCGCCCGAGCGCTCGTCTGCGAATTGCGCGACGCGCTGAATAGCCGCGGCCAACTCGCTCGAACGTACTACCGCGAACTTCGTGTTGTCGCGCGGCATCACCGCCTCGAAGTTGGGGAACTGCCCTGAGAGCTTGCGGGTGCTAAGAGTGCGATGGCCAACGCGGAAAAAGAGCGTGTGCTCGTCGTCGGCAAATTCCACCTTCTCAATCTCGGAGTTCGAAAGTAACTGTTGCAACTCCTGGAGAGCCTTGCGCGGAATGAGCACGCGCTTTTCGCCGCTGATGCCTTCAAGAACTTCGTTTGGCTTCTCGACGTAAGAAAGCCGATGTCCATCGGTCGCAACCATCGCCAGTGACTCGGCCTTGATGACCAGCAAAGCGCCATTGAGCGTGTAGCGCGACTCCTCGTTCGAGATAGCGAAGATGGTGCGATTGATAAGCGTCTTCAGCGCTACGGCCGAGATGCTGGTTGCTGCGACAGTGGGAAATTCAGGAACCTGCGGGTAGTTGGCGCGCGCCATTCCGACCATCTTGGTATTCGATCGCCCGCTGCGAATCTGCACCCAGTGGTTTTCGAGCAGCTTGATCGAAATGTCACCGTCCGGAAGCAGTTTGATGTAGTCGTAGAGCTTGCGAGCGGGGATCGTGCAAGCACCAGCCTTTTTGACCTTGGCCGCAGCGCTGGTGCGGATAGCCTGGTCGAGGTCGGTAGCGGTGATGTTCAGGCGGTCGTCGTCTGCTTCGATCAGGAAGTTCGAGAGAATCGGAATGGTCGTCTTGCGCTCGACCACGCTTTGTGTCGCGGTAAGCTCCTTGACCAGGTCCTGACGGCTTACGGTAATCTCCATCGCTGCCCCCGCTACGGCTGGCTTCTCGACTTCAGTATCGACCTTCGGCATGAACCCACCCTCGCTTTGCGTACTTCCCAGAAAACCGGATTGAAAGAAAATCAGCGCTGGCCACACTGTACATCAACAGGCAGGCAGACGGAAACGCCTATCTTTTCTTCTTCTTGATTGTATTCACCTTCCGCTTGCCGTGCGCGTGGAAAACAAGGATACTTCTCTGGATTCCAGGGCACTCTCGCCTCCGGTCTCGCTGTTGCCGCCAGAAAAGCAATGCGAGTCATGGTCAGCTTCCTACCCCGGTGCGCCGGGCGCCGGGTAGTAGGAAAAAGGTATGAGAGATAAGAAATAAGACAGTAGTACCCGTAGATGATGCAGGAAAAGTGGAAATATCGCCAAAGAGGTTTGACGAGAAAGAGTTAAAAGTAGGTACGTTTTCTAAAACGCGGTTGTGCAATTCAGGGGATTTGGAAATCAAGACCGCGAGTGGGTTAAAGCTGATCCAATTTCCCACGACTTCCAGAGGCAGAGCAAAAGGGCCTGTGCAAAGCGAATTGTTTATGTGAAAAGCCGGTCCAGACGCGTATGAGTAAATGGGTTCGTGGTGACGAGGGATTCACAGCCTAGTTGTTTTCGCAGAGTAGAGCGCAGGCTAAGTTACGGGTGAATTGTGAGCGAGTCTTGGCAACGGGCGAGTCGATTCACCTGGAGAGATAGAGTTGTCGCGAGTAAATTATTTTGGATCAGACCAACGAGAGCGAAGATAAAGCGCTGATTCCCAGCCACGATCACAGATGGAGAGCTTCCCATTCCAGCACACCGCGAGTGGGAAGAGAGATGTTTCCGTGCAGCATTTATCCGCATGAGTCCTAAACTTGACAGAAGAGGATTGCGGCCATGGGCATCAACATTGCGCGACTGGAGAGTGAGTTGCTGCAGATGTCCGCGGAGGACACGCCAGGGCGAGAGTTTTGCGAAGCCATTTCCGAATTAGCCAGGACGGGCCGCTTCGAGCAATTGCGCGAAGTCTTGCCCGGCATCGTCTACGACGAGTTGTGGGCACGCTACCAGCAGAACCCAGCGGCGTTTGTAGCTGGGTGGCAGAAGCTGGCGCAGGAGATGCGGCAGGGCTTTGTGCAGCATGCGCGGCAGCGGCTCACCACTCTCACTCGTTTGCAGCCAACAGGTAGCAACGGAGTCGCGCCGGCATGGCAGGAGATTCAGCGCGCACTCGATGGCCAGCAGAACGATTTGCTGCGCACAGCCTTTGCGCTGGAGCTGCTTGAGTTGGTTGAGCCGGCTGTGCAGCGCGCCACGCACCTGCGGGAGTGCGTTGTAGCTGCGCCCAGTTCAGAAGAGGCCGACCGTTACCTCGACGAAGCCACGCGCTGCTATTTCTTAGGCCTGTTTACGGCCTGTGCGGTCATGAGCCGCTCCGTGCTTGAGGAGGCCATCAAGCAGAAGTTGCCGGCAGGATTGACCCGTCAGGTCCGCACGCGTTATCGCAAGACCGCGACCCTGGGCAACCTGTTACATGAGGTGAACAACAATTTGCAGTTGACGGGATTCGACGCAGACTTTCCGCGCGTAGCCAACCTGGTCAACGACGCAGGCAAAAAGGCCGTGCACCAGGGACTTCTATCAGAAGATGAAGCGCGCGCCTGCCTGCAAAACGCCCGATCGGCCCTGCAACTGCTGCTGCGGCAGTAGATCCATTTCGCCCGCCTGTCCTGTTTATGAGGCGTAAGGCGTAATTATCACGCTCTTGGCGCGAGGATCAAAATCCATTTTCCAGGTCCTCATGATGTCGCGACCGATCAAAACTACGTGATGTAGTTCCTTAAATTCCCGGGCGAGAACTCTCGTGGTCCCAATCCCGGGTAAATCAGAATTTGGAAAGCTGATTGAGCAAGCATATTCGTCACAGAAGCACTGACCACCTATGCCCCGAGCAGGAACATTTGCGTCCGTCATAGTGAGTTTGCGACTTGTGGCTAACGCGCTATGGATAATGGTGGTTTGGGCACCAGTATCTAGAAGGGCCATAAGGGCCATGACGGCAACAGGCTCTGGATAGTCCAACCCCACGCCAAGCCGGATTTCATCTTCGGTGTGCCTGATGACGACTTTTATACGGGGGCCGGGGTCACCCCATTCAAACGGATTCCAATGCACCTTCATAACTACCCTATGAAGTATACCGGCTCAGTACTCCAAATCTGCTTTACTAAGAAGCTTCTCCCTGTGCCGAACTTCGCCAACCCTGTGCGAAAGCCAGCCGCGTATTCTTCGAAAAAGCCGGGGAGGACAGTTTCGTCCTGAATGACGACGAATTTGCCCGGATGTTCGCGGGACCATTGCTCCCGATTAGCCTCGAACACCTTCAATTCTGTTTCTAGTGGGGTTAAAGTCTCCATTCGCGCCCCTTGGGGTAATACTACCCCTCAATTAGATTCCGCCTCTTTGTGAAAAGGTTGGAAAAGCTAATTGACTTCAATTACTATTTATAGACCCCTTTTAAGGGGATTGCAAGGGGGTTTTAATGGGTGAGGAATCTGAAAAGAGAGGGGGGAGGCCGGAGAACGTCGCACCTCGCCACACAATTGAAATGAGGGCCGTAGACCCGGTGACCTTTCGCATGATCGAGTCCCTTGTTTCATACGGACGATTTGGGGGATCGAACCCAGAAGTGGCGCTTTTCATTATCCGAAATTGGCTAATGGAGAAAGAAGTCTATCTTAGGAACGCAATCGCTTCAAGGGAAAATCCCTTAGGGCATATCTATCCTGAATCAGAGTGATGAATACTAGGAGAGATTCGGTGGATTGTCCACTACTTCCCGTATTTCAGCCGCTTCCCGTCGAGCATCTTCAAAATGCGCGAGAGTCGTTGACCGTCATCCACTTTGCGCGTACAGAGCGAAGTTGGGCTAAGGGGCCAAATAAGAGCTATGGCGATTCGGCACGGAGACTGCGTACGCCTCTTATACTTATCTTTCCATGTCCTACACCGCAGCTATCGATCAACTGAATGCCATGGCGCCCGAGCTCTACACCCGGCCCGGTCAGGCGCGCCGCAAATTCTCGCTCGACGAGGTTCGCATCCTGCTGTCTGCGTTAGGCGATCCGCATCGCCGCCTTCGCTCAGTTCTAATCGCCGGAACCAACGGCAAAGGCTCGACGGCCGCCACGCTGGCCTCCATTCTCACCGCTGCCGGAGTGCGCACCGGCCTCTACACCTCGCCGCATCTGGCGCGGGTCAACGAGCGCATCCGCATCGGAGAGGTGGAGATTTCTGACGACGCCTTTGCCGGCCTCTACTTTCGCGTTCACGATGTGGCGGAGAAGCTGTTTCAGGATGCCCGGCTCCCGCAGCCCCCCAGTTTTTTTGAGATTCTCACCGCGCAAGCACTCGTCTATTTTGCCGAGCAGCAAGTCGAACTCGCAGTGCTTGAAGTCGGGATGGGCGGCCGGCTTGACGCAACCAATGTCGTCGATCCGCTGCTCTCGGTGATCACTGACATCTCGCTCGACCACACGGAGTGGCTCGGCTCGACCATTGCCGCCATCGCGCGCGAGAAAGCCGGCATTCTTCGCCACGGCGGCACGCTCATCATGCTGTCGCAGCACCCGGAGGCCAATCAGGTGCTGGGCGAAGCGGCAGCAGAGTTGGACGTGCGCGGGGTGAACGCTGCGGTCTACATGCCGCCGATGAAGACCGACACGGGTGCAGCCTATTCTGTCGAGGCGTTAGGCGCGACCGTCGAGATTGCCTCGCCCTTGACCGGCGCGCATCAGCAACGCAACATAGCACTGGCCATTGCCGCGGCCGTCGAGTTGGCATCGGCGCACAATTTTACCATCACGCCTGAGGCCATCGTCGCAGGGATTCGGCAGACCCGTTGGCCTGGGCGACTAGAGCGCATCAAAGCCGGCAGCGTGGAATGGATACTGGATGTGGCGCACAATCCGGCCGGCGCCTGGGCCCTCCGTTCGGGATTATCCGGAATCCTGAGTGAAGACCGTCCGCGCCGCCTGATCTTCAGTTGCCTTCGCGACAAGCCGCTCTCGGAGATGGCGCAGATTCTCTTTCCACTCTTTGATGAAGTGATCTTCGCGCCCATCCACTCGGCCCGCGCCGCGTCGATGGAAGATTTAAACGCAGCGGCCAGCTCAACGGGGAGCGCCGCCATCAGCGCCGGTTCGGTTCGTGAGGCGTTGCAATTGGCGGCGGCGCGCGGAGATGGTGGAGTAGTTGTCATCTCGGGGTCCGTGTATCTGGTGGGTGAAGCGCGGTCGCTGCTACTTGCCAAATCTGAAGGTGTCGAATGACGAGACAGCGTCCCAACCCGTTGCCCTGGCTCTACCGCTGGCGCACGAATCTGATCCAGACGCCCCTCTTGTCGGTGGTCACTGCGGTTTGCGGGAGCCTGTCGCTCGTGGTTTCGCTCGTGGACAAGAAGGGCAATGTGCAGCACCGCATCGCCCGCGTCTGGGCTCGGGGTTGTATATGGTCTTCCGGGTCCAGGCTCAAGTTGGTGGGAGCGGAGAACCTGTGCAAGCAGCCGGTAGCCGTCTACGCCTCCAACCACACTTCGTACATGGACACGCCGGTCATCTTTGCTTCTTTGCCCTTCCAATTTCGCATTCTTGCTCGCAAGCAATTATGGTCTATCCCGTTCATAGGATGGTACTTAAATAGATCAAGGCAAATGCCTATCGATACCAATAATCCGCACGCCACGCTTTCGAGTTTAGGTGCCGGTGCCAGGGCGCTGCGCTCCGGCATGTCGCTGTTTGTTTTCCCTGAAGGCGGGCGCACGCAGAATGGCGAACTTAAACCCTTCCTCTCCGGCGCGGCCTACTTAGCCATTCGCGCCCAGGTTCCGATCGTACCCATGGCTCTCAGCGGAGTCTATGAGTTGCTACCGATTCACTCGCACCACTTTTATCCAGGCGAGCTGACGCTCTCCGTCGGCATCCCAATCGAGACCGTTGGCCTGACCGTCCGCCAAACGGACGCACTGACAGAGCGCCTGCGGGTCGCGATACAGGAGTTGCTTGAGCAGTCCGAGACAACCAAAGAGAAGATTGCTGCATCTGTGATTATCTAGAGCAATGCTCGCAGGAACGAGAGATAGCCGCTTCTCCTGTCGCTTCCACTCCGTGCTTACCCTCCCCCATAAACGCACGGCATGAATCAGTAGATGCTGGCTCTCGGCGTTACTCGAGATGTTCAAAAAATCCACTGCGGCGCACAGGCGAGAAAAGGAATCTATCGCGAAACTCCCGCGGAAGCATACAATATTGCTGCCATGTGCGTTCACATTGCAATTCCAGAACCGACCAGCAACGATCCCGGCTACAACCAGCGCTCGCTACCTCCATATCTGGCGGCGCTGCGTTCTGCCGGGGCAACGCCAATCATCGTTCCATTACACGAACAGCAGGAGCGGGTGGCGCGCCTACTTGCAGGGGTGCAGGGTATCCTGCTTCCCGGCAGCAGATTTGACGTAGACCCACAACGATATGGCGAGGATCCAGTGCCCGAGTGCGGCGAGGCAGACACCGGCCGCACCGCCGTCGACGAATTGATGTTGCAGGACGCCTTTAACCTCCATAAGCCAATCCTGGCCATCTGCCACGGCATGCAGACGCTCAACGTGTGGCTGAATGGCTCGCTGGTGCAGGATCTGAAGACGACTGTCGATCATAGCCCCGGCCGGGAAGTGATCGAAGCCCATCCGGTGAGAATTGCGCCCGGCTCACGGCTGGCCAACCTTGTTCCACGCGACTACCCGGCAGAGCCTCAGGTAAACTCCAGCCACCATCAGGCGGTTCGAGTTGCCGGAGACGGTCTGCTGGTGAACGCCGTTTCGCCGGTCGATGGCGTGGTGGAAGGCGTTGAACTAGAGTCGCGCAACCAATTTGTTTTTGGCGTGCAATGGCATCCCGAGCGCACCTACGCGCAGAACGCATTCTCTCGCGCAATCTTTGCGGCACTGGTGCAGGCTGCGGTGGTCTGGGAGCCGCGGCGGATCGAAAGCTCCGGCGATCACACCGACAGGGCTCCATCGGCGGGCCGAGAACCGGTTGCGCAGGGATGAGCCACGGATGAGCAAGGAGACGCTGTCGGCCAGCGCGCGCCTCAATCTTCTTTTGGCGGAAGCTGGTTTGGAGCAATTGGACTCCGATCTGACTAAACGCTTCGAGGAGTATCTTTCGCTTATTATTCGCTGGAACGCCCGCGTAAACTTGACGGCGATCCGAGACGAAGAAGGGATTCTGACTCGGCATTTCGTCGAGTCGATAGTTTGCGCCCGTGCGTTGCCCGCCGGCATCCAGACGCTCTTGGACTTCGGCTCCGGAGCTGGGTTTCCCGGCGTTCCCATCGCGCTCTGTCGGCCTGAGATCGCGGTGACTCTGGCCGAGTCGCACGGCAAGAAGGCGGCATTCCTGAGCGAGGCCCTGCGGGTTGTGGGGGGTGCGGCAACAGTCCATTCCGGGCGGGCTGAGGAGTTGACCGCTAACTTTGATTGTGTAACCTTGCGGGCCGTCGACCGGATGGAGATCGCCGTCAGCGCTGCCGGCCAGTTAGTTCGCCTCGGCGGCTGGCTGGCGCTGATGACCACAGGCAAGGAACTGGCCGCATTGAAGGCAGCAGTCGGCGCCGAGTTTACCTGGACCGAGCCGATTCCGCAGCTTGGCGGCAACGATCGCTTGCTTGCGCTCGGAACGCGTGCCACCAGGTTCAGTTCCCAACCTTGATCGGTCTCTGCGCCCAAATCCGCATCGATTTCGTTTGGAGCAATCCTGAGTCGTCCAACAGAGCAATAGTCGCAACATGTAAGAAGAGTTCTATTTTAAATATCGGATTTGAGTTAGAGTGGATGTGATTTTTACTTCCTCTCCAGCGGCGAAGGTAATTCCCTTCACCCCGGCAAACAAATATCGCTTGCCAGGGACCCCTAATCCGCTGGGCGCCTGAGCCATAGATAGCCGCTCGGTTGCATCGTTTTCCAAAGATCAGAATTAAAACAGCCGTTGTCCGCTTTGGCGGGCGTCGGATCGGTCTTCATTCCCTATTTACAGCCTGGGAGTATGGATAGGATGCGATCGAGATCGATGGTCGAGGGGCATTGGGTCGCCTTCTCCAACAAGACCCTATCGTCCTATGCAAGCAAGAAACTCTGCTCAAAAAGTCCACCCCCAGCCCAAAACAATAACCAAGGAGTCCCCCATGTTAAAGACGTTGCTCAATTTGAAATCGGTGAGAGCCTGCATAAGCTCTCGTTTTGCCCTGACTCTCTTAGTGACTGTGATGATTGTAACCACCGCAATTCCGCCTCACTCTAACGCGCAAACCACCCCGCCTGCCGCTCAACAGTACACGTTCGTCTCCCTCAGTGCGCCATTCCCGGGAGTTACTTCAACCCTCGGCTATGGCGTCAATGATCGAGGCGATGTGGTCGGCGCATACCAAATTAACCCAGACCCACTCGGAAATCCAACAACTGCCGGGCAACATGGATTTGTCCTGAAGAATGGCACCTACACAACGATCGATGTCCCATTTCCCGGCGCGACGAGCACCGGTGCAGTTGGAATCAATAACCACGGTGTGATCGTGGGCAGCTATTCGGATGGATCGTTTCATGGCTTCGTTTTAAGGAGAGGAGTGTTCACATCGTTTGACTTTCCGGGGCCGAACGCGGTGGACACATCGGCAAACGGAATCAACGATGAGGGCACGATTGTAGGAGATTACTTCGACCTGGTGAGCCAGCAACGCCGCGGGTTCATCCTGGAACGAGGAATATTTTATTCAGTCGACGTTCCGTTCACTGGCGCATGCTGCACTTCAGCCGGCGGAATCAACAATCGCGGCCATATCGTCGGCAGTTACATTGGCGCGGACGGCGTGGGCCACGGCTTCACGCTAAAGAGAGGTACATTTACCACCTTCGATCAGTCCTTCCCGCCAGATTTTCCCGCACCTTTCGCATCCCAGAATGCTCTACCCTGCGGAATAAGCAACCGTGGGGAGATCGTTGGGCCTGGCTTCCTGTTTTTACACGGGGATTTTACCCAACTTAGCGATCTCGATCCATTCTTCGAGATCGTGGGGGGAGGCACGTGCGGCGTAAACGACAAGGGCATAGTCGTTGGCAACACGATGCCAAACCTCGTCAACCCGCCGCCGCTCGGCAACTCTGCGGCGGGCTTTCTTCTGATGCCGGAATAGTGCAGTTTCGGAAGTAGCGCCGACCGTCTAAGGTTGCGAAGGCGTAGGAAGATAGAATCCTGTTCGCGGAGAGATCTCTCTGCGAACAGGATTGATTCTGCTTTTTGCGCCTTGCGTTTGCTAGGCGGGCTTTCCGGCATTGGGCCATTATTCCCGACCGATTGCCGAAGCGCGACCGAAGGGGAGTTTGCTCGGCCCGACCTCTTCACACATCCAGAGGGCTAACGATGGTCGCCTACGCGCGGAGTCGACATGAGAACTTAGACGGCATGGTCCGGATGTACCTCCGGCTCCGTTTGCTCTGCCACTGCAAGAGCAGGTTGAGGAAGACGACCCGTCCAGTTTGCCCAACCCCAGAAGATTGCCGTGGTCGAACTCAGGAGGCCCGCAATGGTGCCGATTAGGCGCGGATCGTAATGCGTCGAGGCGATGCCGGCACCCATCATCGAGACCATCATCATGGTCCAGGTGAAGGTCTCTATCGTAGCGAAGACGCGTCCTCGATAGCGATTGTTCACAGTGCGCAAGAGATAGGAATAGTTGAGAACTGAGTTGATGGCCATGCCAGCGCGTGACACAAAGATGAAGAACAGCGCCCACCTGAACTCTTTCGCTTGACTGAACAGAACATACGTGGTGCCATGCACGACAAAGTCAATGAAGATAACAAGCTTGTAGCCGTTAAAAGAGAGCCATTTGCCAAGCCAGTTTGCGACGATTCCGCCAAAGAGCAAACCGAGACCGGCACAACCCCAGATGATCCCGATGCCAGAAGCGCCCCGTTTGAAGACATCCTCGCCAAAGAGAGTAAAGAGTATTTGCGCGGCTCCGCCGCCGGTGGCCCATCCCACAGAAAGCAGTGCGATGGCGAAAACAAGGGGCACCGAGCGCATATAACGCAGCCCCTCTCGATACTCATGCACGGGGCGAATTACCTCATCCTCGGCGAGGATCTTGCGCGGGGCACGAAAGCCGGTCGCACCGGGAGCCCGGAGGCGCCAGATGCAGCAGGCGGAAAAGACGAAGGAAGGGCGTTGAACGTGAAAGCCCATTTGTACCCTATGGCAATTACGGTGGCTCCAAGAAAGGTTCCAACCGTGAGCGTCATCCATTGGGTGGTCTGGGTAAGCGAGTTTGCGGTATGTAGCTCTTCAGAGTTAGCGATGGTCGGCAGAATTGCAGATCGTCCCGCGGTAAAAAAGGGCGAAGCGGCCATGAGCAGCGCGCTGAATGCATAGAGCACCCAGATACGATGCGATATGACCGCAAAGATGAAGCCGAGAGCGACCACCGCGCGGATAAGATCGCTGGCTATCATGATGCGTTTGCGGTCGAAGCGGTCGAGGACGACACCGGCGAGCGAGCCCATGGTGATAGCTGGGATTGCGCGCGACAAGAGAACACCGGCGACCACCATGCCCGAATGTGTGAGTGCCATGGCCAGCGCAAAGACGGCAATGTTATTGAAGTTGTCGCCGATTTCGCTGACGATCTGGCCGGTCCACATATAGCGATAGTTGCGATTCCGGCGGAGCAGTTTGAGGAGATCGCCCATCAATTGGCCCGAAGTTGCGATGGTTTCAGTGAGGGGTCCGAGGCGCGGTGAGTCATCTTTTTAAGGGTATCAAAGTAGGGATGTGGGCGTGTGTGGAGTGGACGCGTTCCACGTGGAACAAAATCGGAATCGACTCAAACCGGGAAGAGTTCCACGTGGAACAAAACAGCTTTTCCCCTCGAATGGGCGGATTTTGGATCGGACCGGCCAATAAAATTGCCTATCCTTCTACTCAAAATTACGAAAGTTTTCCACCGATCATCCTTTTGGCCGCGTTCACGACGGCTGTCACGCACCAGGCGCCGAAGCCCTTGCCCTGCAATTGATTGCCAGCTTTTTATCTTTCACCGCTCCGGAGGCTTTCCACAGGTTGGCGCAGTTCTCCACAGCGCAAGTGGCTATCCTTCAACCGCTCTTCCCTTTAGTCTGAAATGCCATGGGCAAGATACTTGGCGTTGTGAATCAGAAGGGCGGAGTCGGCAAAACCACGACTGCGATTAACCTGGGTGCCTGCCTGGCTCTCGAGGGCCTCAAGGTTCTTCTGGTGGACTGCGATCCCCAGGCAAACTGCTCCTCCGGCATAGGTTTCCAGCGCGACGACAATCGCCGCTCGATCTATGACGTTTTGATGGGCGACTCTCCGGCGGATCAGGTGATTCTACCCACGGAGATCAATCTTCTGTCGCTGCTGCCGGGCTCGAAGAACCTGACGGGCGCTAATATCGAGCTGGCCACGGCCGACGACCGAGCTTTGCGTTTGCGCCTGGCACTCGCGCCGATCAAGGATAATTTTGACCTGGTGATTCTGGATTGCCCACCGGCTCTCGACCTGCTCACGCTCAATGTCCTGGCAGCGGCCGACACGCTGATTGTTCCTATGCAGGCGGAGTACTTCGCTTTGGAAGGCATCTCGGAGTTGATCTCGACGCTTGAACGGGTGCGCGCTGCCTTCAACCCCTCGCTGACTATTGAAGGCGTGCTGCTGACCATGTACGACGATCGCACCAACCTGGCTCAGCAGGTGACCGATACCCTGCGCGAGTACTTCCGCGACCGCCTCTATCAGACCGTGATTCCGCGCAACGTGCGCCTGGCCGAAGCGCCTAGCCACGGCAAGCCTGTGGCGCTCTACGATGCCCGTTCACGCGGTACTGAGGCCTACTTCGAGCTGGCCGGAGAGTTTTTGGCGCGAAACAAGATGGAAACTCAGAAGAAAAAGAAGAAGGCACCAATTAGCGCCGAGCCGGAGGCTGAAGTGAGTTTTTTGCCAAACTCCTGATGGTGGTTATTGAATGGCCGCCACACTCTGAAAGAACTCGAGCGAAAGTAGAATTGAAAATCCCGGACCGCGTAGAAATAGAGGATTCTGAAACATGACCGTCGTCGCTACCGACATTAAACGCCGCGCCCTGGGCAAGGGTTTGGACTCGCTGTTGCCACGCGTTCCAGCGGCTGCCGTTCCATCAGCTACCGAGACAGAGGGCGGTAAACCGCTCGAAATTATCCTCGACCAGATCGATCGCAACCCGTTTCAAACGCGATCGCATATGAGCGAGGAGCAGTTGGGCGAACTGGCTGCTTCGATCACCGCTAATGGCGTGGTGCAGCCGGTGCTGGTGCGCCCACTGGCCAACGGACGCTTTCAATTGATCGCAGGGGAGCGGCGCTGGCGGGCTTCGGAGCTGGCCGGCAAGAAGACGATTCCGGCGATTCTGCGGCAGGTCTCCGACGAGCAGGCGATGGAGATCACCATTGTCGAGAACCTGCAACGGGCCGACCTGAACCCGATGGAGCAGGCGCGGGCCTTCGAGCGGCTTTCTCGCGAGTTTCACATGACGCAGGAGCAGATGGCGGTGCGCACCGGCAAGGATCGCGCTACTGTTGCTAACTTCTTGCGTTTGTTGAGGTTGCCGGACTCGGTGCAGGCTCGGGTTGAGTCGGGCGACTTGAGCTTTGGCCATGCGCGCACGCTGCTGGCCTTCGAACACGCCGAGGAAATGGAAATGGCGGCGCAGCGGGTGATCAATCATTCGCTTTCTGTTCGCCAAACGGAGGCCTATGTGTCGAGCCTGCTGCATCCGGAGCGGGCTGTCAAGAAGGAGCCCAAACCCGAGGTTTCCATCGATCCCAATGTGCGCGAAGTGCAGGAGCGGTTGCAGCGCGCGCTTGGATTGAAGGTTCACATCGAAGATCACGACGGGCGGGGTCGAGTCATCATCGAGTATGCGCGGCTGGAGGATTTCGACACGCTGCTGGGGACGCTGGCAGGGGAGTGACCACCTACGGTGGGGCCGGTGGCTCGCTCTGCGCTCGCGTTGGAGATTGTTGATTCAGAGAAAACGGGCTTCAACCCTGGAGGCTCAAAGGTCAGGGCTGAAGCCCGCTTTTCTTGCGGCACTGTGACCTACGAGAGATCAACCTGCTCGCTACGCCCACCCATCCAGGGTTACGAATTGATGAGTGGGCTGGTAGCGGGCGATTAGTTGGGCGGCGGCGGCTATCGATGGGGCGCGGTTGGCGGCGGGGTCGGAGTGGCTGCCGTCGTGGAGGACGATGTTGGCGGCTTGGCCTTGGTGCTCCAGAGAGTCGATCTTGTGGCGCAGGCGGCTGGCGATTGCGTCTGCCGATGGGGTTTTCCAGTCGGTGGTCATGGCGTTCCAGAGGACCGGAACCATGCCTAAGCGCCGGGCCGCGCGCAGAACTTCGGGACGCCGGGCGCCGAAGGGCGGACGAAAGTAGTGGACTGGCGCGCCGGCGATCTGGGCAATTTGGTCTAGCTCCTGGCTGGTGCGGGAAAGCTCCTGCTCGATGGTGCGGGCCGGGGCTAGCGCCAGATTGCGATGGCTCCAGGAGTGGTTGCCGATGAGGTGCCCGGCGGCGGCGATCTGACGGACCAGAGCTGGCTCGGTCTGGGCGTGGCTGCCTACCAGGAAGAAGGTCACGCGCACGTCGCGGCGGGCGAGAACTTCGAGTAGGCGCGGTGTCCAGGTCGGATGGGGACCGTCGTCGAAGGTGAGGGCGAGTTCACCGGGGTTCGGCGGAGCGGTGAGTGCTTGGCCGAAGAGTTGCGAGGTTGGCCAGAGGGCCGCGTAGGCGAAGCCACCGGTCGCGAGACCCAGCGTGGCTGCTGCGCCTAGTCCGATGGAGATTCCTGTGGCCGAAGGGGAAAGCATAGTGCCTTCCAGTGTGACTCCTGGGGCGATGGAACTGCAAGTGAAAGCTGGAATTGACGATCTACGGCGAGAGCGAAAGGCGCAAAGCGAATGGAAACGGCAAAAAGAATCTGACTTCTTGAGCATGTTTTGGTAAAAATACATGATTATGATTACTATTTACTCAATATATACTCAAACATTGCCTGATATTTCAGAAATACCGATAAGATTTATCAGGCAAGTCAGCACTCGGATTTGGAAAGGTATTAGCGATGCGACTGAATATGGAAATAAGCAAGACTCAGATGGGTTCACTTAAAGCTCTTCAAGCGCGAACAGGCGCGGGCAGCATGAAAGACCTGGTCAATCATGCCCTCACACTGCTCGAATGGGTGGTGGATGAAACAGCCAAAGGGAACGAAATTGCTGGGGTCAATGAAGAGGAGTCAATCTATCGCGTATTGGTAATGCCGCTTCTAAAGCATGTTGCAAAGCAGGAGCGAAGAGTGGCAGTTGGTGCTTGACGACCTTTACCCAAAAACTGATGGAGAAGATCCCAGAAGAACTGAAACTCAAGGAATGGGTTTCAGCGGTTCGCCTTGGTTTTCGACTTCCGTATATTCATGGATGGTCGACCGGGATTCCCGGACAAAGTCTGATGTTTGTTTCATGAGATTTTGCGTAAACTGAGAATTCCTCTGCGACATCCGCGTTTGAACCGCGCCCGTCGCGCCAGCGACTTACTTCAAACGCCCCTATCGAAACTGTCCCGGCAGAAGATCCTGCAGCAGGACATCTACGTCGCGCCGAGACAGTCCCGATAGGAACCTAGCGTTTCCGGGGACCTATCCTGTTTTATTCAACCCCTGGGCTCCAAAAGCGGGGGCCCCCCGGAGCCACTTCCCACATCGAGTCTCTAGAAGGGTACGGCTTTCGCGCAAACCGCTTTCTTCAGGTCGTTTCGGCAGCTAAGCTATACAATTGAGCTCGTGCTCCGAAATGAAGGTTTATCATGAACTACCGCCAGAAAACGCTAATTGGACTGCTCAGCGCCTTCGGCGGGTGTTTGCCTAGCACGGACTTCCAAAAATATCTGTTCCTGTTCACGCAGGAATTCCAGCAAGAACCGTCCTTTGAATTCGTGCCATACAGGTTCGGCAGTTTTTCGTTCCAGTCCTATGCCGACAAGCGCCGCCTCGTCGAGATTGGCGCTTTGGCCGATACTGATGATTGGCAATTACAGGGAGGGTTTTCCACGGAGGGGTTGTTCGACGAGGCGGCATTTAATCGCTGCTACGCCAAATACTCGCACCTGAATGGCACGAAGCTGTTGCAGGACATCTACCGCCGCTATCCTTATTACGCCATCAATAGCGAACGTGCCGCGAAAATCATGAACGCTCAGGAAGCCAGCGCGATTACGGCCGCGCGCCCCGCCGCCGCTGCCGCTTGCTTCTTTACCATCGGCTATGAGGGATCGTCCTTTGAAGGTTATTTGAACCGCCTCATCAAAAACAACGTCAAGACGCTTGTAGACGTGCGCCGCAATCCCTTAAGCCGCAAATATGGTTTCTCAAAAAAGACGCTTTCCGATACTGTCAAGAAGCTCGGAATCGGCTATGTGCATATCCCGGAGCTTGGTATCGCGTCGGACAAGCGGCAGAAGTTGAATACCCAAGCCGATTACGACCGCCTTTTTAGTTCCTATGAAAAACGAGATTTGAAGCAGAACGGAAAGGCGCTGCAGAAGCTGTTCGAAATCTTCCAGAAAGACAAACGCGTTGCGATTACCTGTTTCGAGGCCGATGTTTGCAGGTGCCATCGCGGACGGGTTGCAAAAGCAGTGTCTGCATTTCACGACTGGAAGTACGACATTCGTCACATCTGAAGTTCCCTGAACAGAATGGCAAAAGCGAAAGTCCTAATCGCCGTCAAAACCTATCCGACCATCTCGGAAAAATACAACGAGCTGGCCTGCACGGCGGGTTTCCGTGAGGACGGCTCATGGATTCGACTTTATCCCATTCCTTTCCGGCTGCTAGATGAGGATCAGCAATACAAGAAATATCAATGGGTCGAGGTTGACATTGCCCGGAACAAGGGAGATCAGCGACCCGAAAGTCACCGTGTTCTTAGCACGAGCGATATCAGACTCCTGGACGAAGTCGGTACCGAGCGCCAGTGGGCGGACCGTCGAAAGCTGGTTCTCGGCAACAAGAAAATCTACACCAACCTGAAGGAGATCATCGGCCTGGCGCATGACAACAGAATCTCGCTTGTCGTGTTCAGAGCCGCCGAGATATTGGAGTTCGTCGCTGAGGCCGCCGATCCCGAATGGCCGCGCGACAAAATCAACGGGATTCTCAACAGGATGAAACAAGGTCACCTTTTCGAGGATCAGAACCTCGACGACTTCAAGATCATGCCAAAGCTCCCATGCAAATTCTCGTACCGATTCAAGGACGATGCCGGCGTCGAGAGCAAGCTGATGATCGAGGATTGGGAGGTTGGGCAGCTGTATTGGACCTGCGAAAAGTTCTATGGTAAGGATCAGGCTGTCAGAAAGGTACGCCAAAAATACATGGACGACTTTGTCAAAACCAAAGACCTGTATCTGTTCCTTGGCACGACCTACGAATGGCACGTCCGTAAAGCGAAAAATCCCTTCGTCATCATCGGCACATTCCATCCGCCGCATATGACGCAGGAGAGCCTGTTTTAGGCCGTGTAGATTTCGGTATATCGGACTGGTGTGAGACTCAAAGTGTCCGCCATCCATCCAAGGCGTTGGTCTGCTCGATCGCAAGGAAATGGTACGGCGCGGTTGCGTCTGGGGCTGGCTTTGGGCGTATACTCGGGTTGTTCGGGTCGCATCCTGAGGTTTCGGAGCGGCACTGGAGGTCACTTTGAGCGTTACTAACTTCCCTGGCGGATCGAACTCCGCTTTGACTGGCGTCTCCAAAACTGGAATTTCTGGAACTGGAATCTCTGGCGCTGGCGTTTCCACTACAACAAAAGTCACTATGCCTGCGTTGGCCGAGATGAAGCGGCAGGGCAGACCTATCTCCGCACTGACTGCCTATGACTACGCCACCTCGCGGCTGATGGACGAGGCGGGCATCGACCTGATTCTGGTGGGCGACTCGCTGGCGATGGTGGTGCTGGGACACGAAAACACTCTTGCTGTAACCGTGGATGAAATGCTGCACCACACGCGGGCTGTGCATCGGGCTGTGCGCCGCGCGCTGGTGGTGGCCGATATGCCTTTTGGCAGCTATCACGGCACGGTGGCCGAAGGGGTGGCCAATGCGATTCGCTTTGTGAAAGAGGCGGGCGCGGAGGCGGTGAAGATCGAAGGGCCGCGCGTGGAGTTGGTGCGCGCTTTGAGCGAGGCCGAGATTCCGGTGGTGGGCCACCTGGGACTGACGCCGCAGAGCATTCATCGCATGGGTGGCTATCGCGTGCAGGCGCGGACGGCCGATAGCGCACTTCAACTCAAAGCCGATGCACAGGCATTGGCCGATGCGGGAGCGGGCGCGTTGGTGCTCGAAGGAGTTCCGCGTGAGGTGGCCGCGGCGATCACCGCTGAGCTTGCTATTCCTACCATCGGCATTGGGGCTGGGCCGGAATGCGATGGGCAGATATTGGTCTTCCATGATTTAGTGGGGCTGACTTTTGCGCCGGCAGCCAAGTTTGTTCGCCGCTACGGCGAGGCTGGGGAACTGATTCGCTCAGCTATCGAACACTATCGCGAAGACGTTGAGCATCGCGCGTTTCCTTCGGACGAAGAGAGCTACCATCTGCCGGAAGCGGAGCGGCAAATGCTTGACGCCAATCAGGCGGCGACCGAGAACGTAATCGCGCTGCGGAAGGCTTGATGGAGATTTTGCGCAGCGTGGCCGAATTGCGCGAGTGGGCGCGCGAAGACCGGCGGGAGGGCAACGCGATTGGCCTGGTGCCGACGATGGGCGCGCTGCACGCCGGGCATGCTTCGCTGATTCGTGCGGCGCGCAATTCATGCGGCTTCGTGGGCGTGAGCATCTTTGTGAACCCTACCCAGTTTGGCCCCAACGAGGATTACAGCCGCTACCCGCGCAGCTTTGAGGCCGATTGCGCGCTGGCCAAGGCGGAGGGGGCGACGGTGGTTTTCGCTCCCACAGTGGAAGAACTCTATCCGGCCGGCGCGGCGACATTTGTGGAGGTCGAGGGGCTGAGCAACCGCTTGGACGGCGCGTCACGGCCTGGGCACTTTCGCGGCGTGGCTACGGTGGTGGCGAAGCTGCTGATCGCTACGGAGGCTGACCGGGCGTTCTTTGGGCAGAAGGACGCGGCTCAGGTGGCCGTGCTTCGCAGGATGGTGAAGGACATGCGGCTGCCTGCGGAGATTGTGGTTTGCCCGATTGTTCGCGAGCCGGATGGGCTGGCGCTTAGCTCACGCAATGTTTACCTTAGCGCGACAGAACGAGAGCAGGCGCTTGTGCTTAGCCGAACTGTTCGACAAGTGGAGCGGATGGCGAGCGCAGGTGAACGGCGCGCTGACGCGCTGATCAAAGCTGCCCGGAAGAGCTTTGCCGCCGAGGCTGATGTGCGAGTGGATTATATCGAGCTGGTGAACTGGGCAACGTTGGAGCGGGTGGAAGTTGCTGCGCCGGGAAGCCTGTTTGCCGTGGCGGCTTGGGTGGGAGATACGCGGCTGATCGATAACACGGTCCTGGGATGAAGTAAGATTCCTGCGCGGGTTGACGCTGGTTTCGCTATACTGCTGGGCATGCATCGACTTGCATTCATTGCATGGTTTCTATTGGCGACCGTGAGCAGCGCTCATGGCCAGTGGGAGATGGAAGACTCACACACCACGGCCGATTTGCGGGGCATCGACGCGGTAGGCGCTGGAGTTGCATGGGCGTCGGGAAGCAGTGGGACGGTGTTGCGTACCGAGGACGGCGGTATCTTATGGCAGCAGTGCGCGGTCCCGCCGGGCGCCGAGCATATGGACTTCCGCGGCATTCAAGCCTTCGACGCAAAAACGGCTATCGTTATGTCTTCGGGCAAGGGAGAGCTGTCTCGACTCTACAAGACGACCGATGGCTGCCATTCATGGAAATCGATCCTCAAGAACTCCGATAAGGATGGGTTTTGGGATGCGTTTCAGTTTTCCGATAAGGAAATGGGATGGATTCTCGGCGATCCTGTGCGTGGTGAGTTCCAGCTTTGGGAGACTAACTCGGGCGGCAAGGATTGGGTGCGAGAAGGCAAGAGCGACGCGCTCAAGGCCGATTCAAAATCTATGGGAGCCTTCGCGTCCAGCAATTCAGCTTTGAATTTAGGTGGGCCAAAGGCTCCCTTCGTAATGTTCGGCTCCGGAGGGATCTCGGGCGCATTTTTGTTCGCAGTTGACGACGTCACTGTCTGTATTGATGACTGCGACACAGCGCCTAAGCATCATTGGAGAAGGGTCGTCACGCCGATTGTGGGCGGCTCGGAAAGCAGTGGCATCTTCTCTGTGTTGATGAGGGACGCTTCTGCGGGTGTGATCGTTGGCGGCGACTATCTGAAACCGGAAGATGCGACAAGAACGGCGGCCTATACAGAGGATGGGGGAAAAACGTGGCACGCCGGCGAAACTCTACCGCATGGGTACCGTTCCTCAGTGGCCTACGACGCTGCCAGTAAGACTTGGATCACGGTGGGCCCGAACGGTACCGACATCTCGACAGACGACGGGCATAATTGGCGGGCGCTTCAGCCGGACCCGGCGCTTAAGGAAAATGCTGATGCCGATCGTAAATGGAACGCCATTTCCCTTCCCTTTGTGGTTGGCCCGCATGGACGGATTGGCAAGCTGAATGGGCGTGCATTGGCTCCGTGAGATCGTAGCGGTTCCAACCTGGCCGCAATGTTTCGAGAAGCAGGAGCTTCGGCTTCGCTGCGCTCGCTCAGGATGACAGCGTCATTTTATGTTATGGACCTTAGAGATAGGCCTCTAGCGTCGGTTCCGCAAAAAATGTCGTTGCATCGGCGGCCACTTCGGTTGCAAGCTGGATGTAATGCCGGAATTACCTGACATTGCCGCTTACATTACTGCGCTCGAGGCGCGCATCCTGCACCAGCCACTGGAGCGGGTGCGGCTGGAAAGTGTTTTTCTGCTGCGCACGGTCGATCCGCCGCTGACTGACGTCGAGGGGCGCGTGGTGCGGGAGATCCGGCGCGTCGGGAAACGGATCGCTATTGGCGTGGAGGGCGATCACCCACCCCAGGGACAAAGACCAATCGCTGGGGACTCATGGTTGTTCCCACCTCAAGAACAAAGACCTGTCGTTGGGGACCCCGGAATGCTTTGGCTGGTGCTGCACCTGATGATTGCGGGGCGGTTGCATTGGCGGCCGCCGCAGGGCAAACTCGCCGGGCGACAGAGTCTGGTTGCGTTCGATTTTCCGACGGGCTCACTCATTTTGACCGAGGCTGGCTCGAAGCGCATGGCGTCGCTACACATCCTGCGGGGCGAAGAAGGTCTGCGCTCGGTCGACCCCGGCGGCTTGGAGATTTTCTCGACGGACCTGAACGGCTTCCGAGCGGCGCTCTCGGCCGTGAACCGCACGATCAAGCGCGCTCTCACCGACCCGCACCTGATCAGCGGCGTCGGCAACTCTTACTCAGATGAGATTTTGCATGCTGCCCAGCTCTCGCCTATGGCGATGACCCAAAAGATGAAGCCGGAGGAGTGGGAGCGGTTATTCGCGGCGACCCGGGACACGCTCACCTTGTGGATGGATCGGCTGCGGGGCGAGGCGGAAGTTGCTTTTCCTGAGAAGGTTACGGCGTTTCGTCCGGAGATGGCGGTTCATGGCCGCTTTGGGCAACCGTGCCCACGTTGCGGCGATAAGGTGCAGCGGATTCGCTATGCCAGCAATGAGACCAACTATTGCGCGCGTTGCCAGACGGGCGGTAAAGTGCTGGCCGACCGCGGGCTCTCCCGGCTGATGGGGTCGGACTGGCCGCGGACGCTGGAGGGAATGGAAGCCCTGAAGCGACGCTGAGGCACCTGCGGTGCGGCTAACTGCTCGCTATTCGCTCGCATGGGTTTCTTCGGCGAGGCAAAAAAACCGGACTACCAATTCTGGCTACTACGGGATTTGCTTGACAAGCCCTTGTCGCGTGCGGCACATTCGACTGCGCGACTCCTTCGCGGCCGGCCAGCGCTAACTATCGGATATCTCTGTGCTTGCGGCTGCGTGGAGACGAAATTCTTTCCCTTTGCGGGGTTTCTCTATGCATCATCTTCATTTCAATTTTCTGGCTGTGCTGGCTGCGGCTCTGTATCAGTGGATACTGGGCGCACTTTGGTATTCGCTGTTGTTTGCCAAGCCATGGATGGCGGCGACTGGCCGCACAAAGGGCGAAAGGCCCAAAGGGGCGGTGCTGGCGATATTCTTGTCGTTCATTGGGGCGCTAATTCTGTCATTTATGCTGGCGCACGTGGTGCGGTGGGCCGGCGCGCGGACGATGTTTAGGGGCGCGTTTGTGAGCATTATCTGCTGGGCGGGCTTCATTCTTGTGCCGCTGTTTTTCGAGATGATCTTTGAGAAGCGTCCGTGCAGGCTCTTCGCTATTAACATCGGCTATTGGCTGGTGGCGGTGGTAGGGAGCGGCTGCCTGCTGGCGGTTTGGCGTTGAGAAATGCCAGCCGGTTTGCCGCTACAATCTAGGCATGAGCAAACACGTTATCGCAACCGACAAAGCGCCTGCGGCTATCGGACCCTATTCGCAGGGTGTGCGGGCGGGGAATCTTGTTTTCACGGCTGGGCAGGTCGCGATCGATCCGGCGACACAGCAGGTGGTGAGCGGCGGCATCACGGAGCAGACTACGCGCGTGCTGGAGAACCTGAAGGCGATTCTGGAGGCGGCTGGATCGAGCCTTGCGCAGGCTGTCAAGGCGACTGTTTTCCTCAAGGATTTCAATGACTTCGCGGCCATGAACAAGGTTTATGGAGCCTATCTTGGTTCGGAAGGCGTGACGCCGCCGGTGCGTACTACGGTTGAGGTTTCCCGCTTGCCTAAAGATGTTCTGGTGGAGATCGATTTGGTGGCGGAGGTCTGAAGGCAGACGCCGCTTCCTTCATATGGCCGCGCGCATCCAATCGACGGAAGATTGAGGAGGTTCTGATGAGCGAGACGGCCGAAAAAGTTGTGCGGAGTGAGGCTGAGTGGCGGGCGCTGCTGACCCCGGAGCAGTACAGGATTCTGCGCGAAAAGGCTACGGAGCATCCTTTCACGGGCGCGCTCACCGAGAACCATGAGACCGGCAACTACCACTGCGCGGGCTGCGGGGCGCTGCTGTTTTTGAGCGGGGCGAAGTTCGACTCGGGCTGCGGCTGGCCTAGCTTTATGCTGCCCTCGGACTCGAAGGCGGTTGCCGAGCACGAGGATGTGAGCCTGGGGATGCGGCGCGTCGAGGTCACCTGCGCGCGCTGCGGCGGGCACCTGGGCCACGTCTTTCCTGATGGTCCGCGACCGACGGGGCTGCGTTACTGCATCAACTCGGCATCGCTCAACTTTGAGCGGGCAAAGTGAAGGCTGGGCCGAGGCGACCTTGCATCGCTCAAGATAAACGCTTTGCGGTTTGATCCTTTGGTTCCGAGCAATCACAAATGAAGCGAGCTTGTTCCGCTTCAGTGGAATGTCCTCCGTGTTGCTGGTGCAGATATCCGCATCTTGTAAGAGGTGTGCGCTAGGACACAACTTGCACTTTGCTTTAGGAATAGGCTCGCCGCCATGGACAATCACGCTTTAACACACACACACACACACACACACACAACAAGCACTAATACTAGCTGTCGAACGCGACGGTACTGACGGCGTGTTTGTTACGTTCTCAGACGGGACACAAGCTGGATATATAGCTGAGGAGTTGCTAGAACTGAGACCTTTCCGAGAGCTAGTCACAGCGACCTGTGCGAATGGAACAATTTCAGGCGAACGCCGGGTATGCAGGAATGTCGGCAGCCAAAAACTCCATGCCTCGGCGAGGTTGCGAGCGTAAATTGCGTGTGACCCCTAAGAGGGGAGATTCACACGCCTAACTCGCTTCGCCAGAATAGCGCGGGCTAACGGCCGGATCAGGAGACTGGGAAAAGGGAGCCTGATGTGGATGGCATGGTGGCCAGGCGCGAGCGGCGACGTGGCGGCTGCGGCTTGGGCTGCAGCTGGGACTCGGGCGAGGCTAGCAGACCGGCAATTTCGCGGAGTTCGGCTCGGGCATGGGCGATGGTTTTGCCCAGGTCATTCGGAGCCAACTCTTTCGGAGATTGGCCGGAGGTGGACTGGTCGGAGCCCTGGACCAGGAGCGGCAGCAGGGATTGATGTTCCTGCTGGGCGTCCCGTTGGGGACCGCGGCGGCGGTTGAGTTGCCCGAGGGCCTGGCGGGCACCGGAGAGCGTATAACCCTCGACGTGGACCAGGCGCTTGATTTTCAAGGCCAGTTCGACGTCCGAGCGGCGGTAAAGCCGTTGGCCGGTTCCACTCTTATTGGGCTTGAGTTGGGGAAACTGCGTCTCCCAGAAACGCAGAACATAGGTCTCGACGTTGCAGATGCGGGCCACGTCGCCAATTTTGAAGTAGAGGCGGTCGGGGATCGCGGGCGAGTCGAGGTCGCGTTTTTTAGAGAGCGGCATGGCCATGGTGAAGTTGAGGGGCACCACAACTTGGGTGAAAACCCTGCTCTAGAGGGATTATAGGCCACACTTTGCACTGTTTGTGAAGCATTATTTTGTAGATTGACGCGATTGCGTTTGGGGTTGACTGATCTTCGATCCACATTGATGGCGGTTTAGGTAGCTTTCCGTGAATCCAAAATGCGGGGAGTCACACAAAAAGCGCATGCCTCCGGGCCTTCTATGAGACGGCTGGTGCTGTCAAGGTTTTTGTTTTTGCATTTGTTTTTTCCTTAGTGGCGTTTTTGCCTTTGCTTTTGCTGGTTCTCGTGTTTTGCATTCATCTCGGGCT
>JBEKRS010000045.1:0-46883 GCA_049518535.1 Occallatibacter sp. | reverse complement strand
CGAGCAAAATCAAGGCAGATGAAGAAAAGAAGTTTTCTTGCACGGAGTGGTCGAATTTAGACTTTTTACAAACTTACGAACAAAAGAAATTGATGGGTTCTCTCTTGGACAGACAATCAAAACGCTTCATTTTCTGAGACGGCACCTACCGCTCAACAATTGCAACCGGTCTAAGAGCCGCCGTCAAAGCAACATGAGCATTTATGACGCAATATCCCACAAGATTTGCATTCATAAAACGACGCAACCAATACTAAAACGTTTTTTCAAAGGAAGTCAAGCAACTAAGATAATGTTGCGCGCTGACAGATAAAAAGCGATGGACTCACATTGCCACACAAATAAATGAAGTGCACCGATCACCCTCTAGCTCAAAAGACTACCTTCATGCAGAGGCTCTTGAGGCTTTTGCGCAGAGGGGAATTCGAGTCCTCTCTATCAGTTCCCGCAACGATCTGACCAATCGCAGCCTCTTCAGCCACCTTACACAGGGTGCAGTTTCGGAACAAATCAATTGGGTATCCTGTCGGAATTGATGGTTTTCCTAAGCTGCTCTCAGCGTGCAAAGGGCCCTGGCATCAATGGCATTTTTTGGCATCCGTGCTAACGTATATTCTGTAACTTACGGGCGGCTGCGGCGGTTCGAAAGTTCGACCCCCTTTGCCGTCCCACTTGCACTAGCCGTAGGGCGGAACCAGCCCAGCCGGCCGAATTAGCGAGTTTCCGTGACCCAGAAGATCCCCGAAAATGAAGAGGTCGACCGCGTTCCTTTAGGGCTGCCTGCCTTTCTGCCTGTGGCTCCCAGCGACGTGGGCTCCCTAGTGAGCAATCTGCATTCGAAGGGCAGCTTCTTTTCGCTGGAGTGGTTGCAAGCGTTCGAGCCTCGCCGCGGCTTGAGCAGTGGCCACCTGCAGACAATTGTTGGGAATTTTCTTCCCCGGCCTCCTTTTCGGCTCGCCACTGTTTCGGAGACGGTCGAGGTAGATCCGGCCGATGGCAGCCGTGTGTTATGCCATTGCCACTGGCAAGCGGAAACTGTGCGCGCCAAGCGGCTAACCTTGGTGATGGTTCATGGCCTTGAAGGCTCGTCGGACTCCCGCTATATTCAGGGCATCACGGCCCGCGCCTGGGACGCCGGCTTGAACGTCATCCGAATGAACATGCGCACCTGCGGCGGCACCGAGACGTTGACGCCCACGCTCTATCATTCCGGACTTTCGGCAGACGTGGGCGTGGTGGTGCGCCACTATACCCAACGATTCGGTCTGGAGCAGGTGGCGCTGGTGGGCTACTCGATGGGTGGCAATCTGGTGCTGAAGCTGGCAGGGGAGTGGGGTAGCCGGCCGCCTCTCAGCGCAGTGGCCGCAGTATGCCCGGCCATCGATCTGGCTCCCGGTGCCGACGCCCTACACGAGCCCGCCAACCGCCTCTATGAATGGAGATTCCTGCTCGGTCTCTTGTCGCGCTACGATCGGAAGGCAAAGCTGTTTCCCGACATTTATCTTTCCAGGAAGGCCATTGGGCCGGTGCGCTCCATTCGCGAGTTCGACGATAAAATCGTGGCCCGTTACTGGGGTTTTCGCGATGCCGACGACTATTATGACCGCGCCGCCAGTGCCCGTGTGGTGGACAAGATCGCGGTCCCCACGCTTGTTCTGCACGCCCAAGATGACCCCTTCATCCGTCTGATGCCCCAGACACGGACCAAACTTCTCGCCAACCCGCACGTAACCTTGGTGGAGACAACTCACGGCGGGCACTGTGCCTATCTTTGTCGCGACCCTGGCAACGATATCCACTGGGCCGAGGCGGCAGTGATGCGCTATCTGCTCGCGGCAACTGCGGAGTCTCATGGAAGCTGACTGGGAGTTCGAGGTAGGTGGCGGCGCGCCGGTGATAGAGGCCTTCTGGGCAGGGTTTGTCGATCTACGCCGCCATCTGGAGCGCATGGGGGAGATTCACGAAGCCGCGACCTTCCCGTCGCTTGCCGCCATGCTCGAAGCCTTGAATGGAGCGCGTTCGCCACTATGGACCGCAAAGTGCGACCTGTGGGAGCCGGAACCTGACGAACTGGCCTCTGCCGACCCAGTTGCGCCTCAATCAAGCCCAGCCCTGCACACTAAGCTGGCCTGCTACGTTGATCTGCTCCCGATAGCCGGTGATGTCTTTGCGCAACGTCAAGCCGAAGCATTTTGCCGGGAGTGGGTGGCCCGTTTGGCCCCGTTCCCGCTTCTGGAGTGCCGTGTCGACCTGGTCATTCGCCAGGCAATTGCGGACGACGTGGAAGGCTTTGGTGTCACCGCGTATCTTAGCGCCGAAGGCAAGGATCGATCCACGGCCGCCGAATCCCTGGCTACAGTGCTGACTGCCTTTGTGGACACAATTCCCAATTTCCCCGCTCCCGGAGTCCTCGCGTCGAAGATACAATGAATGAGAGTACACGGGCGAGTAGCTCAATTGGATAGAGCACCGGCCTTCTAAGCCGGGGGTTGTGGGTTCGATCCCCGCCTCGCCTACCATTAAATCGATAAGTGCATAACCATCATGGACTTATCTTTATCGAAAACCTCCATTTTGACCTTCAACCCCCGGCCGATTTTTGTGGAAAATTCGTAAAGGCGTGTTAATGCGTCGATTCGCCCATTTCGATTACCGATGCGAATGCAATTACTTCACGCAGGTAACAATAGCCACCAGAGTCACAGAGCGGAAACCCGTAACCGATGTTCCACTCTATGTGGATGCCGTTGGTGAATTCTATCTCCCTGATTATCATCGACTAGATAATCTTTCCGTCTGTATCCTCCAACAGGTTCTACTACTCAATACAACTATGACTAGGTCAATTTCAATCGAAGCGCGGTATAGGTGAATCTGGCCGGCCACATCAAGAGAGATTTGTTGGTTCAACCAAAGAAGTGACATTCTCGTTGTTGGCAACTTGGTCTTCGAAAATGCATACGGGCTGGCGCAATCACGTTCCTCAGAAAGGCAAGCTGATTGGTGTGCTATTCAATCAAACCAAGGATTTTGAGTTTCTTCTTCAGTTTTGTAGTCTCGATGGGCTTCGCCAGGTAGGCATTGCAGCGGCCGAGTAGAGCCTTGGTAGTGTCGTCCATGTCGGTATGGACCGTCAATTTGGGCGGGCTTCGCAACGCCTGCTGCGAGTTTCTGTTTGCGAATCCAGCGGATCGCCTCCTGGCCATCCGTAACTGGCATCCGCAGATCCATGTAGACCAGATCATAACTCTGATGATTCTGACGGGCGAGGCGGACAGCGTCCACTGCTTGCTTGCCGTAGAGGGCGACATCACACGTATCGCATTGAGTAAGGTAGGTTTGTAACAACTTTCGATTCGTTGCGTCATCTTCTGCAACCAGGCTCTTCATCGTGCTATCCCTCATCCTGCGGATATCCGTTGCGTTTGGCCGGTCCGTTGCACTGCCGAACATTATTATTTCCCACGTGTAAACAAAGAGCGCGAAGAGGATTCAACATTTAGCGTCTTTTGGGGAATGGAAGCTCAGACCACCTTATCTGCAAAAGGACTTTTGCACTTGAATGCGAGCCGCGATCTAGGGCAATTCGCTGAATTAATCTGCAAGGTTTTGAAAATATAAAAAAGGGGGGAGGGGGGTGCGCCCGGGTTCTCCTTGGCGGCAGATCGGTTCCGCCGCCAAGGAGATTGACCAGGATTTGGCCGGAGTGCAACCGCTTTTCCTATTGTGCGGGAGGGGCGCGGAATTATCTGCAAACTCCTGTGCCTTAGAACGTTCCTTATTGCGCGAAATTAATGAGACCGCACGCTTTGCCTGCGCCACCGCCGGCATCTCTATCATTCGCCCAGGCACAGCGTCCTCGATGCCAACCCGCATCGAGATCGACGCGCTTCGCAAGTAACTCGTCGAAACCCGCCGGATACCCACAAACGGAACATCAAGTGGTATGACCACTCCAAGTTTCGGGCGTATGATGGTTCGGGAAGCTAACTTTCTATTTGCGAGGAATTCGCTTGATTCAACGAAGATTGACCTTTAAGTACTTATTGTTTTTGTTGGCTGTAACGGCTGCCTTAACCCCCGTTCCGGCTAGTGCGCTCGATCCGTCCCTGGTCTGCGATGCACGCGCCTATGGCGCCAAAGGCGACGGAACGAGCAAAGATACGGCCGCTATTCAAAATGCTATCGATGCCTGCGAAAAGAAAGGCGGTGGCACGGTTCAACTTACTGCCGGCATTTATCTGAGTGCCCCCATCATACTTAAGAGCAACATCACGCTGCAACTCGACAAGGGCGCTACGCTGTTTGGCTCTGCCGATCATGCTGACTATCCTCCCATGACTATGTTTCATCTGCCTGACTTGCAGCCCTTAGTCAGCGCAGCAAACGCAACCAATGTTGCAATCACCGGCGGAGGTGTGATCGACGGCAATGGTGAGAGCTGGTGGCGGGAAGCGCGAAACATAAGGGATCATGGCATCCTTGGCACAGGCCATCCGCGGCCAAAGCTCATCATCTTCGACCATTGCAAGCACGTGCGCGTCGAGGGAGTTACTATCCAGAACTCGCCGATGTGGCAGCTTGTTCCTTATTACTCGGATGATGTAGTTATCCATAACATCAGGGTCCTGGCCCCTTATCCTTCGCCGAATACTGACGCCATCGATCCATTTTCATCGTCGCACGTGGTTATCGATCATGTTTTTGCCGATGTGGGAGACGATAACATTGCGATCAAGTCGGGACCTATCAACTCTCCAGGTCCGGACGACCCAAGCCGCGACATTACGATTACCGATTGCATCTTCATGCATGGGCACGGCTTGTCGATCGGCAGCGAGATCGCCGGTGGAGCGCAGAACATCCGCGCCGAGCGTATTCATTTCGAAGGCACCGACAACGGTATTCGCGTGAAAGCCAACCGTGACCGCGGCAACGATGTGAGTCATCTGCTCTTCCGCGACATTGAAATGAAGGATGTGAAGAACGCGCTAGTTATCAGCGAGTATTATCCAAAGATCCTGCCGCCTGGTACGGAAACAGCGCAGCCCATTACACGACTGACTCCGCATTTCCACGATATTGTGCTCGAAAATGTGACAGCTAAAGGGAGCACATCTGCGGGAGCGATTGTTGGCTTGCCGGAGTCTCCTGTTCTCGGAGTGGTTCTGCGCAACGTGAATATAGGAGCCACGACTGGACTGACGATAGCTTATGCCGAAGTCTCCGGCGAACAGGTAACTGTGCAGGTAATGGAAGGGCAGGGAATTGATAAGCAGGCGGGAGCAAAAGTTACATTGCATTAGAGCGAAATAGCTTCAACGTAAAGAGGCTGCGCCGATTGGCGCAGCCTCCTTTGTGCCGTATAGAAGTTACCGATTGACGCTTATCTATACACCGCTGAACGCAGAAAAACCACCGTCGACCGGAATCACTACGCCGGTCACGAATTCCGAAGCCGGCGAGAGCAACCACAGCACGCACCCAAAAAGATCTTTGGATTCGCCAAGTCGCCCCATCGGCGTGTGCCCGATAATCGTCTTGCCGCGTGGCGTCCAGTCGCCCGTCTCCCTGTCGGTCATCAGAAAACGATTTTGATTGGTGAGGAAAAAGCCAGGAGCGATGGCGTTGACGCGGATCTTCGGCGTGTATTCCTGAGCCATATGCACGGCCAGCCATTGCGTGAAGTTACTCACCGCGGCTTTTGCGGCCGAGTAAGCGGGAATGCGAGTCAGCGGCCGGAACGAGTTCATGGACGAGATATTCAAAATCGTGCCATATCCTTGTTCTGCCATGACCTTTCCAAAAGCTTGTGATGGAAGAATTGTGCCCATGACATTTAGTTCGAAGACCCAGCGTACGGCGTCAGCAGAAAGATCGAAGAATTTCAATTCAGCGCTGGTTGTGGCCTGAGGCTTATTGCCTCCCGCGCCATTAATCAGGCAATCCAGCTTACCGAGGTGACTTACCACTTCCTGAGCGGTTTGACCGATACTCTCGCGGTTAAGCACATCGCACTTGAAAACGGACATCTGCTTTCCGCGCGCTCCCATACTCTCGACGAGCGCCTTGCCCGCGTCAACATTCACGTCCAGGATGGCGACTTTTGCGCCGCATCCGACCAATGCGCAGGCAATTTCGCTTCCTAGAATTCCGGCGCCCCCGGTAATGGCCACCGTTTTCCCGGTGAAGTCATACATCTTCGTTAGTTCCGCCAGATCAAAGGAAACTGGCGGCGCACTTTCCGGTTTCTGTCCATTTGCAACGGCTGCTGTCTTTTCCATATTTCACTCCTTTTGTCTTTCCTTAGTTCATGATGAAAGAAACTTCAAAGCGTAGCTTCAACCGTTTTGTCCCAGAAAAACGGGAGCAATGTGTCGGTTGTATAGGTTCTCCGTCACGTTCTTCGCGATAACGGCTTCATTAGCTTCGAGCAGCCCGAGATAGCGCGGTCCCATCTTTGCCGCAACCTTAAAGCCGACATGAAGTAACTGGCGCAAGCTGGGGTTATAGGCCGCTGCCCCGCGCACATGGCGCAAGGCCGAGGTGTACTGTTCACTGGTCCAGCCGCGCACTGCGTCGGGCGAAGGAAGCTTCGAAGCGTCAATGTCGATGACCGTAGCATAAGGTGCGCATAACTCTGCACTGTGCGCGAAGGCCTCGGCGTAAATCTCCTTGGCCAGCGCTAACCCATCGCCACCGGCTTCGGCCAGACCAATTAGCTCTTCGAGCCACGTGGTTCCAGCGGTCTTCAGATGGACGCCTGCGCCGAAACGTCTGATGGTCGAGTGAATAGCAGGGTAGATAGAGAACTTATCGCTGCCTGAGTGCACGCTCAGCTTGAGATTGTCAGGCAGGCCAAAATTCTTGACTGCATATGCGATGGCCGCTATGTCCAACGCAAACTCACGCTCGAACTGCGCCAGATCGCCAACATAGTCCACACCTTTGTTGAAGCGGCCACTGAATTTGGGAGCGATGGTCTGCACCGGAATGCCTTCATCGGAGATCGCCGCCAAAATGATAAGTAACTCGACCGGGCTCTGCGCGCTGTCTGTCTCGTCCATCGATACCTCGGGGATGAAGTTGCCTTCGCCCTTCTTGGCCAAGATCGTGCGGTAAACTTCGCCAGCTTTCTTAACGGCAGTAAGATATTTTTGCGCTGCCTGGCGCAGCAGTTCGGGTGTGATCTCGAAGCTTTCGCTGACTCCGTCAAGTTGAATCTGTCCGAGCAGTTTTGGATGGCGCGCGACAAAGTTATCGATATCGGCTGCCGGCGCGGCCTGCCCGATGTAGTCGGCCACGTCGAGGGTGTAGAAGTCGCACGCCTCAAGAAAGCGGCCGACGGTCTGGAGCGTGATGTGATCGGCGTCGCAAAAGTACGGAAGCTTCCACCCGAGCGCCTTGACGGCGGCATCCGCGGCCTGACGCGTCGAAGCGGGCTCGGAACCAATGATGGTGTGCTCGCGATTCGACTTGTTCCAGACCGGAACAACTTCGACGCCGTTTTCAAGAGCTTTGATGCAGGCCTGTAACTGGGCTTTCGCCTGGTGTGCGAACCGGTCTCCGGTTCCGACGGAATACTTCGGAAGTTTCAAACTTTGTTTTCCCATGATCTCTCCCACTTAGAACCGGCTGCGATGCGCCCACAAACCCAATCCTGGATTGGAAATAAAGAATATCTCTTCACCTTCGACTTGATTCGAGCCGTGGCTGAGTTTTTCCGGATTGTAGCGCTCAAGCATCGTGCTTAAGTCGCCATAACTGAAACCGACACCCTCAACCTCTTTCTTGCTAAGGTGTCCGGGGCACCAGGTAATCTTGAAGCGCCCTTCCGACGAGCCATGGATCAGGTGCGCCGCGGCACTTAGATCATTGGCAAGATCAGCATTAGCTTCGACCGCTTTGAGCGTCGCTTCCGTGCCAAAATAGCCGTATTTGCGAATCAAGGTGTCGATAGTCTTGTCTTCGCCGAATTCCTTTACCCCCGGAGCGAGTACGACTAACTCCGCATCGTCGGCCAGCGCCATGCGGGTGCGATAGACAGCCTTGTTGCCCAGCCAGGTCGAATGAAACTCCTTGGGATCAAGATATACCACGGCCTTTTTGATTGGCTCATCGAGCATCTCGAAGTTAACCTTGAGGCTAAGTTCAGAGGCCAGATGGAAGCACTCCACATCATCGCCGATGTAGAGGCCGCGTACGGCCAAGTCGCCGTCGGCCTTGCGTCCAACCACGGTCAACACATAGACGATGGGGAGATGCTTGAGAAAGCGATCCGACGCGTAGTTCAACACGTTGCGTACCGGATTGGTGGCGCGTCCCATGATCCGCTCCATACCATAGACCGCGCCCAGGTAATGGCTGCGGTTGATCCCCTCGCGGCCTCCCGTGCCCACCAGAATATTTTTGTTGTAGTTAGCCATGCCGATAACTTCATGGGGCACGACCTGTCCGATCGAGAGGATAAGATCGAAGTCGCCCTGCGCGATGATCTTGTTGACTTGCGCCGGCCAAGCGTAACTCAGTTTGCCCTCCGATTGCTCGCGGATAAACTCGGCCGGAACCTCGCCGACGGTCTCGACATCTGTGCGCCAGTTATGGACGCGGAAGAGATCTTGCGGGATATCTCCGTACATATGCGAAATCTGCTCGGGCCGCATGGCAGTATGCGTGCCTAGAGCGGGCAGAACTGCCTTGAGCTTGTCGCCGTAATGCTTCCACGCATAGCGTGTCAGTTCGCCAGCGCGGGAGTGCTCGCGGGTTTGATCAGGAGGGACGGCCAGCACTTTGCTGCGAGGGCCGAGTTTGGCAAGACCTTCCACCAGCAGATCGTTCAATTGCTGGGGAGTTAGGTCGGTATCGGTGTTTCCAACTGCGTAATAAAGGCTCATATGACAGACTCCGCTTTCTTCAGTCCGGGGGCGAGCAGGACGGTGATGAGCAGTGAGACGAGATAAACGCTGGCGGCGATAATGAACAGGATCGAATAGTCGCCATTTGTCAGTTGAAGAATGTAGCCAATATATCTGGCAAAGAGGAAGCCGCCGATCGCTCCTGCCCAGGAGCCGATGCTGGTGACCGAACCGACGGCGCTGCGCGGGAACATATCCGACGCCGTGGTAAAGAGGTTGGCCGACCAGCCTTGATGTGCGGCGGCGGCCAGGCTGAGCAGTCCGACAGAGGCCCACTTCCCGAAATTGTCCGCGTGAATGAAGTTGATGAGGAATACGGGAACTACCAGGATGGCGCAGATAAGCATGGTCGCCAGCCGGGCGCGCTGTGCTGTAAGTCCCATGCGGATGAGGGACGCGGGTAGGTAGCCACCATAGATGCTGCCGACGGCCGAGGCGTTATAGACGATGAAGAGCGGCAATCCCAGGTGCATCAAATCCAGATGAAACTTGTCGCTGAAGTAACCCGGCAGCCAGTAGAGATAAAACCACCAGATAGGATCGGTGAGGAATTTGGGAATGGCATACGCCCATGTCTGAGGAATGCCCAGCAGTTTGCTCCACGAAGTAGATGGACCGATTTTCTCTGGGGGATCCTGGTTGATATAGGCAAATTCGGCGGCGGAGAGTGCCGGATGTTCGCTAGGCTTGTGGTATTTGAGGAACCACAGAAGTATCCATGAAGCTGAAAAAAAACCGGTGACCAGAAAAGCGGCGTGCCAGCCAAAGAAGTAAGTCACTAAAGGTACGAGGAGTGTAGCCAGGATTACGCCAACATTTGCTCCGCAATTGAAGATTCCGAAAGAGAAGGAGCGTTCTTTCTGCGGGAACCACTCGGCGTTTGTCTTATTGGCTGCGGGGAAGTTGCCGGATTCGCCTATTCCAAGGCAGGTGCGCGCGATGCCAAGTTGAAGCACAGAGTTGACCAGCGCGTGGCCCATCGCAGAAAGGCTCCAGACACCCATGATGACCATGTAGCCGATGCGCGTGCCGACTTTGTCGACGAACCATCCGGCAAACAATAGTCCCACCGCATAAGCAATGACAAAGTAGCTCACGACATCGGCAAAGCCTTTTTCTGTTAGGCCGATACCATGATTGGCAACGCTCTGCATTAGGGTAGGCTTGAGAAGCCCTAGAACCGTGCGGTCCATGTAATTGATCGTCGTTGCGGCGAAGAGCATGGCGCAGATCGTCCAGCGCACGTTTCCAACCCGCGTGCCGGCAGATAGCTTTGGTCTCTCTGGCCTGTCCAATTCAGTGGTTTCCGCCATATCTCGCCTTTAGAGCCTATACGCTTTCTTCACCAGCCCATAGGTCAACTCATACGCCACTTCAAATGCTTCGTCTTCATCCAACCGGTGCTCGGTTACCAGCTTTGCCAGGAAGGCGCAATCTACACGTCTCGCCACGTCGTGCCGGGCGGGAATCGAGAGGAAGGCGCGAGTGTCATCGTTGAAACCCACCGTGTTATAAAAGCCTGCCGTTTCGGTCACCTGCTGGCGGAACCGCATCATACCCTCGGGACTGTCATGAAACCACCACGATGGCCCGAGCCGCAAGCAAGGATAGTGACCGGCCAAGGGAGCTAACTCGCGGCTATAAGTCGATTCGTCCAGCGTAAACAGAATGATCGTCAGCTTGCTCTCATTACCGAACCGGTTGAGCAAGGGGCGCAGGGCGTCCACGTAGTTAGTCGGCCGCGGAATGTCGCAGCCCACATCGCGGCCATACTTCTCATAGACTTTGCGGTTATGATTGCGCGTGCTGCCAGGATGAATCTGCATTACTAGACCGTCTTCCAGGCTCATCTGCGCCATTTCGGTGAGCATTTGCGCCTGGAACAGCACCTGCTCCTGAGCGTTGGCTTTGCCGCTAAAGGCCTTGGCGAAGAGCGCCTCTGCCTCTGCCTTGGATAGATCCGCAGTCTGTGCGGTTAGATGTCCGTGATCGGTCGAGGTGCAACCCAGCGTCTTGAAGCGCAGCCGCGCCTTGCGCAGTGCGTTCAAATATCCGCTCCATGTCGAGCTGTCTTCGCCGGTCTGTTCGCCAAGCTTGAGAATCGATTCGCTGAACCCGGCAAACTCCGGATCGACTACCGGGTCGGGCCGGAAGGCGGGCACAATCTTTCCCTTCCACTTCGACGCGCGGATCGACTGGATGGCCTCAAGAGAGTCCAGCGGGGAATCGGTGGTAGACAAGACCTCAATATTGAAACGCTCGTAGAGTGCGCGCGGCAAAAATTCCGGTGTGCGCAGCTTTTCGGCGATGGTGTCGAAGTAGAGGTCGGCAGTCTTGGCCGATAGCCGCTCCTTCAATCCAAAGAGCTGCTGGAAGGCGAAGTCCAGCCACAGACGCGTCGGCGTACCGCGAAACAGATAGTAATGGCTGGCGAAGATGTGCCAGACCTTGCGGGGGTTCTTGAGCTCCGGTTGCCCAATCTCGAGGTCTTCGAGGGGGATTCCCTGGCTATAAAGCATCCGGTAGACGTAGTGGTCGGGCTGCACGAACAGTTTTGCCGGATCGGGGAAAGGCTCGTTCTTGGCAAACCAGGCCGCCTGCGTATGTCCGTGGGGGCTGATGATGGGCAAGGTTTGAATGTGCGCGTATAAAGCCCTGGCTATCGTTCGTGCCGCTGATTCGGCGGGAAACAGGCGATCTTCATGGATCAGCATGATTGGAGCCGTGCCTTTCACTGGGAGGCTTTGGGGTCTGACCGTCCAAGAGGTCAGACCACAGTATACACATCCGGCGGGGTAGGACGAAGGCCGCCGGATAAATTTTCCCGGAACGAAGGAGGGTCTTCGGTGTTAATCTCGTTTTTGCCCTGTATTTCGGGCAATGCAAGAAAGTGTTGGCCCCAAATGTTGCGGATGAATCAGGAAATACCGGATACCCAGCGAACGATGCATGTGGTCAACCATATCCGATCCCTGATCGAGAATGGTACGCTCCAGCCGGGCGATAAGATTCCGTCGGAGCGCGAGTTTGCGCGTTCGCTGAACATCAGCCGCGCCAGCCTTCGTACCGGCATAGGCTATCTGGCGGCGATGGGTGTGATGAAGGTACGACACGGTGTCGGGACCTTCGTAGCCGATGGCCCGCCCGAATTTGGCAAGGCGTCTTTCAGTCTCATGGGCGCACTACACGGTTTTCAGTCCTGGCAGATGTTTGAAGCGCGGTTGATTCTTGAGAGCAATCTAGCCGCTCTGGCCGCTGAACGCGGCAAGGAAGAGCATCATACCGCGCTGGCCGAAGAGGTAGCCGAGATATTCGCCTCCGTGGACAGTCCCAGCGATTTTCTGATCCACGACGTGCTCTTTCATCGCATCGTATCGCAGGCGTCAGGCAACCCGATTTTGGCCGCTTTGATGGAGACCATCACGTCGGCTCTCTATGACAAACGCCGCAAAACCGTCGAGCGTTCAATCGATCTGCGCGAATCCGCGGAGATGCATCGGAAGATCTACCGCGCCATTCGCTCACGAGACCCCCTCGAAGCGCGAAAACTCATGGAACAGCACCTGCGGATGGCTCAAACGGCGCAGGGCATGGAACGGCCCACGGCTCGAAGAATCAACAAACCCATTGTCAAACCGAGTGGCTTCGAGGCAGATATGGAATCTGCTCCATCATAACCAACTGCGGATTCATGTTCCCGGCTGTGTGTAGGGGACCTGCTCGACCAGCTTGCGCTCCTCGCCCCGCGGGTCCTCAACGAGCCGTGTGCGCGCATTGAAGCCCATGGTTTCTCTGCGCGACAGGCTGTAGGGCATCCAGTGCGGCAGACCTTGATGGTTGGGGTCGCCGGTCCGCGCAAAGGTGATAAAAGTCTCGCTCATCAGGTCCGCAAGCCCTATCGCTTCTGGGCCATCGCCGGTCATGCCGTCCGCCACTGCCACGTTATCCAACGCCAAAGGTATGTCCAGCGTATGCGGCGCCCCCCACTTGCCTCCGTCCACTGGAGAGCGCCAGTCCAGTTCGTAAACCCAGGTGTGGGCTGCCGCCGAGGCCTGCGCAGCCCGCCGTTCCGCCTCGATCAACTGGCCGCGCCAGGATCGGGAAGCTGTGGTTGCGGCAAAGAAAATATCCGAGGGCGAATAGGCGGGATACATCCTGCGATACTGGCGAATTACCTCGCCCAGATCAAGATTGCCGAGAAATTGCCCGTGTTTCTTGAGCTTGGCCGGAAGCGTCTCCCACGTCAACGTGAAAGTTGATGGATCTCCAGCGCCGATCAGAAGCCGGGTCTCGTCGTGTGTGTTGCCCATAATCATGGGAATATTGGCCGAAAGCGGCGGTGCATCGGGGTCGAAAGGATCACGAACCAGCGTGCGGCCGTCTTTGACCGGCCCGTAGTAGCCGGCAGCGTGCGATGCCTCGATCAGTTGCTGCATAGGCATGGTGCGCAACTCGCCGGCAGACTTTGCGTCCAGTTTGAGAGCCGCCAGCACGGCCATGGTGCGTGCCGTCGCCGTCTCGCGCCGCGATGCTGTGATCTGCTGGCCGCTCATCGAAATCACGCGGTGAAAAAGCCCCTGAGCGGCAGGCATGCCCATCAGCGTTGCGCATTTGGCGCCGCCGCCGGATTGCCCGAAGATCAAAACCCGATTCGGATCGCCGCCAAACTCTGCGATGTTCTCCCGCACCCATTGAAGCGCCAGAACCAGGTCCAGCATCCCTGCATTGCCCGAGTCCGCGAATTCCGGCGCAACTTCAGCCAAATAAAGAAAGCCAAACAGGTTCAGGCGATGGTTCAACGAGACGAAAACCACATCGCCCCGCCGGCAAAGGTTCACCCCGTCGTAAAGCACATTGTTCCCCGAGCCGCCGCTGTATGCGCCTCCGTGAATGTAGACCATCACTGGTCTCTTGCGGCCGTCGCGCAGACCGGGCGTCCAGACGTTCAGGTAAAGGCAGTCTTCGCTGACCGGTCCGACCTCAGGCGGAAGGTGATAGCCAGTGTTGCCGCCGGCGCTTCCGTGCCCTGGGCCGTGAAGTGCTCCGTGCGGTGTCCCTTGCGGCGCCCTGGGCCCAAAGCTCGTTGCCTCGCGAATGCCAGTCCAAGGCACTGGTGGGACTGGAGGCATAAACCTGCGCAGCGTCGTATCGGCACCATAGGGAATGCCCTTGAAGACATGGATGCCGCGATCCACGGAACCGCGCACCCGTCCGGCAGTGGTTGCGGCTTCAGGCGCGTCGGTGTCGGCGGCAAGAGCCATTCGCCTCAGAGTCTGGCCTGCCAGGGCCGCTCCGGCGCAGTACGCTGACCTTCGTAACAGTTCCCGTCGGTTCATTTCTTAGCCAATTTTCATCTAGGGGTACAATTGTGGCATGAACAATGCAATACTCTTGGGTTCCAGTGGATTGTGGTCGGCCGGTTGTTCTGTCACAACCGAGGATTACATGCCAGCCACCCGCCCTGGTTCACAAGGTCTGACCAGTTGCATTGAAACACCTATGGACACTGCTAAGCAAACCGCTCATTCCGGGGATTTTTCAAGAAAACCCTTCAATCCGCGCATTTCTTGCTTGACAGGTCTTAACCTTGTGCACGACACTATTGTCGCTTCAGAAGTGGTCTGACCACCGTTGGCAAATTGTTCTAAAGAGCTAATCGGGCGGGCCAGGAACCAAAATGCAGTAGCAATCCTTATGGAGGCTTGAATGACAAGTTTGGCCGTAGATGAACGTGAGAATGGGACATCGTGGAGCCTGAAGAACGGACTCCAGAGCTGTCTTGGGTTGGCATGGCTGGTACTTCTGGTCATCGCTTTGATGGCGCCATTGGGCGCGAAGGCACAGATCGGCGGAGCGGCAACAATCCAGGGAACGGTTACAGATCCCTCGGGTGCCGTGATCGTCGGTGCGAACGTGACGGCGCAGAGCGTGGCGACGGGTGCCAAAATGACCCGTGCCGCCGACAAAGCCGGCTACTACGTGCTCTCTCCAGTGGACCCCGGAGATTACACGATCACCGCAACCGCCAAGGGCTTTGAGCAGCTTGTCCGCGAGAACGTTCATGTGGATGGCATGCAGGTGTTGGGGCTCAACCTGACCATGCAAATCGGATCGACAAATATCACCGTGACCGTTACCGATGTGCCGCCGCCGCTGGAAACAGAGAATGCGACCCTCGGCAGCGTGATGGAAAACCAGGTCTATCAGTCTCTGCCGCTCGAGATGGGTGCCGCGGGCTCGCAGGATCAGCGTCGCGCCACCGACTTTGCCGCGCTCATGCCCGGCGTCTCTGCCAACGAAACCAAGAACAACGAAACCGATGAGCCGATGGTAGTCAACGGCAACCAGGCCGCCTCGGAAATGTATCTGGACGGTATTCCCGTCACCTCCATCTCGGTCGCCGGCGACCCGCGCTACATCTGGTCGGCCTTCTCCGTCGAGACCATCGATCAGTTCCAGCTAAAGACCGCGGCCTACTCCTCGGAGTATCGCGGCCTCGGCATCGAGAACTTTACCATCAAGTCGGGCACCAACAAAATCCACGGCACTGTGTACGACGTGATGCGCAACACCGCCTTCGACGCCGCCGGCTTTATCCCGGCGCACTACAACGATCTGAACGGTGTGACTCACTGGTATACCCCGCCCGAGCATATGAACGAATATGGCGCCTCGCTCGGCGGCCCGGTTTGGCGCGATAAGGTCTTCCTCTTCGCTAACTACATGGGATACCGCTTCTCTTCGGTGACCACACCGGCATATCAGAGCGTCCCCACGTTGGCCATGCGGGCCGGAGACTTTTCCGGAGTGCTGGGGCCTTTGGTCAAAAATCAAACCACCATATACACCAACGAAATCTTCGATCCAACGACGGAAACCTGCACCACTGCCACCTCCTGCAACCGTTCGCCGTACTACGGCACAAGCTACACAGGCGTGGCGAACACCATGAACGTGCTTCCGACAACCGAAATTTCGCCGATCAGTCTGAAAATGGCGTCGCTGCTTCCAGCACCGAGCAACTCGGCCAACACCGGCAACTACCTCGGCTCGTATCCCTGGGGCCTGAACAACTGGTCTCAGACCGAACGCCTCGACGCCGATCTGTCGAGCAAGAACAAGGTCTCCTTCATCTTCGCCGCTGGCCGCCAGGGTCTCATCGGCCCTGCGGGATCTCAATCGACGAACGTCGCGCCGTTGCCCTATCTGTATGCCAAGTCTTATCGTCCCGTTACCAAGGATGCGATCTTCGAAGATACCTACCTGATTAGTTCGAACTTGGTCAACCAGTTCAAGTATGCGGCCCTGCAGTATAACGGTCCCAGCATCAATCCAACCTACGGTGTAGCCGCATGGGAGGCCTCTGGCTACGGCATCACCGGTCTGCCAACCGTCGGTCAGACGGGCCAAACCTTCCCGGATATCACATTTAACGGGAAAGATCAGGCCAATTGGGGAGGCCAGTCCAGCGGGACAGCCGTCGTCGACAACTACACCTTGGTGGACAACCTGCAGTTGATTGCCGGCAAGCACTCGATTGCCTTCGGTGGGCAGTATCAGTGGCTCGGCTACAATTACTCCGCTACCGGCTACAGCCCCTCCATGGAAGGCTCCAGCCTGCTGTCGTTGACTGCCGACCCCACTGAAACCGCTGACCTTGTAAACTCGGCGAGTATCCTCTCTGGAACCGGTTACGACTACGCCAGCTACATGCTGGGCGCCTACCATGCGGGTACCTACACTGAGTATGCGCCGATGGCCCAGGAGACCGGAACGCGCTTCCATCCCTTCGCGCTCTTTGTCAACGACGACTACAAGTGGACCAGCAAGCTGACGGTCAACGCCGGTCTGCGTTGGGACGTTCTGCCGCCCATGCGCGAAGCGCAGAACCGCTTCTCCTTCATGAACCCGGCCCTGACCAATCCCTACTCCCAGTCACCCGGCGCTCTCGAGTTTGCCGGTTACGGAAAAGATAGCTGCAACTGTAAGACTCCCATGAAGACCTACTTCAAGAACTGGGGACCGCGCCTGGGCTTTGCCTATGCGGCTAATGACAAGACCGTCATCCGCGCATCCGCGGGCATGTACTACGCGCTAGGCGGCGGCGTCGGCGGCACGGGAAACTCCACCCAGCCCGGCAGCGCGTTGGAGCTTGGCTACTCGGCGGCGCCTTCGCCGGTCTCGCCCGGCTATGCGCTTCCTGTCTTCTATCTGAACGGCAACACGGGCGTAACCAAGACCACGATAGGCCCCTTTGGCACAACCGCTGCTGTCACCAACGACCCAACCAACCAGAACTTCGGAGGCGCTGGATATGTTCCTGTTGCGCCGCCGATCTTTGACCCCGGCTATGCCACATTCTATTCGACGGCCGTCGCCGGGACAGCCGACAACATTGCCTCTACGCTCGGCTATCTCGATCCTAAGTATGGCGCCCGCGCGCCGGAGTTTATTGGATGGTCCTTTGGCTTCCAGCGCTCGATCACCAAGGACATGACCGCAACTGTGAGCTACGTGGGCAACGAGGGACACTTCCTGCTCGCAAGCGGTTCCGAGCGCGGACTCTATGCCGATCAGATGGATCCCAAGTATCTGGCTCTCACAGGCTGTCTTAACGCTAAAGTCTCGGCCCTCGCTGGCGCGGGTGCAAGCTGCGGCCCATTGGCCTCCGGAAACCCAACCCAGACTTTGGCGACTCTAGGTTTGAGCATGCCTTTTACAAGCTTCTTGACTAGCCAGAACCTCAGCCAGATGCTGTTGCCCTTCCCGCAGTACAAGGGCGTGACCGACGAAGTCGGATCGGTGAGCAACTCAAGCTACAACTCCCTGCAGCTCTCCATCAACCAGCGGCTCGCTCATGGCCTCACCATGATGTTGAACTACACTTTCAGCAAGAGCCTCGACAACGCCGGAACCTTCCGCTCCGGTTATGCCATCCCTGCCAGTGTCAGCGCCGATGGAAAGAACTGGGCTCTCGGCAAGGCCGACCGCTCGCTCAGCACCTTCGATCAGCGCCAGGATGTCACCGGCACCGCTACCTATGACCTGCCCTTCGGCAAGGGCCATATCGGCGGCGGCAACTCCATCGTGAGCAGCATCGCCAGTGGATGGAGACTCTCAGGCATCTTCACCTACGTCGGTGGTAATCCGCTATCGATTACCTCCAGCACTTGCTCGAACGTTTCTGGCCAAGGTACATGCATGCCCGCCTACAACACCATCAACTCCGGGGCCTATCCGTGGGACGGCTCTATTCGCCAAAACGGCGGATGGGGACACGGCGCAACCAGAGAGACTTTGTCCACCATTCAATACATCAACCCTGCTGCCTTTGTGCAGACAGGCCAACTCACCAATCCCTATGTGGTTGGCGATGCGGCACGCACGGCTCCTTTTGGCTTGCGCGGTCCCGGCAACGACGACATCGACGGCAGCATTCGCCGGACCTTTGATCTCTGGAACAAGGAGAATGTGAAGTTCGTCTTTGAAGCCAACGTCTTCAACCTCGAAAACCACGTCTGGTTCGGAACCACCTCTGGGAACGCTGCCTCCGGCGCTACTATCGGTCAGTCGGTTACTTCATCCAGTACGTGCAATACTTTGGTAACTCCCAATACCGGTGACTGCTCCCTGGGCGTAGTTGCTGGTCAGGCAAACCTCCCGCGTCAGTGGCAGTTTGCTGGACACATCGTTTTCTAAGACGCTCTTGCGTCTTGGTCAACCGGAGGGGCTGGGCAACCAGCCCCTCTTCATTGATGCGAGCTTTTTCCAGTAAGATTGACCCTAAGGAAGTTTCATAATCGCTGTCCCAGGAATCAGCTGCCGCAACGCAGGTGCCGCTTGCCCCACCGCAGGTGGTTGCAGAAGATTACCGCGCACTGACGCACAATGTGAGAAGGAGTTCGGTGAGGGCAAAGATGGCAAACAGTCGTCTAGCGTTGAAAATGGTTCCAAGGGAACCAGAAAGCTCCGGCTCCTCCCGGTACCCCCTCCCCCCATATTTATTGTGAAACTGTGAAACTGTGAACATCATCGGACCATCTGAATCGTGTCGCTCTCGGTTTGATACAACAATCCCGGAAATGCCATAAAATGTAATTACAAATGACTAAAAAGATACTCAATGTTTCATATATTCTGACGATTGCAGCGGCTTTATTTACAGCCATTTCGGCCTCCTCTGCCACCATTGGGACCAACTCTCCAGCCGAGTCGCTGACGCGAGAGCGCATCGCACAACTCCCAGCCGCCGAGCGGAGCGCATGGCTCAAATATCTAGATCGTTCCCAGCGGCAACGACAAGCCGATAGAGACTTCCTTCAAGCGGAACTAAAACGCGCCGGCATCAAAACTCCCACAACTCCGCCGCACAGCTATTCGGCTCGCAGCATCCCGCTTGACCGCGCCGCTTCCTGGTACGCGAGCGCCGAAGCGCGCCACATTGCGGATGTAATCGTTTCGTTTCAAACTTCCGCCGGAGGCTGGAGCAAAAACCTGGACATGAGCAAGCAGCCGCGCAGTCCCGGCGAGGCATTCGCTCCCGACAATCTCTCCAGGTTTCTTTCTCCCGGCGATTTCGATGCACCGCTGGAGTCGGAGTGGAATTATGTAGGCACCATCGACAACGATGCCACCACCACCCAAATGAACTTCTTAGCCAAAGTAATCTCCGCCGCGAGTACAAGCGACGGAGCGGCTTATCGCGCCTCATTTCTGCGCGGAATGAACTACCTGTTCGAGGCGCAGTTTCCCAATGGCGGGTGGCCGCAGGTGTGGCCGCTTGAGGGCGGCTATCACGATGCCATCACTTACAACGACGATGCAATGACTCAAGTTGTCGACCTGATGCGTCACGCCGCGAATGGCCGGGACGAGTTCTTTTTTGTCTCCAAGAGAGTTCGCGCGCGTGCGGCCGCAAGCTTCGAGCGCGGTATCCAATGCATCCTCGCCACGCAGATCGTTGCCAAAGGAACGCTCACGGTATGGCCGCAGCAGGATGATGCCCTGACGCTGAAACCGGCTTCGGGGCGCAACTTCGAACCGCCGGTCCAGTGCGCCAGCGAGAGCGCTGCTCTGGTTTTGCTGCTGATGAACGACCTACCGCATCCGACTGCCGCGGAGCAACGGTCCATTAGCGCCGCCGCGGCGTGGTTCAGCAAGACCGCAATCTACGGGCAAAGCTGGGAGCGCACCCCGGATGGGCACCGACTTGTTCCCGTCCCGGACGCGGGGCCAATCTGGGCGCGCTATTACCAGACCGGTACCGACATTGCTATCTTTGCGGACCGCGACAAATCGATTCACGACAATGTAAATGAGCTATCCACGGAGCGTCGCAATGGCTACAGCTGGTACAGCGCAGATTCGCAACGTGCGTTGGATCGCTTCGACAAATGGCATAAAGAGCACCCGGAGTCCAAATGAAGAGTTATCGTAACTTGGTTAGGTCGATATTGCTCGCCGGAACGATAAGCAACGTTTTTTTATTCGCGCATGCAGAAGAGCGGCCATTGTCCGAGCGCGCCGCGAACGCTACCATCGCGCGATGGCCCGATGGACACTTTGCATCCGCTGGGACGCGCTGGGTTTGGAACTATGAACTGGGCACGCTATTGGAAGGCTTTGATGCGGTGTGGCTGAACACCGCCGATCCGCGCTACTACAACTACATCAAAAGCTCAGTCGATCAATTTATCGGTTCCGACGGCTCCATCTCTACCTGGAAACCGGAGGAGAATCAGCTCGACAGCATTTTGCTCGGACGCCAGCTTCTGTTGTTATACGGTGTAACTCTGGACCCGCGCTACGCCAAGGCTGCCACCCTGCTCTATGAGCAGTTAACTCACCAACCGCGCACCACGTCCGGCGGCTTTTGGCACAAACAGAGATACCCGAATCAGATGTGGCTGGATGGGCTGTACATGGCGGAGCCTTTCTATGCCGAATATGCTTCTACCTTTCATCATCCGGAAGCATTCAGCGATATAACTCATCAGTTTGTACTGCTAGACGAGCACGCGCGCGATCAGAAGACCGGCTTACTCTACCACGCATGGGATGAGTCGAAACAAGAGCCTTGGGCAAACAAGAAAACCGGTCTTTCATCGCAGTTTTGGGCCAGGGGCATGGGATGGCACATGATGGCGTTGGTCGACACGCTGCCCTATTATCCCGAGGAAGATGTGGGCCGAAAGCAATTGATCGCTGAGTTAGAGCGCGATGCCGCTGCGGTGACGAAATATCAAGACGGCGCAACCGGTCTCTGGTATCAAGTGCTCGACAAAGCGGAAGTGAAGGGAAACTATCTGGAGTCTTCCGCCTCATGCATGTTTGTCTATGCCCTTGCCAAGGGCGTGCGGCAAGGCTACCTGCCCGAGCACTATCTGGGTAATGCGGAGCGAGGATATAAGGGCATCCTTAGTCACTTTATCGAGAACGGTCCTGGCGACGCGGTGTCGCTCACCGGAACAGTGAAGGGTGTGGGCCTCGGCGGCGATCCTTACCGGGACGGAAGTTATGCCTATTACATTGGGGAGAAGACGGCCACCAACGACCCTAAGGGGCTAGGTACCTCTTTGCTGGCAAGTGCGGAGATAGAGACTGCCGGAAATGCAAGATTGGGCCGCAGAAACACGGTTCTTCTAGATGCATGGTTCAACAGTCAGAAGCGATCAGATGCATTCGGCCGACAAGTCTACTTTCACTACAAATGGAACGACCAGAGCAACAGTGGTTACTCTTTTCTAGGTCATATTTTCAATAACTTCGGTGCTGAAACCAAGACTCTTTACACCGCCCCAACGCATGCGGACCTTCATGAAGCGCAAGTCTACATCATCGTATCTCCGGACACTCCGGCGAAGAATCCCAACCCTCATTATATGCGGCCGAACGACGCAGCGCAGATTGCGGAGTGGGTCAAGGCGGGCGGCGTGCTGGTGATTATGGAAAACGATCCGGGAAACGCCGATCTAGAGCACCTTAATTTGCTCTCTGATCTGTTCGGCATTCACTACAACAACGTACTGCGCAATCAGGTGGACGGAAACAAATTCGAGATGGGCAAGATTGCCATTGATGGCTCCGGTCTCATCTTCCACAACCCGCACACAATCTATATGAAGGAGATATGCACAATCTCGACAAAATCTCCGGCCGTCTCAGTGCTTCGCGATCGCGGAGACATCCTGATGTCCACGGCGAAGTACGGCAAAGGAACTGTCTTTGCCACGGTCGATCCCTGGCTCTACAACGAATACACCGATGGCCGCAAACTGCCTGCTGAATATGATAATTTCGCCGCAGGCAAGGAACTGGTAGGCTGGATTCTCACGCAAGTTCCCCGCTAACCCCGAAAAACAATGCCTATATCCACCAACCATCGCCGTGGAGATAGAAATCTCTTAATGTTGCAACCGCGTCATTGCAACGGCTGTATCTCCTGCTTTACTGGATTCCAATTGTCGTCTCCGCGCAGAAACTCATCTGGGGTAAAGTGGCTTGCCTCGTCCCGCGTAAGGAGTTTGGTGTGCGGATCGCGCTCGCCTAAGTGCGTTCCGAAACCGATCGATGCATACTCGGAGTAAGTAGCCGTGTCGATAGAATGTGTTTGCCCAGGAAGCCATTCGCGCCAACCAACAGGCTGAATGTGTCTGCCCATCTCTGTATCGATGTAGGTCACCGTGGAGTAGGGTCGCCACGGCCGTCCAAGATATACGTTGGTCACACCAGATTCAGCTGTCAAACGGGACTTATAAATAAGATAACCGGAGTCTTGTAGTGGATATATTTTGCTTTGCGCCGTAATAAACCCTTCGGAATGCAAATTACTGTGGATGTCGCAATGGTCAAAGACTGTCTTACCATCACCGAAAATAAAGTCGACATTACCTTCGATATAGCTGTTGAGAAAATACTGCCGTGCTGGGCGGCAAGTGCGGGCTTCTCCCGTTTCGGTGCAACCTCTGCTCGCGGCATAGAGTGTGTCTTGATGGCCTAGCAGGCGGACATTACGAAAAATTGCGCGATCACCGGTGACGTGCAACGCCACAGCTTGCGAGCCTTCCGGATACGGATCATGCTCTGGTTTGAAGTCGTTTTGAAAGGTGATGTTTTCAGCGAAGAAATTGTCGCCGGACACATTCACGGTGGCAGTGTGCGAAGTACCGCCATTGGCGCTCGCGCTACGATCAAAGACTACCACCGTCTTGCTCGCATCGGGATTGGCGCTGCGAAGCTGAATTTCCGGTTTGTCGACGGTAAGTACCTCTCGATAGCTTCCAGGCGCTACCAAAATCAATGCACCTCCGGTAGCGGGTGCCACATCGATAGCTCGCTGAATCGAGTAATAATCTCCGGTTCCGTCGGCCGCGACATAGAGCGTCTTATCTTCTGGCAACACCTTCATGGCGGCCTGGGGCGCAGTGGATACAGTGGGCAACGGTATAAAGCGGCCGCCGCAGTCAAGCGGTTTTCCCTCGACCGTTTCGACTCCGTTTACACTAACGTCCACGCCGAAAGGAATGAGATTCCCGCGTTTGCCCCGCACGGCGATCTCTGCATCCTTGGCGAGGATCTCCGACTTATAAATATCCTCAGCGGTGACGTTGTCCAATGTGATACCCAGTTTGTGCTGCTCGTCCAAGCCGTAGAAGGTATAAGCTCCCGGTGTAAGTATATGAACGTTGCGCAATGTAACATCGCGGAACAAAGGCAGCTTCTCTCCGGGAAAAATTGTATACATAGGCGTGAAAACCAGCGGATTAGGCGAGTTGCGGATGCACACGTCTTCGAAGGTAACATCATGTACCAAACCGCCTCGGCTGCGGTCGGACTTGATGCGCAGGCCATTGTCCGCGCCCTCAATTGTCAGGTCGCGAACTAGCACATGATCCACTCCACCCGTAGTCTGACTTCCGATGGACATGCCGTGGCCCGTATAAAAGTGGTTGTGCAGAATGGACATATCCGAGGCAGCACCGCTTGCATCGGATTTGATAGAGATATCGTCGTCGCCAGTATGAATCATTGACCAAGCAACAGTGACATTCTTCGTTCCCGCCTGAGGATCAATGCCGTCCGTGTTGCGAGCGGCCTTGGGCGTCATGATTGTCACGCCCCATGCGGTAAAGCCATCGCTGTGGGAGACCGAAACATGCGTGTTGGGCGAGTTGCGCAGCGTGATCTTATAGAGAGTGAAGTTGTCGGATCGGTTCACATTCAATAGACGCATACAGTTCTGCTGCTTGTCGAGCACCTTAGCCTGATGCGCGAGATCCCACCACGTGATCTTCTGCCCAAGCATCTCTGCGCCGCCACGTCCGTCTATCGAGCCTTTGCCCATTATTCCGCCGTTAGGCGCGTCTTCAACGGAGATCAGTGGTTTGCATCCATGTCCTTTTTCTGTAAGAATGCCGCAGCTTCCGGGTGTCAAATCGTAATCGCGCGGGTCGCGTGAGGCAAATAGCGCGGTATTGGCGTCGATCAACATAGTTACACCGGCCTTAAGGTGAAAAGGGCCACTTAAAAAGATATTCTTGCTGCCGTCCGCACGCAGTTCCACAGCCTTGCCCGCCGGGCAGCGATCGATTGCGCTCTGCAACCGTATCGTATCCGGCCTGTATTCATCGGCAATAGAGAGTCGGCCGCCAGGAGCGTTCAGTCGTGCACGCAAAATTACACAAGTTTTCGGATAGTGCGGCTCCACAACAGTGCGTTTATCCTGAGCTCTTGCTGCAATACAAACAGTAAGTGCTAAGCCAGCAAGCACCGAATGATTCTTCAAGATAGGCTCCTTGAGTGGAAACTAACAAAATCATCGCGCTGTTCCTCAGTCTGACCCGATGGCGCGTTTTCATTTGTATTATGGTTGCGGCGACGCGGTGGGTTTATCCTTTGGCTCGTCTTTTATGTCGGGCCCAAGCTCCACACATGCCTTTGCAAGGCCGTCAGCTACCATGCGCCCAAAAACCGCCGCGCCGGCCGCATTCAAGTGCGTGCGGTCCGGGCCTTTGTCGATGGCATCGGGATGAGCGGCGGCGTCAAACTGGTCCGCCTGTTCCTGATTCATAGTGCCGAGCAGTCTCACGCTCTCCGCGTTCAAGTCGATGACCGGAGTGTCTTCTTCATTGGCAATGCGATTGGCGGCGTTGGCGTATGTTGTCAAGTCCTTGACTAACTTGCCGTCCTTATAAGTGCGGCGGGAGAGAGAAGTTACGACAACCGGCGTTGCACCCGCGGCACGTGCCTGTTCAATATAGCGGCGCATGTTCGCGGCATAACTCGTCTCCGGGTCAGTTTCGCGCGCAGGTCCTTTGCCAGGCATGTCGTTGTGCCCAAACTGAATGAGAATGTAATCACCGTGTTGAGTTAGCGCATTTTCCCAAAGGCCCTCGTCGTAGTAACTCTTTGAGCTGCGTCCATTCCTGGCCAGGTTGACGCACTCCACGTTAGGCGTGAGCAAGGCGCAGAAGGCCGATCCCCATCCTCCACCGTTGTTGACCGTCGAGTCGCCCACCAGAACGATGCGCACTGGAGCGCCATGGAGAATTGCCATGTTGCGTACGCCAACCGCGGGCAGGGGCGCGGGTATCTGCTTGACATATGGCGCAAGGGCAGGCACGGCCTTGGCCATACCTACGGCGACCATGCGTCCAAATACGTATGAGCCTTCGTAGTTCAAGTGGGTCTTATCCGGAATCGTGTTTCCCAGCGGATCCTTTTTGGTTATGCCAAGAGCTTGGCCTTGCACTTCAGTCAGAGTATCGAGGTAAGCGATGCTGTCTGTTTGCAAGTCGATCAAAGGCGTATGCTCCTCTACAGCCACCTTCTTCATTGATGCGGCATGAGCCAGCAGATCGGAGTGAATCTTTCCGTCCGAGCCATAGTAACGGCGGCTCAACGGCGTCACCAGAATGGGAATGATTCCACGAGCGCGCGCCTCTTCCACATATCTTTTCAGGTTGGCGGGGTACTCGGTTTGTAGGTTTGTCTCGCGCGCTGAGTGCTCCTGCGATTCCTCGTCGTTGTGCCCAAACTGGATCAACATATAGTCTGGATTGGCTGCTAGCGCCCTTTCCCAGTACCCGTCTTGAAAGTAAGTCTTTGTGCTCGCGCCACCCTTGGCATCGTTTATGCACGATGCTCTGTCAGTTAGGTTGGCGCAGAAACCAAGCCCATAGCCGGCCTTTTCGGTCTGAGTTGAATCGCCCACCAGCGAGATAACGATCTTTGCCGATGGATGGGGCCCGTCTAGACCCTGATGCTGAGCGTGGCTGATGCAGCAAACGGTCAAGATACTATAGATAACCCATGGCGATACCCGATTCATGGTGTGCTCCCAGCTCCTGAGTGGTCTGTTCCGTGCGATGACACATATTAAAGATTCTATTCTCTGGGAGGTCTGACCAGCAATGCTTCATATCCGCAGTTCCATTGGTGCCTGCCAAAGGATGAGTGAACGCGCCGATCATCAAGAACCTTGGATTCAGAGGTCGTTTAGCGGAGGCATACCGCAGTGCGAAGAAAATGCCCCGGAATGCCTTGACGATGCACCGATACTCTCCTGTACAGTAAACACTGTAAGTGGTCAGTCCTCATGGGAAGATCGCTTTGGCCAGCAGCTGCGCTTGACGCTGTGCCAATAGGGGGTGGTTTGCTTTTTTCACGTTTTTCCTTTTTGCTTGCTGTAGCACTTTCGGTCACCGTTTTGACTTTGCCTGCTCAAGATACCCGAAAGGTGACCGAGCCCCACATTCCCATTGCTTGCGTCACGCTCGAGGCCAATATCGTGGCCAATCAAGGGGCGATTGCAGACAAGGATGAGCAGAGGCTGGATACCGAGCGCATCCAACGTGCCATTGACACCTGCGCTGCGGGCCAGGCTGTTGTGCTACGAGCTCAAGGACAGAAGAATGTATTTCTCGCCGGCCCCATCACCTTACGTACCGGTATAACTCTGGTGGTAGATGCCGATACCGTGCTGGTAGCTTCACGTGATCCGCGTGCTTACGATGCGACACCAGGAAGCTGCGGCATTGTTAGCAACCGCGGCCACGGATGTAAGCCGCTCATCATGGGCGATGGCGCTCAGCACAGCGGCATTATGGGTGACGGCTCCATTGATGGTCGAGGCGGCGCTAAACTGTTGGGGCAGGACGTAACTTGGTGGGATCTGGCGCACGAAGCTAAGATCACCGACAAGCAGCAGAGCGTTCCCTGGCTCGTTGTTCTGCACCACACCTATGACTTCACGATGTACAAGATCACGCTGCGTAACTCTCCGGGGTACCATGTCGCTCTGAATGCGGCCGATGGCTTCACCGCATGGGGCGTGAAGATCATGACGCCCAAGACCGCTCGCAACACGGACGGTATCGATCCGGGATCCTCGCGCAATGTGACTATCGCCTATTGCTCGATTCGTACAGGGGATGACAATGTCGCGATCAAATCCAGCGTGGCTGGATCGTCCTCAAATATCTCTATTCTGCATAACCACTTCTATACCGGCCACGGCATGTCGATCGGTAGCGGAACCAATGGCGGGGTGGACCACATGCTTGTCGACGACCTGACGATCGACGGCGCTGACAATGGTATCCGCATCAAGTCCGACCGCAGCCGAGGCGGCTTAGTCCACGACTTGCTTTACCGTAACGTCTGCATTCGCAACGTCACCAATCCCTTGGTATTTACGCCGCTCTATACCACCTTCTCCGGCAATCAGCTTCCTATTTATCGCGACATTACGCTTGCAGACGTTCACGTGCTGACGGCGGGCAGTTATACGTTTCTCGGATTGGATGCGCAGCACAAGCTTGGATTGAAACTGCACAATGTTTTTGCCGACGATCAGGTGCACTCCATGTGGTTGGTCAAGGATGTTGAGATTGTCATCGGCGCCAAGCGTGGCAATCTGGAGCCGAGTAGAGACGATACAACCGTGCAGCAAACGCCCGATTCGTCACCTGGCACACCGTTGTCCTGTGACTCGCGCTTCGTGCCGCTTCCCTCGCTAACTACGGCCCCGGAGATGGCGGGGACAGTTCCGCCGGAGGACAAAACTCTGTATGTCGCGGCCGATGGCACGGGCGATTTCTACTCCATCCAGCGCGCGCTCGATACGGCTCGGAAGGATGGAGCTTTGGTGTTGGTGGCTCCTGGAACCTACCATGAGGTGTTGACCATCGACAAGCCTAACATCCGTCTACGCAGCGCTAATCCGGATGCAAGCAAGACGGTCGTCGTTAACGATCGCAACGCAGGGGAGAATGGCGGCACGCTTCATTCCGCCACCGTGAATGTATCGGGTGACAATTTCTTTGCCGAGAACATAACCTTCGAGAATAATTTCAATGCCACGCATCCCCAGCTTCCGGCAGGCTCTCAGGCCGTGGCATTGCTGACCACGGGTGATCGCGGTGTCTTCCATAATGTGCGTTTGGTAGGCAATCAAGACACTCTCTACGCAGGCAGCCGCAACTGCTCTCCGGACGGAGAGAAGTGCATTCCCGCGCGGCAATATTTTTCGGACTGTTACATCGCGGGGAATGTTGACTTCATCTTCGGCGACGGCAAAGCCGTCTTCGATCGCTGTGAAATTCATAGCACGGCCCACGCGGGCGGGTATATTACCGCACAGGCGAAACACTATCTGGAAGAAGACTCCGGCTTCGTCTTCAACCGGTGCAGGCTTACTGCTGACCCAGGGTTGACAAAGATGGTTTATCTTGGCCGGCCGTGGCGCCCCTATGCTACGGTCATCTATCTCGATACGGAGATGGGCAGCCACATTGACCCGGCCGGATGGCGAGAGTGGCACCCCGGCGAAACGCACTCGATCGAGACCGCGTTCTATGCCGAATACAACTCTACTGGCCCCGGTGGGCGGCTGGACAAGCGCGATCCGCACACGCATTTTCTTTCTCCGGAACAAGCCAAACAATTTGCACCTTCCGCCTTTCTACGCGGCGGCGACAACTGGGACCCGTTGCAAACTCCCAAACAGTAGAAGTAACTTGCCTGTAGAGAGATATCGGACGCAGAATAAGTACGCCGAAGCGGAGCCGAAGCTACGACAAAGAGAAGGAATCGGAGGTAACGATGAAGACGGTTTTGATGGCCGACCCTGTGCGGTACCCGAGGATGACCACCAATGAACTTCGCGAGAGCTTTTTACTCAACGCGCTTTACGAGCCGGGCAAGCTGCATATGAATTATGTTGATCTCGACCGGGCTGTGATCGGCATGGCGGCGCCGGCGGCGACTCCCATTACCCTACCCACGTATCCGGAGTTACGGGCGGCGTACTTTACTGAGCGTCGCGAATTGGGCGTCTTGAACATCGGTAGTAACGGGCTTGTGCGCGTCGCAGGAAAGAGTTATGAGTTAGAGAACCTCGATGTGCTCTATGTCGGCCGCGGCAACGGCGATGTTAGCTTCGAGTCCACAGACAAGGCCGCACCCGCGGTCTTCTATTTGTTGAGTTATCCTGCTCATGCTGTCCATCCAACTGTGCTGGTGCGCGAGCACGAGGCCAATCCGACGGAACTGGGAAGTGTGGAGACCGTCAATCGTCGCACCATTTGCAAGTATATACATTTGGCTGGCGCAAAAAGCTGTCAGCTGGTGATGGGTGTAACTCATCTGCAGCCGGGGAGCGCATGGAACACTATGCCGCCGCACACGCACAATCGCCGCTCGGAAGTCTATATGTACTTCAACGTCGCTGAAGACACGCGCGTGATTCATCTGATGGGCCCGCCCGAGGAGACGCGCCATATCGTCATGGCCAATCGGGAGGTTGTCGTCTCTCCCGGATGGTCGATCCATGCTGGCGTAGGCACGCGCGCGTATAGCTTCTGCTGGGGTATGGGTGGAGAAAATCAGGATTATGCAGATATGGATCCGGCTCCGGTCGAGTGCCTGCGTTGACAGGAGGAGGTTACGATGAAAGTAGTAATGGTGGCCATAGCGGCCCTGGCGTTGGGCATCCCAGCGGCGACGTTGACCGGGGACAAGGCACAAGTGATTCCAGCGAGCGAGTTACAAACGCAACTGGCGCAGTTAGTGCCCCAGACCAAGACCACAGGCAGTAGCGGCTCAGCGCTCGCCCGTTATGGCAATCTGGCATTGAACCTTTCCGTGCGCACAGCCAGCGGCGGCGGGGAGATTCATGCGCACTATGATGACTTGATGATTGTTGAGCAGGGGAGCGCGACGCTGGTTTCCGGCGGGACGGTTATCGATGCGAAGACAGACAGCAACGGGGAAACCAGGGGCTCTGGTATCCAGAACGGAAAGCAGCAGGCCATTGCTGTTGGCGACGTTGTCATCGTGCCAGCCGGGGTGCCCCATCAGTTGCTGATCCCGCCCGGAACGACTTACAGCGCCATGGTCGCCAAGATAAGAGAGTAACCGCGGAACTTTCGCCGCCGCAACTTCTTTGCTTGAAGTTATCGAGCCATCCAGCCTCCGTCCACTACCAGAATCTCTCCATTTACATAATCGCTAGCGGCCGAAGAGAGAAATACCGCAGCGCCAGCCAGATCTTCCGGGTTTCCCCACCTTCCAGCCGGAATCCGCTCTAGGATCTGCCGATTTCGCGTTTCATCCTGCTGCAATGCAGCGGTGTTTTCGGTGCGAAAATAACCGGGCGCGATGCCATTCACCTGCACATTGCGCCCCGCCCATTCGTTGGCGAGAGCCTTGGTCAACTGCGCGACGCCGCCTTTGGAAGCCGTATAAGCCGGGACGCGAATGCCGCCCTGAAATGAGAGCAGAGACGCGATGTTAATAATCTTTCCCTCCTTGCGGTTCAGCATCTCTCGTCCGGCCAACTGACAAAGCTGGAAGACGCTGTTCAGGTTTACCTGAAGCACTTGCATCCAACGATCCATGCTTTGGTCCTCGGCAGCTTCCCGGTAAATTATTCCCGCGTTGTTCACCACAATATGGGGTGCGCCCATGGCAAAGACCACGGCGTCAAAAAGATGCCTCGCGCCGTCGGGGCTACCCAGGTCCGCGGAAAAGCTCTGTGCCCCACGGCCCAGCGCGCGAATCTCAGCGCAGGTCTTCTCGGCTGGACGTCGGTTCCCGTGACAAGCAACCGTAGCGCCGGCCTCTGCCAGGGCCATGGCGATTGCCGCACCCAGCCCGCTCGCCGCTCCAGTTACCAGCGCGGTCTTTCCATTCAGGCGGAAACGATCCAGAATGTTCATTGGTTGCAAACTCCGAGTGCTTGAAAGTTAATTCATATCTTGCCACAATTGACCGCATGCAGGAAACCCGCCCAGCGGCGCAATGATTAAACATTTCGCCGCATGAGCGGGATCGAAGCTTGGTCCTGCGCAAGTTATGCGCTACACGGTATAAGTTGACGACGATACTCGCCCGCCGCGACCGGTCCAGTTAGTGTGAAAGTATTCACCGCGCGGCTTGTCGGTACGCTCATAGGTGTGTGCGCCGAAGAAGTCGCGTTGCGCTTGCAGTAGATTAGCGGGCAGACGCGAGGTGCGATAGCCGTCGAAGAACGCCAGTGCGGTTGAGAAAGCCGGCGTCGGCACACCTAACTCAATTGCGTGGATGAGCGCCTTGCGCCACGAAGCCTGATACTGATTGAGCGCGCCGGAGAAGAAGCTGTCAAGTAGCAGATTCTCGATTCCCGGGTTCTTGTCGAAGGCGTCCTTGATCTTGCCCAGGAAGCGGCTGCGAATAATGCATCCGCCGCGCCACATCAGCGCGATGCCGCCCATGTTCAGGTTCCAGCCATGCTCTTTGGCGGCCGCCCTGAGCAGCATATAACCCTGTGCATAGGAGATGATCTTGGAGCAATAGAGCGCCCGGCGCACCTCCTCGATGAATTCAAGCCGGCTGCTCTCGACCGTTTTTCCAGCCGGCCCCGTAAGAATTTTCGAAGCAGCGACGCGCTCTTCTTTCAGCGCCGACAGGCATCGTGCGAAGACTGACTCGCCGATAAGCGTGACAGGCTGGCCCACATCGAGCGAACTAAACACCGTCCACTTGCCCGTCCCTTTCTGTCCAGCGGTGTCCAATATCTTATCCACGATCGGTTGCCCATCCTCGTCTTTCTTTGCGAAGATTTGGCTTGAGATTTCGATAAGGTAGCTGTCTAACTCGCCTTGATTCCATTCGGTGAAGACCTTGTGTAACTCATCGGCCTTCAATCCCAGGCCGCGCTGCAACAGATCGTAGGCCTCGCAAATCAACTGCATGTCGCCATACTCGATGCCGTTGTGGACCATCTTGACGTAATGGCCCGCGCCATTTTCGCCCACCCAGTCGCAGCAGGGCGTTCCATCCTCGACCTTGGCCGCGATAGCTTGGAAGATAGCTTTCACGTGCGGCCACGCAGCTGGATTGCCGCCCGGCATGATCGACGGGCCATTGCGCGCGCCTTCTTCGCCGCCAGAAACGCCGGTGCCGATGAACAGGATGCCCTTCGCGGCCAAATCCTTGGTCCGTCGGTTGGAGTCGGTAAACAGCGAGTTACCGCCGTCGATGACGATGTCGCCCGCCTCGAGATACGGCAACACATGGTCGATCATCTGGTCGACGGTATCGCCGGCTTTGACCATCAGCATCACGCGCCGCGGGGGCTTGAGCAGACTCACAAACTCCTCGATAGAATGGGCGCCGGTAACTTGCGTCCCTTTGGCTTCGCTGGCCACAAAGTCGTCAACCTTGGAAACGGTGCGGTTGAAGACGGCAACTTTGAAACCGTGGTCGTTCATATTGAGGACAAGATTCTGTCCCATCACCGCGAGGCCGATCAGGCCAATATCACACAATGGTTCTGACATACACTCTCCGAAATCTTTCTGAAATGCTTGCTACCGTTGGATGCGTGCCGATCCGCCTTTGGCGAAGGCCCGCACCTGATCCACAGTCGCCATGGTTGTGTCGCCGGGGAAAGTGGTCAGCAGCGCGCCGTGCGCCCATCCCAGCTTGATGGCCTCTTCGGGCGTTTCTCCGCTCAGCAGGCCATAGATGAAACCAGCCGCAAAGCCGTCTCCACCTCCCACGCGATCCACAACCTCTAACTCAGCCGTCGGCGCCGTGTAAGTCTTTCCGTTCACCCACGCAACCGCGCTCCAGCTATGCCGGCTGGTCGAGTGCACCTCGCGCAGCGTTGTGGCTACCACCTTCACATGCGGATGCTTCTTCACCACGTTGTCGATCATACCGAAGAAGACACTGGGGTCGAGCTTCGATTTGGCCGCAACCTCCGGCCCTGGAATGCCGAGGCCTTTTTGCAGGTCCTCTTCGTTGCCCACCAGCACGTCGACATTTTCGACGATCTTGCCGATAGTTTCCACAGCCTTCTCGTTGCCTCCGGATATCTTCCATAGCTTCTCTCGGAAGTTCAGATCGAACGAAGTGATCGCGCCCGCAGCCTTGGCTTCCTTCATCATCTCCGCGGCCAGCGGCGCGGTGGTTGGCGATAGAGCCGCAAAGATGCCGCCGCAATGCACCCAGCGTACGCCCTTGGCAAAGATCGCCTTCCAATCGAAATCCCCCGGCTTCAGTTGCCCTGCCGCCTCGTTACACCGATTGTAGAAGACTACCGGTGCCCTCACGCCGTAACCCCGGTCGCTATATACCGTGGCCATGTTGGGACCGGTGACACCATCATGCTTGAAGTGTTTGTAGAACGGCTTCACGCCCATGGCGCGCACCCGCTCCGCAATCAGATCGCCGATTGGATAATCCGACATCGCCGTCACGATCGCCGTCTTCATGCCAAAGCAATCCGAAAGGTTGGCAGCCACATTGAACTCGCCGCCGCTGACGTGAATCTTGCACTCCGTGGCCTTGCGGAAGGGAATGATCCCCGGATCAAGCCGGTGCACCAGCGCACCCAGCGACAGAAAATCCAACTCCGCATTCTTGTTGATATTCAATCCATGACTCATCGGTTGTTCACTCCTAGTCCTCAATGGGAATTAATGGAATACTGCGATTTGGTGCGATCGAACAAATGAACCCATCTCATTGGAGAGTACAGCGTCGGCCGTCTATTGATCCGTCGCTGCGGCAGATGTGCGCGTCACGCGCGTGGGACCACCTCAGCATCTTGTCTCGCGCGCGGCGGCACGACATCGGTGTCGAGGTCTGACCACTAGCATACACGCACGCCGCAAAAGTTGCCAAATATGAGAAGAAAAAATCGCATAGACGGCGTTTAGTGCTAATCTTGCATTGTCTTTATTTTCCGCAAAATGATTGGAGTATAGTCATTTATGCCACGGCCGAGGCAGGATGCCCCCGATACTGACCGCACTAAGCAAGTGGTCAACCACATCCGCACCCTCCTTGAGAAGGGCGCCTTGCAGCCCGGCGACCGAATCCCTCCTGAGCGCGAACTCGCACGCACGCTGAAGATCAGCCGCGCCAGCTTGCGCACCGGCATCGGCTACCTCGTGGCGATGGGGGTGATGAAGGTGCGGCACGGCGTCGGAACCTTCATACAGGACGGCCCGGCCGAGTTCAGCAAGGCATCCCTCGGCCTGATGGGCGCGCTCCATGGCTTTCAATTCTGGCAAATGTTTGAAGCACGCTTGATTATTGAAAGCAGTCTTGCCGCTCTCGCCGCGGAGCGAGGCAAAGAAGAGCATCACGCGGCATTGGCCGAGCAGGTCGCCGAGATGTACGCGATCGCTGGCAATCCAGCCGACTTCCTTGTGCATGACATACTCTTTCATCGCATCATCGCGCAGGCCTCGGGTAACCCGATTCTGGCTGCCCTCATCGAGACCATCACCTCGGCGATGTATGAAAAGCGGCGCAAAACCGTCGAACGCGCAAATTATCTGCGCGAAATGGCCGAAATGCATCGCAATATCTACCGCGCCATCCGCGCGCGCGATCCGATTGAAGCGCGAAAACAAATGGAACACCATCTGCGTATGGCTGAGAGCGCTCACAATATGGAACTGCCCGGTCTCCCGGCCAGGCGCCCTGCACGGCCGGCCGCAACGAAGTCCCTGGTCCTCGCGGTCGCTAGTTCAGCTGAGTGAAATCAGACGCTCTTTCTGCGAAAAAACGGCCCACTATCCCTGGCATGTTTGGTCAATTTAACTATAACTGTCCAGATAACTCTGCAATCCACGCCAACTGGGTTCCTGAGAAGAGGAGTTATGCGCGTGACCTTAGTCACCAACGTTCCAGGGTACCCTTCGGGCGATTAGTCGCACGCTGGGGTTCATTCTCAGGGTACTCGGCGATAACTTCCGATTGGTAGTTTGGCCTCTCACCTCTCCTGCACATTGCAAATTCAGGTCAATAACTTAGTTGTTAGGATGGTAATTTTCCTGTCGGCCACGACGCTAGAGAAACACTCTCTTCACAAACACATCAGCGAATTGATCGATAGAGCTTTTGGATACTATTTTTTAAACATATGAATACAAGCAATTTAGAAAAAGCCGTTCCAACGCTAAAAGAATTCAGTTGACACATGCTCGTGCGCATCGTGATAATTCTTTCGCTCTAGAGGTCTGACCACCTTTGCCCGCAAGTCGTTGCTACCTACGCCCCAGTTTTCAGGTCCCCCGATTCAACCCTGCCCCGCGCAGTTTTTGGAGATAATGTCATGCTGCCTCAATTCCGCCTTGCCGCCCGGATCATAGCCGTCCTTTTTACTTTTGTCCCGTTTTGCACCATAGCTCAGACGCCTGTCGCGTTTCCCACCACTATGACCACGCTGGATAGCTCCTCGGGAGCAGCAGCGCGTGGCGGCGTGGTCGTGGATACATACGGCAACGTCTTTATCTCGGATGACATTGGCGGCAAGGTTTACATGGTGAATCAGAGTGCGGGCACGACCAGCACATTCACCGGCGGCAGCACGTCGAATTGCTCGGGAGCCATCTCGTCCAGCGGTGACGGCTGCGCGTTTGCCAGCACGAAGACCGTCGCGGGCATGCGCAACATCGGCATCGATCCCTACGGCAATGTTTTGCTGGCTGACTATAGCAACAACATGGTGCATATTCTCTGTCGCGCGGCGTCACCGTTGTGCACGACGGGTACGCCTTCTCCATCAGCTTCAAGCCCGATTCAGGTCCAGGTGGGCTTCATGGGGCTGGTGGCGGGCTGCACCACGGGCAGCGGGGGAACCAAGGCGACGGGTTTGGATAATGCTCCAGGCTTTATGACAGCCTCCTCGACCTACAGCACCTCCACGTTCCAGACCAGTTCGTGCACGACGAGCGGCACGACGCTCAACCCTGATGGAGCAACGGCAGACGTCTACGGCAACGTCTATTACGCTGATCTTGGCTCCTCGGTTGCGACGGAACGCTGGCGCGTGGTGGTGGGACCGGCCTCATATAACGGACTCAGCAATCCGCTCTACGCGGTGCTGGCACAAAATACCGCATGGCCTACGATTACGCCGGGATATGTCTACACTATCGCCGACGGCAACACTGGCGCCACCACCAAGGGCAGCGCCTGCACCACTGCTATCTCCGGATGGAGCACTGCCGGCACCGCCACCGACACGATCGGCGACGGTTGTCTATTCACCAGCAGCGAAGAACCTGCCAACACGAGTTATGCAGCGGGCGTGGTTGTGGACGCGGCCGGCAACATGCTCTACGTCGACCCGACACGCGGTCTGCGCGTCCTCTTTGTGCAAGGCTGGGCATCGGCGAGCGCCGCGACCACGGCAGGCGCTACCGGGACGGTAGCCAGGGCGGGCGTGGCGATGTACAAAGCCATTCAGGCCAACAACTCCTCCGTTACGCCCACGCCGGGCTATATCTACATGCTGGCCGGCGGCGGGGCAACGGCAATTTCGTCGACGCCCACTCTGGGTACCAGCACCGCGATTTCGACCAGCGGTGCCCGCAGGCTTGCCATCAGCCCGCAGGGCGATGTCTACATCGGGGTTTATAGCAGCACTGCTGCCAGCAATGCGGTTTACTTCTTTGACATCAACACGGGCTACGTTCGCGTGCTGTTGGTCCCCGGCGCGAACCCAAGCACCTCGGGAAGTTTTTGCGTCGGCAGTTTAGGCGCAAAGGCGATCGACACCATCGGTGACGGCTGTCCGGTGAGCAATTCTTCCTCGGGGTCCTTTGCCTCGTTTGGTAATAGTGGCAGCGCGCTGCCGCTGGCTGTGGACGCACAGGGCAATCTTTACATCTATGACAATCTGACCAACCTCAATTTGACGATGGTGCGCAAGGTACTGGCGCAGGGCATGGCGGCGCAAACGGTGGGCACGACCCAGACGCAAACCCTCCTGCTTCACTTCCCGGAAAGCGAAACCATAGGCGCTTCCACTACGCCAGCAACTGCATTGTCGGCCAATGGGGATATTGCGGCTGCATCCGTGATCACGCCAAAATGCACGCAGAGAAGCGATCTGTCTGTGGATTGCACGGTGGGGGTTACCTCAACTCCATCCGCGGCAGGCCAACGGTCGGCGGCGCTTACGGTGACTCTGCCTGCAGTTTTGTCTGGGACCTGGGACAACGGTTCCGCCACGGTTGCGCTAGGCAGCAAAGTGACAGGCTCGGTGATGGTTATCGATGGCGCAACATTGGGCGGCTCCGCCATCCCGCTCACCACCAGTCCGATCCTAAACGTCGGCACTCCGACCATCGTGGCTGTCGATGAAGCGGGCAACGCTTACGGAGCCCACGGCCTTCATATTTACTTTTCGATCGGTGGGATGGTCTATGGGATTCCTTGGGAGGCCCAGGAAGCGATCACCAGTATTGCGGTAGATGCCGCCGGCAATGTTTTCGCAACGGAAAGCGGGGAATCGGCGATCGAGGAAATTAACATCGTCGTCGCGGGCACGCCAACGGTCTACAACAATTTGGCTGCATCTCTTACCTATACACCCTCCTGCACAAGCTGCACGGCCACTCCGCAAGCCGTTGCCGTCGACAATGCCGGCAACATCTTTGTGGCCGACTTCCAAGCCAGCGGTTCTGCCATCTACCGGCTTTCTGTGACAAATGGAGTGGTTCAACAGCAAACAACTGTGGCTGGCGGCCTAACTAATCCGGTCTCTCTGGCCGTTGATCTCTCTGGCAACGTATACGTGGCCGATGAGGGCGCCAAGGCGGTCTACAAACTGGCGCCGGGCGCGACCGGCAGTTACACCCAGTCGACGCTGTTGTCGACTGTGACACCTGTGGCGTTGGCGGTTGATCCAGCCGGTGACGTCTATGTTCAGGACGACAGTACTCTGTCTGTTCTTGAGAGTCCGATCAGCGTCAGCGGCAGTCTGACCAGTCCAGTAACTGTCCTTAGTGGTCTGGTCAGCCCCGTAGGCCTTGCTGTCGACGGCAAGGGTAACGTCTATAGTGCCGACTCCAGCATCGCCAGCATCACCGAGGTGGTGCGTGACGCCGACACTTGCAACTTCGGCACAGAATTGACCGCCGGGGCGGCTACATGCAGCGGCACACTGACCAACGCGGGCAATCAGGCCACCACCGGCTCCGTCGCACCTCCCTTCTTCACATTGAACGGCTGCGGCGTAGTTGCCAATGCGCTTGGAGTTTTGTCGCCCGGCGAGGCCTGTGCGCTTTCCGCGACGATGTCAGCCACGGCAACGAACACAGTTGCATTCTTACCTGCATCCACGGTGGGCAGTTTGACGTTGACCGGCACTGATTTGGGGACAACCTATAACACGAGCACGTCAATCGCTGGCCCGACGCCGATCTCGCCTACGTTTTCAAGCGGTGCCGAAGCGACCTTTACTGTGACCGTGGCCCCATCGGCTGCATCCGGATACACCGGAACGGCGGCGCCAGGCGGAACGCCAATCGTATGGGTCTGCCAGGGAAGCACCGTATGCGTGGCCGGTTCATCCTACGCCACGTTTACTTCCGCCGCACTCGCGCAGGCCGGAAGCACAACCAGCGGTTCCGCCACGGTATCCGTGACTGGACTGCCCGCCGGCACTTATAACATCAATGCATCGTACGGCGGCGGCACCTCAACCGGCCCGACCTTTGAGAGTAGCTCAACGAGCACCGGAACCCCCTTCAGCATCGGGCAGGTGTCCACGTCGGCGAACTGGACGCCGGGAGCGGTCACTCAGCAGGTGAGCGCGTCCATCGGAACCACCGTACTGAACGCGACTGCGACGCCGAGCGGTATCGCCGGAAACTTTGTCTACACGGCAACCTGTACCTCCGGCAATTGCACCCAATACTCGAATACGACCATCGACGCCTCCACATATCTGCCCATCGGCACTTACGCGCTTGGCGCAACGTTCGTTCCCAGTGACTCAATCGACTATGTCCCGTCGTCCATATCGGGTGGAACATACACCGTGACTCAGGCCACCACCACCGCTGCGGTGGGCGCTTCCACTAACGTCGTAGCCGCTGATGGTACCGGCAACTACACTAGCTTGACGGCCGCATTGACTGCCCTGCCAGCTACAGGTGGAACGATTTACCTGAAACCCGGAACTTACTCCGGTCAGAACGCTATCAGCTATCCGAATGTTCATCTGCGCGGCCTGGGCGGCAATGCGACACAGGTGATCCTTACCGACGAGAATGGCAACTTCTCCACTGCCCCTGCGGGCTTTACATTGGGACCCGCTAAAATAGGCGGCGACGAAGGTTCGGCGGTCCTTGATGTCAGCAAGAACGGATTTATGGGAACCACAGCGGTCACCGGTTCGTTCTCGCCGGCCGGTTTCTACGCCGAGTATCTGACCATTCAGAACACTTACAATACCAATCCGCTGAGGACCATCTCCACCCCCTCAGGTGCCAGTCTCGGCGTAAGCTGCACCGGCACGGGCACACTGCAGTCCATGTACAACGCTGGAACAGAGTGCGGCTCGCAGGCGCTGGCATTGTGGATTGAGTCCGATCAGGCGATTCTGAACAATGTCAATCTGACTAGCCAGCAGGACACGCTCTACGCCGCCTACCAGGGAACCGCCGGCAGCACCTTTGTTCCGGCGCGTCAATATATGTGGCAGGGATTGATCACCGGCGACGTGGATTATGTATTTGGCGATGCGGCGATGGTCTTTGACCACACCAACTTCTTCACCACATGGCACGGCACTACGGCGACTGGCACTGAAACCATTGAAGCGCAGAACAAGAGAGCTCAAACTGGCAGCGCCAGTGATTATCTGAGCGGTTACATCTGCAATGCCTGCACGTTGATGTCGCAGAGCACAGGCATGACCGGCCTTTACTACGGCCGCCCCTATGGACAGTATTCGACCTGGATCATGCTGAACTCCTTCGTGGATCAGGTGAATCCGGTTGGTTGGATTGAATTTTCGGGCGACACTAACCTGCCGACCTCGACCTATGCCGAGTTCAACACTCAGACTTACACTGATCCAGCGGTGGGAACTTCGCCGTATCCTGCGATCTTGTTCTATCCCACAACCGCAGCCGGCGGAGTGATTCCGACCGGCAACAACATCGGCGCCGGTGTTACGGGAACGCGCGAAACATCGTCGACCGATCCGGGGACGCTAGAGGCCTCGAACACCATCAAAACGCAGCTGACTGCAGCAGAAGCGACGCCCTACTACCCGCTGAACTTCCTTTCCACCCCCGTTTCGACGACCGGCGGTTACTCGGGCATGCCCACCACCTGGAACCCAATAGCCGCGTTGGCCAGTGCGGTGAACTCCTTTGCCCCGACCACCAACGTGGGCACTCTTCAGTTAGGCAGCAGCGTAACCATCCTTGGCCGGCCGCAGACGCCCGGCGCAGGTGTCATTCCCGCCGGAACATATACCTTCATGGATGGAAGCACGACACTGGCTTCGGGATCGCTTGATGCCAGCGGCGAAGCTTATCTGACCACAAACAAGCTGGCGACCGGCACACATAGCATCACCATGGTCTACGGCGGCGACTCGAACTTCACCGGCAGCACCTCCTCTCCGTATACCATTACCATCGCGGCTCAAGTTATCAGCACCACCACCGCACTTACGGTCACTAACACCAGCAGCACTTATGGCGGCACGATAGCCGGCACAGTGGCAGTTACACCCGCATCGGGCAGCGAAATTCCCGACGGCACGGTTAACCTGCTGTCGGGCTCGAAGATCCTGGGCAACTGCGCACTAGCTAGCTCCACCGGCACGTGCACCTTCTCGCTGAGCGGCGTTCCCGCGGGCGCGCAGACCATGACTGCCAGCTACGTCGGAGCTACCAGTTCGGACGACCAAGTCACCTTTGGCGCCAGTAACTCCAACGGTGTGGCCTTTACGGTGAACCAGGCCGTTCTGCATGTGACGGCCAATAACGCCACCATGATTTTGGGCGGTGCGTTGCCCACCTTCACTTACACCACTAGTGGTTATGTGAATTCCGATACCTCCAGTGTGTTAAGTGGAGCGCCTTCACTGACCACGATCGCGACAGGCGGCGCAGTGGGCGACTATCCGATCACCATCACCACCGGCACGCTCGCGGCCAGCAACTATACCTTCGCTTTCACAAATGGCATGCTCGTTGTTACGTCCACCTCGCAGACCGCGCCCGTGGCTACCGGCGACAGCCGCACTGTTACCGAACCGGTCTTCCCGGCCGTCTGCAAGCAGTTAGCCGCGGCGCTGACTTCGATCAACGACGACATTCCCGCCTCGGTCGATGCCACCGTCACCAATCCCGATGGCGCGCGCATCCAGACCGCGCTCAATAACTGCGCCGGTACCGGACAGGCAGTTGAACTCTCGGTGGACGGAGCCGGTCACAACGCGTATCTGACTGGACCGCTCTCCATGCCGTCGAATGTCACGCTGCTGGTCGATCCCGGCGTCTTTGTCTACTTCTCGCGCAACGCGCAGGATTACGACATCGTTGCCGGCACACACACCTGCGGCACGGTCAACTCAAGCAGCGCAACTTCTTCCTGCCTGCCCTTGATCCAGATCGGCACCTCGGCAAACCCTGTTTCTAACGTCGGAATTATGGGCTTCGGCAAGCTCGACGGCCGTGGCGGCGACACACTGATCAACGCCATCTCACCCTACGCGGGCCAGAGTTGGTGGGGATTGTCGAGCATCGCTAACTCTGGTGGCAATCAGCAGAATCCACGCTTTATCCAGATCAGTAACGCCACCAATGTCACACTCTATAAGATCACGCTGCGCAATTCACCGCTCTTCCATGTCTCAACGACTGGCGGCCAGGGAGTCAATGGCTTTACCGCCTGGGATATGAAGATCGTCACGCCCACCACTTCGCGTAATACCGATGGAATCGATCCCGGCAACGCGCAAAATGTCACTATCACCCAGTCATGGATCTCCGATGGAGACGACAACGTAGCCGTCGGAGCAGCCAACACAGTAGCTTCGCAGAATATCTCCGTCACCAACGACCATTTCTTCGCTGGTCATGGCGAGTCCATCGGTAGCATTACTGAGGCGGGCGTCAGTAATGTGCTATTCGACGGAAATATGTCCGCCGGCAACGGCTTTGCAGGCTTCGGAAGTACTGTAAGCAATACTGGAACCTTCGCTGGCGGTGCGGCAGACGGCAACTCGACCGCCGTTCGCATCAAGTCTGCCAATGACCGCGGCGGTTTGGTTACAGGTATTCAGTATTCCAACTCGTGCTTCCTCGACCACAAGGTCGATGTTCAGTTCACGCCGTACTACAGTAACGGCGATTCTGCTACGTTTTTCCCGAATTTCAAGAACATCTTGATGCAGAATATCGTCTTCATGAACGATGATTCCGGCGCAGGAACTGAAGAGTACACGGGAGAATTCAACACTAATTTCGGTGGCAATCCCAGCCCGGTTATTAATCCTCTTTATGTCACGCTGGACAACGTGACCTTCCCATCCGCAATCTCTACCTTGGTCAATACGACGATTCCTGTCGAATCCACAAGTGTTTGGAGCAATGGGAATTTTAGCGGCGGTTCTGGCCAATATGCGAATCTCACCGTCGGTCCGGGCGAAGTGTCGGCTAACTTCATCAGCGCGTTTCAGGCATTGGTCAATGTCCCAGCTAACAACGACGCCCTGACCAATAACATTACGGCGACCAGCCTGAATCCGCCCACCTGCAACTTCACTTACATCGCTCCGGAACTGACCGGTCCCACAGGCCTGCCGCAGACCATCACCTTTGGCCAGAACGCGGAGGCTGTGGTGATCTTGACCCCGACTGTGGGAGGCGCGGCCTATCCTACTGGCACCGTAACGCTGACAGATGCTCTCAATGGCAACACAACCACGACGACTCTGACGGGAACGAGCGACACTATCTCGATCCCGCTGATCGGTCTCTCGGCCGGCACCCACACCTTCACCGCCACCTACTCGGGCGATTCCAATTACAAACTCGCGACCGGGCAAACTGCCTACTCGACGGCAGGGCCGTATGTCATCACGGTTAACTCCGGTAGCCTGAGCGCGACGACCACGTCGTTGGCCGTCGTGCCGGGTTCAGTGCCTTATGGTAGTCCAGTCACGGCTACGGCCACCGTTACCGGCATCAGCCCTACCGGCACGGTACAGTTCACAGTAAACGGCGCTACCAATGTCACCGCACCCTTGATCTCTGGTACCGCTACGGCCACCATCACACTGCCCTTTAGCATCTCGCCCTTCAGCATCACCGCAATCTATAGCGGAGACGCCGTGAATGCCGGTTCCACGTCCACTCCTCCAGCCCCGGTTACGGTCACCGCGGCCATCACCACGACTGCGGTTTCGGCGAATCCAGCTACTGCACCCTTGGGTCACCCGATCTTGCTGACGGCCACGGTTACTTCCGTGGTTGGGACGCCCGCGTCGGCGCTTGTTACCTTCGCTTACTCCACTACCGTTGGAGGTACCCAGACCATGCTTGGCTCCGTTGCCTCGACTAATGGAGCAGCTACATATTTCGTCAACAATTTCGCGGTCGGCACTTACTATGTCACCGCGAGCTATGCGGGCACCGGTCCATATTCGCCCTCGACGTCTACGGCCATTACCATTGCCGTCACACCCGCGACAAATATCATTCAACTGTCCAGCAATCCGATCGCGTTGCCCTATATCATGACTAACATTGCCGGTGGTGGGGCCGTGGTTCCCAGTAGCGGCAATATGTTATGCACTGGCGCCACCGATAAATATGGCGACGGTTGCCAAGCTACAGCGATCGCCTTCACCGCCGCCGACGATATGCGCGGCGTGGATGCCGATCCTTTCGGCAGTGTCTATCTGACCGACATTAGTGCGCAACTGATTCGCCGCATAGCACCCAACGGAGTCATCACCAACTTTGCCGGCAGAGTTACGGGTACCGCATGCCTTCCCACCGCAACCGTCGGCTGCACACCCACCCTGGTCAGTCTCAGCAAGCCCCGCGGCGTATCCTCCGATGCGGTAGGTAACATCTTTATTCCCGACTACAGCGGCAACAAGGTCTACGAGGTAAAAGTCTCCACCGGCCTCATGTACCTTGTTGCAGGCAACGGCACCGCCGGATCTACCGGTGACGGTAGCGCTGCTATCTCGGCCGAAGTCGATCAACCGCGCAGCGCATGGGGTGATAGCCTCGGTAACATCTACATCGCCGAAACCGCGAACAACAAGATTCGCGTCGTCGACACGATCGGGAATATCCATACCTTCGCGGGTATCGGAGGCACGAGCAAGATTTCGTCCGGGGATGGTGGTCCGGCAACAGCCGCCAATTTCTACAACCCACAAGGAGTTTTTGTAGACGCGAATCTGAATGTATATATCGCCGATTCGGCAGGAAGAATTCGCGTCGTCTGCGTCACTTGCGGGAGCGGTTCGCCACTCGATGCGCTGTTGAGCATTCTGGGTATCTCGCCGGTGAACGGCGATATCTATACCATCGCCGGCAACGGATCATCCGGGACTTACACTGGGACCTATCCAACCTTCGCCACCAACGTTGCGATGGCTCCGCAGAAGCTGTCCATGGATAACAGCGGAAACCTCTACATCTCCGATAGCAACGGCTTTGTCTGGTTCCTGGATTTCCATACCGGCTATCTGCGCGCCATTGCGGCTAATGCCACGACGGCATGCACCGGCGCTACGGACACCTTTGGAGACGGCTGCCCCGCTACTCAAGCCGAATTTGGCAGCAATGGCGGCAACGGCCTCGGTGCGGGAACGGATACTCAGGGCAATCTCTATGTCTCCGACTCGACCAACGGTCTTATTCGCGAGGTAATCACGGGTCTCGTTTCGCCCACGGCTGCGATCGGATCCACGCCCACCTCGCAGTCTATCCTGCTTCACTTCGTGCCCAATGACGGCCTGGCCTTCAGCAACAGCCTGGCATTCACATCAACCGAGTGGTCCTTGGGCTCGCCCGCTACCACCGCCAACCTCGACGGCACGACCGACAGCTTGATCACTTCTGAATTTGCTCCCTTGGTGCCTGGCGCGCGTTCTACGCCGCTCACCGTCAACAGCGTCCTCGGCAACAAGTCCAGCTTGGCGCTTGCCGGAATCGGACGCGGCTCCGGGACCACGGTCGATCCTGCCACCCAAACCACCTTCGGCGCGAACCTGAGCGTCGCCGGTCTGGCCACCGACAATGCCGGCAATGTCTATGTCTCCGATGTCAATAGCAAGAATGTTCTGCGCTTCGCTACCAGCGCGCTGAAGCTGGGGAGCAGCGCAACGTCCACCACGTTGGCAACGCTCACCGCTCCAGGTGCAGTTGCGGTCGATCCTCGCGGCTTCGTTTATGCAGCCGACACCTCTACCGGGCTGATCACGCAAATCGCGCCCACAGGCACGGTTTCAACTTTGCCCTTCACGTTCACCACACCCGCCGGTCTGGCCGTCGATGCGTTGAACAATCTCTATGTTTCCGATTATTCTGCGCAGGCGGTATATGAGATCAATCCCATTACCGGCGTAGAGCGCATGCTGCCTCTGGGAACGCTGGTGAAGCCCGAGGGTCTGGCTATCGATTCTTCCGGTAACTTGCTGGTTGCAGATCCGGGCGCGCCTGCCCTCTATCGTTTCAATCCCAGCGGTACGATTACCACTGTATCGACCTCGGCTGTCGCTCCCGCGGCCGTGGTGACCGATGCTGCCGGCAACCTGCTCATCGCCGACACGGCGGACATCCTTGCCGTACCGGCCAGCAGCAACAGCTCAGCTTTTACTGTGGCCAGTTTGGTGCCCGCGTCCCTGGCGATTGACACCGAAGGCAATCTTTACACCGGCTCGGGCGGGTCCGTTCTCGAGCTCAATCGCACGCAAGCATATGTGCAGTTCCAGGGCGCTGCCGCCCCATCGCAACCGGTCTCGCTGCTTGAGTCTGGAAACTTTGCACTGACACTTACTTCGATTAGCCAGACCGACACGGCAGACTACGGCCTGGTCGCTACAGCTTCCACCGATTGCACTCTCAGCGGCGCATTGCCTTCTGGCCTAGCCATAGGCGGTGTCTGTGCACTTACAGCCTCCTATACACCCACAACGTTCGCTACTACGACTGACACGGCCACCTTCAACGGCAACATTCACAATACCGCGCTCTCTACGCCGACGTTGGTGCAGCTGGTCCTCACAGGACCTGCCGTCACGCCAACGGCCACCATTGTGCTTAATCCCTTCTCGCCGGCATCGCCCGTCTACGGTCAAACCGTGACGGTCAGCGCCACTGTTGCCGGTCCATCGCTCACACCAGCGGGCACAGTTACCTTCACCATCGATAGCTCCACCATGACCGCTACCCTCATCAGCGGCGTCGCAACCGTCTCGGTGCCCGGTCTGGGCGCTGGCACGCACACGGTTTCCGCGGCGTACACCAGCAGCAACGGATATCCTCCGGCATCTACTCCCACCACAATCCTCACAGTGATCCCAGCAACAGCCACGGTGACACTGAGCAACCTATCGCAGACTTATAGCGGCTCGCCGATCACAGCTACGGTCACGACCAATCCAGCCGCACTCGCAGTGAATGTTACCTA
>JBEKRS010000044.1:0-47925 GCA_049518535.1 Occallatibacter sp. | reverse complement strand
GAAGTGGATCAGCTCGCCAGGTCGCTTGTGTTCATGGCGCACAACCGGCGGCGGAGGATCGAGCGAGCGCAGCCGATTCATCCCGGCGCGGCGCAAAACGCAGCTGATGGTCGAGTGGCTAAAGTGGAGTTCGCGGGCAATGCGCCAGCCGTTCCAGCGCAACTGGCGAAGAGCAAAAACCCTTTCCAATAATGTGGAGGGGGGTTGGCGGGGCGAGTGATGCGGCCTTGAACTGAGGTCTTTGAGGCCGGCGCGCTCCAACTGGCGGTAACGGCGCACCCATTTGGCTGCGGGTCTAGCGGTTACGTGAAAGGCCCGTGCTGGGGCTTGCTGGGTGCAGCCTTGTTCCAGAACCATTATCGCCAACAGCTCTCGACCATGGACGGTAAGTCGGGCACGTTCTGGTGATAGTCCATTCGGTCTCCTCGGTGAAAATCCGATTGCTCGTCACCACCAGCTTCTCTCGTTCAGATCGAATCGACAACCTCTTGAAACTTCACAGATTAAACGCGGAGGCCAACGTCGTAACGAGGCCACTCAGCCCGAATTTTGTGGTGGTCGACAACCGGAGGCTCGTCGCACTCACAAGCAATAACGGTGATAGGTTCATCGGGAGCCTGCTCAGGCAGCCCGGTGAGGCGTAGCGCGAGTGCATCTTGAGTGAACGCTACTTTCTGGCCAGTCTTGAGGAGTTTGGCGGAGAGCACCTTGGCGCGCACGCCGCCGATGGCCACAACGGTGGACGGCTGAAAGAAAGAGAGCCATTGAGCGGCCGGCGTATTAGCAGGCCAGAAGTAGACGTGGATATAGAGGGTGTTGCCCTTGCGGGTGAAGTTAGTGTAGTTGCCGAAGCTGATGGAAGCGCCGCCCTGTGTGCCATAAATGGCTTCCCCATTCACAGCGAGCCATTGGCCGGAAGTTTCGAGAATGCGCACCGACTCCGCGGGAACCGTGCCGTCGGGCTCCGGGCCGATATTGAGAAGATAGTTGCCGCCTTGCTGAGCGCAGGAGGTGAGGTCATTGAGAATGCGTCGCGGAGACTTCCACTCGGTGTCCGATCGCTGATAGCCCCAACCAAGATTGAGAGTGTCGCAAGATTCCCACGCACGTTTGTCGGCCTGGATCTTGTGCTCCGGTGTGGAGAAATCACCGTCAAGGCCATTGCGATTATTGACAATGATCTCGGGCTGAAGCTCAAAGACCATGCGGTTCATACGGTCAGCCTTCCACTGTTCTGGTGTGAGCGGTTGATCTATGTCGTACCAGAGAATATCGATTTTGCCGTAGTTGGTGAGCAGTTCGCGCAATAGACCGTGAGTGTATGTGACGAAGCGCTTCCGCGCGGCCTCGTCGGTTGCGCAACGAATGCCGTCGGGGTGATGCCAATCCATTAACGAGTAGTAGAAGCCAATGCGGAGACCTTCGGCGCGAGCAGCCTCTACAAACTCACGGACAAGGTCGCGGCCAGGGCCTTGTTGCATGGCGTTGTAGTTAGTCAGCTTGGTATCCCACAGACAGAAGCCCTCGTGGTGTTTGGTGGTGAGGACCATATATTTTTGGCCGGAGCGCTTGGCCAGGAGTGCCCACTCGCGAGCGAAGCCCGGCTTTGGTTTGAAGTGCTGGGCCAGAATTTCATATTGCGGAATGGGAATACCTTCAGACTCGAGCGCCCACTCCTGCTGCCCGATGACGCTGTAAAGCCCCCAGTGAATGAACATGCCGAAGCGCGCCTGCTCCCACCAAGCCATACGACGGGCACGCGACTCTTCCTGATAGGGAAGCTTGCCGCGCTCGGTGGTTAGAGGGCTAGCACCAGCCTCCTGGGCAAAAGAAGCCGAGTTGGAGGCTGCAAGAGTTGCCGCTGCGGCGAATTTGACGAAGTTGCGGCGCGAGATTGGCGTAAGGGGCATGGGTATCTCCTGGATGAAAGAGAATGGTAACAAAGCGAGGGGGTTGGTGAGTAATACTTTGTTGACGGATGGAACGCGCGGGCTTCAACGTTTGGCGCAAAAACGGCGACGTGCCAGAAATAAAGTACGCTCAGTTTCGAATGTGATTGACAGTACAACCCTGCGGGCAAGAATAATTGGTGATATGCGAACAATTGGATTGTTGGCGTCTTTGCTGTGCGCGGCGAGCGGATGGGCGCAGCAGGCGGTGCAGTTGCCGGCGCAACAGGCGGCAGACAGGCAAGGTTCGGAAAGCTTCCGGTTTGTTTCCGATGGCCCAACCGGGCCTGGCTGGTCGCGGCCGGATGAGATCGCGCGGAAGTACTTTCACGAAGAGCTATCGGCGCTGTTTGAACGAACGATTGTACTGGACGACGAAGTGCCGTCACGCACCACACTCCGCTGGATCTTTACTGGGCCTCACGCAGGCTTTACGGTGGATCTGACTTCAAGTAAAGTCCGGCTTTCGGAAAGATATTACGATTCGATGGGGCTCTATGACGAGCAGGGTAATTATCCGGAGAAAAAGATATTTGAGAAAGAGCGACAATATACAGGGCAGGCGCGAACCCTGACTGTGATTGCAGACTCGCACCTGGCTGTGCGTGTACTGGTGAACGGCTTGGAAGTGCTGGACGCGCCATTGCTCTTCGATGTGACGCGACATCAGCTGATGTATGCGGCTCCGCGAACAGAACACGACGTTATGGAGGGGTCGCTGCTGAAGCCGATGATGAAGGCGGCAACGGTGACCATTAAGCCGGACGAGACCCACCAGACCATGCTTGGATTTGGAGGGAGCCCGAGCATTCCGGCTTATGCCGAGCTGAGCGAGGAAGGTAAACGCCAGTACTGGCGCCTACTGAAGCGATATAACTTGCTCTTGTCGCGTGAGTATCCGATGGGATCAGAACTCAAGCCGGATTTGAGCAATATGGAGGATTTGGCCAGCGCCACTCCGCATTATTACGGTGACAACTTTCCCAATGGAGAGGTGTCGAGCTTCGAATACAACAAACACATCGTGGAGTTGGGCGGAGACGTGGTCTACGAGATGTGGGCACTGCCCTCCTGGGCCACCGAGGAGTACAGCGGGCCGCGGATTATGGATGCCTGGAATAAGCCGGTGAAGCTCGCTGCGAATCCTGACGAGTATGCGCGGATCGTGGTTGCTTACTGCAAGAAGGAGCAGGCGCAGACTGGATCGGCGCCGCTGATTGTGGGCATTGAAAACGAGGTAGAGCAGCCGCCGGCGGTCTTCAACGCAATGGTTCTAACTCTGAGGCGGGAGTTAGACAGGGCTGGTTTTACACAGACAAAGATTCATATGGCCGATGCGAGCTATATGTTTTTTGGTGTAGAGCGGGCCAGAGAGCTACGCAAGGATGCGATGGTATGGCGTGCGATCGATTACACAGCCGTGCATGAGTACGACTTTCAGGAGTTCATGGCCAATCCTGATATGTACGACGCACGGATGCGAGCCATGCATGAAGCAAGCGTAGTAAAAGATTTTCTTGCGACAGAGATATGTTTCAATGATCCGCATTACCAGGAACCTTCGTATCGGATTGCCCTGACGGCGGCGCAACTCTACCATAAGAATTTGACTGAACTAGATGCGATAGGGCTTCTCTATTGCTGGTTGCTACTCGATGTGGAGCAACCAACCTTTGCAGGGTCGCGGGCGCTGATGTCGCCGGATCGGATGCGTGGGTGGGTTCCGGTGGCAACCAGTTTTCAGCTACGCGTGATCGGGGCTTACAGCCGACATATCGTGAAAGGCATGACACGCGTCGGCGCAGACAGTAGCGATCCAGATCTGCTGGCGACGGCGTTTGCGAACGGGCAGAACGAGACGCTCGTGCTGGTGAATCGGGCGGCAACGGCACGCAACGTCACGGTGTGCGCCGCAACCCACCCATGGGTGGAGATGGAGCGTACAGGACCAGAAGAAGAGAACGCCGTTTCCGCCGTCCCCGCGGAGATTGTCGTGCAGCCGGGAGAGATAATGGTGCTTTCTACTTTGAAGGCGGAGTAGAGAAGGATATCCCGAGACTGATTTCGCGCTTCTATAGAGACACCGCAATTATACTTATAGTTCATCGTTTTTTTGGTGCAAGAGAGGTGTCTTGTGAGTTGGAAGCAGCACGGTTTTGTGTGCCTTGTGGCCTTGTCTTGCACGGGAATAGGCTCTGCGCAAGTAACAATCGACCATCGCTGGTCGAACACCGATGCGCAGAGTTTGATTGGGCTGCCGATGGGTAGCCACAAGACGATCGTAGACAAGCAGGGCAACCTAAAGTGGTCGCAATGGAGCCTGAAGCGTAAAACACTGGATACGCCAATCGGCTTTAGCAGCCAGATGGATGGCGAATTGGCTATCGAACCGTTTGCCGGCACGGAGCCGCTCGCAGTGAGTGGGCAAGAGCTCTACAGTGGGCGATATCCATTTGTTGTGTCGATGCTACGCGGGAGTGGGCTAACTCTGGAAGAGTTGGCATTTGCAGTGGACCCGGAGGCGGAGTTGGGCGAGCTTCCGGACAAGAACGCGGGAGCCATGGGCATGGATGTGGTTCGGCTCAGCTTTCATAACGAGGGCGAGGCGGCGGTTGATGCGGTGCTTAAGCTGAGCGGAAGAGAGCGGAATCTTCCCGGACACGTGGTGGGACAGTCGCTTGCGACAAGGAGTGGCGAGGATGTAGCTCTGGTAAAAGAGACAGCAGGAGCTGCGTTGACTACCGAAGGCAATGGTCTAACCGTGGCACTGCGTCTCCGCGTTCCTGCGCATGAAGTGAAGACGCTGTGGGTGGAACTCCCCTATGAATGGCAGGCGTCTCGGAATGGAGAGTTGTCGCAGGAAGGTGGCGAGGCGCTGCTGAAAAGAGCCGTGGCGCAGTGGGACACTCTGTGGGCGCGCGGGACCAAGGTTGAGTTCCCTCAAAAAGAGTTGAACGACTTTTACTATTCGTCGATTGCGTATGTATTGATCTTGACCGAGTACGACGCTCAGGGCGATCTGTGGGCGCTGGATGGACCGGCAGTTTACAGAGAGTACTGGGGACGAGGCGAGTACTTTCAGGCGCGCGCGATGGAGGTGGCCGATTATCTGCAACCGGCGCGTGAGAGCGTGGAGCATGCCTTTCACATCATGAACGACGACGGCGAGTGGGATGGACCACCTACAAGCGGTTGGCCAGCGTGGGACAACGCAGGCGGTAACGCTGCCGCGGTATGGGATTACTATTTATATTCGCATGATAGGACGTGGCTGGAGAAGGCGTATCCCTATCTACTGCGATCGGCGAAGTGGATCAGGGATCATCGCGAGGAGACGGCGCTTGAAGGCGTCGAGGATGTCCCGACGGGAGCACGGCCTGTGAAGCGCATGATCTCATCTAAGTGCAGACCGGAGCCGGAACCGAAGTTGAAGCCAGGCGAAAAGACTTACTGGTATGGGCTGTTGCCATGGAGTTATGGGGATTCTGGATTGCCGGAGGGGCATTCTTACTCGCACAACTTTTTGGCAGCATACGCGGAGAAGGTCACGAGCGAGGCTGCCAAAGCACTGGGGCATGAGAATGACGCGGTCTGGCTCGACAAAGAATATGCGGCCTACACGGAGGATATACGCGAGAGCGTGCGGAAAGCGGTGACGCTGGAGAAGACAAAGCCAGCCTACCTTCCCGCAATGCCGACCTATCCAGAGGGAGCATATTCGCAGACGTTTCTGGCCGTGTATCCGGCTGGTATCTTTGCGCCGGACAATCCGCTCGTAACGGGATTAATTGCGCGCATGGAACGCGAGGAGAAGCAAGGAATTCCAACCAATGTGGCATGGGCTGGACCGGCAGGTGTATGGGCGGGCGAATCGATGAACATGGCCGAGACTTATCTTCTGCGCGGAGAGAAGCAGAAGGCCGCAGATATGCTTCTCGCAGCCATGAACCATAGTTATACGACAAAGGTTTGGAAGGAAGAGATTCTGGTGGACGTAAATCTGCCGCGAGCATGTGAGACGCCACACAGCAAGCGCAGCAACATGGAAGGCACTGGCGATATGCCCGAGGCGTGGGCCAACGCTAACCTGGTACTTCTGCTGCGTGACATGCTGCTGAATGAACGTGAGGGCAAGTTACATTTGCTGGCGGGCCTGCTGGAGAGTTGGGTTCCTGAAGGAAAGTCAGTGACGGTAGAGAATGCGCCGGTGACGACCGGGGGAAAGGTGAGCCTGAGCGTGGAGCACGTAAATACAAAGCTCTGGAGGATAACGGTAGACCCGCATGGAACGCCGCGCGAGTTTGTCGTGCATATGCCTCTAGACGATGCGAACCGGGTTAGTGCGGTGCGGGTCGATGGGAAGCAGACGGCAGTTATGGTGGAGATTCCGCTGACATCAGTAGGCAAAGTGAGCGTGATGGAGGTGGAACTGCGATGAAACGACGAGCATTCTTACGCAGTGCGGGATCGACGGTTGCAGCGTCTTGCCTTGTGCCTCGGCTTTTGGCGGTACAGAATAAAACTCTGCATGACGGAGAGATCTTGCACGCAACTATGACTGTGAATGGGTCGACAAAACTGGCAATCATTCCTCTGGACTATACGGGGTTGAGTTATGAGTCTGCGCAGTTGGCCAATCCTGAGTTCTTTGCGGCAGGGAACGAAGCACTGATTGCCCTGTTCCGCGGGCTGGGCCAGCAGGGTGTACTACGGCTCGGCGGTGGAACTAGCGAGTTTACGGCGTTTACAACGCACGAGCAAACTGGACCGCCGTCATTCGATGCCGTGGGACCAGACACCAGCAAGAACGTGAAGAGCGACACACCGGTTACTCCGAAGAGCTTGCGGAATCTAAGCGCATTTCTGGATGCGACGGACTGGCGCTGCTTATACGGATTGAATCTGGGTCGCGGCCGGGTGGAGCGCGCTGCGGAAGAAGCGTTTTATGTTTACAGTATTTTGGGACAGCGTCTGATTGCTTTCCAACTAGGCAACGAACCGGACGCGTGGCGCAATCGCTACCGGTCATCCACGTGGACCTATGCCGACTATTGGAAGGAATGGGTTGTGGCGCGGAAGTCGGTGCTGGAGCGGGTTCCGCAGGCGAAGTTCGCAGGACCGGATGTTTCCAACAAGATGGCTTACGTGACAGGATTTGCAGATGACGTGAAGAAGGATGCAATGGACGTGGTGATGTTGACTTCGCACTACTACGCAATGGGACCGGCGGGGGCGAAGGATGTGACCATGGACAAACTGTTGTCACCGGACCCCAAACTGGAGCGCGATTTGAAGATAGCAATGGAAGCGGCGCGCGGCGCGAGACTGCCTTACCGGATGTGCGAGGGGAACTCGTGCTGGAACGGTGGACAGGAAGGCGTGAGCGACACACTAGCCAGCGCTCTGTGGGTACTGGACATGATGTTGAGCTTTGCTGCAATGGGCTGCGCGGGCGTGAACTTGCACGGCGGTGGAAGTGGATTCTATACGCCGATCACTGGGAGCTCAAAGAATGGATTTCTACCGCGCCCGGAGTACTTTGGGATGGAGCTGGCGAAGGAATTCGTTGGAGGTACGCTGGTGCAATCGACGCTTGTATGCAGCAGCGATAGGGTGCGCGCCTTTGCGGCACAGAAGGATGGCGTGCTGCTCGTGCTCGCCATCAACAAAACGGAACAAGCAGTGGCGATGGAAACGCCCCTACGCAACACGCGTGAAGGTTGGCTCTTGACCGGTCCGGCAATCGATGCGAAGCAGGGCGTAACCCTGACCAGGGAGCACGGCAACGCCTTGCAGGATGGTGTGCTGTACATAAGGCCGAACAGTGCGTTACTGCTTAAGGGATAGAGGAGAAACTGTGGCGCGGCGAAGATGGAGTAGGCGACGATTCTTGCGCGATGCGGCGTTGGCAGGTGCGGCGTTGTCGCAGCAGCAAGCTTTGAGAGCATGGAGCGCTGATGTTGACGTGACCGATGCGCATGCGAGCAGCCACTGTATCTTTTATGACCAGCCCGCAGCCAGTTGGCCGGACGCTTTGCCCGTGGGCAACGGGCGGCTAGGCGCCATGGTTTTTGGTGCAACGGCTAAGGAGCGTCTGCAACTGAATGAAGAGACGGTGTGGGCGGGAGAGCGGCGGGACAGGAACAATCCCCAGGCGAACCGCACGCCGGAGGTGCGCAAACTACTGCTGGCCGGCAAGGTGCATGAAGCCGAGGCGCTGGCGCAGCAGGTCATGATGGGGGTTCCGGACCGTTTGCCCTGCTACCAGGCGCTGGGTGATCTGTGGCTGGAATTCAAGGACGTGCCAGCGGTGGTGGACAACTATCGGTTAGAGCTGGATCTGGATGCGGCAGTGGTGAAGACGCGCTTCTCCGCGGGTGACGTGCAGTGGACGCGTGAGGTGTTCAGTTCCGGGCCCCTGAACATGATCGTCGTGCGTCTGGAGTCGAGCCATCCAATGACTCTAACGGTAAAAATGGACCGGCCTGCGCATAGCGAGACAAAAGCAATGGACAACGACCGGCTGGTGATGGCCGGCGTGGCGCGTCCTGTGAAGCCGACGATCGATCCGGCCACGCAGGAACGGCAGGTGGGTGTGACATTTCGTGCTGAATTGAAGGCGATTGCCGAGGGCGGTTCTGTACACGCCGAGGGAGACTCGTTGCGGATTAATGATGCGCGAGCCGCTACGCTGCTGGTGGCGGCGGCAACGGATTTTCGCGAGCGTGATGAAATGGGAATGGCTGCAGCCTGTGGGCGCAATCTTGAAGCGGCCGTTGCCCAACCCTATCGAGAGTTACGCGCTGAGCATGTGAACAATTACAGCAAGTTTGCGGGGCGTACGGAGATTCACCTCCATGACGGCGCGGACCCGCTGTGCGATGTGCCAACGGACAAGCGCATACAGAAGGTGAAAAATGGCGGCGAAGATACTGGACTTTTGCAGACTTACTTTCAATATGGACGGTACATGCTGATTGCGAGCAGCCGCCCAGGAACCTTGCCGGCGAATCTGCAGGGAATCTGGAACGAGAGCCTTGATCCGCCGTGGGGTTCAAAATTTACGGTGAACATCAACGCGGAGATGAACTACTGGATTGCCGAGACAGGTAACCTCGCAGAGCTGCACCCGCAATTGTTTGACCTACTGGACATGACTCGCCCGTTTGGAGCCGAGACAGCACGAAAGTATTACAGCGCGCGCGGATTTGTCGTGCATCACAATACAGATATTTGGAGCGATTCGATACCAGTGGACCATGTACAGGCGGGCGTGTGGGCGATGGGCGCAGCGTGGATTTCGCTGCACCTTTGGGAGCATTATGCGTTTAGTGGCGACCGGGAATTCCTGCATCTGCGGGCGTATCCACGACTGCGGGAGATTGCCGAGTTTCTGTTGGATTACCTTGTTGTAGGGCCGGATGGAACGCTGCTGAGTGGACCGAGCCAGTCTCCAGAGAACAAGTTTCGACTGCCGGGTGGGTCGACGGCCAGCCTGTGCATGTCACCGGCGATGGATACGGAGATTATCCGCGCAGTATTCGACAGGGTGGTACGTGGAAGCGAGTTGTTGGGCATGGATGAAGAGCTTCGGAGCGAGGTGCAGGCTGCAACGAAGCGGTTGCCGCACCTCAAGGTGGGCAAAAACGGGGCGTTGCAGGAGTGGAATGAGGATTACGAGGAGACAGAACCGGGACATCGGCACATCTCGCATCTGTTTGCGCTGTATCCGGACGACCAAATCACGCTACGTGGGACGCCGGAACTGGCGCAAGCCGCGCGTAAGGTGCTGGAGCGCAGGCTGGAGAATGGCGGCGGCAGCACAGGTTGGAGCAGAGCGTGGATTATCAATTGCTGGGCGCGGCTGGAAGACGGCGAGGCTGCCTATCGCAGTGTGCTGGAGTTGCTGCGGCATTCGACTCGAGGCAACCTTTTCGATGTGTGCGGGATGAAGGCAAATGCGCCCTTCCAGATCGATGGTAATCTGGGCGGCGCGGCGGGCTTGGTGGAGATGCTGCTGCAAAGCCACAGCGGAGTCGTGCGGCTTTTGCCTGCATTGCCCAAAGCGTGGCCGACTGGCAGCTTTCGCGGATTGCGTGCCCGAGGCGGCTTCGAGGTGGACTGTGCCTGGCGCGACGGAAGAGCGACTAGCGCCATACTGCAAGCCAATCAAGATACCAAGGTTCACCTGGCAGCACCGAAGGGACAAAAGATCGCCAGCATTGCCGATGGAAGCAGGTCATTGCGCTTTACTCAAGCAAGCGACGGAACTGCTACTGCATTGCTTAAACAGGATGCGAAGTATTCTGTCCGTTTTAGCTGATTGTCCGTTGAATTAATCTGCAAGGTTTTGAAAATATAAATAGGGGGGGAGGGGGTAGGCTTCAGTTCCCCGACCGCTGGGTGATGCTCAGGATTCAGATTAGCAGGACGCGAGGAATGATCCGCAAAAAATGGGTCCGTGGGCAGGAGATTTTCGCGGCAAAAGGCTGCGGAAAATGGCTGGTATTGGGAAGAAATCCACGAAAAGCATGCCGCAGTGGCTAGGGCAACTTCGGAAATAATGTAATCTTGGATTTTATCGGTATCCAACCACAGTGCTACGAAAAGCGACAGCAAAAGCAGAAGCAGGTCCTTCGACTCCGCTGCGCTTCGCTCAGGATGACAGCGTGTTTTGGTGGGTTCCGCTCAGAATGACAGCCTCTGTTTTGTTATGAACTTTAGAGACAGTCAACTAGCTGTTGCACAAAAAAGAAAGGCCGAGGGGTGCGTCTCCTCGGCCTTAGTTTGGCCAAACGCAAAGTTAAAAGACGATGTGCGCGCCTACCTGGAGCTGACGTGCGCTCGTACCGCCGTAAACGCCAGACGTTTCGCCGAAGGTGGCACTTGTTGGACTGACGGTCGGCGTGTTGTACTGCGGCCGGTTTAAGAGGTTAAAGCCGTCCAAGCGCAGTTCTATTTTGGTCTCACGGTATGCTGTGATGTTCTTCTGGACAGCCCCATCCCAGTTGCTGGTGTAGTCCTGACGCATCAGGTATTGCGGGAAGGTGCGGAAGTTCTCTCCGTTTGGCTGAACGTTGGGATTGTTGGTAGCCAATGTTGGGTTATTGACGCACTTTGTGACGGTGCTGACCCCGTTGATGGGGTCGCTCTGGCAGACGGCCTGGTCGAAGACGGAGGTGTTGAAGACAGGTAGGCCAAGCCTGTTGGCCGAACTATGCTGCTTGTTGTGGAGGTCTTTGAAGCCATTTCCCAAGTAGATGACGTTGTTCCACTGAATTGGCTGGCCGGAGAGGAACTCGTAGATGGCTGAAACCTGCCATCCGCCGATGAAGCCGTCCACAATGCGGTTCTGGTTGAAGAACTGCCGGCCGCGTCCAAAGGGCAGTTGATAAGTACCGTAACCCGCGAAGTGGAAGGGATAATCGGAGGTAGTTTCACCGTAGTTGAGCGGTCCGCCGGCATTCAGCTGGTTAAACGTTCCCAACAAACGGGACCATTCGAAGACGCCGTTCAGTATCAGGCCGTGTCCCATGTGCTTGGCCACGCGGACGTTCAGTGCATCGTATTTCGAGGACGAACCCGGAATTAACTGCTCCGTGACGCCACTATACACGGGATTTGTCTGGAGGAATGAACTGGGAGCCAGGAGTGTTGCTGTTGCCATGGTGCCCGTAACTCCCGTAACGCCTAAGAAGGGATTCGCGATGTTGGTTGTCGCTGGACCACCGGTGTAGGTGGCACCCGTAAGCAGGTTAGTTGCGGGAATGCTGTAATACGGCGAAGTGCTCAGATATGGCAGCAGCGGAATCGAACTGACCGCGTTGCTGTAAGAGAGATGCACCTGGTGATTGTGGAGGTAGCCGATGTCGATCAGGATGGTGTTTCCAACCTGATACTGGGTATCCAGACTGAAGCGCTCGGAGTAAGGCACCTTGACGGACGCGTAGTACACCATTCCGGCGCCAAGATTCTGGTTCACCCCAAGGCTATTACCTGTTGGCGACTGAATCGGATTAATTGGACTGGTGGTCGAGGAAAAGGGATCGTTGATCAAAGTGTGGGTGGAAAAGTTGCTGTCGGCGGATGCCACTAATTGGGTGGTTGCGGAATAGCCGTATGACTGCCCCATGTCGTAGTCGTTGAAGGGGTTGGTGTAGATGCCAAATCCGGCGCGGACGACGCCCTTTTGCTTCAGAATTGATGGAGCCCATGTAACGCCGAGACGGGGGCTCACATAAAGAGACGCCGGGGTGTAAGGGCTGCGGTTACTTGACGAGGCATAGATCGCGCCGCCTGTGGGCAGGAAGGATGCTGCGGGCAGCAAGGGACTCGGAGCGTTCAAATAGGCAGCCTCCGCAGGCCCCGCGGCTTCGTTGTTGGCCGTGGGGTCGAAGCCATTCACCATGCGATTCTGGCTTTCATTTACGGGAATCTCATGTTCAAAACGGACTCCCGCGCTGACGGTGATGTTGGGCCTAGCCTTCCAATCGTCCTGGACAAAAAAGCTATCCAAGAAGCTATTGTACTGGAGGGCCGGCGTGATGGTCTGAGAGCCTTTGGTGGGAAGACCAAGCATGAAGAGCGCGAACGCAGTGCCGAATCCTGGATTGGCGGCAGAGCTAGTGGACGTCATCTCATTGGTGCCAGTACCGTTGCCAAAGGTGAAGCTGCCATTGGTAGGGCTTTTGGTACTAACGGGAACAGTCGAATCCTTGTACGCACGCAGGTCGACGCCGCCGGTGAAGGTGTGCGATCTCCAGATCTTGGTTAGCGTTGAAAAGAATTGAATGGTGTCGAAGTCTTCAAGCGAACCCGCAATGGAACCATACGACAGAGGGGAGCTGGTATCCGAAAAAGCTATATTTGGGATTGCGATCGCCGCCTTGGTGTTCTGGGAGAGATACGCTGGAAATCCCAACTGGCTTGGGTTGGTGCCGCTGCTGCTGACAGCGTTCCTTAGGTCATACCGTGTGACGCTGCCACGGGTGTCGAGAAAAAGTGTTTGCGAGAAGGTATGAACCTCCTCCACCAGCCCACCGGCCATAATGGTATCGGTGTTTGTGCCGGTCAGCGGGGTATTAAAGTAATTGCTGGCCTCACTGAGATTACGGCTGCGGTGCGCCTCGCCGAAGACCTTGTCCTTGTCGCTGATGTTGTAATCGATGCGACCCATGTGCGAGCGGTAGTCCGTAATATTGGGCGAGAAGCCGAAGTAATTGTTCTCGCCGTCTGCTTTTGTAGTGGGTCCGACGTAGGTGCCCGGGGGAACCATGTTCAGATATGCCTGAGCAACGTTGCTCATGGTCAAGCCGGTACCAGCGGCGAATAACTGGTTGTCCGTAATTGGATTTCTTGTGTAGTTGGTTTGGTTTCCTCCAGCCACAATACTATACGGATTGTAGAGCTGCACTGTGGGGAGCAAGGCGGAGAAGTCGCCGGTTCGCTCGGGCGCCGTGGGCACGGTGCCGATGGTCTGCGAAGGCGCTAGCTCACCAACATAACGTTCGTAGGCATAAAAGAAGAAGAGTTTGTTGTGGCCGTCGAAAAAGTGGGGAATCCAAACGGGACCGCCGAAGGTGGCTCCATACTGATTGTAATGGTTTGACGAAACATTGCTTCCCACGGGAGTGGTATAAGGCAGAGCAGACATCCAGGTGCAATTGCTGGCGGAGCGGCTGACGAAGGTTCCGTTCAGGCCAGAGCATCCTCCATCCTGGTAATACTCGTTTGCCGATCCATGGAACCCATTGGTGCCGCTCTTGGTGGTGATATTGACCGTACCGCCTGAGGTGTCGCCATAGGTTACGTTAGCGCCGAAGACGTCAACACGGACCTCATTCACGGAATCGAGCAGGGGGCTGAAGCCGGAAACGCGACCGCTGTCCTGCATGTTGGGAATGCCGTTGAGCAGTATTTCGTTGGATTGGGAGTTGCCGCCGCCGAGCGAGAAGTCGCTCACGATGGAGTTATCCATAGGCCTCGTACTCGCGAGGTCGTGTTTTGCCTTTGCAACCGCGCCGTATTCAATGCGGGCAAAGCCAAGGGGTGACTGGCCATTGCTGGGCAGATCCTCAACCTCTTCGGTGGTCAACACCTGGCCTGTGGAAGCGTCGGCCGTGGTGATGAGGGGGGTCTTCTCGTTGACCTCGATGACCTCAGTGGTGCCACCTACTTCTAACTTAACGTTGATGGTGGCATTTTGCTGCGTCTCGAGATGAATGCCATTGCTATCAAAGGTTTTGAAGCCTGGAGCATTGACGGTGAGGGTATAGTTGCCGGGCATGAGGTCGGGGACGGTGTAGAAACCAACGGCCGATGTGGTCACACGGGAGATCGAGCCAGTGTCCATGCTTGTAGCAGTGACCTTGGCGAAGGATAGGGCGGCCCCGTTGGGGTCCGTCACTTGCCCTGTAATCGAACCACGCGAATCTTGGGCGTAGGCGTATACACCAAACAGGAAGACAAGAAGCAGCACGAAACGCTTCATAGAGAGCCTCTCATTCAAGTGAAAATGCACATTGTTCTGAGCGTCCCAAGATTAGTTTAAGCAATATGAGGGTGTCAAGATATTTTTGAAAGATTAAGATGCAAAACGAAAGTTATCTTGATTCATGCGGTAAATGGATTGTTTTCAGTCAATTAAATATGTATTGAGTATATTCGAGACATATCAATATGCGCAATGCGAGACGGGCTGGCGAGTAGGAGAGATGTCTATTGAGGGGGGAAACGATGTGCCGACAGACAATCGACGATCGCGTATTCAATTCAGGCGACGAGATTTTGAGCGATGCGGATAGCGGCTTCGCGCACGGCCGTTCTGGTCTCTTGCTCCCGCTCCGGGGTCATGCGGACGACTGGCGTGGAAAGACTCAAAGCGGCCACGACTGGCTGTCCGGGAGTCTGGATGGCGGCTGCATAGCAGATGCCGCCCAGAATGGACTCTTCGCGGTCGCAGCCGACGCCGGCTTTGCGGATCTGATCAAACTCCCGGAAGAGGAGCGCACGATCGGTAATGGTGTGGTCGGTACGTCGGGAAAGGCCGTAGACTTCGAGAATCCGTTCAGCATGCGTGCTGTCCTGAAAGGCGGTGATGGCCTTCCCCATGGCGCTACAGTGGGGCGGAAGGACTCGGCCGATGCGGTTGGACATTCGGATTTCGTGAAAGGTTTCCACGGAATCGAGCACTTCGATGCGATCGGTATAGAGGTAAGCCATGCTGGCGGTTTCATTGAAGTGATTGGCCAGCCGCTCGAGTTCCGGACGCACTTTGTCGCGGAGGGCATTAGCCTGCTTTATGAGCCAACCGTAGAGGAGTTTGGGAGCGATCTGGTAGGTGCCGTCGACCGCTTGCCGGAGGTAATTGTGCTTCTCGAGGGTGAGCAGGACGCGGAAAAGAGTGGATTCGGGGAGCCCGGTAGCGCTCCCGATGTCTTTGAGGGCCAAAGAGGCACTGCCATCGAAGCAGTCGAGGACTTCCAGGGCACGACCGATGGAGCGCAGATAGTACTGATCGCTGGAAGTAATATCGGTGGCGGATTGGAGCGCCCACTTGGGGATGCGGCGACGAACGGACTTCTGTGTTTTAGATGGTTTTTCGACCTTGGTTGCCATGGTAATTGCTGCCGCCTTTTCCTGAGAGTAGTACATGTCACGCAATATTTATACGGCGTGAGGAGTACAACATGCAATAATTTTCATTTTTGCGAGATTAGTTTGACACTCCGACCTGGGCTGTGTAGAACGGTTTTATATACACAACGATCGCACAGATTCTTACTGCAAACTCCGATTTGAGGAGAAAGCAGATGAACGGCGGTCTGGACGGTGGGGAACGATGGATCGCAGGGAGTTAATCAAGCTGGGAGCAGGGGCAGTAGCTTCAGGTTTCGCGTTGAGCGGCGCAGCAGCCAAGAGCGCCGGCGGCGAAGACAAGCAGGTGGAACAATGGGGCCTGTTCGAAGTCCAGATAAAAGGGCCGTCGAGCGGCAATCCCTTTGTGGATGTGAAGTTTAGCGCGCGTTTTACCCAAGGCCATAGGAGCGTGGAGGCGGCTGGATTTTACGATGGCGAGGGCGTATACAAAGTGCGTTTTTCGCCCGACATGGTGGGGCGCTGGAGCTTTGAGACGACAGCCAACGTGAAAGAACTGGCCGGGCACGCGGGGACGTTTGCATGCACCGCTCCGAAGGCCGGAAATCACGGTCCTGTGAGCACGGCGCACCGATTCCACTTCCAATATGCGGATGGAACGCCTTATTTTCCATTTGGCACGACCTGCTATTCCTATGGCTTTATCGGCGACCCACTCGAACAGCAGACGCTGGATGCGCTGAAGCAGGCGGGGTTCAACAAGGTGCGGGTGTGCCTGCTGCCGAAACCTCTGGGGCAGTGGAAGCCGGTGGCTATGCCGTTTGAACGCATTGGCGCGGCGCTGCCGGAGAATTCGAAGAGCACCATGGAGAACCCGTTGGACGAAGGCAAAAGCTCAGAGCGCTTCGATCTGACGCGGATGAATCCAACCTACTTTCGCCATTTTGAGCAGTGCATTCAGAATTTAATGGCAGCTGGCGTTGAGGCGGATGTGATCTTGTTCCATCCCTACGATGCGTGGGGTTTCAAGGCGATGGGAGAGGAGGCGGACGACCGCTATCTTCGTTATGCGGTGGCGCGGCTCTCCGCATACCGGAATGTTTGGTGGTCGATCGCCAACGAATACGACCTGGTGAAGTCGAAGTCGATGAAGGATTGGGATCGATTTTTCCGGATTGTCGAAGAGAGCGATCCGCATAGCCGGTTGCGTTCTATTCATCACAGCAAAGTTATTTACGATCACTCCAAGCCGTGGTGCACTCATGCGAGTCTACAGGAGTATGACTTCGAGAAGTCGGCGGAGCGACTGGCGGCCTGGAACAAGCCGATCATTTACGACGAAATTCAGTACGAGGGTAACATTGCTCGTCGATGGGGCAATCTTTCTCCGCAAGAGATGACGAATCGCTTCTGGCGAGCAATCGTGAACGGGGTGTACGCAACCCACGGCGAGACGTACATGTCCAAAGATGGAAGTCCGACTTGGTCCGACGCTGGCAAATTGCACGGGACCAGCGCGGCGCGGGTTACTTTTCTGCGCAAGGTGCTGGAGGGCACGGGAACGACAGGTCTGGTGGCCGCCGATGCTCCGTACTACCCGAATGCAGGCAATCCGGGTGAGCGCTACCTCTATTTCTTCGATTTTCACTGCGTGGGCGAGTATGAGTTTCCGCTGCCGGAGAAGAGTAAGTTCAAGATGACGCTGATCGATCCGTGGGAGATGACGCAGACGCCTGTTGCCGGGACCTTCAGCGGCAAAAGCAAGATTGAGCTGAGCGGCAAACCGTATATGGCCGTTTTGATCGAGAAAGCCTAAGGATGAAAAAACTAGCTCTAAGAACCAGAACGGCGTTTCCCGGCCTGTTGATTTGTGCGGCGGCAACTGTGATGTGCAGCGCAGCATGGGCGGCTCAGGTAAAGGTCGAGACCGCGAAAGGCGCGAGCGCTCGCGAACTTTATGGCGCTGAACGGCTGCGCGATGCACTGGCGGGAGTGAAGTCTACTTCGGCCGTAGCGCGAGTTGTGGCAGCGGTGCGAAACGCGCCGGAGTTAGCGCGATTTGATTTGCCGGAGTTCTGGCCGCAGGCGCAGGAAGCTTTTCTGATCAGACAGATTGGAAAGACCTGGGTAGTTACTGGAAGCGATCCTTCGGGGGTTCTATATGGCGAGATGGAGTTAGCTGAGCGAATCAAGGCCGCAGGCGCTTTGCCACAGGGCATCGACGACATGGAGCATCCGGCGTTGAAGCAGCGCGGAACCTGCATCGGAATGCAGAAGCCGGAGATCACTTATGAAGGCGCGGAGTACGACTACCTGTATACGCCGAAGGATTTTCCGTTCTTTTATGACAAGGCAGAGTGGACCAAATATCTGGACATGCTGGCCAGCGAGCGTTACAACGCGCTTTACCTGTGGAATGGGCACCCGTTCAGCAGTCTGCTCAAGCTGCCTAAATATCCAGAGGCGCGGGAGCTATCTACAGCGCAGTTGGACGAGAACATTGCGATGTTCAAGTGGCTGACTTCTGAGGCCGATAAGCGTGGAATCTGGATTCTACAAGGGTTTTATAACATCCATCTTTCTCATGCGCTTGCGCGAGCCCATCATTTGCCTTATCACCTTTCAGCTCCGAATGCGGAGGCCAGCGCCTATACGCGCTACGCAATTTCGGAGTTCGTGCGCGAGTATCCCCATGCTGGATTGATGATGACGCTGGGCGAGGCGCTGTCACCGCATTATGGCGCCGAGTGGTTGACGGAGACGATTATTCCTGGCGTAAAGGATGGACTGAAAGAGTCGGGCGCGACAGTTGAGCCGCCGATTGTGGTGCGGGCACATGCGACCGATATCGACGAGGTAATGAAAGAAGCCAAGCCGCTTTACTCAAATATCGACACGATGTTTAAGTGGAACGGGGAGTCGCTAACCTGGACGAATGTGCGCGGGCCAGTGTTGGACCGGTTTAAATTATTAGCCGAGAACTCGAACATTGCGATTGGGAATGTGCATCTGATGTCAAATCTGGAGCCGTTCCGTTGGGGCGATCCAGATTTTGTGCGGCAGACACTGATCAACTTTCAGCGGATTGGAATTGAGGGTTTGCATTTGTATCCGCTGCGCTATTGGGAGTGGCCGGTGGCTGGCGACAAGACGGAGCCGCTGCTGAAACAAATGGATCGCGACTGGATTTGGTTTGAAGCGTGGGCACGATACGCATGGAATCCGAATCGCGATCCTGAGAAGGAACATGCTTACTGGGTGTCTCGGTTTGCAGAGAAGTACGGATCGAAAGAAGCTGGTGAGAAACTGCTGGAGGCATACACACTGGCAGGGCCGTGCCAACCGAGGCTGCTGCCGCGGATCGGCGTCACAGAGGGAAACAGGCAAGCGTTTGCGCTGGGAATGACGATGCCGCAACTGATCGACGTGGAGCGCTTCAACCCGCCGGCAACACTTTGGACAGGCGATGCGCCGCCGGGCGAACGGCTGAATGAATATGTGGCTGAGGAGACGAAAAACGAATCCCACCACGGGGAGACACCAATCGGCGTGAGCGACGAAACGCTGGATGCGTCGCAGAAGGCGCTCGAAGCAGCGGAGGCGGCCAGGCCGTTCGTGACCAGAGACAAGGACGAATATGCGCGAGTGGTGAACGATATGCGAGCCATCGCGCTGTTGATGCAGTATTACAACGTGAAGACCAAGGCCGCCGAAGAGACGATGCTGTATGGCTACGATCACGATGCGGTGCATCTGCACAACGCCGAGAAGCTGCTGGCTGAGAGCGTGGAGCGATTTCGCGCGCTTACAGATGTCGCTGGATCTGCTTATCGCACGGCGAGCGGCATGGAGACGACGCAGCGGCAGATTCCATTTCGCGGCGGGATGAATCAGTTTCCGAACTGGCAGCAATGTCTGCCAATGTATGAGAAGGAGCTGGCGACCTTTCGGCAACGGATTGCGCAGTTGAGTTCCGGTGCGACAGCGGGCGAAACCAAAACGGCTGGGCCGCTGCCGCAGGTGGAATTTGCGCTGCTGCCCGGTGCGGGTGAAATGTTTGCGGTGGAGAAGGGCGCGAAACTCTTTATGGATGGAAATGCGACCATAACTGACGCGGCGCAGGAGTTAGTGGGATTGAAGGGCATCCGAATTTCGCCTAGCACGGGTGGTACACTGCACTTCGAGTTAGCCAAGCCTGCGCAGATTCTGGTGGGTTTTCAAAAGACTTCGTCGAGGAAGAATTCTGTCCTTGATCCGGAGACAGAGCAGTGGAATCTTCTGCTGCTGAATGCGGTGAAGGCGGGGAAGATGCCGGCGATGGCGGTGTGGGCCAAGCCTCTGCCGGCGGGCGCAAACGATCTGAATCTGGGAACGGGAATGTACGTGGTGCTCGGCTTCATTCCGGAAGACCTTCACGTAACTGCGCATGTGAACTTTGCGCAAGCCGATGATGGCGGAGCTGTCAATCTGGATTGGTTCTTCGAGTAGGGGCGCGGACTTGAGTTAGTTTGCAGGCGGAGCAGCCGCCTCAGGTTTTGGCGGATCGTGATGTGCTAGCAGGCGCTCTGCTTCCTCATCGGTGATTTTCAGGAAGCTGCCGTGTTTGCAGTACGCGGGTAAAGATGTTTGCGCGGTGATGTCTTCCCAATGCTTCCAATCGGTGGTGGCGACGGCCTCATACCGGGCGCGCGGAGCACGGTAGTGATCGTAGAAGACGATGATTTTTTTGTCGACCTCAATGGCCGACGGACCTTCCGACCAACTCTCGTTGATGGGTGCGGAGATGTTGCTCCACGGTCCTTCGAGAGTGGGCCCGATAGCGACTCGCTCCTGATAGCTAAGGGGGTCCTGGGTTTGATCCTTGAAGATGAGGCGGTAAGGACCGGTCGAGCCGTGAAAGATTGTGGCGTCGATGACCACGTAGCCGGGATCGAAGAAGACGACGGGCTCGGAAAAGGTGTCGAAGTCCGGCGTAAACGACGACCATATGCGATGACCAGCTTTCGAGTCCTTCATTGAACTGGACCAAATGATTAGCCACTTGGATTGCTTGGCGTCCCAATAAGTTTCAGGAGCCCAGACGTTGTTGGTCTGGGGAAAATCCTGCATGATGGGAATCTCTTTTTGCTCCGACCAAGTAAGCAGATCGGACGAAGATGCGTGGCCGAGGGAGTTACCACGCCAGTTCCATGTCCAAACCATGTGAAAGCGATTGTCGGGACCGCGTGTGAGATAGACATCGCGCATAACCTCACCCGGATGAGTGGGGGCAACCCAGGGCTGGCCGTCATTCAGCGGAGTGTAATGATAGCCGTCGCGGCTGAGAGCTAGATAGATGCCCTGGCTGCCAGGCTCCTTAAAATATGCGAATAGCCATGCTGTTTCCGTTTGCTGCGGGGGCGGTTGTTGCGCAGCTTGTTGCTGGGCGGAGATTGGCACCGAGCAACCTGTTAGCAGCAGAGCGACGGCGAGGCTACGACGCAAAGGTTTCATCGACACCACTACTTTCCTTCTATTAAGTTGGCGTCGACGAGCGTTTTGTTACGCCAGTGGGATTCGGATGTCAATTTGCCGTCGGTATCGAAGTTACGACCTGTCCAGCTTCCATCCGCCGCATAACTTTTCTGCCAGAGCTTTGAGCCATCCGGACGATAGAAAAACTCGTCGCCAACTTTTTTGCCGAGGTGGAAGGTTGCGGTCCACTCTTTGGCGCCGACTTCGTTGTAGAGCGTCTGGGGGCCTTCGAGAAGTATGCGGCCATCGTCGGCGCGGCCACTGGACCAGACGGCTTTTAGCTTTCCGCTGGGCCAGTTCTCGCGGTGCTCCATCACATTCGTAATTGAAGTTGCTGCCGGTGTTGCCTCTGTTTCGCCTGATAGGACCCAGGACTCATTCAATTCGATTTCGTAGTTTACAGTGTTTTTGGATGTGGCAATGTGAATGATACCGTCCGGTCCTTGCGTCGCTGTGACGTAACCGACGGTAAGAATGTCAGAGGGCAGGCGCTTCTGCTTCCAGATTTTGCCATCGTCGTCGGAGAGGGCAACGTAAGCGCCGTCTTTGTGGACGTGCTTTTCGTGGGCGGGGTTGTAGTCGGCAACAAAGAAGAGACGACCGGAGGCGAGGCGGATGACGCTGGGCCGTTCGCCGCTGAGAAGCTCATCGAAAGGAGTCTTTGATTTCTGCCAGGTTTTGCCGCCGTTCGTGCTGGTGGCAAGGGGCATACGGCCATCGATGTTCGAGTTCTTTCCGCCGAAGCCGAGGATGTAACCGTTTTTTGCGAGCACGATTGTGGTGTGGCGGCCTGCGGTGCGCCCGCCGGTGTCGTACCAGGTTTTGCCATCATCGTGCGTGGCCCAGACGGCGGAGATGGAACCGTTGCCGTCATCATCGCGGCCGGTAGAATCGGTGGGGATGAAGATAGTTCCATCCTTGGCGCGAACGATGGAGTTGATGGGCTGCGAAACGTAGTGGCCGATCGGCGCGGTGAAGTGCGGAAACTGGATCGGCGTCCAAGTGACACCGTTATCGTCCGATGTGGTGTAGGCAAATGGCGGGGCGCCAATGAGGCGCGGGAACCCCCAGAAGAGCCAGAGGCGGCCGCGGTCATTCCAGAAGACGGGCCCGGCACAAGCGGCATCCGCGAAGGCGGGCCATGGCTCGGGCATATCCCAATCTTCAGCTCCAGCACGACGGCGCATCATGAGGATGGTTTGGTCGGGGTCGTCTTCCTTGTTTGGTGTGTTGTAGTATGCGGCGAGTAAGTCGCCATTGGCGAGAACCTGGATGGCTGAGTTGTGATAGTTGACACCCAGGCCGCGTGCGAGGCCAATGCGCCAGCCTAACTCAGGCATGGATTTGCCATTGAGGTTAGGAAAGAGTTCATGGACGTGATAGAAGGGCTTTGCCGGATCAGGACCGAGATTCAGAGAAACAGAGGTTTGCTTGACGCCGGTCTCAAATAAGAATCTCTGCTCGGGCGATGGATGGAGCGCAGGCATTGGCGCTTGCACGACGCGGAAGCCGATGTTTCCTTCATTCGACGCGTAGCTTGGAGCCATGCTGGCGCGGTTGGCGGAGCGAGCGAAAAAGGGCGCCACAGCCGGATAGCTTCCACCTTTTTTCGATTTACGGAAGTCGAGTCCACCGCCGCGAACGACGCGGAAGTATCCGTGCAGCGGGCCAGTGGGATCAGTCTGCGGGCCATCCGTGTAGGGAGCATACCAATCGGCGACCCATTCGGGCGAGCCTTCACCGATTACTACACCCCAAGAGTTAGCTTGACCCGGTGCGGGCGGAGTGTTGCCGGTGAAGAACGGCGTTTGCTGGCCAGCGCGTGCCGTATATTCCCACTCTGCTTCAGTGGGCAAACGATAGGACTTCCCTTCCCTGTTAGAAAGCCACGCGCAGAAGTCGAGGGCTTGCTGATAACTGATTCCGGCTGCGTAATCGGGATGCGCGGCGACCGGTTTATAACTCGGGTCAAAGCGTTGAAACTCGGCGACGGAGATGAGATGCGAGGCGATAAGAAAGCCGTGTGTGATTATGACTTTATGAGCGGGATGCTCGTCGAAGTCGCCATGTATGGAACGGTCGGACATAACGCCGAAGCCATTGACCACTACGCTCGAGAGTGGCTCTGCGTCTGCGCCCATCACGAATGAACCGGCTGGTATCTGTGCAAGTTCAATGGCGGTGGAGTTCTGCGCAAAAAGCGGCACGGCTAGAGCGATGGTGAAAAGAACGGCGATAATCTTCAGTTTGAACACGCTGGGTAACTCTTTCATGCAATCAATGAGGCAGGTTGGTTTCAATAGGTCCGAGAGTCGCGCGGGTGGCGATCATCTTACCGTCCACGAACAGAGTAAGTCCACGGCCGCGGTTGTAATGCTTGCCTGTCTGGTCATAAACAACGGTGAGAAGATGGCCGTGATAGGGCAGCCCGTCGAGGGCAAAGTAACTCCAGGTACCAGCAGGCAAAAGCGGATGCAGAATGAGCTTGTCACCGGCTTGCGGGCGCAACCCGACGAGGCCAGTGATAAGCGGATCGGCAAAACCGGAGTGGTTGTAGTAGTTACCGCGGCCCACCTGCTTGCCCTTGGCAATGAGCATATCTTTGGCGATCCATTCATCGGTGTCGGCGTCTAGGTCTTCGTCGATCCAGTCAATGACCCGACCGCCGGGAAGCGCGATGTGCTGCGAGAGTACATAACTGGAGAAGAGCTGATAGTACTGTTGTGGGTCGATGTAAGGCTGCTGCGGGCCGTTGAGAAAATTGGCCATGGCGAGCAGTGTCTGTGTGGTGGCGAAGGGCCAGGATGGGCCGTTCCAAGTGCATTGGTCGACGGAGGCGAAGCGAAACCGGGGGCTGCGGCGCTCGGCAGTGGTGGGGCCATATTTGCCGGCGAATCCATGCAGATCGAAGAGCTGCGTCCAAGCGATGGCGCGGCTTGTTTCGGGCAGATTGAACTGCCAAGGGATGTAACCGATCAGCTCACGCACACCGGCAAATTTGAGTTGCGTTCCGGGGTCGAGGAATTTTTTCTGCTTGCGAATGCCGGAGTCAGCTGATGGCGAGACGGCCTCATAAAACTGATCTTTGGGGTTCCAGAGTTTCTCATCGATGAGGTGTTTGAGGGCTGCGGCTTTGGCGGCGTACTCGGCCTGCTCAGTTACATTGCCATTCTCGGCTGCGATTGCGCTGATGGCCTCGGCATCGGCAACCATGTAACTGTTGAGCGGCGGACGGTAGCCGTCGCCACCAATCGATTTTTCCATCGCGTCGCGCGTATCGATCTGCCAGAAGAGACCGATGGAGTTATCGAGATTGCTTTGTTCCCAGGCCTTGTAGTTTTCGATCAGACTGGGAAGAAGATCGGTAGCAAGCTTCGTGTCGCCGGTAGCCAGCGTGACATTGCGGACGCTATCGGCCCAGGGAAAGCTGTATTTGCGCGGCCCTGCTTCGGGATCGACCCAGAAGCGCGCGTAATCCGCGGCGATTTGCGGATTGCGCAGCCAGCGGGCCTCGGCGAGATGAAAGGGCGCGGCATCGGGCAACGCGCCGTAGAAGCCGTCGGCGGCCTCCGGCTTAGGGAGCCACTCGGTAATCAGAAAGCCGCGCTTACTGCTGACAACGTGTTTTTGCCAGGCGTACCAACGGAAGTAGTACATCTCTTCGAAGCGTTTGTTGGAGCTGTCGAAGAGGGGAATGTTGGCCTGGAGCCAGGACCATTCGTCCTGGGGCTGTTTGCCGGTGGCTTCGCGTTCGTCGGCGGCGAATTGGAGGATGTAGTGGTGATAGTCCTCGCTTTGAAGGACGGTGAAGTTGATGTCTTTCTGCTGGACAGGATCGGCGTGCTGGGCAGAGGCTGTGAACTGCGCAGCAGCTAGCAGAAGCCAGATAGCGATTAGGAGCCGGCGCAAGGGTTTCATCGGAGGGGCGATGAGAAGTTTACCGAGGGCAGCGACTACATGCAAGAATATTTTGGCAATAAATGGCATTTTGTGAAAATTCATTCAAGCCTCACGCTGCCCTAAGTAGGCATATCTGTAGATGGATTCCGCGTCCTGCTGCGTAATGACACGCAGGTTGTTCTTCATCAGGCGAGTTACAGCAAGGCCGTCGGCAGCGAGAGAAGGGATCTCCGATTCCGGAATGCGAAACGCAGCAAGGCGCATTTCAAGACCCGTATTTGCGATGAGCTGCCAGAGCATGTCGATGCCAGCCAACGCAGTGGACTCAAGAGTTGGTTGCTGTTGAGCGCCGAGTGCCAGAGCGATGGCGGCATAGCGTTCAGGAGCATCGGATAGATTGAAGCGGATCACATGAGGCAGGAAGATGGCATTGGCGTGGCCATGAGGGATGTGATACCGGCTGCCCAGCGGATAACTGAGAGCATGCACCGCGGCGGTGTTGACCGGTCCGAGGCAAAGACCGCCGTAGAGACTGCCGAGAGCGAGATGAGTGCGCGCTTCGATATTGGCGGGCTCGCGGACGGCGGTGGCCAAGTGAGCTGCGATGTGGCGGATGCCGTCCAGTGCCCATGTGTCGACGAGCGGATGGGAGAAGTTGTTGGCGAAGGCCTCAATGCAGTGAGTGAGCGCATCGAGGCCTGTAGTGGCCGTGACGTGCGCGGGCACGGTGACGGTGAGCGCAGGATCGATGAAGGCGGCGTCCGGCACGAGTTGAGGGCTGATGACAGCCTTTTTGCTCTGCGAGTCTTCATCGAGAAGGATGGAGTTGGGCGAGACTTCGCTGCCCGTTCCGGCCGTGGTGGGAATGCAAATGAGCGGAAGGTTGCGCGCGCCGAGATTGCCGATTCCGAAGGCTTCCGCAATAGGCTGTGAGCTGTTGCAAAGCGCGGCAATGAGCTTGGCTGCGTCGAGCACGCTTCCGCCGCCGATGCCAATGACGGCGTCTGGCCTGAAGGAGCGTGCGCTCTCAATCAGGCGATTAAAGTGGGCAAGGGTCGGTTCGCTTGAGGTGCTGTCGTCAATGCATGCGTTCAGGCGGAGGCGCTCGGCGTGATCGCGACTGCTGGGTGCACTAACGATGAACGGACGCTCGATGCCTAGAGCCTGAAGATATTCGCTCACCGAGGAGATGGCTCCGACGCCGAACACGAGCTTTGGAACCTGGTCGATCGTTAAAGGCATGATCCTTCCTAGCGGGCCAAACGAAGCCCGGGTTGGCGACTGACGTTCTGAAGCGTAGCGTCGGCAGCGGTCGACACGCATTGAACGGCGGTCGTCTTGCAATCACGAATCTCACGAGCTTTGCTGAGCAGGTCGCCGGCGGCCAGTTTCAGGCAGGCTATGTCGTTGGTGCAAAATAGGAGGTCGATTCCGAGGTCGAGCCAAAAGGGATAATCTTCCGGCGCACAGGCTGTGGCGACGCACTTGTTGTGACGACGCGCAGTATGGACGATTCTTGCAGCGGCAGTTTTCACGTCGGGATGGCCGGTCTCTCCGGGATGCCCCAGGCTGGCGGCAAGATCGGCAGGACCGATGAAGATATCCACATCTTCGACCGCGACCAGTTCGTCGAGGCGGGCCATTGCATCAACGGTTTCAATTTGCGCCATCAGGCAGAGGTCGGAATTGAGATTCTTCTGCCGGGCGACTACTCCACCCGGGATGCCAAAATTAATAGCCCTGGAAACGGAAAAGAAACCGCGACTGCCCTCCGGAGCAAAACGGGCGTATTTGCGCAGATCGTGCATCTGCTCGGGCCGCTCGATCATAGGGACGTCGAGAATGTCCGGACCGCACTCGGCGGCTTTCAGTACATTTGCACGCTCTACATCGGGAATACGGATCATGGTAAGCATGCCGGAACCGGCTGCCATGCGGCACAGATCCGCGGCTTCAGCAAAGGTTATGTGGCCGTGTTCCATCTCGATCCAGATGGCCTTGTAGCCGAGGTGGGCACAGATTTCAAGAAAGATGGGATCGTAAAAATAGACAGCCGCGCCGAGAAGAGTTTTGCCGCCATTGTCATGGGCAGCTTGCCACAGACGATTCATTGAGTATCTCCCTATTGCATAACATGGATGCGGGATCGCCTGCGAGCGGCAAGCCAGTCCCAGAGTGTATTGCGTGGGGAACGGTTAAAGTCAGCGGGGGAGAGAGCCGCAGTGAGAAGACCGGCAGTCAAGAGCAAAAGATTGCCAATGGCGCCGATCGTGTACTCATTCCAGGGGAAATTGTAGGCATGGAGATTTAGAATCTTTCCGCCATTGACGGTAAGAGTAGCATAGGCGGTAAAGAGAAGGTTGGCGGCAATACCGACCACGGCAGCAGTGCGTCCCGCTCGCTGGGAAAGAAAGGCGAGGAGGAAGAGGCCGGCAAGACCACCGGCGACGATTGCCGTGACGGTATAGTAAAGGGCCAGCGCCGAGGCTTGCGTGCTGGAAAGGCGAAGAGCAGTCGCAATGGCCAGTGCCCCGCAGAGAATGATCGAGAGCTTGCCAAAACGGAGGCGCTGAACGTCTGTGTGGTGCGGGAAAAAATGGGAATAAAAGTCTTCCACCAGGATGAGGCCCAGACAGTTGAGGTCGGAGGCGAGCATGGACATGGCCGCGCCGAAAAGGGCTGCGAGAAAAAGCCCGCCAACTCCGACAGGCATCTGCGTGACCATGTAATAGGGGAAAACCTGGTCGGATCGGGTGATGGCGGCTGGTAGTGCCTGATTGGTGAGCCGGTAGAAGGCCCAGAGCAGCGAACCAATGAGCATGAAGGCTGTCCAGATGGGCAGGCATAACCATGCGCCCATGGAAATGCCACGCAGGGCGGAACGATCGGTTTTTGCGGCCAAGTAGCGTTGAACGACAGTCTGATCGGCGGTGTACTTTTGCAGATAGAAGAAAAGGCCGTAGATGGCCATGGTCCAGAAGGTGGGCTTGGAAAGATCGAAGTTGAAAGAGCCCAGGCTCGTCTTGTGATTTGCGGCGATGAGATGAAGCATGGCGCCGGGGCTTGCGTGAGACGAGAACAGCAACAGCACAATCGTGACTGCTACACCGGTCCAAAGCAGAAAGCCTTGCACAACATCGGTCCAAATGACGGCTTTCAGCCCGCCAATAAAAGTATAAAAAACAGTGATGGCGCCAAGGCCTATAAGTAACGGCGCGATGTGACAGCCGGTGATGCCGGAGACCGATAGTGCAAGCAGGTAGAAGACAAAGCCCATCTTGGCAAAGTGGCCCGTGGCAAAAGCGAAGGAGGCATACATGCGCACCCAGGGGCCGAAACGCTTGCCGAAGTACTCATAGACCGACATTGAGACGGCCTGGCGGAAGAAGGGCACCACAACCGGGCCAATGGCCGCGATGACCGCAACAAACATAATGCCGGGAACCAGCAGCGTCCAGTCACCCTCGTAGGCTGCGCCGGGATAAGCAATGAAGGTGACGCTGGTGATGATGGTGGCAAGCAGCGAAAAGCCGGCTGCCCATCCGGGAACTGAGCGTCCGGCAACGAAGTAGGCATCAGTCGTCGTCTGCCGTCTGGAGACACGCACTCCGATAGCGACCAGCGTCAGCAGGTAGGCAGCGATGACGAGAATATCGACGAGATGCATTTACCGGATGGCCTTTGCAGATCGATGTGTGTTTGTGTGGGCTTTCAAGGCCAGTTTCCCGGTAGCCATGCGGACAGCAAGTTTCATTGCCGCTTTCATGTTGGTGGGGTCGGCGATATTGTGGCCGGCGATGTCGAAGGCCGTGCCGTGATCGACCGAGGTACGGATGATGGGAATGCCGAGCGAGACGTTTACAGTGGCCTCAAAGTCGATCAGTTTCATGGGAATGTGCCCCTGGTCGTGATACATGGCAACGACAAGATCAAACTCGCCTCGCACAGCCCGGACGAAGATGGTGTCTGGTGAGTACGGGCCGGAACAATTGATACCGAGGGCGCGGGCCTCAGCGACGGCCGGAACAATGACAGCGGCGTCCTGTGTGCCGAAGAGGCCATGCTCGCCGGCATGTGGATTGATGCCACAGACTGCGATGCGCGGCGGACGCTGGAGCATAAGCTGGAGGGCGTCGTTGCCGAGCTGGATGGTGCGCACGATGCGCTTCCGGTCAAGTTGGCAGGCCCATTCGAGCGGGATATGCGTGCTGACATGGACGGTAGCGAGCTTTTCCGATACCAGCAACATCCGCGATTCTGTGGCACCGGTCAGTTTTGCGATGAATTCCGTGTGCCCGGAAAAAGCGCTGCCGGAGAGGCTGACAGCTTCCTTGTTCAAAGGAGCGGTAACCATGGCGTCCGCTCCACCGGTGAGACAAAGCTCCGTGGCGCGACGCACGTAGTCTATGGCAGCCAGGCCGTATTCGGCGCGGAGTTGCCCGAAGGCCAGCACGTGGTTCTTAGGCAGATTGCTGGCTTCAACCAACTTACACGAGAGTGTGGAAGGATCGATGCCTGCGATGCGGGCAGCGGCGTAGAGAGCGGCCGAATCCGCAATAAGAAGCCATTGGGCGAGTGGGGCCACGGTTTTGTCGCTGAGGGCTTTGAGAGCAATCTCTGCACCCACCCCTGCAGGGTCTCCGATGCTGATGGCAATGCGCGGTAGTGTCTTCATGCTTGTCCTGCCAGTGTATCGAGAATGCGATTGAGGGTGATGGGAGTGCCGAAACCGCCGGATTTGGTAATGACGATGCGGCCTTGCGCGCGTCCTCCCTCGACAATGCCCCACGGAATGCCGGGAGCAAATTCTCCATGGAGGATGAACGAGTGCGCGTTGAGTGCCCGGGCGGCGAGAAGAGCGGTGTCTCCACCAGTCAGGATCAATGCCTGGGGATCGTACCGGTTAAATTGATTGCGGATGAGAGCATCGTCGCCGGCTTCAAAGCGGACGCGGAGAACCTGTGCAGCAGGATGGCCAGCGGCGAGATGATCGAGTTGGAGTTTGGTGACAGGATGGGGGGTTCCGGCGACAACAAGGGTGCGTGCGGAGGCGGGAAACGGTTGGAGAAGTTCGCACGCGGGATCGAGGCTGGCAATGGCCTGCGCGAGGCCGGCTGAGCCTGCGTAAAGCAGACCGGGAAGATTCGCCGCTGCTTGAGCCAAAGCTTCCAGGTCGGCCTGGGTAACTGCATCGCAAAGAAGGATGGACTTGCCTGAGGCGAGGGCTGAAGCAAGCTGATCGGGGCGGCTGATAGAAGCATGCAAATGCCTGGTTTCAATCGGGAAAAGCGAGGCCAATTCATGCCGTGTGAGCTGGCCGGAGACATCCTGAATCTCAAGAATGCCATTGTTTACAGTGCGACCGGCTGCCGGAAAACTGGGAGCAAGAATGACGGCCTGGGCGCCCAAAGCGCGTTGCGCAGCCAGAAGTTCAGCTGCAAGCGGACCCCTTGCAGCGGAATCTATCTTCTTGAAAAACAATGCATCTGACTCGCGAGAGAGGCCGGTTGCGGCGCGGAAAACAGCGAGAGCCGCAGCTTCAGGCGCAAGCCGACGGGAAGCGGTATTGAACGCCTGCACTGACTCAGAAGCCGTAGTTGAAGCCATGACGCCAGTCCAGACCCGGACCGAGTGGCCGGCAGACAGGAAAGCTGCGGCGGCGTCGGTTGCGCCGGTCAGATCATCGGCAAAAAGATAGATACGCGATCGAAACCTGGCCGCGAACGGAGTCTGCGAGGGAACCGAGCTGGCAGTTGCGATGCGCATCGTGAGATGATTCTGCTTATTTTCGAGAGTATACATTTATTTTCTAATTTGTGGCTAGTCCTTTCAAATTAAACCGAAAAGTGGACTATCCGAGGCGAGATTTCAGGACGGTAAGTGGGTAACGAGAACGCTTCTTGACGGGATCGTTGCTTTGATTATCATTTAATTATCAATAACTTACACGAAAACCCAGTTTGAACGATTGTCAATGACGTTGCATACCAATTCCAAATTTGCCAAAAACCTTCCTGAATAGTGAAAAATGGCTTTACACCGCATTCGGATACCATTGAGTTGACCTACTGCGTGAATTGCCTGCCGAAGTGTGCGTCGAGGAAGTTGAGGTACTGGTCCCAATCAAAAGCGGTGACGTCATGGATACCGGAGCGGACGTGATAGGCGACGGAGCGAGCGGGATCGGTGGGCTGATTGACGGCGGGCATGGTGGCCACGTCGAGCCCGGATTTGTCGAGGAGACGGTAAACCCGGGAGACGCTGACGGCAGAAAGAAATTCTCCGCGTGGGTCGGACCAGAGATCGCCCTCGGCGGAAGCGACGTAGACCGGGCGAGGAGCGATGAGGGAGAGCAGGAGATTTCCGTCAACCGGGATTTGGGTATCGCGATCTACCCAGCGCGCATAGTTGGCACAAAACCAGTAGGGGAAAGAGTGTTCGAGGTGAGCAATGTTCTCGCCGAAGGTGCGGCGGTAAAGAGACTGGCCGCCCTTGCCGGATTCAGTGGAGAGGACGGCGGAGAAACGCGTGTCTTCGGCGGCAGCCCAATCGGCCGCTTTGCCTAGGCGAGAGTGACCCGTGACAGCGATGTCGTGAGGATCAACAAGCGGGTCGGTGACCAAGTAGTCGAGCGCGCGAGATAGGCCCCAAGCCCAGACGCCGATGGCACCCCAGTCGTTAGGCGCAGGCGTGGTTTGACCGGGCGCGTAAAAGAAGGGGCGGATGCCGAGTTGGATGGAGTCTTTGAAGTCAGGATCGATGTCGCCGTAGTAGACCGTGGCCAGGCCGTAACCGCGGGCTAACACTTTCTCGACCTGCCACTCTTCTGCCTGCTTGCCACGCGTGGATTCATCGGGCGCGACGAGGCTCGGCGGCTCGATGGATTTGGACCGGCGGCTCCAGACCGGGTTGAGACGGATGGCGGGATCAGCGAGGACGGTGTGGTTGCCGAAGAAGTTGAGACCGAGAATGACGGGCGCAGGACCGCGGTGATGGATGGGGAGATAAAGTAGCAGATGCTCCTTGGGGCCGGCTTCAAGCTGCGGTGAGAAGTAGAGAGTAATCTGCTTGCGGATAGCGCGGCCGTTGAGAGCGTGGTCGTCCTGCTCGTCTATGTGGGCACGGAGCGGAAGGTGCTGGGCGGAGGAAGGAGTCCTGCCGAAAACATTCTCCTCGAAGAGAGTAACTATCTCGGCGCGCCGCTGGGGCCAGCTCGCTTTCGTGACATGTCGGCCGTCTGGAAAAGTGAGCGGGTCGAGCAGGGTGTAAGGCGCGACCTTAGCCTCGTCGCGATTGTATCCGGCAGGAAATGACTGAGCGCTCAGAGCAACGGCAGAAAGGCAAACCAAAGCAAGAAGGAGCCGGTGCAAATTTGCAGAACGGAGTAGCCGCACAGCGGCTTCGGTGGTGAACAGGCGCGCGACAAATTTGCGCGACCGAATCGTCCACCTGGATAAGTTATGGAATGCCCATGAAAGCTGCATGAATCGTAACTGATGCAAGGGTTTCTCCATTTTTGCCCGGTTACTTACGATCGATCTTCGCATTCTCCAACAGCGTGAAGGGCTCTCCCTCTGCCGCTGTTACTTCAAAGTCATGCGCAGTAACTGTTGCATCGCTGATGGTCATGCCTTTCTGTGAACTGATATGCACATTGCTCAATGCGATGGCTGTGATGGGACTCTCCGGCAGGCCGATCACGATGCCCGCCTGTTTGGCCCCGGCGGCGGTCAGGTTGGTGATGGAGATGTTGTGAAAATGTGGCGTCAGCCGAGTAAGCGGTTGCGCCGCATCGTGATCGGGAATCTTCGGGTAATACTCGGTGACAAGAATGGGCGTCCCCACATTTTCCATGGCGATATCGCGAAAGCTAAAGTTACCGATGTCGCCTCCGCGATCGCGATTAGACTTGATACGAATACCGTTCCCCGTGTCTTTGAATTGAATGTGCGACGCTCGAACATTCTGTACCCCTCCCGCAATTTCGCTGCCTATCGACATGCCGTGGCCATGCAGAAAGATGCAGTCGCGAATAACAATATCCGAGCTAGGATCGTCGGGGCCTGGCGATCCAGGCTGCCCCGACTTGATGGCGACATTATCATCGCCTACATCGATTGTCATGTGGGAGATGGTGACGTGATGCGAAGAGAAGGGATCAATGCCATCCGTATTCGGCGAGCGCGCTGGAGCCAAAATCTTTCCATTGCGAATGGTCACGTCATCGGAATAATAGGGCACGATTTGCCACGAAGGGGAGTTCTGGACGGTAACTTCTTCGATGAGTACATGCTTGCAATGGTCCAGCAGAATTAGTCGAGGACGCATGGCCGCAGTAAAGTTGGGCGTATGTTTGTGGCTGTATACATCGGCCCACCACGGCTGACCCGCACCATCGATGACGCCGCCGCCGCGGATGGTTATGTTCTCGGCATTCGTAGCACCGATCAGTGGTTGCAGCGCTGTTTCTCGCATCTCCTGTATCTCGGGATAGTCAGATTTGTCCTGGCTGCCGAGCAGGGTCGCCCCCGTCGCTACTTCGAGCGTGATATTACTGCGAAGGACAATCGGACCGGTGAGGTACGTGCCTGGCTTCAGCCGCACAGTGCCTCCTTTGCCCGCACAGGCATTGATCGCGCTCTGGATGGCGTGCGTGTCTTTGGTTGTTCTATCGCCTTTCGCACCATAGGCTTTCACGTTGCAAACCTGCGCTGCAAAGGCAAAAGGGCTTTGGCATAAAACCGCAGTGCCGAGGAAAACCATAAGTAAGAGCTGCAGGGCACACCTTCCGAATTTTTTCTTCAGTATTTCTGACATTTCAATCTCTTTCAGAGCAATCTCTCGATAGGTTTGACCAATACTGGACAAAAATGCATGAACACCGTTGATTGAATGTTGTCGCTGGATTCTTTTACTATCATCGAGCAGGTGAAATCAACTTGAATATCAACCCAATTTTTGCCAGGCGTGGTTTTGGTTCGCCTGCCCGGTGTTTTGTGTTGCTCGGATTTCTTCTTATTGCGGTCATGCCCCTATTCTCTCAGACGACGAACGAGCAGGCGCACGCATGGCGGGAGAAGATTCGCGCGACGCTGTTTGTGCCAGAGGTATTGCCGGCTCTCGACGTCAAGAATTACGGTAGCTTTGTACCGGTACCGGGTGTGATTGCGGAGCGGGTCACCTATGCCACCGAATATGGGCTCCGCATCCCCGCGATTGTTTATCGTCCAGAAAAGGTACACGGCAAGATTCCCGGCATCGTTGTGGTGAACGGACATGGTGCCGATAAGTCGAGTTGGTATTCCTGGTACACGGGGGTAATGTATGCCAAGGCCGGCGCTGCAGTGCTCACTTACGACCCGATCGGTGAAGGCGAACGGAACGATGAGCATAAAGATGGGACCGGCGAGCACGACCAGCTGATCGATGTGCCGGGCGTGCCGCAGCGCATGGGTGGCGCGATGATCACCGATGTGATGCAAGGGGTTTCGTATTTGGACAGTATGCCGGAGGTGGATTCGCACCGCATCGCTGTAATGGGATTTTCGATGGGATCTTTCGTTGCCGCGCTTGCCGGGGCCGTGGATAACCGCATTCATGCCCTGTTGCTAACTGGCGGTGGCGATCTTGATGGACCCGATGGCTATTGGGATTCGAGCCGCATGGTGATGTGCCAGAGCGGTCCCTATCGCGCACTTAATTTCCTCGGAGATCGTCCGGCGGCTATTTTCACCTTGAATGCAAAACGTGGACCGACCTTCATTATCAATGGCACAAATGATACGGTCGTGGCAATTCCCCAGCATGGTGCGACGTTCTTCGACGATCTGCGCAAGAGAACGATTGCGATGAACGGCTCAGCAGAGAATGTATTCGAAACCTACTTTGACCAGGGCGCAAGCCACCGGCCGGCGTGGGTAACAAAACTGGCTGCGACCTGGCTTGCGAACGATCTGGGTTTCACAGACTGGACCGCCAAAAAGATTGTAACTCTGCCAACGATTAAAATCGGAGACTGGGCGTCACAGAACGACGTGCATCTAAACAGGAGTGCCCTGCGCCAAGACCGCGATGCCGGCTTGATCGCCATCGACGCTGGCGTGCCAAAGCTAACTCCCGAGCAGCTCAATGTTATTCCTATGGCCGAGTGGGAACAGCATCATGCGGAGTTTGTTTACTCTTCCTGGGCTAGCAGCGCTATTGCCGATGCAAAGCGCGGGGGCACTGGTCAACAGAATCAGCGCTGATGCCGCCAGAAATGGGCATTGGCAGATCACCGTCAGCTGCTTGTAAGCAAGAACTCCGCTTACAGTTTCCATTCCAATTTTTTAGAACCGATTAATTTTTCGATTTATCCACAGAAACTCTCATTGCTGTGCACGTAACTGTATGAGTTATCCTAAATTCGAAAAAAGAGGACGCTTTTGTATGCCGCGAAAATCTTTCGGATACATGCTCGCCGTCTCGCTCTGCGCCCCAGTACTAGCAGTTGGGCAGCCCACCCCACCTCAACCTGTCGCCATCATTCACGCCAACGCCAATCTTGTCGTTGTCGATGTGGTGGTAGCCGATGCACGGCAAAACCCTGTTCACAATCTCACTGTAGCTGATTTTGAGCTGATTGAGAGTGGCCATGCGCAGACGCTCAAGGTCTTTGAGGAACATACCGCCAATGCAGCGGCCGAGCTATCTCCCTTGCCCAAACTGGATCCCGGCACCTTTACCAATTACTCTCCCACGCCAGCAAGAGGCGCCCTGAACGTGCTTCTGTTGGATATGCTGAACACTCCGCAGAAGGACCAGATTTACGCGCGCGACCAAGTGCTCAAATACCTGAAGAGCGCGCGGCCGGGCACGCGCATCGCCATCTTCGGGCTTAGCTCCCAGCTTAGGCTGATTCAGGGATTCACTTCCGACCCCGAGTTACTGCGCGCCGTGGTAAGCGGCAAGAGCGCCACGCCCAGCGGCTCCGCGCTTCTCACCAATCCTGTCGCCGGCGACGCTCCGGGTGCGGACAACCTATTCATGGACTCTGCCACGACCGCCTTCGGCAACTCTCCCGACGGCGCTGCGATGCTTGCCAATCTTCAGCAATTCGAGGCCGAGCAGCAGTCCTTTATGCTTCAACTTCGCGCGCGCTACACCCTCGACGCATTCAATGAGATTGGCCGCTATCTTGGACATCTGCCTGGCCGGAAAAACCTTATCTGGTTCTCAGGCTCGTTCCCCGTGAATATTCTGCCGGACGAAAACGTCAAGGATCCCTTCAGCGTCGAAGCCTCTTCGGAAAAAGAGTTTCGTGAAACGGTCGACCTGCTTGCGCGCTGCCAGGTTGCCGTCTATCCCATCGATGCCCGTGGCTTGATGACTTCGCCTATGCTGAGCGTCGCCAATTCAGGCAGTCGTTATGCAAAGGACCCCACCGCCTCAGTGAAAGACGGCAATGCCCTCTTTCGGACGAATGCCGAGGAGCGGGGTACCATGATACAGATTGCGGACGCGACCGGAGGGAAGGCCTTCATGGACACCAACGGCCTCAAGGAAGCAGTCGAGAAGGCCGTCGACGCTGGCTCCAATTACTACACGCTGGCTTATACGCCGACTAACCAGAAATGGAAAGGCGACTACCGCAAGATTCAGGTCAAGGTAGCGCACGAGGAACTTACTCTGGCCTATCGTCGCGGTTACTATGCCGACGATCCCAGCGCCACAACCCATCTCGGCGACGCCAAGGACTCTAGTACCGATCAGGCTCCATATAGCGCCGCGCGCGCCGCTATGCTTCGCGGCGGACCGGACCCGACCCAGATCATCTTCGAGGCCAACGTCAGACCCAGCACCGACGGCATCGAGCCTAATCTGGCGCCTGGCAACAAAGGCAATTCAAAAGTGAGTGGGCCTTACCGGCGTTACACCGTCTATTTCACCGCCGACCCCAGAGACATTGAGTGCACCGTCACGCCAGACAACGTCCATCATTGCGTTCTCGAGTTCAGGACATTTGTCTACGATGTTGACGGGGCCTTGCTCAATTCGCAGAGCGATGGGATCAAGGTGGAGATTCCCGCCTCGCGCTATGCCGCGATCCAGCACGGAGGTTTTCAGTATCGTCAGCAAATCAGCGTTCCAGCGCGGGGCGAATACTATCTTCGCATCGGCATTCACGACGATACAACGGACCGCGTGGGCGCGATAGAACTACCCGTCTCGGCGGTGAGCAAACTACCTTCGCTCTCGTCAAAAGCTCCTGCGCCTGCTGCCACGAGCACGCCGAGATAGTCGTCGTGCGCCGTATGTGTGCTTCCTCACGCGGCGCACGTTCTCATTATTTATTGGTAATCGTATAGCTTCCTGGCCTACGTAAAACGATAGCCTCCGAAGAACGGAATTAGGCGATTACACCCTTCCTAATAATCAGGTTTCCGTAGATGCGCGTTTCTCCTGACATGAGAACGCCATAAGCTTTCTTAGCACGTTCATAAAATGCGTGGCGTTCGATGCGCTGTGGCGACAATATTTTTGGATGGTATTTGCGGATAACTTTCATATAATCTCCTTCAACAGCAGGGTCCAAAGTATCCCCCTGAACTACCTGCATCATAAAGAGCGGTTGATCATATTGGTCGAAGGGAAAGAGTGGAGCAATACCAGAGAGCAAATCTGCAATGGATATTCCGTCAGCTCGGACCAGTTTATTTGCGATACTTACACCTGGAAAGTTTGAGTCTGCCAGAACGAGTTCGTCACCGTGTCCCATTTCGCAAAGTAGTTTTAGCAGCTCGGGACTGACGAGATGTGAGATTCCAATGAGCATAGTCTTGTTAGTCTCCTGAATTTGCAGTTTCTTATACAAAATGAATCTTCAGCGTAGAACCTTCCTCTGAAATGATTCCTTGAATAGGTTATGTCAAAGCGTTAGCCGGGTATGTTGGCATCACCTGCTCCAGACAAATTGCAAAGACTACTCCCGATTCATGTACGCACCTCGCTGAGCATTTCATTCTGATAAGTACGCGGCCTGAGTCGGTATCCCCAGAAGGCATAGAGGGCGACCGCAAGATAGCAGCACAATGGAATCGACATGGCGATAGCCATGCTGTGCGTTGCCTGAAAGAGAAGACCAATCAGCGGCGTGAATACCGCGCCTCCAATGATGGACATCACCAGAATTGAGGCTCCGGACTTGGTGTTGTCGCCCAACCCTTGCAGACCCAAGGCAAAGATAGTGGGGAACATCAGCGACATGAAAAAACTGGTCAGGAAGATCGCCCATAACCCAACCCAACCGGGCAGCAGAATTCCTATCGCAGCCAACACCACATTGATAAGAGCAAAGAAGCCCATAAGACGATCAGCGGGAATGATGCGCATAAGTTGGCTTGAGGTAAAACGGCCCACACCAAAGCCAACCAACGTTCCGGTGAGAAAGTAGCCCGCGATCTTCTCCGGCTGATGGGTGTAGTCCTGCGTGTATTGGATGAAGTAGCTCCAGGTGCCCACCTGTGCGCCGACATAACAGAACTGCGCAAGCACCGCAAACATGAAGTGGGGATATTGAAGCAGTTGTCGATAGCTGCCGCGCGGCGATACATCAACACTGGATTGCTCTTCAGCCACTGCGGGGAAATGGGTGCGCGCAATCAACAGCGCCCATAATAATACCAAAACACCCAACACAAGATAAGGAGCGATGATACGCATCGTCTCATGCTGCAGATAGGCGTCATATGTGCCAACGGCTCGCATGTGCGCAATATCTGCGGGTGTAAGTTCTATCCCTGAGAAGATAAAGAAGGTGCCGATCAGAACGCCGCTGATGGCGCCCAGTGGATTGAAGGCCTGCGAAAAGTTGAGGCGGCGCACTGCGCTTTCTGGATCGCCCATCTGCGCGATGAGCGGATTGGCACCCGTCTCGAGAAAACCAAGCCCGCTGGCGATGACAAAGAGAGCCAGCAGAAAGACGGAATAACTTCGCGCCAACGCCGCTGGTAAAAAGAGAAAGGTGCCTACGCTATAAAGCAGCAGCCCGGTCAATAGACCGAATTTATATCCGCGTCGCCGCATTACCATCGCGGCAGGCACCGAAAAGAGAAAGTACCCGGTATAGAACGCCGATTGAACCAGACCCGCCTGCAGACGGGTGATCTCAAATGATTTCATGAACTGACGAATGAGAACATCGTTCAGGTTGTTGGGGATTCCCCAGAGAAAAAACAGACCGGTGACAAGCAGAAACGCAGTCATTCCCTGCGCGGGAAACAAGGGCGCGTGAGGGTCGCGCCCACTATTGCCTGCTGGTAATGAAGCAAGCGCCATTGGACTACTCCTTCCCTGCACAGACGGCCCCCGGATCTGGATAGCCAGCCCCTGGGCAAACAGCCACTTTACCGCAGCGTCCCGAGGCCATTAGCAAGTATGCCTCTGCGGCCTGATCAAGCGCAAAGCGATCGGTGATGATTTTGTCTGGATGCAGGTTCCAGCGCACCAGACGCTCGACAAGTTCTTCCATCAACCAGATCGACGTCACCCATGAGCCATAGATAGTTTTCTGGTCGTGAATGATATCGGGCGAAGGATTAATGGTGACCGTTCCACCTTCGCCGATCATCACCATCCTGCCCCACTTACGCGTAGCGCGAATGGCTGTGGCGCGGGCCTGATCGTTTGCCGAACAATCGACGGCGCGCTCCACGCCTTGCCCGTTAGTGAGGTCAAGAACCTGAGCGACATTGTTGCCGCTCGAAGCTAAGACAGTGTCGCATAGCCCTAGCTTCAACGCCAGTTCCATGCGCTCCTGGCTGATGTCAATGCCAATGATGTGATTTGCGCCCAGCTTGCGACATAGGGCACCGGCAGCCAGTCCCACAGGGCCGAGACCAGTAATCAACACATCGTGATTGCCATTGATGCCGATCTTCTCCAGGCCCTCATAGACCGTGCCGAAGCCGCACGCCACCTGCGCGCCATCTGCATAAGTCAGCGATTCAGGAAGCAGAATGAGATCCTTCTCTTCGGCAATCATGTACTCTGCCATGCCGCCGTCGCGTTGCCAGCCATAGGCGCGACGAAAAGTGCTATTGGTGCACGAGATCATGTAACCACGACGGCAGTCGTTGCAGATGCCACAGCCCGAGATGTGATAGACAATCACACGATCGCCCGCCTTGAAGCGGCGACAGCCAGGGCCAGCTTCAACGATTTGCCCGGCAGGCTCGTGGCCGGCGATTACATCCTGATAGCCCTCTGGCCCTTTGCCCAAATGCTCATGATAGATGCAACGGATGTCCGATCCGCAGATTGTCGAGGCCTTCACCTGCAACAACACCTCGCCATGACCCGGCGTGGGAACCACAACGGTACGCATCTCGACGGTACTGTTGCCGGGCAGATAGGCTGCTAACATCGTTCTACTCATGACTGAGATCTCTCCATATATCGTTCATTGATTTTTGCGATATGGGTTATGCCGGAGTAATGACGCCATTCACGTCCCACAGATCTTTCCAACTCTGATTATCCTTCCACAGAAATACCTGTCCCTTGATAAGCCGGCAGTTACGATCAATTGTGGTAATCGCCTTCATTTCCTCTTCGCTCAGAGGCTCGCTCACCGCGGCGCGCAAGTTAGCTAGATAGTTGGAGCGCGTTGTGGAGAACGGAATTGGCGTCTGTCCGCGCTGAACTGCCCAGCGAACACAGATCACCGCTGGATGCACCCCGCGTTTGGCGGCAATGGCACGGATCACTGGATCTTCCGTAGGCGAGGTATCTTCTTGCGTGCGGTCGCGTTCGGGACGCGCCGGAGAGCCGATTGGCGAATAGCCGATGGGCTCGATGCCGCGCTCTTTAAGATAGGAGAAAAACTCTGGCTGCTGGAAGTGAGGATGCAGTTCCATTTCGTTCAAAGCGGGTCGAATGCGAGCATCGCGCAGCAGCAGTTTCATCTTGGGGATAGTCATGTTCGAGGTGCCGATGTGCCGCACCAGACCGCGGTCGACTAACTCCTCCATCTGCCGCCAGGTACGCATGTAGTTCTCGTGGATGTAAGGCACCGCATGGGGATTGCGTGCGCTCACATCGCAACCCGGCGGATGATGGTTTGGAAAGGGCCAGTGAATCAGGAAGAGATCCAAATACTCCAAGCGCAGATTGGCGAGCGAGCGCTGGCAGGATCCGATGACGTCGTCGTGACAGTTGTTCCAGACCTTCGAGGTGACCCAGAGTTCCTCGCGATGGAAGCCTTGGGCAAAGAGCGCCGCAAAGCTCTGGCCGATCTCAGCCTCATTGCCATAGACCGAGGCACAATCGATGTGCCGGTACCCGGTGAGAATCGCTTCGTAGACCGTCGCAGCGACCTTCTGGGAAGAAACATGATCGGAGCCGAAGGTGCCTAAGCCGATAGCCGGCATACGGGCACCGCTGGCTAGCTTGCGCTGCGGCACCGAGGCCGGATCGACCTCATCGGCGGCAGAATGAAGGTCTAAATGAGGTGTTTCCATCACCACTCCTAGCCTAAAGTTATCGTTAACTAGAACGGTTGTCAGACTAAGGCACAATGCGACGATTTGTCAAATTAAATAAGGTCAACTTGAATTCGGACGAGATATTCCTGTGATAGTTAACGTTTAAGTATTAGAATAACCGGCAGGTTGAGGCTCTGCTGACTGCTCGCTGCCGCATGCGGGGGGACACCAGGTTTATGCCCGTCCGTCTGAAAGACATTGCCAACGATCTCGGGCTCTCGGTGGTCACCGTCTCCAAGGTTTTGCGCGGTCATCCTGACATCGGCGAAAAGACCCGCAACCGGGTGCTCAAGCGGATGACGGAGATGAACTACCAGCCAAACCTGGCGGCGCGCGCGCTGATCACCGGACAGACATGGACGATGGGTATCGTTGTTCCAGACCTGCTGCACCCGTTTTTTGCCAGCGTCGCGCAGTCGCTCTCACACGAGATTCGGTCGAAGGAATACAGCCTGCTGATCTCATCCTCGGATGAAGATGCTGAGTTGGAGAAGCACGAGATCGAGCATCTGCTGGCGCGTCGTGTCGCTTGTTTGTTAATCGCCTCATCGCAGTGGAGTGTGGAAAGTTTTCGCAGCATTGAGTTACAGAAGACGCCTTAACCGCCCGGATGGCATCTTCTGCTTCAACGATCCATCGGCGCTGGGAGCAATGCGCGCCATTCTGGAGGCAGGTTTGCGCATTCCGGAAGAGATCGCCGTGGTGGGCTGCGGTAATCTCTCCTATTCGAATTTTCTGCGCGTGCCGCTCTCGTCCGTTGATCAAGGCAGTGAAATGATCGGCAAACAGGCCGCGCAGATGGCGCTAAAGCTTGTTGACGAAAAAGGCGCGCGTTGTCCGTTGAATAAGCTGATCAACCTTCGGCTGATCAGCAGAGCCTCTAGCAGTAGAAACTCGCAAGCATACCCACCATGCGGAGCACTGACAAACGGGCAACCGGCAGCTAGGTGAAGACTCTGTCACTCCGGCGCTGTAAACGACATGCATGGCCAACTGGTCGGGTATGAGGTGTTGGAGCCTTAGAAGATGTACTTCAACGAAAACTCTCCAAGACGGCTGTTAGTACCTGTAGCCGTACCCCCTATGGATCCGAATAAGGTGCTGGTGACGGCGACTTGCGGATCGGCGAGTTGAGGATGGTTGAACACGTTGAAGTATTCGGCTCTGAACTCAAAGTACGACTTGAAATCGCCAAAAGCCCGGAGAGGAAAGTCGCGGAACGCATCGACATCCAAATCTGTTCCGGCTGGTCCCTGGACATTGGCCTTTTGAGAGTTGCCGAAACCGAGGGTACTGTAGCCGGGGCCTTGGACACCCACATAGCTATTTTTGGAGGACGGCGCAGTGGTCCAGATCGTCGGCGCTACCGCCGCGGCGGGATTGATCCAAGATCTGCAATATTGTTGCCCGAGGCAGTTGGAGGCAGCGGCACGCTTCCCGTTGAGTGTCGCGCCTGTCAACAGCGCACGGTCCTGGAGAAGACCGGTGCCGGAAGTATCGCCCCTGTCGACAAGCGTGAGCATATCTCCAGAATGGCGCTCAAACACTCCGCTGGCGCGCCAGCCGTTGACGACGTACCTGAGCGCAGCATTGCCCTGTTGCAATTTGGGAAGGGCGTAGTCATAGGTTCCCGTGAGATGGAGTTTGTGGTTGAAGTCGGAAGGTCCGAAGTCCAGGGCCTTTGGATTTTCAAAGTTGATCGTTGCAGCGCCTGAGGGAAGCGACATACCGGCCGGGTATTCCGGATAGACATACGATTCGCCGGGGTTCAAGTCCTCGATGTTAGTTTCCTGGACTTGATTTGGTAGATCGTCGAGCGCCTTGGACCAGGTGAAGTTGAGCTTGAACGAGAGGCCGTGAGAAATTCTCTGGTCGACAGTAGCCTGGAACGAGTTGTAGTTTCCGGCTGCCGTCGGTTGCCATTCGAGCATATTGCTGAAGGGGGCCTGGCCACTGGCGCAGCCGGGGGCGAGCCCGGTCACAGTCGCAGAGCTCGATATGCAAGGACCGATATTCGGAGGACCGTTGTAGGGGTATCTCTGAGTGTCGCTGAGGCCGGCAGCTAGGTAGGCTGTGCTGGGCGTGCCGCCGCTGATGGATGCCTCTTGGAAGCTGACCGCTGGATTGATCTGCTCGGAAACAAGATTATGCCGGGAGATGGAACCGACATAAGCAAGCCTCATCGAGGTGTTGGTAAGCAACTGGTGCTCGACGATCAGGTTGAAATCGCCGATCGAAGGCACATGGAAATTGCCGGTTGGATCGAACTCGTAAAGCGTAATTTGCTTGGGCCAGGCCGAGGCGGACGGTAGCGGGAGGGTGAATGGAAACGGATTGTTGATTGGACCCGCCGTAGCACCGCCGGATGCGGCTGAGCCAGTGTTCGCCGTGAGGCCCGTGCCATACGGATTGCTGAATGGACCGCCGGGGTTGATGCCGCCCGGATAGGCCGGCTGGACGGTAAAGGTGTATGGGGCCTGCGCGCCCTGGTTGAGGTTTTGCCATGCGCTCAGGCGCGTCTGGTAGAAGAGGCCGGCGCCAGCGCGCACCACGGTCTTGCCATTGCCAGATACATCGTAGGCAAATCCAACGCGAGGCATCCACTTTGCCCACTCGTCTTTCAAGCCGTATTTCGCCACGCCTGCATCGCCAGAGACCGCCATGCCTATAGGCAGGTTGGGAAACATTGTTGATGCTATCCCGCCGGTGTAGTTGGAGGGAAGAAATTCAGGATTTTGACCACCGGCGATTTGGTTCTCCCATGGGACAAAGGACTCCCAGCGCAAACCGTAATTCAAGGTGAGTTTCTGGTTCACTTTCCAGTTGTCCTGGATATAGAGGCCGGGAAAATGGTTCCGGTTGGCTATAAACTCGGCAGCTCCCTGGGTGAAGTTCGACATAGCGCCTACCTCGAAGGCGGCAAGGCCACCACTCGAGCTGCTAGTGGGTCCGTAGTAATTCGGGCCGGGAGTCGTTGTGCTACCGAAGCTGAATTCTCCGGGGGTATTGCCGAGAGTGACGAGGTCGAACTTGCTCAGCTCAATGTGCCCGCCGAAACCGATATCGTGCGCACCTTTGATCCAGTGGACGTCGTCATTGAAGGTGTAGTTGTTACGCAGCCAATCCGCATAGGCTTTTCCCGTAGTATCTGTGAAACCGGATATGTTCACTTGATTGATCACGCAGTTTTCTGGGGGCTGGTAGACGCCGGTCACCCCGAATGCGGTAATGCAGGGCGATCCTGAGACGCCGCCGCGAAGAGAGATCTCACGCTGATAGTTGACTACAAGGTTATTCAATATATTTCCGGTGAAGGTATGCGTCTCGGCGAGCAGCGCACTGGAGTATGCGACGCTCGTGAAAATCGTATAATTCAGCAGACTAGTTGGGGTGTAAACGCCGGGCTCGGTCCAATTGTCATGGAAGAAGTCACCGAAGAGGTGGTCTTTGTCGCCGAACTGGTGGTCCACGCGGCCAAAGAATTCTTGAAACGTCTGAATGTTAGGCACGAGGTAAGAAAAACCAGTCACTGAAACCAACCCGATAGACGGCGCCCCCGTGGGCGTCAGTGTGGGATGGGGCATGTCTTGCAGGAAAGCCTTCGAAGCCTGATCCCAGCGGCTTAACGGTATCTCGTTGTTCAGAAAGGGAACAGGACACAGGGGGGTTGAAGCGCTGATACTGCACTCCCCGGTGCTGGTCGAGCTCAAATCGAAGGGATCATAGATCTGCTGGCTCGGGGTATTGCAGAGTCCGTTTGTAAAGCCGCCGGGTGAGCCGGGGGAAGTCGACGTAGCGGCAATACCGGAACACGCGGCGCTGAAGTCGCCGTAAATACCATAACCGGCATCTGCGGAATCGAGCCCCTCTTCTGCGGCGGTTGGAACCGTGGCCTTGCCTGCATTGGAAGCCTGGTGAATTTGCGTATATTGATATCCGAAGAAGAACTGAGTGCTCTTCCCTTGGGATATTTTGGGGATCAGGACGGGGCCCCCTATGGTGCCACCGAACTGGTGGCGATGCAGTGTATCCGCTGTGGAGTTCCAGGCCTTGGCGTCGAAGTAGCCGTTGCGAATGAACTCGAAGGCATCGCCATGGAACTTTTCGGCGCCGGATTTGGTCACGATATTGACGACCGCACCGGCAGCTTGGCCGTACATGGCGCTATAGCTGCTGGTCTGGACGCTGAATTCCTGCAGGTCGTCCGGCATGGGAAAGGGCGCGCCGATGTTCGTCATCTCATCCAGGTTGTTGCCGCCGTTGAGAAGATATGTCGACTGGCTGTTTTGCGCTCCGTTGGAGGTAAAATCCCCCTGACCTGCAAATGTCTTTCCGGCGCCCTGATCGAGACCGTTGGCTGGCGCTACAACTACGCCGGCAACCTGCGTCTCCAGGGCTGCGGCATTTCTCCCGTTCAACGGGAGATCGACTATTTCGCGGCCGCCGATAACCTGGGACAAGGTTCCATTGGTGGTGTCCAGTTGCGGCGGAGCGCCGGTAACCGTCACGGTCTCTGTGGACGCACCGGTCTTCAAGTTGATCAGAACCGTCTGCGCTTGATCGGCCTGCAGCAGGATGTTTTCTTGGTTATATGTCTCAAAACCGTGCGCCGTAACCCTTAGCGAATAGGTTGAAGGCAGCAGTGCAGGAAAAACGTACGAACCATCTTTCCCCGATTTCGTCGTGAGCTCGTTTCCGGTAGTAGTTTGTGTCACCGTAACAGTCGCGCCCTGTAAAATGGCACCCGTTGAATCGGAAACAGTTCCAACGATGGATGCGTATCCTTGGGCGTGAAGGCATGCCGCAGAACAAGTAATGAACACGATTACACTGATCGGGGCAAGATTCCAGATGTGAATTGATTTGCCTATTGGCCTCATGGGGTGACAAGATTAAGAATATTCCGGAACGTTTGTCAAGTTAAATCTTGTGGTTCTCACTAACTCATGCATTGTGAAGTATTTCGAGAGAGCTGCTCCGGCTCCGTCTCGACTGACCGCCTTTTGGGGCGTTCTTGACCGCATATTGATTGTCGGCCTACCGGTAAGAAGAGGCGATCTTCGCGAAGCGAAATGGATGATACATAATATCCTCACATTCCTGAGACGCCTGATAGCCGTCTTTTTACATGAAGGAGAAGAATTGAATTTGCCCGGGGACCTAGACTGGCCTTCACTGTTAACGTCGATCTGCGCAAGAACCAGTACCGTCTGTCTATTTCGAATCGGAAACTATTTCACTATGGGAGTAGATCGGCGTCTGCCGTCATGCCAGCAAACAAAGGCCGTGCAGTTGAGAACAAGGTCGAGCGCAAGTTTACAATCCAAAATGACTCGAGTTACTTTTGTTCCGGCTGGATTGGAGACTGAGAGATGAAGCAGAGATCTAGCATTGGTAATGCGTTACTTTTAGCAGCGATACTTTTCAGCTTGACTGGCATTGCGCTGGCCCAGACAGAAGAGTACTTCAACAACTGGCCAAAGGGTGCCTCGCCCCAGGAGGTGGGCAAACATCTCGCCGAGCACTTCGTCGGTAGTCCGCACCAATACACGGCGACCATTCACTATTCCGAAGCTGCTGCCTGGTACGGCGCCTTGACATTCGCCAATCTGACCCACGACGACGCACTGCGAACGGAGTTAATTCGGAAGTTTGAACCGTTGATGCCGGGGGGAGCTGAGGCGGCGCGTATTCCGCAGCGTCACCATGTGGACGATTCGATCTTCGGCATCATTCCCCTCGAAATCGGCATCCAGACAAAGGATCCAAAGTACCTGACCGAGGGTAAGCGATGGGCGGATCGCCAGTGGGAAAACCCGCGGCCCGATGGTCTGTCTGCCGAGACCCGCTTCTGAATTGATGACATGTATATGCTGACCATCTTGCAATTGGAAGCCTACCGCGCTACGCGAGACCGCACCTATCTGGACCGCGATGCCAACGAGATGGTCGCCTATCTAGACAAACTCCAGCAGCCCAACGGCCTCTTCTATCACGCGGAGGATGTGCCCTTCTTCTGGGGTCGAGGCGACGGATGGTTTGCAGCAGGCATGGCGGAGATTTTGCGCGACCTGCCGCAGGATCACCCCCAACGAGCCCGGATTTTAGCCGGCTACCGGAAGATGATGGCATCTCTCCTGCGTTACCAAGGTAAGGACGGCATGTGGCGACAATTGATCGATCACGACGAGGCGTGGCCCGAGAGTTCCAGTTCCGCTATGTTTACCTTCGCCTTGATCACCGGTGTGAAGGAGGGGTGGCTCGATGGTGCGACTTACGGACCGGCGGCACGCAAGAGATGGCTCGCAGTGATCGGATACGTTGAACGTATGCATTCGGGCAACCGCATGGTTGACGGCTGCGGCGAGTCGGGGATAAGTTACTTTGCCAAGTTGTCGGCGTAGGCTGTGGGCGTGAGGCTGGCCAACTCGCGGATGGAGCGA
>JBEKRS010000043.1:0-49077 GCA_049518535.1 Occallatibacter sp. | reverse complement strand
CCGCCGATGTCGAAGATGAATGTCAGCGGCGCGTACTTCTGTGCATTTTGCAGAATGAAGTTGCAGAAATACGATTTGCCGGAGCCGGTCATTCCGAGGATGAGCGTGTGCGCGACTTCGCCATTATGAAGATTCAAAAAGTATGGTGTGCTGTTGTCCGTCTCCAGAGCGGCCAGGTACTCCGAGCCAAGATGTGCGTTCGACTTCTCTCCGGGAAGGATGGTAAACAGGAACGAGAGATCGGCGTAGTTTGAATTGAGCAGGTACAACCTGCGCAGATTGAGTGCATAGTTGCCTGGGATCGTGGCGAAATAGGCGTTGAGTTGGTTGTACGTCTCGATGAAGAGATTGCCGTCGGCGTTGGTAAAGACGCCGGTGAACTCGCCTGCAAGATGCTCAAGTTCGGACTTCGAGCGCCCGTACAACACGATGGTCAGCGAGAAGTCACCCAACTGCTGGCCGTCGCCCAGCGCACGCAGGCAATCGCCAAGATTCTCGATGTCCGCCTGCTTCGACTCATCGACCAGCACATCGCGCGAGTTGGTCTGCGAGGCGTCGTTGCCCATCTGGGAGATGAAGCCGGTCTTCGAGACATTGAAGTGGCGTCGGCGCTTGTTCACTTCCTTGCGCGCCTGCTCGGCTCCAAGGGGCGTCCACTCTGTCACGACATAGAAGTTCGCCCCAATCTTCAATAGCGAATCGAGGACCAGAGGCCGCGTCTCCGTAATGGCCTCCTTCATGGTCAGGACACGGATGTAGTGATCCCCGACGCGCAAATGATCGCGCTCGGCCTCGATGGTTGAGTTCACAACCTGGTAGTCGAGAAACTGCGTGGATTGCGGCTTGCCTGCAATGCGCCAGTCGTCGTAGTTGAGCAACCGGCGAAAGAACGTGAACTGCTCCTGCTGGCTCAGAATTTTGATCTCGATGAAATCCCCGAGCTGCCGTGTGAATGCCTGGACGCGCTGCTCAAGTATGGCAACGCTGCTCTGAATCTGCGTCCGCAGCAGCTTCTTCATGCGGCTGCCCGCAAACTGCGTCTTCAACTCATCCATAGCTCCGGCTGGGTCGCTGAACAAGCGGCCCAGCGCCGCCCCGATGCCGGTCTTTGACCGTGTGCCTTCGAGTACGATGCAATAGAAGATCTCGATTTGATAGAGGCGGTCGCGCTTGGCCTCAAAGAACTGCCGACGCTGGTCGATGGCGGCTTCGACAACTGGATCTTCGTAATGCGCGAACGGAATCTCCGGCCGGTTCTGCTTGAAGAGATATTGATAGACATGGAAGCCGGGTCCGAAGGCTTTCAATGCAGACTCCAGCCGCTTGACGGCGTACTCTTGTTCCGCGTGGTCAAGGCTTTCATAGTCCACGCCGGAAACGCGCAGCACCATGCCCACGTCGCCGCTCTTGGTAAGAAACGCAGTGTCGTTCCAGAATCCATAAAGGTTGATGTGGTCATTGAGCGCAGCCGCTTCCTTCCACGGCTTGATGACTTTATCGAGTCGCAGCATTAGACCACCTCCACGCGCGGGACGCTTTGTTTCGCCGCGTCATAGCGCACGTTGTACCTTTCGGATTTTGCAAGGATGCGTAAGAATGCCGGGTCGGTATTCGTGACCCAATGACCGAAGGCGAAGCCGCCGACAAAGACGGCAATCCCGGCAACTAGGCTATTGAAGAGATTGAAGACGCCTACAGCGCCAACGCAGACGAAATAGAACAGCGTCCGCTCTACACCGAGGTATGTGAGGGGCTTGTGCAGGCTTTTGTAGACCCGATTCCTCCGACGGGTTGTAGTGTGTGTCTGCATCGTCGCCCCTCACAGCTTGAGAAATGGTTGGGTTGATTGGCGTAGCTTTGTTGTGCGTGGTCTGGGCGTCGATTACACGCCCCAAAGCCAGGTCAGTACATTGGTTGCGAGCACGGCAATTCCCGTGCCGGCTGCAACCCCGGCTAGTGTCTTCTTGGCCCCCGGCTCGCCATGCGCGAACTGGTAGCCTCCAACGACAATTGCGATCAGGCTTGCGACCTTCGCAACCGTACCGGTGAACAGGGTTTGCATTGCGGTGAATCCGGTATCAAATGGCGACTGAGCCAGCGCCAACGCCGGGAAGAGGATCAGCAGAGTGAAGAGGGTTAGGCTGGGACGCAACTGGCGCAATCTGCCTATGAGGGCAGCTTGCGGCCGGTTGCAGGACATGAGCGTGGCAATCATCGGCACCTCCAGCGGCCCCGGTCGGGCCGCGATATGCCGAAACGTAAGCCAAGTTCACTCGCCGCGTCCAATAACTTTTTGGAAGTAGCCGATAACTTTTTGGATTTTGTGAGTGGAGCCTGTATCAAAATATGGGATGAATTGGACCGAAACACTCGTCTTGAGCGATCCGAGGCCATTGCCTGGAATAGCCATAGTGCATCATTCAAACGGCGCGGGAGTATATTTCAAGGTTGAGGTACTGGATCATGACGAGCAGCAACACGACTGGGATTATCCAGAGAGAATCCGACCTGATTGTGGCAATTGAGAAGATGCTTCCCGATTTTGCGCGGGCTTGTCATGCAGAGGACATTCCCGTTGTCGTCCTGCACCAGGATGCCTTCGCTGCCGATTACCAAGAAGAGGAATATAGACTCATGGGAATGGCGATAAAGTTCGCTGGAATCTATGGCAAAGATGTTTCTATTCACGGCAGAAATCGGGAGACTGTGAATCAAGCCAGTTCGATTAACTGATACGCAGTTGAGCGCGAGTGGAAGTTGGTTTACAGCGTATGTGTCTCCTCATCTCTGTGCTCTAGCCCCGATTTCTCACGGTGCTATTCGCTGAGTAAATTCCAGGAGCAGAAATAAATAGCAAAAGGCCGCTGTTTTTGTGGCATAACTGCGTTGTCGAGACGTAGCTAAATGCACCAAAAAGGAGCAGCCTTTGATGACAGAGTGTATCCAAGAATCGTTTTCATTTACAGTCCATTTTTCACGACGTGTACAGGCTGAGTTCACAGCGGGTCGGGTGTCGAGTGACGGCGGAGCGCTTCTGTTGCGGGAGGCAGACCGCAGGATCAACCTTTTGGGCCGGCTGGCGAGTTGCTTTTTCGATGGCCGTGCACCGCTGCTGGTCAAACACCGCTTGTCGGAGATGCTGTCGCAGCGCATCTATGGTCTGGCGCTGGGCTACGAGGATGTTTGCGATCATGAGCAGCTGCGCTCGGATCCGCTGCTGGGAGTACTGAGCGGCAAGCGGGAACTGGATGAGCCGCTGGCCGGCAAGAGCACGCTGAACCGGCTGGAGTTGACCGGCCGCAGCAAGCGCTATCACAAGATCAGTTATTCGACCGAGTCGATGGATCGTCTGTTGACGGACATCTATCTGGAGTCGCACGCCGCACCCCCGGAACAGATCGTTCTGGATCTGGATGCTACTGACATCCCGCTCTACGGCCATCAGCCGGAACGGTTCTTCCACGGCTACTACGACAGCTACTGCTATCTGCCGCTGTACATCTTCGCCGGTGATCAGTTGCTGTGCGCGCGGCTGAGGCCAGCCAATCAGGATGCGGCCAAGGGCTCAGTCGAGGAGGTCGGCCGTATCGTGGCGCAACTATGGGAGCGCTGGCCTGGGGTGAAGATCGTGCTCCGCGCCGACTCCGGCTTCTGCCGCGAAGACCTGATGGGCTGGTGCGAACAGAATCATGTCGACTATGTGTTCGGCCTGGCGCGGAACAAACGGCTGGCAAAGATCATCGGCGCCCAGATGCATCAGGCTCGGCTGCTGCATCAGAGCAGTGGCAAGGCGGCCCGGGTCTTCGCCGAGTTCAGCTACCAGACTCACAAAAGCTGGTCCTGCGCACGCCGCGTGGTGGCCAAGGCAGAATATCTGGACAAGGGAGAGAACCCGCGCTTCGTGGTCACTTCATTAACCGCCCAGCAATGGGCCGCTCAGGACTTATACGAAAAGTTTTACTGCGCAAGAGGAGAGATGGAGAACCGGATCAAAGAACAGATGTGCCTGTTCGCCGACCGGCTCTCCACCGATGAGATGAAAGGCAACCAGCTGCGTCTCTACTTCTCCGCCCTGGCTTACACCTTGATGGAAGCGCTGCGCCGGCTGGGACTGAAAGGCACTGCCTGGGCCGAGGCACAGGTCGACACGATCCGTCTGAAGCTGCTCAAGATCGGCGCCATCGTGCGGCTCAGCGTCCGTCGCGTACTGCTCCAGCTCAGTTCCGCCTACCCTTGGAAAGAAATCTACTCCCACGCCTTCCACGCACTGCGCTGTTGACAAAGCCTGATCTGAAGAAAACCCAACTTCGGCCCCCGTTGAAATCATCGCCAGGAAAAGCCATGCCCCAAATATGCGCGCAAACACGTAAACCTAACTGCACCGCGACCAATCTGACCTCAAACACAGTGGCTACACCGCCAAAGGTGACGCCAATGGCTCAAATGTCCACTCTGCTCACAAAGAAATCAGTACCTGTGAGAAATCGCGGCTAGTTCCAGTCCAGGCTTCTGTGGGGACTTTTGTGGGTAGGCTACATAAAAAAGGTGGGCAATTGTGGGTAGTACCCACAGTCACCTTTGGGCAGGTAGTTCTCGCAAGCCGCTGAAACTAAGCAATATAAAGCAATCGTGAGCAATGCTGAAAAGGGCACATCCCTAGCTGTTAACCGAAGGGTTGTAGGTTCGAGTCCTACCTGAGGAGCCAACATTTTACCCCTATAAACACTGCACTTTATTGACTTACCCTCTGAACTGTACCTAAAATTGTCCTAAACCCGCTGTGAGGCCTTCCAAAGCGCCCAACATCCGGCAGGGGGAGGACAGCCCCTTTGAACTTCACTGTTTTTAGGCGTCACAACAAGGACGTTTGTGACAGCACCAACCGCTATGAGCCCCGGTGCGGTTGCCCCTTGCACGTTCAATTTGTTTGGAAGGGTTCCCTCGGCCTATTTGAAGGCAAGAAGCTTGCCTACCAGAATAAGTGGTCTTTGGAGACCCGTAGCTGGTCTGAAGCCCAGTCCAGAGTGAAGGCTTTGCAGAAGCGCCTGAAGAACTTCGCCAAAGGCAAAGTGGCGCCCAAAAGCAGGACGGTGGCAGCCGCCTTGCAAGAGTGGTACAAATTCCGAGACCAGAACAAATTGGGCAATACTAAGGCGAAACAGATGGGCGGCAAACTCGATGAGTGGTGCGAGAAGAACGACATCCTTCTTTTGACCGCTTTCACCACCGAACAGGCCATGAAGTGGCGTGTAACTCTGCCGCATCGTAGCGGGGACAGCAGCAGCTTAAGCGTCCACTGGTCTGTGATCAGTGGGTTCTTTTCGTGGGCTGTGGGGATGGGCTACATCAAGAAATCACCAATTCCCGACCCCAAGGTGAATCCACAGTTCCGCATCACGTACAAGAAGACGGAGGTTATCCCGCCCACCAAAAAGCAGGTCGAGAAAATCCTGAATACTGCGACGGGGCAAGTTCGACTCTTGTGCCTGTTGATGCGTGAAACGGCGATGGCATTGGTCGATGCCGTGAAGTACGCCATGTCGCAGCAGGACGCCGAAAAGTACGAGATGTCAAAGCCTGAGCGATGTCCCGTGATTCAGGAGATGGTTATCCGTGGTAATCGCACGAAGACTAACCAACGCTACCGGGTTCGCATCAGCGAGTCACTAGCGAAACAGCTCGGGGCTCTGGGCGAGCCTGCCTTCCCCGGCACCTATACGCAGTGGCGTGAGCGAGTCAACAAGGCCATCAGGGATGCAGGTGTCAAGACCACCCCTCACGGCTTTAGACATTACAGAATCACCGAGTGGCTTTCGGCTGGCGTGCGCGTTGACGACGTGGCGGACATGGCGGGCTCTTCGCCCAACGAAATCCGCAGAACCTATCGTCACTGGATCAAGGAAGCAGAAGACCGATTGGATGAAGTTCAGCGTGAAGCGTGGTTGACAATGGGGTTGGACGAGAATGGCAACGAGATTGTCCAATGAACATGTAGCATCTCTAGAAGTCATTTCGCACTGCAGAAACGAGGAAGAACAACCCCTAAACTATCGTCTTACTTCGTTGGAAAGCGAGCAGATTCTTGCCGCTGATTCTCAACTTCCTCTTGCCCGCTTGTATCGGCGCGTCGGCGTTCCAAGATCGAACACACCCTTCATCTTCGACATGCGCCGCAATGCGGCATCGTAGCTCAGGTTTAGCGCCGCTGCGACCTGGCCTGGGGAGTAGTTTTGCTCGGGCTCAATCTTGACCATTTGGTTACGTACCAGTTGTTTGTATCCGCGCCGGCCCTTTCTGGTCAGCGCTCCCGAGGTGTCCCCATGGTCGCCTACATTGCACTCAGACGTCCGAATGATGGAAGCGTCCTCGATTGCAGGAATCAGGTGGTCATCATTGTTGTTGATCAGATCTATATTGCTACCGCCGGACACACCAGCCTCATTTTCGATTGCGGATATGGCGCCCAGATCCAGCTTCATTGCTAGCCCTGATGACGATAGGTTCCCGACTTCCAAAAAGAGTTTTCCGCTCGGGGCATGCAAATAGACAACATTGCCCATTAACCCGAGTGCTGTTGGTACCAGGTCCGGGGTTGTAGTGGCGGCGCGGGCAAGACCGGAGTCGGCCATCGTGGACACTGGGTTGCTTGCAACCGCAGCATCACTCCCGCTGCGCGTATCGATCTGAGCCACTTTCGCTGGCACAGGACGAAGGGTGCGGGCCGGAATCGTGACCGCGATCGCTGGAAAGGCACGATGATTGCAACACTTGGCGAATCCCCGAATGCCGATGAAGAGAACGATCAGCGCAAAGAAAACACAATACTCAACGGGCACATTGCTCTCACTGTCGCGAGGCACTATGGCTCCGATGTATTCGCCGATTGTTCGCATAAGGTCTCCACTAGCTAAGGTAATGACTCCAAGAGGTGGAATCAACGCCACGAGAGCGCATTCTTCGGTTGAAGTCCAAATCTTACTTGGGAAGGGTTTTAAGGCCGTTGAATGGAGGGATGCAACGGCCTATTAGCCAATAATGTCCATGGTTGGATTCGCACCGGGCCTCTTCTGAGCTAATCTACATATAGCATTTAGGTTCAATAGTTTACCAGCGCACGGTATGCCGCCCAAGCATCTGCATTTACATGTAAGCCGTCTCAATTTTGGGTGACTTCGAAAGACGAATGGCCTGTGTCACCGCAACGATGAGGCGGTAGCCGATCAACCAGAATTCATGTGGCAGGAAGCCCATTCCATTCTACCGATAATCCTCGACAATTTATAGATAGTCAAATGGATCATATCCGACAATTATTACCTTGTCATTCTTATTGATATTGACTATATTTAAATTGTCATGCGTAACGAATTTCGACACCTGCGTTTGAAGCAACTGGACCGCGCATTTGAGCCATACCGTGCGGCGCGGGGGGTTCCACGTCCTTCGAAGGGGTGGATACGCTCGATCCGGCAGGCCCTGGGAGTCTCTTCGGGTGAGCTCGCGCGGAGACTGGGAACCAGCCGTCAACTGCCACTACAACTCGAAAAGGGCGAGGCGGAAGACCGCATTACCCTAAAAAGCCTGCGCGCCGTAGCCAATGCGCTTGACTGCGATTTGGTCTATGCCCTCGTGCCGCGCGCTGAAAGCATGCAGGAGCTAATCGAAAGCCGCGCGCGCGCCGAGGCTAAGGGTCGCGTACTCGGTGTCGAGCATTCAATGGCGCTTGAGAACCAGGCGGTTGGCAAGATCGACGAGGCGGTCGAGGCGGAAACGCGCCGCCTCGTCAGAAAGCACGTAACCCAATGATTCTCTTCACAACCGGGGATGGCAACACACCGCTCACTCCCGAAGAGCAGGATGACCTCATTCCCGACCTCACTACCAAAGAAGAACTGAATGAGTGGGAGCGCCAGAACATCCTCGAAGCCGCTGCGTGGGCGCTCGATCCGCGCAATCTGAATCGCCAGGATCCGTTCTCTGAAGCCTATGTGAGAGAAATGCATCTGCGTATGTTCGATCAGACCTGGAAGTGGGCAGGAGCCTACCGGACGACGGAGAAGAACATCGGGATTCCTTACTACCAGATCCGCGAGGCGCTCCCGGCTTTATTAGGCGATGCACGCTATTGGGTGGAGCATCAGACCTTCGAGCCAGACGAACTCGCTGTGCGTTTCCACCATCGGCTAGTTTGGATTCATCCATTCGCCAATGGTAACGGCCGCCATGCTCGGCTCATGGCCGATGTTGTCTTGCGGAGATTAGGCAGGCCGGTATTCACATGGGGAAGTGCGGACATAGTGAAAGCTGGTGACTTTCGGCGCAGCTACATTGACGCGCTTCGAGCTGCGGATAAGAACGACTTTGCGCCGCTCATCGTATTTGCTCGCGCGTGATTATCGCTTCGAGGCCGAGGCAAAGTACGGGGAGGTAGGTACGATTGAATTCGAACCAACGACCTCTTCCGTGTCAATCTGCATCTAACCTTTACTTTCAACAACTTAACCGCACACGAAATACCGCCTAAGCACCTGTATTTACGTGTAGGCCGTATCAGTTTTGGGTGAATTCTTGGGTGACCCAAAGGCATCCTCGGCGTGATCCAATCATGCGGAGAACACTCCTACGCGGCGGCGGGGTCAACGAACCCCGTGAGCTGATTGGCCATTGCCGTCGGCGGGGTAGCACGACTGTCTTCCGAAGGATAGACGATGGCCGGGCGCTACCGTATCGGCGTGCTGCCTATAATCGTCAACACCCGATAATCTCTTCCAACCTCTTTCAGGTCACGCCCTTGAGCACATGCGGTGCTCCTAGCTACTAGAATCAAGCCCGCTGGTTAGCTGCCAACGGCGGGGATTTTTCAATCGCCACTATGGGATTCTTGCATCGGCGCTGCGGGCTCGGTTTCCCGATCTCATCAGCAGCCGTCGAGCCCTTGATCGATTCCGGGCTCTTGAACGAATTGAGCGGCAGATGTCGGAAGCGTCAATTCTTTTACTCGGAATACTCGCGTTGGGAATGGTTGGGCTCCGTTTATCCGGAAACAACAACCCTGCAATTCTGCCATTCGATCTCATAATGACGCGGTTTGATTCTGAATATTAGGAAGCCGACTGCGCCATAGTGAAGCTGGGCGCGAATGGAGAAAACTCGGTGGAAGGAACAAGTCGCAATAGTGCGCGATTCTAGCTCCGGCCGATCTGGTCGATCTCACGTTTGATTGCCATCTCTTCCAATGTCGCGAGAGGCAGTGAGACGAACAGCCCGATTCTTTGGTCGAGCACGGCAAACGCATCGCGGAACGCGCGGGCGATTTCCTCGGGAGTCCCTTTCACTGCTGCGGGGTCAGCGATACCCCAGTGTGCGGTAATCGGATGTCCCGGCCAATATGGGCACTGCTCTTTCGCAGCGTTGTCGCATACGGTGAAGATGAAGTCCAGCTTAGGAGCATCCTCGCCAGCAAACTCATCCCAGGACTTGCTGCGGAGGCCAGCTGTTGAGAGCCCCGCCAACTCGACCTGCTTGAGCGCTTCAGGTCGTGGCTGGCCTGAAGGGTGGCTTCCGGCGCTAAAGGCCGTGAATCTGCCCTTGCCTTTGTGGTTCAGGATCGCCTCGGCCATGATGGAGCGTACGGAATTCCCGGTGCATAGAAACAGAACATTGTAATGATTGGACACTCACACCTCCGTACGAACAACGTTGGCCGCTGTTGAGTTCAAGAGCCAACGGCAGAAGAATACTGAAGCAACTCCACCGAGAAGCTGCGCGAAAACGAAGCCCGGAACATCGGCGCCACGAATTCCCGCGAACGTGTTGGACGCAGCGCGTGCCAGTGTTACCGCCGGATTTGCAAAGGACGTGGACGCGGTGAACCAATAGGCGGCAGTGATGTAGGCTCCGACGGCATACGGAACGGCTCGCGCGTTAAATTTCGAACAGCTCCAGATCACAGTGAGGAGACCGAACGTAGCGACGAACTCGCTCAGCATTTGGGCCGGCCCAGACCGCGTATGAACTGAGGCAAAGAAGAAAGAGTAGCCGAACATGATGTGTGCAACGGCAACACCCAAAAATGCGCCGGCAACCTGCGCCGGAATGTACACGCCGAGTTGCCACCACGGCATCGTGCCCTGCAGAGTGAGCCCCAGCGTCACAACCGGGTTGAAGTGCGCCCCGGAGATCGGCCCGAACGTAAAAATAAGTGCAATCAACGACGCACCGGTTGCAATCGTATTGGCGAGGAGCGCGAGGGCTACATTGCCGCCCGCGAGTCGCTCCGCCATGATTCCGGAACCAACCACGGCGGCCAGCAAGAGCCCCGTCCCCAGGAACTCAGCTACAGCACGACGTACCACAGCAGGTCCTCTCCTGGGGCTTGCCGGCCCGCACAAACGCGCTCAAGAACTTTTCATGAACTTGAGGAGCAATGACATCCACATCCACGCCTGCGTCTGTCAGGAATGTGCGCGCGTCTTCCGCGTTGTATACGCGGGTTGGCTCGATGGTGATATCCACGAATCCGGCAGCGGTTAGCTTGGCGACGTAGTCGCTCTCTTCAAGGGCGCCGGCAATGCAGCCGACCCACAGCAGCATGCTCTTCCGCACCTGCTCCGGTACACTGCCGCGAACCACCACATCTGAAACTGCGAACCGCCCGCCGGGCTTTAGCACACGGAACGCCTCGCGCAAAACACGATCCTTGTCGGCCGAAAGATTGATCACGCAATTCGAGATGATGACATCGACTGAGTTGTCGGGCAGCGGGATGTTCTCCATTTCGCCTTTCAGAAACTCGACGTTGGCGACGCCCGCCTGCTTCTGGTTTTCGCGCGCCAACGCCAGCATGTCATCCGTCATGTCCAGGCCGTACGCTTTACCTGTCGGGCCGACGCGCTTGGCAGAAAGAAGCACATCGATGCCGCCACCCGAACCGAGATCGAGGACAATGTCGCCAGGCTTGAGATCGATGAGCGCAGTCGGATTGCCGCAGCCTAACGACGCCTGAATCGCCTTCTCAGGGATCGCGCCCGTCTGATCTGCGCTATAGAGATTCGTGGTAATTGGATCGCAGCATCGCAGGCTGGGGTCGCAACATGCCTGCACACTGCCCGATTCCGCCACGGCACGCGCGGCGCTTCCGTATTTCTCCTTGACCTGTTCCTGAACGCTCGATTCCATGATTTCTCCTCGCATACGCTAAAGCGAATGTATTCTTCATCGATATATCTGTCAAGACGTATATAATCGGCATGTGAGTCATTCACCAAAACACTACGACCTGGCCTTGCTCTTCGCGGCGCTGGCCGACCGCACCCGGCTACGGTTGCTGAACCTGATGGACGGCAGAGAGGTCTGCGTCTGCTACTTCGTGGAGATTCTGGGACAGAGCCAGCCCAAGATCTCGCGCCATCTGGCGTATCTCAGGCGCGCTGGCATTGTTTCCGCGCGGCGGGAGGGCAAGTGGGTGCACTACAAGATCACCTTACCCAGCGACCCCGGCGCAGCCAGGATTCTTCGCGAGACGCTGTTGGCATTGAGACAAGACAAGGGAATGATGGCGGATCTTTTTCGACTCGACAAATCCTGCTGCGCACCTCAGAAGACTTCCATCCTGGACGGGGCGCCGCTGCCTGGGATTGTTGAAGCGATCGCCTGCTCCTCTTGTTGATTCGGCGCATATAAGCCCACCTGAAGAGCGTGCCCCGCTATCTAAGGAAATGACGCTATCTTTTAATCAGCGGATTCGTAAATTAGAATTTGCCACTGCCTTGTCCGTGTTGCTCCCAATGGCCGCGATATCTCTTCAATTTGCCCCTTGAACATGAACGCACGCAAAATGAGATACGCTCTCGGGATCGCTCGAAGTGAGCCAATTTCTACAATTCCCTGAGCGATTCCGGCCGTCTTGACTCCTCCGACAAATTTTGACATTAGTTCATATTGAATGATTCAATATGAACTATGAGGAATCGCACTGCAAAGGACCGGCCCCCAGAGGTCGTTAGCGTCGCGGACGAAATCAGGTTTTTGTGCGCCGCGGTGACCAAGATCGCACGGACAGACCTCCAATCGCGGCTTGAGAGCCAAAACTCTGAAATCTCGGCCATCGAGCATGGACTGCTTCGCCAACTCTCGCAGGGCGTTAAATCCATGGCGGAAATTAGTAGGCACATGGGCGTAGCTCCTTCAACTTTGGTTTATGTGGTCGATGGTCTGGTTCAAAAGGACTTGGTGAGGCGGGGCAAAGATCCGAATGACCGGCGTCGTGAGCCTCTGGCGTTGACTAAGCGGGGAGCAGAACTTTTCGAAAGTATCCCCAAAATGGAAGGCACAAGTGATTTAGTTCAGAGCCTAGAGCGTATGACAGAACCCAGGCGACGAGATCTCTTGCAGTTGCTGCGTGAATTCGCAGAGGGTCTTGAGGGCATCGAAAGGTTTCGGCGGAATTCCGACTCAAAAGACTCGGCGGGATGAACTAACGAGTCAACTAGATACAGTCCCGGCAGCACGAACAGGAGAACAGGTCATGTCGAAGTCTCAATGGGTTTTGTTGGCCACGTTCGCGGCCAGCTTCTACGGAGTGGGCAACATCTGGATGACGCAGTTCGGCTGGAGGCTCTGGCCGTATGTTGCTCCAAATGATTTCGACGCTTACCACAATGCGTGGTGGGCGATGATCAAGCCAGTGATCTTCCCGGTGGCAGGAATAGCAGTTCTTGGATCAATCATGTTGATCTGGTGGCGGCCTGAAGGAGTGACGGCGTTTCCAGTCTGGCTAAACATCGGCCTGCACGTTGCAACCTACACTCTCACTGCCATCTTCTGGGCGCGCTGGCAGGCTCAAACACACTTCGCCACAATGCCTGACGGTTCGCTCGACCCGATGTACGTGCGCGCGATGAGCACTCATTGGATTCGGGCCACTTTGATCACGCTCAACGGCTTGGCAGTTTTCTGGATGGTTGTCGAACATCTGTCGAGCAGAACTACTCGGCTGCCTTGAGACCTTTCGATCGTGTTTACGCCCGATGGTTTCTACCGATGGGCAACTGCCCACGTTCTTTACCAGCTTGGGGCCTATTTATGCAGCGCTTTCTCAGAATCGCGGTCAGCTTGACGGCCATGCTCCTGGTGGCCGTCACCAATAGCGCCGCGCAAACTGACGTTTCCCACCTGAAACCCGGCGATTCATTTCCATCGATAACCGGCCAGACACTTTCAGGCAAGCAAATGGAACTCCCAGGTGCTGCTTCCGCCAGGCCGGCTGTCGTGATTCTCTCGTTCAGTCGAGCCGGGGGGCACGACTCACAGACTTGGTCGCAGCACCTCTCAAAGAATGTGCCGGGATTGCCGATCTACACCGTGATCTTTCTTGAATCTGTCCCGCGTCTGTTTCGGGGCATGGCAATTTCCGGCATCAAGAGCGGAATGCCCGCGACGATGCAGGATCGAACGGTTCTCCTGTATCAGGATTCGGAAGCATGGGAACGGAAAGTTCGACTCGGCGGCGAGGACCACGCATGCGTAGTTCTGCTTAAAGCGAGTGGGGCCATCGAGTGGCTGAGCTCAGAAGGGTTTTCCGATGCCAGTTATTCGGGCCTGCTGAAGCAACTCCAGATGCCCGGGTAAGACACTTTCGCTTAACGGGACTGTGAGGGCCGAAAAACCTTCGAAAAGCTTTGACATCTGCTTCATTGATGTCTACATTGTAGGCAATGGCGGAGCTACTTGGCACCTTTGAGCAAATTATTCTTCTAGCCGTAATGACCCTGGAAGAGGATGCATATGGCCGCTCGGTGCTTCGAGAATCGCAAGCAAGCGGGGCGAGCGAGCGCACCATGGCGGCGGGCGCAGTGTATTCAACGCTCGACCGGCTTGAAGAAAAGGGCTACCTTGTGTCGCGGCTGGAAGCAGGCATGCCGGAGCGCGGCGGGCGAGCGCGACGATTTTACAGATTGACCGCAAATGGCGTTGTCGCCCTCAACGAAACGCGCAGAACCTTAGTGCGCATTTGGCGCGGAAAGCAGCGCAAACTGAAAACCTGGAGCCCAAGTAAGTACATAGGAGAAGCATGATGACACGATTGCTCTACCTGCTTTTGTCTGATCGTAATCGCGATACCGTCGTGGGCGACCTTGTTGAGGAGCGGCGTGCGAGAGCCGCAGAGAAAGGGGCGATTCATGCGGAAGTTTGGTTTGCTCTGGAGGTTCTCAGCTTCGTGCCCCATGTCGCTGTGTCGAGGTGTTCGAAGCACTTTGTGCTGACGAGCTTTTGCCTGTTTACTGCGCTCTGTGGAGCGTGGCTCGGCGCAATGGACCTGCGGCTTCGCCATCCAGGCTACATCGGCCGGGAAGGAATTGCACTCACCATCGTTCTGCAGGCATTGCTAACCCTGTCGATGCTTGTCCTTCCGGCCTGCGTGGTGAAAGTCTTGACCTTGGCTGGTACCTGTGGAATCGTCTGGCTTGCCTTTAAAGCTTTTAACGGCGTCATGCACGATCCGCATTTTGAAGGCTACATTGTACTGATCGCATTCGCGCTCGCAGTTCAGGCGGTCCTTACATGGCACGTAGTGCTGCGACAGCGGCCCACGGGAACGGTATTGTCTCGAACAACTGCACCTCTTCAATGAAGCAGGCAAACCTTTCACAACCCTGACAGCAACATCGTACATTGGCACGGCCGCATCGTGCGTTGAATTGTGATTGCGATCACGTATGATGCGGTTGCATTGCCGATTTCATTGCCTCCCGCTTGAATGATTCCATGCGTCGGATGAATACTGTTCGCGGAACACAGCTCATAGATCATCTGAATTGGAAAACGCCCATCATGCCACGCACGCCCTCCGAGATAGTCCAGCATTCAACTGAAGCGGACGAGCGAAAACTGCGTGATGCCCACTTTGCAATGCGCCTTTCGCTGTTCGCCGGCGTCCTGATGCTGGCCGGCAAAGTCACTGCTTATCTCCTCACGGGGTCGTCGGCCATATTTTCCGACGCTGCCGAATCGGTAGTGCACGTCGTCGCAGTCGGATTTGCTCTATTCAGCCTCTGGCTCAGCACGCGGCCAGCGGTGCCGAAGTTCCAGTACGGCTACGAGCGCATTACATTTTTCTCGGCTGGCTTCGAAGGCGCGATGATCGTTCTCGCTGCGGGCAGCATTGTCTATACAACGATCCAGAAGCTGAGGAATGGCCTGGTCCTTGAGGACCTCGGGAACGGAGTGTTCCTGATTCTTGCAGCGGGCGTATTGAATGCCGGCCTCGGCTGGTACCTGGTTCGTATTGGGAAGCGAAATAATTCCCTGATCCTGGAGGCCGACGGAAAGCATGTTCTTACAGACTGCTGGACAAGTTTCGGCGTAGTGGCAGGACTTCTGCTCGTAATGATGACTGGCCGAAGATATCTTGATCCGATAGTCGCCTTCCTTGTGTCTGCGAATATTCTCTGGTCGGGCGGCCGGCTGATGTGGCAATCGTTTAAGGGTCTTCTCGACTACTCAGACCCGCAGATCGGGCACAACATCCGCAACCGGCTCGACGCAATTTGCTCAAACCTGGGAGTCCAATATCACGGCGTTCGCTTTCGCACGACAGGCTATCGGCAGATGATCGAAGTCCACTTGTTGTTCCCTCAGAAAATGGAACTGGGCGAAGCACATCGTCTCGCAACGCTGGTCGAGGAGCATCTCGCATTGGATTTGGGAGTTCCAGCCGAGGTGACGACGCATCTTGAGTCACTGGAAGACCACGCCGAGGTTCACCGCACGCAGCATTACACCGGTCGCCCCAGCTGAAAAGCCCCGGCACCGCAGATCATTGCACTGTTGGTTCAGCAACAGGCTGTTTATGTTTGCCCCAATTGAAGTAGCGGCCGAGAACCACTTTGACGATGAGATGGTCGGTTGAGGCGGTCGCGCCCCATCCGGCGCCGAAGTTAATTTCCCATTTCGGAGAAACAAAAAGATTAACAACAGGAAATATCTGGTGCTGCTGGTTGTGCAGGTTGACGAAGTGTCCAAACTCGCCCCAGTAGCCGTAGTACTCGATACCGAAGTTGACCACAGGCCTCGGTTGATAAGTGACCGTTGCGGCGGGGCCGAAGGTCATTCCGTGAGGCGAAACATCGCGGTAATAGTAGTTCGCGACAGACTGCGGCGTTCCCGGCGGCAATGACGTTGGATGAATGCCCCAGTCCATGGTTGTGTTCACCGACCAATACCACTTCTTGACGGTCTTATCGACAATCGGCATGATCTGCCAGACCCAAGTAGGGTTAGCGTAAGCGGCCCGCGCGTAACCGATCTCGTTGGATACGCTGACACCGACCGGCCAATGCCACTTCGGCGGCACTCGCACGCGGGGCCGAATATGATCGCCGACCCACTGTACTCCGGTTCCGTTGTGTTCCTCAGTGAAGACGTAGAAGCCCACTTCCGACCAATCATTGATGCCTTGAGTGAACTCGACAGTCTCATGTTCCTGTCCCTGCGTTGGAAGCATTCCAAACTGAGTTGTGGTGCTGCCCTGCACGGTATAGTTGCTGTGTAATTCGACGAGAAGAGTGCCCGGTGCTTGTGTCTCAGAAGGATATACCTGGATTTCGTAGTTCTGCTGGGAAAATAATGGCCGGCCGAACAGCAGGAATAAAACGAATAGGGAGATCGGCAAGATTGCGCGGATTGGGTGAACAGAAATCTTCATTTCGCCTCTGGAACTTGTTAGACGTAATCGAAGAGCATCATGAACCCTGAGTCCATATGGTCCTGCTGATGACAGTGAAAGAGCGTCTTGCCTGGGTTGTCTGCCGTAAAAACGGCCTCAACTTTCTTGCCGGCGGCGACCAGCACAACATCCTTTAAAACTCCCCCCGTCGGCTTGCCGCTCAACGATTTGAGTTCGAAAGTATGCCGATGTAAATGCACGGGATGGACGTCCATGCTTTGATTGTCGAAAACGAGCCGATATCGCGCTCCTGCCCTTAGCTCGAAAAGCTTTGCCTTCGGCCAGGAATAACCGTTAATGGTCCAGTGATCGAAGTCCCCGTAGCCCTCAAACTTAGGCTTGAAGACTAGCGGAACGACAACTTCATCGTGGTCGGGAACAACATCGCGTGACGGCGAACCAAATTTCTCGTATTGGAAATCAAACTGCGAAGGATCTTTCCACATCGGAATGCCGGTGTGTCCGCTATATTCGACCACGACGCCCATTCCCGATTTGCGAATGGCGCCGTCGGTTTCACCAAAGACCCACACACCGGGCTGATTCATTTCTACGATTGCGTCCACCCGCTCAGCAGGCCCAAGCCGAACGGTTTCAACCAGAGCGGAAACGGGGACCGCGTTGCCGTCGAGGGCAGTGACGAGAAAGTGGTGCCCAGGCAGCGCTAGATTATGCATGAGTGTGGCGCTGGCATTCAATATATGAAACAGAACGCGCTGGCCTTCACGCACGCGAATCGGTTCGCCGAAGCCGAGCATACGATCGTTGATCGTGGAATGATCGTAAACTACTTCCCGATAGCCCTCCGCTCCGCCCTCCACGTGACCATCCCAGTCGTGAAGAGCGAGAAAGACCTCCCGGTCATACCGCGCGGGATTTGCTGCTGGATCAACCATCAGGAATCCGAATTCGCCCGTGTACGTTGCACGATTGAGGTTGTGGCCTGCCGACATGTGAGTGTGATACCAGCGGCAGCCCGCAGGCCTAGCGGTCCAGTTGTAGCGCAGCACTCCTCCATGCGGAGCAATCTCGGGCGAGCCTTCCTCCATCGCTCCATCCTGCAGCGATGGAATCTCCATTCCGTGCCAGTGCACAATATCGGAAGCGTCGGTGTCGTTAACGACGTCGATCGTGACCTGCTGCCCTTCACGGACTCGAATCAAGTCGCCGGGGACTTTGCCGTTGAATGCGGTCGTATGTACGATTTTTCCGGGAGCGATTTCCAGACGGATCGGTGCAATACGGATCATGTAGTCAGCGGGGCTTGCCGACTGTGACTGCAACGCCGCCGATCGCCCAAACAAAGACGTTCCGGCCAAAACGCGCCCCGAGTTGATCAGGAAATCTCTGCGGTTCATATTCTGAGCGGTACGGCGTGCCTGTGGTAGGGTCTGCGGTTCGATTCCAAACTCGTTTAACGATTGAGCGTCATTCGGCCCGGTGATGCTTATGCGCCACATAGCGTCCGATCATCCAGCCAACGGCGCTGCCTACCAACACGTCTGACGGGAAGTGCTGGCGGGCCAGAACTCGCGTCGTGCTCACACCGGTCGCCAAACCGTAAGCCAGAATCTTCGTCATTACTCCATCGTATTCGGACGCAATCACGGCCGCTGACGACCACGCGACGATGGCGTGGTTTGAAGGGAAGGATGAGTCGAGACCGACGCTCGATTGAAAGAACCGGCCTTTTGCGCTATCGACAGTGGGGCGCTCGCGCATCGAAATTGCCTTGAGCACCTCAGATACCGCAAGGCTATCGACCATGGCTTCACCGCCCAGGATGCCGGTCTCTGTAGCATGGTCGTCGTGATACAAAGCTCCAAGTCCATAGACGGCGACCGGAGCCGCGACAAAACCGCCCAGGAGCCCAGTGGAAGCCGTGGATGCCTCGTTGTTCAGCGAAGGATTCTGCAATTTTGAAGAGGACATTACCTGGTGGTCGGTGGTCATAACAGCGGCCGTAGCGAGGACGAGCACGACCGGGCCGAGCGCATTTGACTCTCTGATCCGCGCAGGAATGGTCCAGATAGCTTCCTGATCTTTGAGAATTCGAAGCGGCGTGCCGCGGATCGTGACGGCACTCTCACTTGCCTGACTCTGGGGCGACGGCGCATCCGGCAGGCCTTCATTCGAGTTTTGTCCGAACGCGCTGCCAGCAGACAGCGAAACCCCCAGGCTGATTAGTAGAGGTAGAAACGCTCGAATTGATCCAGGAAATTGCCGCCTAACCACAATAAATAGATGCTAATTGCGCATCCGCGTTAACTGCATGAACAAATCGTCATGTTGGTCAGGCGCGTTCGATGGACTTGCATCACTCGATGGCGGACATCGAGACCGGTTGACTTCTAAGGTGACTGCTGCCATTATCGAACTTCGATAACGACGCGGTGGATTTCACGGGTCGCCTCTAAATAACGGAGCAGAGCATGAGAACCAGACATCGCCGTTGGGGCATAGCCATCGTCTTCTTTGTTGCGTTCACCGCACCGTACCTCAGAGCGCAGGGGCCACCCTACCAAACCGACGATCCGGTGCCCGTCGACTATCAGCATTACGAGTTTTATGTCTTTGGCACGGCGGACGGGACACCGGCGGAGATGGATTCCGCCGGGCCTGCATTCGAGTTCAATTGGGGTGCTGTTCCGAGAGTACAACTGCACGCAATTCTTCCTTGGGGCGTGGTAGCGCCTTCGAATAACCCTGTGTATCTGCCCGGCGGCACTGGCGCTACGTATTTTGGTCTGACGGACATGGAACTGGGCGCGAAGATCGCATATGTCAAAGAGAGCAAGTACATCCCGCAGATCGGTACCTTTACGATGTTCGAAATGCCGACCGGTAATTACGACAAAGGTCTAGGAGTCGGAAAGGTCTGGTATCGGCTTCCTCTCTGGCTGCAAAAGAACGAAGGCAAATGGCTGCTGGATGGCGGAGCCGGAGAAACCGTTGTTCCCCAAAAGGGCTACCGAGACTTTCCCTACGGAGGCTTCCTGCTGAAATACACATTTGGCGAGAGGCTCGAATTCGGCGGCGAAGTGTTTTCGCACGGGAAAGAAGGCTTTGCCGCGGCGCAAACTCAAGCGTCCACTCTCGTTGACCTCGGTGGCTACTACCATTTCAAGCACAATCCAAATCAGCAATTCCTGTTTTGCTATGGCCACTCGATCGCCGGCCAAACCGAGAACTATGCATATGTTGGCATGTACTGGACCTGGGGAAAAGATGACAAGAAGCCCGGCGCAGATCAAGCCTTCTTGTGGCAAGAAGTTCCTCATAACAGCCTGCGGTAAATTCGGTCCAGGTCAATCGTCAAGGCAGAAAGGGGCACCGGAAAATGGAGATCACTGCGCGTGGACTTTGGACCTTGATCCATGGAATGGGCTTCGGCGGCCTGTACCTGCTCGCCTGTTCTGGAGTGATCGTCGAACTACGGCGCCGCAGGACCATCATTCCTGACCCGCAAGGGGCGGACCATGAGCGCTTCCTCCAGATTTACTTGCTGCTCATGGCGGCGCTGGCATGGTTGGCCGTGCTCACCGGAACCTATCTCATCTATCCGTGGTATCGGGCAGTACCGCCTTCCGGGACCACTAATCTTGTCGCCTTTCCGCAGCGCTTTCTGATGGCGAGCGCGTCGACCGCCGGTTGGCATTCGATTGGCATGGAATGGAAAGAACACTTAGCTTGGCTGGTTCCGATCGCAACGACGACGGCCGCAGCGGTCTCCTTGCAATACGGCCGGCATTTGCGAAGCCATTTGCAACTCCGAAAGACAGTGCTGGCTTTCTTAGCGGTTTCTTTCTTTGCGGCGGGTGTCGCAGGGTTCTTTGGCGCAATGCTCAACAAAAATGCCCCAGTTGAAGGCGGCAAGAATATTCAGATTCTGGAGGAAAAATGAACACAGAAATGAATATGGAAGTCGCCGACCATTCCCTCACCGAGACAAAAAGCGGCGCTGGCGGAGCAGCAGCATTGGCCGCAGGAATCGGTTCATTTGCGCTCGCAGTCCTGGCCATCGCAGCCGACCAGATGCCTTCCTTGCGTCAGGCAATGATCTTCTCTCGCCCCACGGGGCCGCTGTCAGGCGTGACCACGTGTGCGTGCATCATTTGGCTGACATTTTGGATTGTGCTTCATTTACGCTGGAGGAATCGTAATGTGGCGATGGGCCGCATCGGCCTGCTCTCAGTTGTCCTCCTCGCCTTGGCCGTGCTTCTGACGTTCCCTCCCGTAGCAGAGCTGTTTTGAGGTGTTGAAATCCCAGATCGCCAATGCGAATGATCTCGAATGACTAAAAAACAAGTCAGCGGCAAAGATTATCAGGAACTTTACAATGGACTGGTCCGCCTGCATGTTCTGCACCATGCCGCCGAGGAGCCGATCTTCGGTCTCGGCATCATTCAGGAACTCGGCCGTCACGGCTATCGTCTGGGGCCCGGAACCATTTACCCACTTCTGCACGGTATGGAGCGGCGCGGCTGGCTCAAATCGAAGCAGCAACTCGTGAACGGCCACAACCGCAAGGTCTATTTTGCGACGGGAAGAGGCCGCAGAGCGCTGACAGAAGCACGCATTCAAGTTCGCGAGCTGTACGAAGAGATGTGTGAGGAAAAGAGCAGCTGACCGCGAATGAAGTTTTCGTCATTTTCTTTGTGTCTGGATTCCTATCGATAAGCTTGCCTGTCATAGAAGGCATGAACGGGATCGGGCTCAAGCCGTCGAGAAATCGGATCTGCCGCCATGCGGCGTGCGTCCTGGCAAGCGTGGCTGGAGCGTCGTCTTTGCTAGGCTGCGCTACTACAATCTTGCAGCCGTCACCAGCGTTGCCTCCTGAGACAGTTCATCAAGTCGCAGGTTCACCGATCGATCACATCGTGATCATAATGCAGGAAAATCGCACCTTTGATAACCTCTTCAACGGCTATCCCGGAGCGGACACGGTGCAAAGCGGCGTCAGCAATGGTACGGTCATTCCTCTTCAGCCGGTCTCGCTCTCCGATAGCCGCGATCTCGATCACAGCCACCTGAGCTGGGTGCACGCTGTGCACAACGGCGCGATGGATGGCTTTGCGCAGAGCCAGGTCAGTCCTTCCACGCTGGCTTATTCGTATGTGCCAGAGTCGCAAGTAGAGCCTTATTGGACTCTTGCCCGCGAATACGCGCTCGGTGACCGGATGTTCGAGTCCAGCAGCGGCCCAAGTTACCCCTCGCATCAATACCTCATCGCCGGCCAATCCGGCCTTGTCGCCGAAAATCCGAGCGGAGGCTGGGGATGCGATGCCGGCTCGAATTCACTGGCGCCGCTCATCGGTCCCAACGGCACCGAAGTTGCGCCGGGACTCCCGCCCTGTTTCGACTACCGGACTATCGCCGATCTGCTCGATCAGGCTGGTGTTTCATGGCGCTACTACGCGCCCGACCCCGACGACGGCTTCTACGAGCTTGCGGCTTTCCAGGCCATCCGCCACATCCGGTACAGCAGCGACTGGCAAACGAAGGTGATCTTTCCGGCGACCCAGGTCCTAACCGACATCACTAACAACGAGCTCGCTCAAGTCACCTGGATTGTTCCTGACTTGGACAACTCCGACCATCCTGGCTCGGGAACTGCGAGCGGACCTGACTGGGTTGCGTCGATTGTGAATGCAATCGGCCAAAGCAAATATTGGAGCTCAACCGCCATCTTCGTCACCTGGGATGATTGGGGCGGTTGGTATGACCATGTGTTGCCACCGAAGGTTGATGAGATGGGCCTCGGCTTCCGTGTTCCGTTGCTGGTGATTTCACCGTGGGCGAAACACGGATATATTTCACATACGGTCCACGAGGCCAGCGGATTCATCACATTCACAGAACGCAATTTTGGCCTGGGCTCGCTGGGCCAGCGCGACGTGAACGCCGATGGCTTCGCGGATTGCTTCGATTACACGCAGCCGATCAGGCCGTTTATACCCGTAGCGACAGGCAATGCGAATGGAGACTAGGCTCCGACACGTCGAACGATAAATCAATCTTTGATCGGGATCTTCTTCACCACTCGCGGAAACTGCCTGAGCAACGAAAGCTCGGGGCTGTTTCGAGGCAAGCCCTATGCGACCTGCGAAACTGAAGTTTTCGTCATCTTGCCAGTCCATGGATTCCGAATAAATCGAATGCCAGTCAGATTGAGAATGAGTGGTTCTCCTCCCTCTTTTCTCGTGCAATTCCGTCGAATCGGGCGACAGTTTTTGGTCCTGAGACGTAATCGACTCGCCAGGCTCCTGGTGGCGCTCTTCATTGTCTTGCCTTGGCAGCGCGACCTTCCTGCACAAGTCCCAGATGCACCTGCCCCTAAAATTGCAACTTCGCAGCCCGATACAAGTGACAATCAAGGCAAACAGACGAAAAGAATCCTCGGTATCATCCCAAACTTTCGCGCCGTTTACACGACCACGATACTTCCAGCGCAATCGGTGAAGAACAAGTTTGTGACGGCGACAGAGGATTCGTTTGACTACTCTGCGATCTTTATCCCAGCCGTGCTGGCTGGCTACTCGTTGAAAACCAATTCGACGCCGGAGTTCGCTACCGGTGCAGTTGGATATGGTAGATATTTGTGGCATGCCGCAGTTGATCAGACCAGCGAGAACTACATGGTGGAATTTGTAGTGCCCGCAATGACGCACGAGGACACGCGCTATTACACGCTGGGACGTGGAGGGTCTCTGAAAAGAACCGGGTACGCGCTGAGCCGCGCTGTGGTCACGCGTTCGGATTCGGCAAAAGAAGAGTTCAATATAAGCGAGGTGCTGGGAGCTGGCGCCTCGGCTGGGCTGTCAAGTCTCTACTACCCCGCAAGCCAGCGAAACTTTTCAGACGTCGGCAAGGAGTGGGGCATCGACATCGGCATCGATGGACTTTCCTTTGTCGCGAAAGAATTTTGGCCAGACATCAATCGAACTCTATTTCGCCACAGGCCACACACAGTCGCCACGCAGGATTAGGCGGAATTTGCACTCGATCCCGCTGATTGCATTTCTATGAACAAATCGTCATCTTATTGAGCGGCTTGAAGGTGCTATCAAAAGAGAAGAGCTTTCGTCTCAACGAGTAGCTGTTGTGCTCGAACACGGAGCCTGTTCTCTCAAGAAGCCGACTGTCGCTGGCGCGTCGTCTCTTCGTGGTCCAGCTTCCACTGAACAAACAGATCAATATCCGGTCTTCCAAAAGGGGAGCTTAGGACTACTACGCATGACGACGGCATACTTGAACCGAATCGCCACTGCCGTACCGGAGCACGATGTGCATGAGGCTTTCGTAGGTTTTGCCCAGAACATGCTTGCCGACACGCGCCTGCGTGCGGTCTTCCGTCGCATGGCAAGTCGCACCAACATTGCGCATCGCTATTCATTTCTCGATCCATTCAAGCACTCAGGCCAGTTCTCGTTGCATGGCGCGCGCGAGTTTTACAGGCTGGGCAAGTTTCCCAGCACGGCGCGACGAATGGAGTTGTTTGAGCAAAACGCCCCGCTCCTGATGAAGGAAGCAGTGGATCGGCTTGCGCTCACAGATGAAGAGAGGGCTGGCATAACCCATGTGCTTGTCACCTGCTGCACTGGGCTCTACGCGCCAGGCCTGGACTTTGAGGTTGTCGACCATCTCGGGCTCTCGCCTGATGTCGAGCGGACGATGGTCGGGTTTATGGGGTGCTATGCAGCGATCAACGCGCTGAAACTGGCGCGGCACATTGTGCGCTCAGACCCCGCGGCCGGTGTCCTCATGCTCAACCTGGAACTATGCACGCTGCATTTTCAGGAAACTCAGGAACTGGAGCAGATGCTTTCGTTTCTGGTCTTTGCCGATGGTGCGGCAGCGAGTCTGATCACCGCTCGCGAGCAAGGTCTTGCTCTGGACAGCTTCAAGGCGGTGATGGTCCATGACACGAGAGGGCTGATTACCTGGAAGATTCGCGATCTCGGCTTCGACATGCTGCTCTCAGGGCAGGTGCCGGCAGAACTGGGCCGCGCGCTCCATGAGGGCCAATTGCTGCACGAACGTGATGACATCGATCTCTGGGCGGTTCACCCTGGCGGGCGCTCAATCCTCGACGCGGTGGAGAACGGATTGGAGCTGCCTGCTGATGCCCTAGCCGCTTCTCGCGAGGTGTTGTCGAGCTTCGGCAATATGTCTTCGGCAACCGTCATGTTTGTGCTGGAGCTGATCATGCAGCGAGCGCAGCCGGGGCAACGAGGCTGTGCCATGTCGTTCGGCCCTGGCTTAACCGCGGAGACGATGCGCTTCCATGTGGTCTAGTGCTGAGGTTGATTTCAGCCGTCGGATTTCTCCGCGTGAATTACCGGAGTTGATGGACGGCGATTGCAGCTATGACGATTTCCGCGATTGCCTGCGCAGTCTGGAACAGATCAACCGCTGGCTGATGGGGTATCGACCTACTTTGTCATGGCTGGAACATTTGCGGCACAGATCGCACGTGCCGGTTCACATAGTGGACGTGGGCAGCGGCGGTGGCGGCATGCTGCGGCAGATTGCAGGCTGGGCCCGGCGGCGAGGCATCGCCGTACGGTTGACCGGGATCGATCTGAATCCTCATGCCGCGCGTGCAGCGGCTGAGTCAACACCAAAGGATCTCGGGATTACGTGGATTACTGGCGATGCTATGGAGCATCGGTCGGAGACGCCGATCGATATCGTTGTGAGTTCACTGATGGCACACCATCTGGAAGATAAGGAAGTCGTCGCGCTGCTCAAGTGGATGGAAGAGACCGTGCAGGCGGGTTGGTTTATCAATGATCTGGAGCGTTTGGAGTGGTGCAGCCGGATGTTTGGATGGATTCGATGGCATCCGATTGTCCGGCATGATGGGCCCGTGTCTTTTCGACGGGCTTTCCGGCGAGATGACTGGGAGCGCTTGCTGGCGATGGCTGCCATTCCGTCCATGGCTGTGAACATCGAGCGCTGGCGGCCGGGACGGCTGTGTGTTGGGCGGTGGAGGTGAAGCCGCCATTTATTGCCGACGTGCGATGCCCCTGCCTGGGATCGGTCGACGATTTTTGCGTGACGCGACGCTCGCGCAATTCATCTCGTCTAACTTCTTGAAGGACAAACGATGTCAACTTCTACAGTATCGGCGCCAAGGCTGACCTCATCCAGATTCAAGATCGTGCTCTGGCTCGCACTCGGTCTCATCACGCTGTTTGTGGTGATCACTTCAGAGGTGCTGCTCTACACTGACTACCCGATGTATCACGCCTACCGTCTGCAGGTGATTGCCGACCGCCATCTCCTCATTCCGCATTCACTGGCAGGAACGCTCGCTCTTTTGATCGGCCCCATTAATTTTTCCTCGCGAATACGGCAGCGTTACGCTCGACTTCATCGCATTCTTGGCTACATTTACTTCATCGCAGTCATCGTCGGTTCTTTCACAGGGATCGCGTTGGCTTCCGGCCGACCCGGACTTCCGGGAACGTCCATGCAAGCCGCAGCCTGGATGGTGTGCACCACCGTCGCAGTGATCACCGCGCGCAACCGCCAGATCAAAGTGCACCGCCAGTGGATGGCGCGATCCTACGCGGTCACATTCACCTTCGTTTCAAGCCGCGTACTCAATCTCGTGCCTGCCTATTGGAGCCACCTGGGCGATGTCCTCTCGGCAGTCGGAGTGATTGCCTTCACACTCGCTTCGATCCTGATTGTGGACATCGGCCTCAACTGGCGAGAGCTCACCACTCGCAGCAATTGACCGCCTTGAGCGCCGATAAACCCGACGCAGTGAAGGTCCGCTGACTCTCTACTTGTTAAAGCTGGTCCCCACCAGGTCCGCGCTGACGACAGGCCCGGAGCCGCCGAGTTGTCCTACAACAACGGCCACCGCAGGGTCGTCGCCCTCCAGTACCCACACCATCACGTCCTTCGGCTGCAGGCCCAGCAGCCGCGCAACCAACCCCACGAACCCGCCGAGTTCCGGATGAACGCGAAACACTTCTGCGCTGAAGCTCTGGCCCGACAAATGCACTGTCTGCGCGCTATCCGGCGAGATCAGGAGCCGAATCAGCCGGCCGCCGGCGACTGGCACAAGCATTCCCACGCGAAATGGCGATACTGTGGGCGGCACGTTCAAGAGCAGAGTTCCGACGAACCCATTTGCCAGGTCATTCGGCAGGTTGATGTGCTTACTCTCGACCCTCTCCTTGCCATTTCTGTCTGTTGTGCGGTTAGTCATGATACCGGTAACCGCATCGACCGAGAAGTCGACGGGGTTCGCGAAGAACGGCCCTTTCTGTATGTGATGATTGCGCACCAGCCGAAACGCACCCTGTTGCGTGTACGTCGTCTCCTCATCATCAACGGAGCCATCAACAAAGCGATAGACCGTGTGCATAGTCACTTGATCGCCTTGGACGGCCTGCGAAAACTCCACATTGGCGATGATCTGTCCAGTCTCGGAGCGCGCCACCATAAACCGGTGCATGGGTAATTGGATATGCTTCACTGCAATTTGTTCCGCCTGGGCCGCAGAGCCGCAGAGCCAAATCGCAATTAAAGCAGTCGCGAGAATCTTGCTTCGATTCATCTACCCCCTCGAATCAGAGTCTAGCTTTGCGGGATGTCGGAAAAGGTGTATTCGCTCGGCTCCAAAATGACGATTTGTTCAGAATGCCGCGCAGAACTGCTTCTTAGACGTCTACTAGAATGAGGAGTCCCTCCAAAAGCTGGTTGAACTTTTCAACGAATCAGGAGTATTGCCTTGCAAGACGAAGTTCTGATAGTCGGTGGTGGAGTCGCAGGCTGCGCCGCGTCGATTGCGCTCGCGAGAAAGGGCCGGAGCGTCACGCTCATCGAACGCGAACCCACGCCTCGCCACAAGGTTTGCGGAGAGTTTCTGAGCGGAGAAGCCCTTGACGATCTGCACGCGCTCAATATCGACGTGACCTCGCTTGGCGCCGTTCCCATCGACTACGTTCGACTAGCTGCCGCAAGGCGTGCCGCGACAGCCCCGTTATCGTTTCCGGCGAAATCGCTCACGCGCAAGACCCTCGACACCGCGCTCATTGCCGAAGCCATCGCCGCGGGAGTTCGAGTTGAGCGCGGCCGCGCCGTGCAGTCGCTGAGCCGAACAGCCGCCAGTCTCTGGAAGGCCAAGCTCGATGACGGCACAGCCTATGAGGCTACGACCGCTTTCCTCGCTACGGGCAAACACGATATGCGAGGGCACGCCCGCCCAAAAGATCCACATCAATGGATTGGCTTCAAGATGTACTACCGAATGACTGCTGCGCAAACCGCTGACCTTGGCGACGCTTCAGAGTTGACGCTCTATGCCGGGGGCTACGGCGGTATTCAACCGGTGGAGGACCGCATTACGAATTTCTGCTGTGTGGTGCAACGGCGGTACTTCGAACGCGCGGGACTTCGCTGGGAAGGCCTGCTCGCCAGGATGCAGCAGGATTGCCCCCACCTCGCCATGCGGCTTGCCGGCGCTGAGCCAATGCTCGATAAGCCGATCACAGTTACCCATATTCCATACGGCTTCTTACGCCGCACGACGGAGGATGGGCTCTACTGCATCGGCGATCAGGCGGCGGTGATCCCGTCGTTCACAGGGGATGGCATTTCGATCGCGTTGCACACAGCCCGTCGCGCCGCTTCAGCTTACCTTGCCGGGGAACCCGCACCGGTCTTTCAACCAAAATTGCGCGCGGCAATGGTGCCACAAATGCGGCTTGCTGAAGCTGCCGCCAACGGGTTGAGCAATGCGCTCGCGCGCGCAGTTTTGCCGTTCTGTCTCAGGGTGTGGCCTGGCGCGATGCGCGTAACAGCCCGACTCACGCGGGTTACCCAGCCAGCCGCCGTCGCTCCGCAAGCAATCGCCGTATGAAGTCGAGCCACCCAAAACAGGACTGATTGGAAAAGGCCCTTTTGAGGAGATGGAATGAAATTGTTCGCAGTCTTCGGCCTCGCGCTCATACTCCATGGTGCGGCGTTCGCCCAACAACAGACCTTCACTGTCAACCCCGATTCCAGCCAGGTGAAAATGACACTCAACACGACTCATGAAGTCGTCAATGGCACGTTCCACATACAATCTGGATCGATTGCCTTCGATCGCAATGCTCCCAAGATGGAGGGGTTGATGATCGTGCTGCCCGACAGCGGTAACACCGGAAATGGCAGCCGCGACAAGAAGATGAAGAATGACATTCTCAAAGTGGATCAATTCGCGACCATCACCTTTGCGCCCAAATCCTACACTGGAACGATTGCGGCTGCTGGCGACTCAACCATTCAGGTGAGCGGGGTGTTCACTCTACTCGGTACTCCTCATGACCTGACGATTCCCATGCAGGTCCACATCGATGGGTCGAAGGCAACGGCGAAGGCGCACTTCATTATCCCGTATGTCCAATGGGGCCTTAAGGACCCAAGCTTTATGTTCTGGAAAGCCGAGCATGACGTCGCGATTGACCTCAACCTTGTAGGCCAGGTCTCCAACTAACCTGGAGCCATGCTTTTTTTGCAATAGAATTTCACTATGCGCTTGCTGCTCGTGGAAGACGAAGCCGACATCCAGGCGTTCCTGCAGCGCTCACTGGAAGAGACGGGATACGAGGTTGAAGTTGCGCCCGACGCACGAACCGCAGAACAACTTGCCGGAACCGGGCCATTCGACATTCTCATTGTCGATCTGGGGCTACCGGACCGGGACGGCATAAGCCTGATTTTGCGGCTGCGCGAACTTGGAATGCGCGCGCCGGTGTTGATTCTCTCGGCACGGCGATCCGTCGACGACCGTGTTCGCGGGCTGGAGCAGGGCGGCGACGACTACTTGACCAAGCCGTTTGCACTAGCCGAACTGCTGGCCAGATTGCGGAACCTGCTAAGGCGTAATTCCCCGCTCCAAGGCGAACCAACACGACTACGTGTGCACGACCTTGAGCTCGATCTTTTGCGCAGGGAGGCGCTGCGCGGAGGACAGGTTCTTCAACTCACTCAGCAGGAGTTTGTCCTGCTTGAGTACCTGTGCAGAAATGCAGGGCGCGTGGTCACCCGTTCGATGATTCTCGACAAGGTGTGGGGAATGCGGTTCGTTCCGGATACGAACGTGGTCGACGTTCATATCTACCGGCTTCGGGGAAAGGTCGATGGCGCCGGACAATACCCACTCATCAAGACCATGCGAGGCGTAGGCTATGTCCTCAAAGACAAATAAGCCGCGAATGCGCAGTGCAGCCTGGCGCGTGTCGTTCCTGGCGACAATCGCATTTGCGTGCGGGACTTTGGTGATCTTCGTCTTCCTCCACCAATTTGTGTCCAGCGATATTCAGCGCAGGACCGACGCGTGGCTATCCGGTGAAGTCGAGGTGCTTGGCGATGTCGCTGCGCGGACTCCTAAAAATGCGCTGTACCGCCGAGTGGTTGGCGAAGTCGCAGAACTCGCAGCGCGCGAGGTTCCGAATAAATCAAATTCTGCGGATAACTCCAGCGACTCCGTATTCTTTTTGCAAACCAGCGCCCAACCACAGCAATCGCAGCTCTGGGTCGGTGCCGGCAATGGAAAATCGAATCTCGAAGCGATCAGGAGAACAAGCTTCCAGCCAGACACGCCAACCGATGTCAGCGTGTCAGGGTTCCCGGTTCCATTTCGAGTCGCCTGCCTGCAGATGGCCGACGGCAGCCGCATCTATCTTGGAGTGTCTGAACGCGACGATCTGAGAGTACTGAGAAGACTCCGCCTTCGCTTCTTTCTGTTGTGGCTTCTGGTTGTTTTTCTTGGATTCGGCATCGTCTTTCTTGTTACAAGGCGTATGTTGAGCCACGTCCGCCGAATTACGGAAGCAGCATCCAGAATCGGCCACTCTGACCTGAGCGAGAGAGTGCCGGCGACGCGACGCAACGATGAGGTAAGCCAGCTGGCTCAAACCTTGAATGGAATGCTCGATCGTATCGAAAGCGCCATGCATCAGCTGCACACTATCACCGACGCTCTTGCGCACGATTTGCGTAGCCCATTGACTGCGATTCGCGGAAAGCTTGAGATGTCGCTATCTCGCACCGAAAACGAAGAGCATACCGAGCCCATCGTCTCTGCAATCGAGGAACTCGATCAGCTCACCGACTTTCTCAACAAGTCACTGGATGTTGCCGAGGCGCGCGCGGATGCGCTTCGACTGACTCGGACCAGGATCGATCTGAGCCGGCTGATGGAGACGATGGTGGACCTTTACGAGCCGTCCATGGCGGAGCGCGGAATTCGGATTCGCGTGAGCAGTGAGGGCGGCGTCACGTTGGACGGCGATGAGGGGCTTATCCATCGGATGATCGCCAACCTCCTGGACAACGAGCTTAAACATCTCGCGCCGGGTTCGAGTGTCAGCATTACTTTGCAATGCAGAGATGAGATGGCAATTGTGACGTTAGAGGACAACGGCGGAGGGTTCGAACCCGAGATTCTGGAGCATCTCTTTGTTGGCCGAGTGAAAGGACGAACTTCCAAGGGTCATGGTCTCGGCCTGGCATTTGTGGATGCGGTGGCCCAGGCTCACGGCGGTACAGTTGAGGCCGCAAATCGAGAAGGACGTGGCGCCCGAATTTCTGTAAGCCTACCTTCGCTCCCCAAAACAGCGCACCATCAAGCGACGGTCGCCACGCAGGTTGGTTGATCAGTATCGATCAAAAAGCCGGTCGCACTATGCAGTGTCATGTATTCGCAAAAGTTTTCGCGGATAATGCGGGAACGTCGCGACCTTCGCCTTCGGGGAGGATCCAAAAACGGGAAGCGTCTTCGCGCACTGCCAGTGCGCGGCGCAGGCGGTCCGGAGGATCAGTTTGGGCATCGTCTGCAAGCGCGAATGTACCGTAGTGGATGGCGAGCGCATATGCGGCGCCGAGTTGGTCGCGGACTTCAACAGCCTGCTCCGGAGTCATGTGAACCGGTCCCATAAACCACTCCGGCTCATAAGCGCCGATGGGCAAGAGTGCGAGACGAATCGGAGAATAGAGCCGGCCGATCTCGGCGAAGAAATCGCCGAAGCCTGAATCGCCGGCGATATAGAGATTGCCTGCTGCAGCCTCCACGAGCCAGCTACACCACAAGGTTCGGTTGCGGTTGAAAGGTGTGCGTCCGGAGAAGTGCTGAGCTCGAACGCAATGGATTCGATGGCCCCTCCAATTCACGAATTGATTCCAATCCAGTTCACAAACCTCAGGCAGGCCGCAGCGGCGGACCTGGCGAGCGACCCCAAGTGGACAGAAGACCGTCGGCGGGCGGTGCTTGGAGAGGCGCTTTAGAGTCGGCACGTCGAGGTGATCATAGTGGTCATGGCTAATGAGAATGGCGTCGATCGGCGGGAGATCCTCGAAGCGGACCCCGGGGGCGCGATGGCGTCGCGGCCCTGCAAAGGAGACAGGACTAACCCAGTTTGACCAGACTGGATCTGTGAGCAGATTGAGGCCCTCAGTCTGTAAGAGGACAGTGGAGTGGTTGATAAAGGTCACCCGGAGGTCGGAATCAGCGACGCGCTCTGGGGGCTTCGGTCCGGGAGGTGAAGGAATCCACGGTTGCCAGAGGCCGGGTCGCCGGCTGCTCACCCACTTTAACAATTCGCGGAAGCCGTGCTCCGGTACGCCCGGGTTGAAGAAACGCCCGTCGCGTTCGTGAGGTATTGCCAGCGGACTGTCGCAGCGCTGATTCCGGCAAGGTTGACCCATAATATTCAGGATGCCTGAAACAAACTTCACAACTCAAGGGGAGGATTTTCCGATGCAGCCAATCAGAAAACGTGATTACATTGTCGATGAACCACGATAAAGTAGTTTCGCATTGTGCTCCTCGACTTCCCCGCCGGCGGCGCATTCCCCACGATAATGTCAGTTAGCGTTGCCTGCACCTGTTCGGATTTGAGACAGTCGGGGCAGCATCGGCGCTCTTGCCCGGCAAACGCGCCGATGCTGCCCATCTTCGGAATCTATCTATGGTTCCCGTCCTTGCGTTCGTCTGTGCGCCGGCGGATCCACCAGGCCGTGATTGAGCACCACATAAAGCCGGACACGAGTTCATGCACCACCATGAGGAGACCTGCAGCAACACCGGACGCCATGACCCATGCGCGCGACGGCTGCCAGTGCGGACCAATCACGATGCCGGTCAGAAGCATGGCCGAGCTCCAGAAGAAGATCGCTACAGGATTGCCGAGACGGACACTGAATTTTCCGTTCATAGCTGCACTTCCTTTCGGGTGAGGCTCTCGCGAGCCGATTGCCGTGTACGCGGCGAGTCAGGAACCCGAGAGTGGGTAAACGATTGAGTGAAACGAGGAGCGGGCGCTTCGCGATCAGACGCTCGAATCAGGTTTGATCGGTGTTCGCGCGGACCGCCAAGCAGTTCGGCAAGTTGTGGCCGGAAGTCTGCGAGAAGCCGCAATAGGGAACGTCGATACTGGCTTTCGGTCTCCTCCAGGTCCGCTGCGAAGTACTCGTCAAGCCGTCGGAACCTTTCTTCTGGACAAAGGCTTCTTGAGTCGGCCACTACTGCCAGGAGGAGCTCCTGCTCGAGGTCGCTCGTTGAGAGCCAGTCAGGCGCTTCATAATGAATGGGCTCTCCGGCTGCGCCTGGATTGTTGCATCGTCGCTGGTTTTGGTCGTTGGACATCTGTCCTCCTTGTTTGTTGCAGGCAAGCAAAGGGGCAGGCCTGCGCCCGCCCCTTTGCTCGGCGGCCATGGTGAGGGTGTGGATGTTGGGAGGTGGGTTCTGGCCGGGGTGGCAACGGATGTGCCAGGGCCGACCCATCAAAGCGCGATGCGATCGTTTACGGCGTTTTGAATTTGCTGCGTGCAATTGAGGTAATGTGCCGTGGTGGACAAGTCCTCGTGCCCCAGCAAAGCTTGAACCTGCTCCAACTCGCCGCCAGCTGTGCGGCAGAGTTTGGCGCACGTACGGCGCAGATCATGCGGGCCAAGGTGGCTGATCCCCGCGGCTTTGGCGGCCGTCACCACTACATCCCAGATCGCCCACGCGCTCAGCCCAAGGTCTGTGATCGCGCCGCCTTTGCGCATGGCGCGCCAAATCGGACCTGAAGTGATTTCCGCAGCGCTGGTCCAGTCGTCCAAAGCATCTTTCGCCGCCGCGGGTATCGGCACGGTGCGAACCCGCCCTCGTTTGCCGATGAGGTCGGCGATGACCCACCGGCCCTCGCGCCGCTGAATCAGTCTCATGTCGAGCGCCGCGGTCTCCTCGCGACGCAGACCACAGTGGCACAGGGTGGAAAGAATTGCGAAGTTGCGCTTGCCGATGAGCTCTGTACGGTCGACAGTCGCAAGCAGGCACTGAGTTTCTTCCGTCGTGAGCCAGGTTCCAAGCCGAACGCCATTCTGGGGAACGCCTGGCACCGAGGTGATGCGAACGGCCTCAGCTGGATCGATGAGACCATTCTCGCGTGCTTCGTTCACGAGTTTGCGAATCGCACAGAGTCTTTGGTTGATGGTCGCGGCGCTGAGGCCCTCCGCGATCATGGAGGCACGGTACTCCATCAGAATCATGCGCGAGATGGGCCGGCCTGCCGCCGCCTCGATCAGGTCATCGAAGGCGGTCAGGTAGGCGCGCTTTGTATGTCGGGAAACAACCGAGTTCGCGAGCATTTTGCGCAGTGCATTGAACGAATCGGAATTTGTGAGAGTCGTCTTGTTGAGACAGGAAGACACGAAGGCTCCTTTCGTCCGGGTGAAGGGACTTAGCCAAAGTTGGAAATTTGAAAGGCAATGAATATCGAGGGGCGCGCACGGCACCGCGCTTTCGGGTCGTGATTCGCGCACGAGCTTCTGGGAGATGAGGTGAGGAGAAGCGTCCAGCAGTGGAGTTTGAGCGGAGGTTCTGTGGCGAGAGCGGCCTGGTTATTTCAACCGCTTGTACTCGACATTGCCGAAGAAGCCGGGAGTCAGCAGGGTGTCGGTTTGCTTGACGTAAGTTAGGTCAGCGGACAAAAGCGCTCCTTTGACTTCAAGGGCGCCATCCTTATAGATGGCCCCGACTTTTCCGGACGGGCTGACAATCAGGAACTCATCGCCGTTGCGGACGACCTGAAAACTGTCGGTTGGGTTACTTCACCGGCAAGATCCTCCAAACCGAGGCGGGCGACGTCCAGGTGACCCCGGCAATGGCCAAGGCCATCACCCGCTACCTGATCAAGAACGACTACACCGATGACGACGACAAGATCACAGCGGGGTATCACGACGCCAAAGCAGCGGGGACAATTGCGCCACTGCCGCCGGAATTGGCCGCCTATTCGGCGCAAATCCTGCAGCTAATTGATTCGGTATTTAGCGACAGCCAGCTTCCGTTGCCGGAGGATGATCGCAAGTCGCAGCGCAACAAGCTGAACGCGAACTTCCAGAAGAAGGAATTCCAGTCCCTCTGGAACCGGTTCATTCGGGATCATTGTCGCAATCGGAAGATGACGACGATCCGGAAGTACTGCTGCATGACACTATCTTTAAAAGGCTACTCGCGGGGTTGCTAGAGGAGGCGTACGCGCGGGGATATAAGACCGCCTGTGTCGGAACTGAATTCGAGGTTAGAAACATCCGGCTGCGCGCGACGCCGGAAAGAATACGGCTACGCAGGGAATACCAAAAGCATCTGGCGAGGCTCGAGAGCGAAGATGCGCTGATCGATGAAATCAGACAACGTGTCGAACTTGAATGTTCCTCAGGGACACTATCATCCGAAATGATTGCTGAGTTCTATAAGCGGTGGGCGGATTGTAATGGTTATCGAAAGATTCTCAACCGTGTCGAGGCAGGAATGAAGCCAGCTCTTGCTGCCTACAAACAATCAATCATAGAAACAGTGCTTGAGCGCGCAAAGCGCGAAAGCTGGCCCTACGGAATACAAGGCGACCCAGAAGCTCGTGGCAAATACGATCAGGTAATTTATATCGATTCTCCTTACGGCCAAATCTCTTGGCATGTCGAGCTATCCAAATACGCTGATCTGCCGGAGTATAAAGGCAAATGGTCGGGTAAGAAGGGTGAATCTGAGATTGCACTTAGACGCCTGTTTGCAGTTGGGCACTGATAACGGACAATCATACAGGTTCAGGACTTCACCGCGGTCATACTGGATGAACAAACCAGGAACGCTTCACTTGCGCCGGCGCACCTTCCGCGAAGACCCAAAATCATATCGGCGCAGCGCGCTAATTTATGGGACTTTCGGGTTTCTGATGCCTGATTAGCTTACCGATACCGCGGGCGTCCACTCAGGCAAAAGACGAGGCTGGGCCACGAAAACCCCTATACTATCCGGTTGTCGGGGGTGATCCTGCGGTTGGTTCGTCCACGCCATACCCGAACGGTTACGGTTACGCGTCCCTGGATGCGCTAGCTAGGTGCTCGCTCAAGCTGCAAGTTGGGCCAGTCGTCGGGCACCAAAGCAGGCGGCTTGGACCAAGGCTCCTCAACCAATGCCGCCTGGAACCACTCATCGCGAAGGTTCGCGTGTTCGGTCACGATGATCTGGAATCCTGGAGCAAGTTCTTCGGTGAATTTGCGCAGCCATGCGAAGAGCCGACGTACTGCGGCGAGATCGGCATCCTCCTCGGTCTTCTGGATCGAACCATCGGCTGCCTTATAGACCTGCTCGGATGGGAAATAGACCTGCGTTGGCTGGTCGATCATGATGAATCTGGGCAGGGGCCGCTCGCTCTTGGTAGCGAAAAGGTGCAAGGCCAGAAGGGTCGAGAGGTGATAGGCAAGATGATTCTCGCCGCCCCCCGTCCTGCTCATCGGCACCGATCGTTCTGGACGATCGAACACAATGGTGAGATTCGCAAGATCGATCCGCACTGGGAAGGCGCTGAATTCAGCCTCCAGCTCACGGAGGAACTGAGAAACATACCCGGCAATGTTGTTCAGGATGGAGAGGAGCCGGTCGTGGCTGGTGTCGTTCCCCACCCGCCGTTCCAGTTCAACTACGCGCTGCCGTAGACGCTCATGCTTGGCTTCGAGCGCGATCAGTTCTGCATTGGGAATGAGATTTTCGAGGAACAGACTGACGCGGCCAACTACCCGTGCCGCGGCATTGTTGCGGTTGCCCATCGCATTGACGAGCTCATTAGTCGCGATGGCGGCGGCTAGCTGTTCTTCGACACTTCGGATCTCTTCGCTTGCCTCGTGAACCTGACGCTCAAGATCTGCAAGATAGGAGTCCAGCCGGGGACGCTGCCCGGAAACGATGGCCAATTCAGCGTCTAGACTGCCTACCTCGTTCAGTAGTGCGGTGGCGATCGAAGAATCTAGACCCAAATTCTTTTCAGAGAAGGGCCATTGCCACTCACCTGTGGATGGATCCCTGGGAAGGGCTCCGATGGAAAGAAGCCGATCTCTCTGTTCACCGGCCTCGCTCTGAAATCCACCTGCCTGTCTGGCAAACTGTCGTGCGCCATCGATTCGTGTCTGAAGATCCCGCCGATCCTGACGCAGAGCAGAGATTCTCTCCTCGAGCCGCGAGATGTCGTCCGAAGCATCCTGTGGAATCGACTGAGGCTTCCAGCGCAACGTGCCGCGCAGGATCTCAAGGACCTCATCCTTGCCTTCGGCCCCTGTGATCGCAGGTACGATTCCCACCGCCCGCGCTTCGGATATGAGGCTCAGACCCTTCTGCTCGGAGGTGTCGATTGCCTGCCGTGCCTCCTCGATCAACTTCGCGCTAATGCGCAGATCCCTCTGCGCCGTCCGCAACTTGGCTTCGAGTGCGTACCGGTCGTTCGAAGAAACGCCCAGCAAGATCGGTAACGTGTCGCGGATCGCCTGCGGCTGGAATGGTTCGTTCTGGCGATAGAGCAACTGGTCTTTGTTGGTCACCAAACCTTGTTTTTGGAACAGGTAGTAGTAGGTGTGCTTGATGGTCGCCTCGAAGCTAGCACGGCTGGCTTCGAGTGGAACATCGGTTCGGTTCTCCGGAATCCCGACAAGTGTGGACAGAAGGGTCGTAATGCCGTCGTCGTCCGTATTGACGGCCAATTCCGCATAGGTGGGTATTGCCACATCCGCTCCGCGGCGCACCATGGCAACGCTCGCACTGCCAGCGCCGGCCGCAGGAGCGGGTTTGGCCACCAGAACCTGCTCCTCGGGGAACTGATAGAGCACCGCAAACCAGGCGACCTTGTCCCGAATCACACCCTCGGGGACGTTGCAGTCCGACTGGCCCATGCAATACTCGACGATGTCGGAAAGAGCTGACTTGCCCGTCGAGGAGCGCCCGGTGATGACGTTGAGGCCGGCGACGCGAAATGGAAGGTCCCGGCGCCGGCCGTCGTGGCTGTAGATGTGGATGGATTTGATCTTCATGGACGAACTCCAAGCGACGTATAAATGGTGCCGCGATCCCCCACGCGTGCAAACTCTTTGCCGAGGAATCGAGCCACCCTCTGGCAGGCAATCGACTCAGCGGTCCCCGTCACCCTTTTCCGCACTCTCTGGTCTACGGTCTGAAGGCGCCCCTCGTCGGTGACCTTAAAGCAGCCTCGCTCCATCAGGAATCCCAGGGATTCGAGCGCATAGGGCAAAAGATCCTTGGCCCGTTGCGCGAAGCCGACCAGAATGCGCGGATTCCTTTCGATCACTTTAAGGAAGTAGCCGCGTGCATTGTCCGCGAGAACGGACCGCGTATCCTTGTGCAGGCAGAGGGGCAGCACCAGCAATGCCAAAGAATATGGCATGCCTACTTCATCCTCTTCTTCGTAACCGGCTAAGGCGCGAAACAGCACCACTCCGCAGAAAGCAGGATTGAAAAGGTTCCTAATCTCGAACGGCCGCTCGGTCCATGGCTTCATGCGCTCACCGCCAGTAGATCGCGAAGCCGCTCCAGAAAGAGAGGATGCCAATAAACCCGCGGCAGCGGGGCGATGTTGGCAAGAATGTGGAAGCAGCCGCGGACCACATAAGGCTCCGTTACTCTTTCGCGAATACGCAGCGAGCTTACGTTGCCGCTCTCAAGATCCGCCCATTGGTAGAGCTTCTGCCCGGCCTCGCGCAGGACCGATTCAGCGCTCTCCCGGTCCAGCTTCTCGAATACCACGTCCCGGTAACGAGACCACTCATCTTCGAGGCGATTTTCGTAATCCTCGAGTTCGCCGGAGATTAGAAGGCTTTCGCGGGCCCATTGGGAGCGTTGCTCATAGGCCCGATAGTAGTCCAGAATGGCGTTGCGGATTCGCGCCGAGGAGATCCCGATCTCACGCAACTGCCGCACAAACAGCCGGTCATCGTTTTCGGTATCGATTTCCCTATCGGGCTCCTTACCCCGGAAGGTGATGGGCAGATTGTCGGTTTTATATTCGTCGGCGATCGACGTGAGCTTGTCCGAAACCTCGTAACCAAAAATGGGCAATACGCGCTTGCCGGTGAGAAGGGCGAGAGCGGCGTCATGCCACCAGCCTTCTAGCCGTTCGAAGACCGAATCCCGGTACTCACGTCGAATGCTGCGCATATGCCGGTCTTTGATCAGGGCGGGGACGTCATCGATCCGGGGAGCGCGATCGAAGATCGTGACACGTCTCCAAAAGTCGATCTGCTCCGCCTCGCTCAGGCTGTGTACTTCCATCGCGATCGTCTGAATGAATTCCGATTGCGTTTCCGCAAGGGCGGCATCGGCTAGCACGCTGTGCGCAGGATCATCGGCAGAACGAGCGGCTGCAGTGGGCAAGAATTCTTTCAGAAATGATGTATCCGCCACCTCATTGGTGGTGAAGAGGTAAAACTGGTGAGTCGATTCGATCCGCCCGCTGTCTCGGTAGCGTTTGAGCCAGATGCGAACCGATTTCCAGAAGTCCTTCGCGAGGTCAGTGAGCCGTTCTCCCGGGGCTTTGTGTTTTAGAGAGGCGAGAGTCTTGCGCCCTCCAACGTCGACAAAGTCGAGGTCGTCGTCTTTCTCGATGAAGACAGCGGTTTCCTCGGGCGACTCAAATAGCTTCAGGAGCGCGAACCTCGGCTGATAAAGATAGCCGAGGCCCTGTTCCCCGGCAGAAAACCGATCAACTTGGTCTGCGGTCATTCTGCACCGGCTTCTATGTTTTTCGTTCGGGAGATCATAATACCATTTCTGAGGTAACCGACAAACGCTATCTGTATTCAGATGAAGCATTTGGAGTGCTGTTCGATGCCGGCGACGCCTACCACCGCACCAGAAACGCCAGTTTCGGATTACCGGGGAGGCGCAATTCTTCGAGTTGATCACAGGCAGGCAATTTCGAGCCGCACCTGGCACAAAGTCGCGGCCTGGCATCCTGCCTTAATCCCATAGGCAGCCGATAATCCTGCACTCGTGATTCACGACGATGTCGGAACACAACCACAGGAGAAACAATCAATGAAAGCCTTGATCCGCCGTTACTCCACAATCTGCCTGCTCGCTGTGGCCGTACTCGCCGGTGCCGATCCAGTGGATCGGAGTTTCTGGGCCAGTGGGTACTCCTGCGTGTAGCCCTTGATCTCCGGCGCTCCACTCCTGCCTGTTGTGATTTCGTAGCCAAACTGGCGAAGCCGGTAGGTCAGTTCCGATTGATAGATAGACGCGGCAATCGTCGGGGGAAAACTCGAAGCGGCGGCGGACTTCGAGCATGGTGAGAATGTCCGCGATCGGCACGCCTTCGGCCAGCCAAAGGCGTGCCGAGGAAATATCCGCAATCCGGCGCGATTCAGCGACGGATTCGGTCGTGGAAACCGCAGGTTTGCGCATGGCATTCAGCATGGTTTGAGCTCCGCAATGGTTCGGCTCGCGCCCTGGTAGACATACTCCGTTTGGAATGTCTGTGAGCCACGGTCGTAGCCGTTCAATCGCAGCACTTCACGGATCACGCGCCGGCCTGGCTCGCGTTCCACATGGATGACAAGATCGACGGCCTCGCCGATCTCGGCTTCCACATCTTCAAACGTCGCCTGGGAGTGGCTGTGCAGTACGAGGTTCGCAAAGCGCCGTAGCGCCTTTGCGGCCGAGTTGGCGTGTAGCCGCGTTTGAGATGCTGCTCAAAGAAGCCATCCTTCTTCTGCCACGTGCGCACCACGCGCCAGGTAATGCCCCGCTTCGTCACGGCTGCCAGTAAAGGAGCACCACGGCCAGACCGATGCGCCTTCACTCTCTGCGGGATGTTTGTGCTGAAGCCCAGGTAGTGCTGCGCACCGTTATAACTCCGCGCAAAGTGCACCAGGTAGACAGAGCCGATAACGTGTCCATGCCGACGGTGATTGAAGAAGCGCATCAGAATGGCACCCTTTCTGTCAGCACGATGTAGCGCCGCTTTCTCATGCCGTGTGGTACGCGGCTAATCAGGAAACCGTCCCGCTTGCGCGCCTTGGCTTCGGCCTTGTTCTTGGAGGTATAGGAACCGTGGAACATAAAGGCGTAACCCTCCCCGGCTGGTTTCTTCTTGCGCTTCATGGATTCACCTCGAATTCACCGGAGTTGGAGAATTTGACTTCCCGATCCCATCGCTCTAGGGTTTCGAAGAACTGAATGAAGGCCGCTATGTCGGAGTCGTCGAGGGCATATCGAGGAACCGAATTGCATTGTGCTGACTGGGCAAGGGAACCAGGCCCACTCGTTTGAAGCGAAGCGGTATTTTGTCGTTTTCGCATGTCTAAGTATTAGCTCAAGTAATTGCAAATAAAGAGACAGCCTCATATATGTACAGCATCGGATTTCCACATTCGAGGTAGGGGACGTATTATTGCTTGAATTATGAGGAAGAGGCCGTCCAACGCGCTGATTTCTGAGGCTGTATATTCTTTGCCTGAAGTGGGGAAGATGCTCTCAAAGATGATTGAGCGCATCGAGCGGCTGGAGGCCGAGGTATTTGGAACTGGGGCCGCTGTCGTTAATTCGCCTTCGGTAAAACGAGGGAAAGGCCGCAGACCCAGACTGGAGCAAGAAGAACTCATTCATCGCAGAGACCCACTTACAAACTGGCTGGAGAGGAATTGGCCCTATCTCTCGATTGCTTTGCGCAAAGCTAAGAACTCGCGTCAGGCCATACGGTGTGTAATATTAACAAGAAGCGATAGTAAGCCTGCGGCCTAATCTTTCGCATTCCCGGCAACCCAAATATCTCATAGAATGAGATTCTGCCAACTCTGAGGGCACGACATCCGTATGGAAGACGATCCGAATTGCGAGCCCGAAGTGGCGAGTCGCGCGAATACCGTTTCGCAGGCGGTAGTCGCGCCACTCACCCGCGCTGCGATCTTTCTGGTCGTGACGATAAACTCGGGGCCCGGCAGTCGCACGGTCATTCGGTCGTTCTGCGAAGACCTCGCTGGGCTGGTGCGCGCGGTGGGATCTCGGGATATTGAAGGTGGTCTTTCGTGCGTCATTGGGATTGGCTCCGAGGCGTGGAACAAACTCTTTGGCGAGCCGCGCCCGGCAAGCCTTCATACCTTCCGTGAAATACGCTCCGGGGCACGCCATGCGGTCTCGACTCCAGGCGACTTGCTGTTCCACATCCGCGCGAAACGCATGGACCTATGCTTTGAGCTGGCGGCGCAAATCATGGCACGAATCGGCGATGTTGTATCGCCGGAGGACGAGGTGCACGGATTCCGTTACTTCGACGACCGCGCTATTATCGGCTTTGTTGACGGCACGGAGAACCCACGAGAAGAAGGGGCAATGGAAGCCGTACTCATCGGAGAGGAGGATCGAGCGTTTGCCCGTGGCAGCTATGTAATTGTGCAGAAATATCTTCACGATCTTAATGGGTGGAACGCACTATCGACTGAGACGCAAGAACGAATCATCGGCCGCACCAAACTCTCCGACATTGAATTGGACGATTCCATCAAGCCCACCTCCGCCCACAACGCGCTCACGACGATCACGGAGAACGGAGAAGAGGTCAAGATTTTGCGCGACAACATGCCCTTCGGCCACGTCGCATCCGGTGAATTCGGCACTTATTTTATTGGCTACAGCCGTTCACCGCACAGGATTGAGCAAATGCTCGAGAATATGTTTATTGGCCGCCCACCCGGCAACTATGACCGGCTGCTCGACTTCAGCCGCGCTGTCACCGGAAATCTGTTCTTTGTTCCGTCCGCCACATTTCTTGAAAACGCAGCCGAAGATGCGCCTGCAGTTGCGGTGCCTTCTGCAGTGTCAACAGCCGGAAAACCCGCTGCACCCCTCCCTCCGAAAAAGGATGGTTCGCTCGGTATTGGTTCACTCAAAGGAGACATCCAAAATGAATAATCTTCATCGAGAGCTTGCCCCTATCTCCGATGCGGCATGGGCGCAGATCGAAGAGGAAACCACGCGCACGCTTAAACGCCACCTAGCCGGACGGCGCGTCGTCGTCGTGCAGGGACCGGCAGGTATTGACTTCTCCGCCGTCGGCACAGGTCATCTGCGCAAGATCCAGCCGTTGACGGAGGGCATCGTCGCCAGACAACGGGAAGTCAAGGCGCTAGTCGAGTTGCGTGTGCCGTTCGAGCTGGACCGCCAGGCTATCGACGACGTCGCACGTGGCGCCAACGACTCAGACTGGCAGTCGGCCAAGGACGCCGCGCGCAAGATCGCTTATGCCGAGGACGGGGCCATCTTCAAAGGCTATTCCGATGCTGGAATCGTGGGCATTAGGCAAGGGACCAGCAATCCGCTCGTGACTCTTCCTGACGATGTGCGGGAGTATCCCAATGCCATTGCTCAAGGGCTGAGCCAATTGCGGCTTGTAGGCGTCAATGGCCCCTACGCGGTACTGCTCGGCGCGAACGAATACACGGCGCTTGCTGAGACCAGCGACAACGGATATCCCGTGCTCGAACACATCAAGCGTCTCGTCGACGACAAGATCATCTGGGCGCCCGCCATCGACGGCGCCTTTGTGGTGACTACCCGTGGCGGCGATTTTGACCTGCACATTGGCCAGGACGTCTCTATTGGGTATTTGAGCCACACCGATGAGAATGTCACATTGTACTTGCAGGAGACGTTTACCTTTCTGCTCCTCACGGCCGAGGCGGCAGTTGCGCTGGACCCACCCGCGAAGCTGCATCAGAGTTGACGGGCAGATGGTCGCTCGCTTGCACAGACTACAAGACTCTCGGAGACCTGACGTCGAGCGAATTCGCCAGTCAGTAAGCCGCTAGCCGCGCACTGACTACAACCTAAATCAGTCGGGGACTGCGGCGTTTTCGATTCTGCTCTTTACAAAACCCATACCGCCGGGTGGCTTTCCGTGTTGGCAATAGAAAAAACCAATAGCGCTATTGGTGAAAAGTCTTAGACAGAGAGGCGAGTTCACTGGAGGCTTGAGGAAGATTCGGATATCTGGTCGGAAAACATTCGACCTTCGATATTCGGTGGACGTGAATTCACTGGCTTCCACGAGGTGAATCATGGCGACTGCCACGGCATGAAACGTGATTCAAACCTCCAACTCCTCGCTCGAATCGAACGACGATGTCACGCTAGATCGAAACGATAATCGCCTGCTCGATGCACGTCAAGTGGCAACCAAGCTCGGCGTATCTGAACGATTGTTAGCGGCCATGAGAAGACGTATTTTCCCGGCCATCTGCCGGCGGTGTCTTAGCGACTTGGCGTAGCTTGATTCGGAGGTAGTCGCGGTAGTTTTCCGGGGCGGGATTCTCCTGGAGTTCATCGATGACGGGGCGGAAGTATGCCAGCGAGCGGATGGGAGCCAGGCGCGGGGCGTCGGCGGGACGGATGAGTCTACGCAAGGAGCCCAGCAGTAGAGCTGTTTCGACGGTTTCCAGTGGGATGCCGTCTTGATGAAGGCTCCGCGCCAGCCACTGATCGGAGGCGCTGACCCTCATGGGCGTGTCCGGCATTTCAAGATACAGCGTGACGAGCGAGGTCACGTAGGAGGCTGAGTTATCCGGATGGTTCATTTCTTTCTCCTGCGGCGGGCCGTCGTCTCCTGCTCGCTTTCGCGGACACGGTAGCTGGAGCCTTCGATGACGGTCACTTCGGCGTGATGCAGCAGGCGATCGAGCAGCGTGGCGATGCAGGCGGCATTTGGGAAGACCTCGTTCCATTCGTTGAAGGCTTTGTTGGTTGTCAGGATCAGCGATTTCTGTTCATAGCGGCGATTGATGACCTCGTAGAGCAGGTCGGCCGATTTGTCGTCGAAAGAGAGATACCCTACTTCGTCGATGCACAACAGCGAGACATTGGCGTAGGCGCGCAGCTTGCGCAGGCGGCCTTCAGACGTTTGACGATGCAGTTCTTCAAGCAACGCCGAAGCGGTGCGGAAGAGCACGGAGTGGCCGGCCAGCACTGCGGCGTGACAGATGTTTTGCGCGATCATGGTCTTGCCCAGACCGTTGGCGCCGACCATAACGAGATTGCGCGCCTCGGCGAGGAAGTCCAGTGCGAGCGCCCGTTCGAGGACGTCGCGCTCGATATGGGTGGGCCAGCTCCAGTCGAAGTCTGCCATGGGTTTGAACTTGCGGATTTCGGCAGTGCGCAAGCGGCGTTCCAGGCTGCGATGCGCGCGCTCGGCCACTTCGATCTGCGCCAGTTGTTCCAGCAGGTGGCGAGGCGACCAGCGTTGCCTGGCCGCGTTTGCCAGCACATCGTTCAGTTGCATGGCAACGGTGCGCAGGCCGATTCGCTCCAACTGCTCGTGCAGGCTATCGTTCGGGTTCATCGTCGCGTCGATGGGCGAGCTCATCGTAGGTCTCCAGGTCATGTGGGCGGACTTCGAGGTTCTGCGCCTCGGGATGGCGGCTCAGGTCGAGCGGCAGCGGCGCGGCAAGATTGCACTGGCGTAGCAGGAAGGCAACCGAAGAGGCGCGCGGCGTGTTACGCCGAAGAGCCTCTCTGACAGCGCGGCGCATTGCGTGGGCTCCATAGCGCCCGAGCAGGTCGAGCAGTTGCGCGCTCTGTTGCGCAGCCGACTCTCCTTCGGCGAAGGCCCGCTCCAACAGGGCGACGCTCTCGGGAACAGCCAGTTCCAGACGGCCATCGCGCGTTGACTCACGCGCCTTGTGCTTGATGCCAAGCAGGGCCTGCTGATGCGCCGGGTCGAGAACCAGTTGTTGACGGTTGTAGCTGCGACGATGGCGGGCGATCTCACGCCCGCCATCGAGGATGCGCACCCCGGTATCAGAAGCTGCCAGCATCAGTTCGCGGCCCACTGCCTCGGGCGGGATCGAGTAGTCGTTGCCGTCGAAGCGCACATAGATGGTCTTGCCCGAGCGCACCGCAACCACCCGGTCCGTGTCGAACGCGTGCCGCGGTAGTTCCAGCAGACGCGGTTGCTCGTCGGCGAAGGCCTCGGCGACGGTGCGGTTACGATCATCCGGCCACGGACGTGGGTGTGCGACTTCATCGCGCCACTTCAGCGCCTGACGGTTGCACTCCTCCAGCGTGGTGAACTGGCGCGCCGCCCAGAACGAATCGCGCACATAGCGAATCGCCCGCTCCACACGCCCTTTTTGATTGCCCGAGCGCACTTGGCAAGGACGCGGCTCGAAATGATAATGCCCGGCCAACTCCAGCAGGCGAGGATTGAAATGGATCTGGTTGCCGTGACGCTCCAACACGGCAGACTTGAGATTGTCGTACAGAAGAACCCGGGCGCATCCAGAGAACGACCGAAAAGCGTTGACATGGCCGCGCAGGAAGTTCTCCATCGTCTGATCAAAGAAGAACTCCAGATACAGCGCTCGCGACCAGGACAAGGTCATCACGAAACAGCTCAGCGCTCGCTTCGCATGGCCCACCCTGACCGTGCCAAATGACGCCCAGTCCACTTGTGCCTGCTCACCGGCGAAGACCTGTAGCCGCAGAAACGCCTCATGCTGCTGAGGGCGCAGACGCGCCACCACGCGGCGTAGATTTCGAACGCTCCCCCGATAACCACGATCGCGAAGCATTTGCTCCAGGCGCGTAGCGCACAGACCCGGATGGGCTTCCAACGTCTGGCGCACGAACCCAACATAGGGATCGAGTTTCGACGAACGCAATTGTTCGGTACGATGGAAACGCTCCACCTCGATGGCCCGCTTCCCAACCGCATCAACTCATCATCGACCAGAAACGGCACAAAATCCGGTTTTGAGTTTTGTGTTACCGATTGTGTCGTGCGAAGTGAGTACCATCAGTATTTTCATGTTTATTCTCCAATTGTCACGATTCCGATTGAATCCGGTCGATGTGAATCATCAGAACAGAAGGTTGCGAGATTAACAATTGAACGATGGTATCGTCGATACTTTGGTATTGGCTCTCCTGCTATTGATGACAGCCGGCGAATTAGTGACAAAAAATGCCGAGCAACCGACGGGTTTCCATCGTGCTTGCCGCATCATTACAGGCACCACCGGAGGCACGCACGCGTGAGGGTATACCAACCACGCCTGCCTTTCCATGTCCCTTTTCATGTCAAAATCGTTTTCCTTGAGGAGGCTTCGAATACCCCCGTCTGTGAGCTTATAACTATTCTCGGTGTGAACGGTTTCGCCTGGGATGAGATGACGATCAAGGTTCGCCTGCTCGTTGCTCACATTCTGCTCTTGCGTGCACTCGACGTGAATCTCGATCCGAGACTCAGTGGAGTTCCAGAGCACGCGATGACGGAAACGAGCGGCATCAAAATCGACCCCAGCTCTCTATTAGCGCAACTCCATTGAACTGAGCAGCTGCAACCATCATGACCGCAGCGCTCAAAAAACGGCAGCGACCAGGGTCGACTTCTTCAGACATGTATCGTTCTTCATCAAAACTCAATCTTTCTCAGCCGCATCTCGCACTAAGTATTTTTTCGATCTTCAGCATAATCGTGTTCTTTCCTCCTACGCAAACGGCTCCAGTTTGGCTAGAATGGCCGGCAGATATTCGGCGACCGTCGGATGAATGTGCATAGCGCGCTGGATGACCGTGTATGGCGCCTTCGCATACATGACGTCTAGCAGAACATGAATTACTTCATCGCCTCCGACTCCAAGAATCGCAGCTCCCAGAATCTGTTTTGTTTCTGCATCGACGGAGATCTTGATGAAACCTTGTGTCTCACCTTTTTCGTAGGCCCGGCTCACCTGGCTCATCGGATATTTCGCATCGAGAGCATGATGTCCAGATTTCCGGATCTCTGCGTTCGTCATGCCGCATCGTCCTAGCGGCGGATCAATGTACAGGGCGTAGGCTAGAATCCGATCGGTAATCCGGCGATGATCGGCATTGAAGAGATTGTCCGCAACGATCTCGTAGTCGTTATAGGAAGTATGCGTAAAGGCGCCGCGGCCGTTGCAGTCCCCCAGTGCCCAGATGCCGGGCACGTTCGTTTGCAATTGATCATCAACTACTATGTAGCCGCGGTGGTCGGTGACGACCCCAGCCCGGTCCAGTCCCAAGTCGTTCGTATTGGGAGTGCGACCCACGGCCAGAAGAACGTGAGTGCCCACCGCCTCTGGTGGACCTTCTTCACATGTGAGGCCGACGGCGACGCCGCCATCGCGTTTCGCCAGCGAGATACATTTCGCATTCAGCCGGATGTGTATACCCTCAGCCTCCAGGATTTCGCGCACAGCTTGGGAAACATCTTCGTCCTCCCGCCCAATCAGACGCGGTCCCATTTCCACTACTGTGACTTCGCTCCCGAAACGGCGATAGATCTGAGCGAATTCCAGCCCAACATAGCTTCCGCCGACGATGATGAGATGCTCAGGCAAGAAATCGATGTCCATCATCGATGAGTTGTTGAGAAATGGGACATCGTGAATCCCTGGCATTTCTGGAACCGAAGCGCGCCCGCCCACATTGATATAAATCTTGTCGGCTTCGAGAACTTCATCGTTGACCACGACAGTATTCGACGACTGAAAGCGGGCGTGACCTTGGATGACTGTACAATTTGTCATTCCTCGCAACCACTCCTCCACTCCTTTGCTAGACCTCGCGGAGGCCGCATCCTTACGGGCTTTGACTCGCTTCACATCGACGCGCATATCGCCAATGACGAAACCATATTCTGCGCCCCGACGGGCAACATGGATCGCATAGGCACTCGCCACGAGCGTCTTTGTCGGGGTGCATCCCGTATTCACGCACGTGCCACCAAATTTCTGGCGTTCGATAATAGCGACGATTTTGCCAGCACCCGCAAACCGTGCTGCCAGGGACGGGCCCGCCTGCCCTGTCCCTATAATGATTGCGTCGAAGTGCTTCATCGCAGTGGTCAACGTGCCCTCTCTATGTAAATCTTGTCTTCTTAGGGTCTGTCATCAAATTGGTAATATGCAGGATGGCATAATGCTTTTAGTTTTGCATTATGAGTTTGCATCGCTACGGATTACGGGACGACCAGTGGGAGCGTATTGAAGGACTTCTT
>JBEKRS010000042.1:0-49275 GCA_049518535.1 Occallatibacter sp. | reverse complement strand
CTTCGCCAAACTCAAACTATTCCGTGCCATTGCCACTCGCTATGACAAAACCGCCAGAAATTTCTTGGCCGCCATTCACTTCGCTGCCACTCTCATCTGGTTAATTTGATGACAGACCCTAGGTTTATTGATGGAGTGGATATCTTCTCTGCCGCAGTGTCCGGCTTTTGCTCGTCCCTCTTCAGGTATCGACTCAATGATCGTTCCGGATGATTGTTCCGAACTGTTGGAAGATATCCGCGATGGAGCTGCCGTCTGTGACGCTCTTACCACGCTTGACTCGGCCGACACAGACTCTGACTGGCAATCCGCCATGTCAAGCATAGAGAAAGTTCTCGAGAACTACTGGAACAAGCACAATTCGTCGTCAATTTGTTGATGGGTCCAATGCACCCACCAAGCACCGATCGGTAATGGTAAGTCGCCGTGGCGACTGGAATCTCGTACCTTGTTGCCAGGCTAGGGTCTGAGGAGGCTCCCGGAGCCTGGGCGTTTCCGATACTTTTTCCTTGCTCCCGGCTTCAATAATTAGACGCCTTCATGCTTTCATGTATTCAGTAGTTCGATCAGGTGTTGGTACAAGCGATTTCGTAACTCAGTTCGTTCGGATGCGCGTGTAATATAACGTACCTCGATCTCAATTCCGGTCGAAGACGGGCGAAGACTCAAAACCGATGTAGTACTCAAACTTCGAAGGCTCTCTCCACGCGCCCCACGTTCCAGTTCCTCTTTGGCTGCGCGCGCGTTTTCTTCCGTATCTTCAAGAACCGCTTTGTGGATTTTTTCCGCCATTGCGTGGATGTCTTTGGTTGCTGGCACGCTGACCGATATTTCATCCCACATCCATTGTCCGGCCGAGGAGAAGTTGAAGTATTGCCCACGGATAGCGAAGCTGTTGATGAAGGTAATGCGGCGTCCAGTCAGATGCCCGGTATCGGCGGTTTTACCCGTCTCGAGCATTGTCGTGCTGAATAAGCCGACCTCAGTCACTTCGCCGCTGACTCCGTTGATCTCAACACTGTCACCTACATGAATGCCATTTTTCCCAACGAGAACAAACCAGCCGAGAAATGCGAGGATGAAGTCTTGCAAGGCTATGGTGATTGCTGCGGTAGCCAGACCAAGAATCGTAGGCGTCTGTTGCGGGGTGCCGAAGATAATCAGCAGAATGAGGACGAGGCCAAGAAACTGAACACTGAGTTCAAGGACGCGGCGTAACGTTTGCGATTGTCTGCGGTCAAGCGCGGGAAGGGCCGTCGCGCGATGCACCAGCGTGTCGCCAAGAACCATGCCGATAGCAATCAGAAAGATCCACGCCATCGATTGCAAAATCAAATGGAATACGATGCGGTGTTGCAGAAGCACCTGCGCGGACCATTTGCCATATACAGAGGCGAGCTGCTGTTCGGTTTGAATGCGGTCAACGTAGATGCCCAGCATCTGGCGCTCCGCACTTTGGTCCTTGACGATAGCCAGCCATGTGGCATGATCCATACCGCCCGTTGGTGCGGCGGACTGATGAGCATTGGCCTTGACTTCGAGTGCATTGTGTTCGTTCGTCAACGTGCCGATATCGCTTTGTGTCTGTTGCAGAGCCTGCTCGATCAACTTGTAACGGTCTCTTTGGTTAAACCACGACGTGATGCGCATGGCCAGCGTTCTGTGTTGTATCGCGGAGAGTATGGCAACCTGACCATCTCCGTCGGAATTGCTGTCGTACTGGCGCATAGCCGCTTCATGAGTAGCCAGCTCCTGTTTGATATTTGAGCTGTTGTCGCCGGATACTCGTTCGAGCTCTCGCTGAGCGTCGGCAAGCTCATCGGAATCGAGTCCCAACTGCGCCTTGGCAACTTCGAGATCGTCACTATTGTCGGCCGGCTGCGCACCATCTTTTCCAGAATCGCCACTTGATTTCGTAGTCAGGTGATCAACCTGCTTCTGATCTTGCTGAAGAACCTGTTTGAGTTGCGCAACCTTCTCTAAGAGCGCACGGGATTCTCCCGTGTATGTGCGTCGTTGTGCTTGCAAGCTGGCCATGCGCAGCGCCAAGGCAAAAGCCTGATCAACCTCATGATCGGCTAAGCGCTCAGCATCGCGGGCATACTCCTTCTCCTCCGCAGTCGTGGCGAGTGGCGCAAGAGCTTGAATTGTTTGCCAAGGGCGCAGATCAACAAGTGTATTCTTGCTTCCGGCTGAACTACCGGAGCCATTTTTCGCTCTTAAAAACTGCAGATGAGCCATGGCATCCCGTGTGGTCCAGGAAAATACCACGCACAAAATCAACAGGGTCGACAATGCCAGTAGAACAATAAACCTGGTCTTGCCAAAAACGTTTGAATGGACGGGGCTCTTTGGAGAAAAGGAGTGTTCACTTGCCATGAATACATTTTGACAGCAAACCTACTGATGTGTGTATTTTTGTCTCAGCAGCGATAGGGTAAGAAAGCACCGCGCATGAATCGTTTTTTGAAATGAACTGGCCATGTCGAGGGTGGTACTCTCTTTGGCGAGAGCCACAGGTTCAGTACAATCCGCCGCTTGCGGCAACATCGCGTGATGAGTCCCAGCGGAATGGCATGGCGACTGGAAACTTGTGCCCTTCCGCTGGGCTGGGGTCCGAGGAAGCTCTCGCGGCCTGCGGCGTTTTTCGTTACGAATGCTCCGATGAAGTAGCAACTAATTCATAATTAGACACTTATATCGACTATCAGTGGTTGCAATGTGATTCCCGAGATGCACTTTAGCTCAAGAAAAGGAATCGACAATATCCACGTCATTTTTCGGGGTCCGGAATTTGCCTGCGTTCGCAAACTCCCAAGATTTTCCGACCGGCACAAGGAGTCGGTACACTGCCGTGCCTGAAAGATTCGCCGCGTAGTGATCTGGCGACTAAGACGGAACATCAGTCTGATAGCCGTAGGGCTTCAATCAAGGCGGCTAGAGCAGCAGGTTGATTGCGCCGACTGGGATAGTAGAGGAAGTATCCGGGGAATGATCGACACCAGTCTTTGAAAACTTGAATCAGCCTTCCCTTTGCAATCAAGTCTGTGAGGCTCTCTTCCATAGAAGACCCTATTCCTACCCCGTCCAGCACCGCTTGTATCACGAGGTCGGGATCATCGAACGAGGCAGGGCCTTGCGGGCTGACCGTAACGGTCTTCCGGCCTTTCTCGAACTCCCACCGGTAAAGGCCATTGCTGAAACGAAAGCCTATACAGGAGTGATCTTTCAGATCCTGCGGGTTTCGCGGGATGCTATTTAACTCGAAGTACTTTGGAGAGCCAACAATGGCGAGACGCATCTCTTTGGTCACCCGGACCGCGATCATATCCCGCTGGATGAACTCGCCCAGTTGGACTCCGGCGTCGAATTCGCCGGCAACAAGATCGACCGGGTCGTTGGACGATGTCACTTCCAGAACAATTTCCGGATAGCTGCGAGCGAATCGAGCCAGTTTCGGCAGGATCACCATTTCTGTTGCCGTTCGCGGAATGATGAGTCGAATTCGGCCAGCCGGTTTCTCCCTTTTCTTTCGGGTTTCCGCTACCGCGCGCTCGATCCTTTCGAGGGCGGGCGCGAGGTCGCGAAGTAGCGCCGTTCCCGCCGCTGTGGGGGAGACACTTCGCGTGGTTCGCGCGAGCAACTGTATCCCCAACCTCCTTTCCAGCCCTTGCATGGAATGACTGAGGGCGGATTGAGAGATGCCAAGCCGGGCGGCGGCACGAGTAAAACTACGCTCATTTGCTACGATTGCGAAAGCTGCAAGTTCCGCTAGGTCGTCCCTGATCATTCATGAATCATACTCATGACACCTTGCGTCTGAAAGCGGATTGTTGCATCAACTGCCGCATCTTAGACTTGTGTATGTAAGAAGGAGCCGCTCATGAATATTTTGTTCGAGAGCAAGGCTCGCCAACAGCCTGTAGTCACAACGAAGGAGAAGCAATGGAGAAGCGTCAACTGGGTCGGAGTGGCCTTGAAGTCTCAGCCATTGGTCTGGGCTGCATGCGGGCTACTGCCGGGCACGGTCCCATTGCCGGAACCAGGCAGGAGATGATCGCGCTATTGCGCGGTGCTGTGGACCGCGGAATCACCTTCTTCGACACAGCGCAGGTATACGGTCCGTTCGTGAATGAGGAACTTGTGGGCGAAGCGCTGGCTCCGGTGCGGGATCAGGTCGTGATCTCAACGAAGTTTGGATTTCAATTCGACACATCGGGTGATCCCCACCCAAGCGGCTTGAATAGCCAGCCAGAATACATCAGGGAAACAGTGGAAGCCTCTCTGAAACGGCTTCGTGTCGAGAAAATTGATTTGCTTTATCAACATCGCGTTGACCCTGAAGTACCGATTGAAGACGTGGCAGGAGCGGTGAAGGACTTGATCGACCAGGGAAAGGTCAGCCACTTCGGTCTTTCCGAAGCAGGCGCGCAGACGATTCGCCGTGCCCATGCTGTCCAACCTGTAACGGCGCTTCAAAGTGAATATTCATTATGGTGGAGACAACCAGAAGAAGACATCCTGCCCACGCTTGAGGAACTCGGGATCGGCCTGGTGTCCTTCAGCCCGCTGGGTAAGGGATTCTTGGCAGGTTCGGTAACAGAGCAGACCCAGTTCGACAAGGAAGATAACCGCGGCACGTTCCCTCGTTTCAGCGTCGAGGCCCGTAAGGCAAATCGCGCTTTGGTCGATGCAATCCAATCGTTCGCAACGAAGAAGCAAGCAACCGCCGCTCAAATTGCTCTTGCATGGGTTCTTGCACAAAAACCTTGGATTGTCCCCATTCCCGGCACGACGAAGCTGGGGCGTCTTGACGAAAACATCGGCGCAACAAGTTTGAAACTCACGCCGGATGAGATCCGTGAACTTGACGGTATCCTGAAAAGCATTCCCGTCGTCGGTGACCGATACCCGGCGGAAGTCGAGCGCATGACAAATCGGTAGCATGCAAAGGAGCACGAAATGAAAATCACTAGAGTTGGTTCACAAGCGTCCACAAAAGGGCCAGCCGATTGGTTCACCGGCACGGTACGCGTCGATCCGTTGTTTCAGGCTCCCGATCCCGCGATGGTCTCGGGAGCTTGCGTGACCTTCGAGCCCGGTGCCCGCACAGCATGGCACACCCACCCGCTCGGTCAGACTCTCATCGTGGTTGCTGGATCGGGATGGGTGCAACGCGAAGGCAGCGCCATCGAAGTTATCCGCCCGGGAGACGTAGTCTGGTTTGAGCCGGGAGAGAAGCACTGGCATGGTGCGACCGCGACCACGGCGATGACCCACATTGCCATCCAGGAAAAGCTCAATGGCAAGGTCGTTGATTGGTTGGAACATGTCACCGACGATCAATACCAACCCAGGTAAGAAGGCTCAGTCACATCGCTGCTGAACACGCAACTGTAACTGCAAGAAATCCGACTTAGGAGATTAAAGATGCTGCATCGTAAACTCGGAAACACCGGAATCGCCGTAGGAAAGATTGCTTTAGGAACGATGTACTTTGGCTCGGAGACGCCGGAAGAGGACGCCTTCGCGATCCTCGACGCGTTTGTCGAAGCAGACGGCAATTTGATCGACACCGCCGATGTCTATGTTGGCGGCGTGTCGGAAGAGATCATCGGACGTTGGTTCGCTGCACGGCCTCGTGAGGTGACCTACAGGATTGTGCTTGCCAGCAAGGGGCGTTCCGGTGGACACAAGATGGTCCAGGACCCCAATGCGGTAGGACTGTCGCGGCGCTACCTGCATCGTGCGCTGAATGCGTCCCTCCGCCGTCTGGGCGTTGAGACAATAGATCTCTATCAGCTGCATGCGTCCGACATGCACACACCGGTGGAGGAGACGCTTTCGTTTCTCGATGAAGCGGTGGGAGCCGGCAAAATTCATTACATTGGCCTTTCGAACTTCACAGGCTGGCAGCTTCAACTCATCGTCTCCACGGCCAAGGCAATGGGCGTGCAGGTTCCAGTGACGCTTCAGCCGCAATACAGCCTGCTTTCGCGCGAAATCGAGTGGGAGATCATCCCTGCCGCGCTGCATAACGGCATTGGCCTTCTGCCATGGTCGCCGCTCGCGGGAGGCTTTCTATCGGGCAAGTATCAGCGCGGAGTGGCCGCGCAGGCGGGCACCCGTGCCGGCTCTGAGAAGCCGCTGTATCAGAGGATTTCGGAAGAATACGCCGACTCCGATCGCAATTGGGCGACAATCGACACCGTCGTTCGCATCGCCAAGGAAATTGGCGCGACGCCTTCTCAAGTCGCGTTGAGCTGGATCGCTGACCGTCCTGGCGTCATCGCTCCGATCATCGGTGCGCGCACAGTTGAGCATCTTCGCAGCAACCTCGGTGCAGCCGAACTGACCCTGGACAATGAGGCAGCCGCCGCTCTTGATAAGGTCAGTGCGCCGCAGTCCGGCCCCTATCCATATGGAGTCTTTGGAGCATGGCAACGCGGCCGCTCGATGCAGGATGAGAAGCAGGCGACCACGCCGACTTACACAGGTGGCTCCGATCATCCGACCGGGCGAATCTAAAACACGATGAAACGGCAAGCATGTCACGACAGAGGTCAGGTATTGGCGCCCTTACTGAGTTCACATCTCGCATAAGTCCCGATATGTCGCCCTGCGCTCGTCGATCGGGTTCCGTATGACCCTCGGTTGAGGGCTTAACAAATGAATGCACGTTTCCAGTCGCAATACTCGTCGCTTTAATACCTGTCGATTTAGCATGAAACTACAATTCTTCCCGACCGCATGGGTATCCCGAGGAATCCAGTAAGTACGTGCGAATTGCTCAGTCTTTGCCTAGTTGGTCTAGTTTGCGAAGGTCGGGAAAGAAACACATCCAGAGAATCGCGATTGCGACGCTGCCTGCACCCCCAAAGATTGTCGCGGGAATTAGACCCATAAAGGACGCGGTGACGCCGGACTCAAACTCGCCCAACTGGTTCGACGTTCCAATGAAAAGTGAGTTGACCGCGCTGACCCGGCCGCGCATCTCGTCCGGAGTCTCTAGTTGCACCAACGAGGAGCGAACCACCACGCTGACTACGTCTGCACTCCCGAGTACTGCAAGAATGAACATCGACAGCCAAAGCGAGCGAGAGAGCGCAAAAGCGACCGTTGCGAGTCCGAAGACGATGACCGCAGCAAACATGCGCGTGCCCGCATGATGCTTTATGGGCCAGTGTGCAAGGACGACCGACATAGTCAGTGCGCCGAGCGCGGGGGAAAGTCGGAGCAGGCCCAAACCCCACGGGCCCGTGTGCAAGATGTCGCGAGTAAAGGCGGGAAGCAACGCTGTGGCGCCGCCAAGCAAAACGGCGAACAGATCCAGAGAGATCGCTCCGAGGATCCTCTTGTGATTGCGAATGTAATGTATGCCCAAGAAGATGGAACTGGCAGTGGGCGCAGAGTTTTGAGGGGCTTGACGCCAAGGTCGAATCGTTGACGAAAGCGCAGAGGCGCAGAGGAAGAGCGCGGCGCTGGTGAGGTAGGGTGTCTGCGCACCTGCGAAAAAAAACAGTCCACCGAGCGCGGGACCGAGGATAGAAGCGGTTTGGTTTGCCGAAGACGACCATGCGATCGCCTGCGGGATCAACGATTCTTCCACCAGGGTGGGGGACAGGGCCTGGGTTGAGGGGCTTTCAAAGGCGCGCGCAACACCGATCAACGCCACCGCGCAGAAGAGCCCTTCTGGGTGGAGTACACGGAACAGCGTTGCCACGCCGAGTGACACGGCAATGAGCGACTGTACGGCTTGACAAACGGCGAGAATGGATTTGCGGCTAACTCGGTCGGCGACATGGCCTACGACCAGGTTAAGCAGCAGAAGTGGGAGGAACTGCACAAGGCCGACCATGCCCAACGCAAATGTGCTGTGTGTTAGCCCATACATCTGCCAGCCGACCGCAACGCCGATCATCTGATAGCTGAGCGACGAGCATACTCGAGCAAGCCAAAAACGCGAATATGAGCCGGCGCGAAAGACAGAGCGCGAAGATGGTGTCAGCGAAGTGCCCACAGTTCCACACTATCAAAGCGGTGTGACAAGATCGGCCAACATCAATGGGCATACATAATGAGCAGACGCGATTGACTCGGGATCGTGTTATGACAGAGACGTCCCTCCATGAAGAGCAGACTCCGACTCCATTCAGGAGACAGGGGCCTGCGGAGTCAGAATAGCTTCTTAATCCTGTGCACCGTCGTTGGGCTGAGGTTCGAACTGGTTCACGGACCCTACGGCGTTTCTCGGGTATCTATCCAATCGTATTCATTAATTATTGTCGAACGATCATTGTTCGCTCTGCCGGAGACAGAGACAAGGAGTTTGAGATGTTGGCTATCTTCGCCTGTTCGCTGTCCCCGCAGTAAGCACATTTGTCTCGGTTAGGGAGCAGCCAGAATAAGATCCCGGCGATGATCCAAGTGATCGCCTCTAGGGTCAGTTTGGCGAATTTTTCTGCGGATGGCAACCGGAGAAATGAGCTGGAAAACGGTCTCAGGCGCGATATACGTAGGCTTTATGGCCAGATTGAAATCGGTCTGACGGTTGAAATCCGAACACACGACAAGACAGCTTCAGATGCCGAGAGCAAGAAAGCCCCAGCAGCCCTTGCAGACATTGCTAAGAACATGCATTTTCCTGTTGTCTCCAAACAGCCCATGCTTCTTACCAGCGGGGAAATCCTGGAGGGAGAGATAGCGAGGGCGAAGACCATAGTAAAGAAGACTACATCAGAGAAGACGACTAAGAGCCGGGTCCAGCAAGAATAGATAATACCTCATACGCGGCCTGTACAAGGCACAGGGATTGTCTGGGAATTCATGGAAAACCGCATTCCGTTTGTTCTCGTTGTCTTGGAATAGGAAGCCCCGAATATCCTTGCATTAAAAGGCAACTCGCTTAGAGTTTATCTCGGAGAAAGCAATTCATGCAAGTTATTGATTCTAATGGCGGAGAGAGTGGGATTCGAACCCACGGTACTCGTTAAAGTACACACGCTTTCCAAGCGTGCGCCTTAAACCACTCGGCCATCTCTCCACAGGGTAGTCCGTCTTCTTGAATCTACCATACTCACGCGCGCTATCGCACACCGCTGCGAATACACTCGGTGCTGCCCACATATCTTGCGGAGATTCCCGGCAAGCTCAACAGTGAATTACAAACTCAATCGCCAGAATGAGCGTCCGCCGGCTTGGGGTCTGAGTAGATATCGAGCAGCGTACGCGCAGCGCGAAACGATGTTGTGCGTCCTTCCACAACATCTTGTTCAAGCGCCTTCATGCGTTTTCCTATCGCCGGATTAGACTCGAATCGCAGTCTCAGATCCTGCGCAATGATCTCATGCATCCATCGCCGTGTCTGATCCCGTCGAGTAAGGCCGAACCAGCCATTTGCTTTGGTCATCGAGTGGTGCTCTTGAATCGCATTCCAAAGCTCGGCGATACCTTTGCGAGTCTGCGCCGAGCAAGTCATGGCGCGCGGCGTCCATCCAGAGAGTGAACGGGGAAGATAGTGCAATGCGTTCTGAGCCTCGGAGCAGGCTCTCTCCGCGGCGGCCAGATTCGAGCCATCGGCTTTATTGATTACCACTATATTCGCTAACTCCATCACGCCGCGCTTCATGCCTTGTAACTCGTCGCCTGCCCCCGTCAGCGCGATGAGAAGGAAGAAGTCGACCATGTCGTGAACCGCAGTCTCAGATTGTCCAACTCCAACCGTTTCGACTAAGACGTTTTGGTATCCCGCTGCTTCGCACAGCAGCATCGCCTCGCGGGTACGCTGCGTGACGCCGCCCAGAGAGCCGCGGGATGGAGAGGGCCGGATGAACGCCATCTCACTCGATGCGAGAGATAACATACGTGTCTTGTCGCCTAGAATGCTTCCGCCGGAAAGTTGGCTGCTCGGGTCGATAGCCAACACGGCGACCTTTTGCCCGTGTTCAGTGATCAAAGACGCGCCCAGCGCCTCAATCACGCTGCTCTTGCCCGCGCCTGGAACTCCCGTTATGCCGACGCGAATAGAATTGCCGCTGTTAGGAAGGCAGTCTTCCACAATTTGTTCGGCCAGTTCGCGGTCGGCCGCGCGCGAGCTCTCGATTAAAGTAATCGCTTGGGCCAAAATAGCGCGGCTCCCGCTGCGGATGCCATCGACGTATTGCTCGCGAGAAAGAGGATGACGGCGATTAGTGAGGCGCGCAATCAAATCCTGTGGCGGCTCCGGCGTTTGGCATCCGGGGCGAACACGCAATGCGCTCTCCTTTGGGTCTTCCAATCAGGAACGCCCCCCCACCAAACTGCCATTGAGAATCTCTAGAATCCGTTGCGCCGCTACAGGGACCACGGTGCCCGGCCCGTAAACGCCGGCCACCCCAGCCTGGTACAGGAACTCATAGTCTTGCGGTGGAATTACACCGCCCACAACCACCAGAATGTCAGCCCGATCGAGCTTGCGCAACTCATCGATCAATTGCGGGACCAAAGTCTTGTGGCCGGCTGCCAACGAGGAGGCGCCAACAACGTGCACATCGTTCTCGACCGCATGGCGCGCGACCTCGCAAGGAGTCTGGAACAACGGGCCGATGTCAACGTCGAACCCAATATCCGCGAAGGTCGTGGCGATTACTTTCGAGCCGCGGTCGTGACCATCCTGCCCCATCTTCGCCACCAGAATGCGCGGGCGCCGACCTTCGGCTTGTTCGAAATCCGTGACCATCGTTTGTGCTCTCTTAAACTCTTCGGCGCTGCCGCTCTCTGAAGAATAAACGCCTGCGATTGCGCGCGTAGTGGCCTCGTAACGCCCCCACACCTTTTCGAGTGCAAAAGAAATCTCACCTAGTGTGGCACGCTTGCGCGCTGCATCTACCGCGCACTCCAGCAGGTTGCCCTCACCGGTCGAGGCACATTGTTCCAGCTTTTCGAGTGATTGATGCACTGCATCCGGATCGCGTTCTCGCTTCAACTGACTAAGCCTTCTTAGTTGCGCTTCACGAACCGCAGCATTGTCAATATCGAGCACTGGGATTAGCGGCTCCTCAGATGAAGCGTACGCGTTGACGCCTACTATCACGTCCTTGCCCGAGTCGATGAAGGCCTGTTTGCGCGCGGCCGCCTCTTCAATGCGCATTTTTGGAACTCCGGTTTCGATTGCCTTGGCCATCCCGCCCAGGTTCTCGACCTCTTCAATCAGTGCCCACGAAGCATGCATCAATTCATGTGTGAGCCGCTCCACATAGTACGAACCGGCCCAGGGATCCACAATGTGCGTGATGCCGATTTCTTCCTGCAAGTAAATCTGGGTATTGCGTGCGATGCGAGCGGAAAAATCGGTAGGCAGCGCCAATGCTTCATCCAGCGCATTGGTGTGCAGAGACTGAGTATGCCCGAAGGCCGCGGCCAGTGCCTCAATGCAAGTGCGCACCACGTTGTTGAATGGATCCTGTGCTGTGAGGCTCCATCCCGACGTTTGTGAATGTGCCCGCAAGGCCAGCGATTTCGGGTTCCTCGGATTGAAGGTCTTGACTAACTTCGCCCATAACATGCGCGCAGCTCGCATCTTGGCAATCTCCATGAAATGGTTCATGCCAATGCCCCAGAAAAAAGAGATGCGCGGCGCAAACTCGTCGATATCGAGACCTGCCTTTACTCCAGTACGCAGATACTCCAGGCCGTCGGCCAGTGTATAAGCCAGTTCAATATCCGCCGTGGCTCCAGCTTCCTGCATGTGGTATCCGCTCACGCTGATGCAATTGAATTTCGGCATATTCGCCGCACAGTAGTGAAAGATGTCGCCGATGATTCGCATGGAGCCTTCGGGCGGATAGATATAAGTGTTGCGGACCATGAATTCCTTAAGAATGTCGTTCTGAATGGTCCCGCATAACTGCCGCGTAGTAACTCCTTGCTCTTCGGCTGCTACGATATAAAACGCCATGATCGGGAGCACGGCGCCGTTCATAGTCATCGACACAGACATTTGTCCGAGAGGAATCTGGTCAAAGAGAATCTTCATATCGAGGACTGAGTCGATGGCCACGCCGGCCTTGCCCACGTCTCCGTCTACGCGCTCGTGATCGGAATCGTATCCCCGGTGTGTAGCAAGATCGAAGGCAACTGAAAGCCCTTTTTGTCCAGCGGCTAGATTGCGGCGGTAGAAAGCATTGGACTCTTCTGCGGTGGAGAAGCCCGCGTATTGCCGTATTGTCCACGGCCGCATCACATACATCGTGCTGTAAGGTCCACGCAGGTACGGTGGAATTCCTGCGGCATACTGAAGATGCGCGAGCCCCTTTAGATCCTCCAGCGTGTAGTAACTCTTTATTGGAATGTGTTCAGGCGAGAGCCATTCTTGATTCTCTCGCTTCTTGCTCTCTCGCGCAGCCGCTCCCTCCGCCACAGCCTTATAGTCGATCTTTGAAAAATCCGGGCGCATAGTTAGTCCTTGATCCCCAGCCGCCGCTGCCACTTTGCAAGAAGCTCGATAGGATTGCTTCGCATATGGACGAAATCCGCGACTCCGGCGGCTTGTAACTGCTCCGCAGAATCAGGATAACCTGCAACAATCACCGGGGTCTCGCGCCCCAGCGCCTTTAACTTGGAAATAACTTCAGTGGCCAGCGCAAGATACTCTGGGTCTGAACTGCAAAGCACAATAAGATCGGCATTGCTCGCCGCGATTCCATCAGCGCTCGAAAATCTCTGCGTTACGAGAGCGAATCCCGCGCAGCCAAAGAAGTTGGCCGCGTAATTAGAACGGGCCGACCGCATCTTGGGATCACCGATTCTGGCCAGCAAAACACGAGGCGACTTGCCTGTCTTGGCCGCATGGCGTTCGGTGCGCAGACGAAGTTGCTCATAAATCTGCGCCCCGCGCGGCTTATTGCTCAGGTGCGAAAGATCGATGCGATCCAATGCTTTTTCAGAGAAATTGGCGTGTTGGTTGGTCCCCGTAAAGATGCGACGGCGAGATACCACTGCCTCTTCTCTGGCGGCCATAGATCGCTTAAGCGCCTGCGCAATTAGTCCATCTGCCTGAGCCTTCCGATAGCCTCCGGCCGCCTCGATTCCTTGCATCGACCTCCAACCCTCGCGAGCAATAAAATCGGTGATAACTTCCAGGCAATATGACCCAGCTCCCGGATCGGCAACTCGCGACAACAAAGCCTCTTGTTTGAGAATGATCAGCGTATTCCGGGCAAGCCGGCGACTGGCTTCATCCGGCGTCTTGTAACACTCATCGAAGGGCGCGACAGAGATAGAGTCCGCGCCGCCGAGGATAGCAGACATGGCCTCCGTTGTCCCGCGCAGAATGTTGACGTGGGGATCGTAGATAGTCTCATTCCACCGTGAGGTACGGGCATGAATGCGGGCTTTTGCACTTTCATGCGTTCCGCCAAAACTCTCTACCGCGCGCGCCCAGACCATACGAAAGGCACGCAGCTTGGCGATTTGAAAGAAATAGTTCGCGCCAATCGCAAAAGAAAACGAGATCGAAGCCGCGGCGCGATCAGCGTCCACATTGCGCTCTTGCATTCCCGCCAGTAAATCGATGCCGGCTGCAAGCGTGAATCCAACTTCCTCGGCAGCGGTTGCTCCCGATTCTTCAAACTCATCGCCATGAATAGTGAAGGGCACAAGCTTGGGCAGTGCTGCGGCAACAACTTCCGCTGCAAAATCCAAGTTTGTGTGCGGATTCCAGCCGGTCGATACAAGGGACAGTCTTTGTTGCCCGTTCAGCCGTTCGATCAAAAGACGGAGTTGAGTCTCGCCGGCCTTTTGAAGATGCACGGGAATCTCCTCCAGGTCGGCAAGAAGCATTCCCAGAGCTGAAGCATTTTCGATGACCACGTTGCGGAACGAAATCTCTTCGGCTCCAGCAATCACCGCGCGGTGCGCCTCCCGATTTGCCTCCTCTGGATCGACCGCGTCGATCTCCTCGCGAATGCGCCATTCGCCTGTCGAGCGGCTACCGCGCGCATAAGGAAAGGCGCCGGGCGCGGCATTCGGGAACTCCAACCCCGCGACATCTTCACCCCGGTAGTAGGGCTTGACTGCTAGCCCTTCTTCCGTTTGCCATATCAGTTTCTCTTTGTAGTCGGCACCCTTCAGATCCTTGCGGATAACTTCTTCCCACGCCTGAGTGTCGACTGGAGGAAACTCTTGGAGAAGATGATTGGTGGCCATATTCCGTCACATACTTTCAGGGTCTTCGACAATTTCAATGAGAAACCCAAAAGGATTATCCGCTTTCGACTTAGGATGGACGAAGAAGACCGTGGTTCCGCGCGAGCCTTTGCGAGGAGCCTTGTCGATAAGTCGAAATCCGCTTGCCTGCATCGCGTCAAATGCCTGCCGGGCGTTCTCCACGCGGAAAGCGACGTGAGCCAGCCCGCCACGGCCGCCGTTTCTCTCGATCAGCTTTTGCACCGGAGAATCCGGAGTCAATGGCTCGAGCAACTGAATCAGGTTGGGACCGTCGCCGATGCGCAGCAATACTTCATGCACCTGATCCATCCCGAGCACTACTTCCCGATGCACTTCTTTAAAGCCCAGCATCTCGTATGCCTTGACCTGGTCTTCTAACTCGCCCGGCTTCACGGCGATGGCGACATGATCTACAAACTTGATTCCTGGAATAAGCCCCAAAGTTTCGTCAGCGTCGCTCATTCATTGCCCTTTCGACGAAGGCCGCGAATGCTTTCTAAAGCCGATCAAGGCTATTATTCGAACTCAACGACGACCTCACCAACCTTCACAGAATCACCCTGCGCTACTCGCACGTTCCTAACTATTCCCGCGCGGGGCGCCGTAATATTAGTTTCCATTTTCATAGCTTCCAGCACCATGATTAGATCGTTAGCCTGAATCGGTTGCCCTGGTCCAACGTTCACTTTGATGACAACGCCTGTAACCGGACTGCGGCAGAGCTTGGAGTCGTCAGCATTTTCCTTGGCCGCCGAAGCCTGAGATTGTGTGCCCGCAACGGGCGTCGACTGAACCGCAGCGGGCAGTGCAGGGCCTGGCTCATGAATCGTCTGGCGCGGCATCGCGTCGTCTTCCAGGATTTCGACTTCAGCCTCGTAGGTCTTTCCGTCAATTGAAATCTGAAGCTTCAAGTTACGTCTTCCTTCCCTCGAGAGGCTCTCCTTGACATCATCCTCTCAATCGTAAATTATGGGAGGCCTGAACGAACACCCGTCCCTGCTGAGACCATGGATTGGCAACTTCATGGGGCGGCTGAAGCATCTTTGCCGAGCGAATGCGGACCTTCTTGCCCAGGAATGCGGTCACGGCCGCGACAAGCACCACCAGTATTTCAGGTGTAACTTCCCCTGATTCCCGATAAACCGATTCCATTGCGACAGCAGTTTCGGCTTTCAATTCAGCAACCGGAGCAGTAACCGGCTGCAACGCCGTAAGCTCGCTAAACTCAGCCATGCGTGCTTCCAAAGCTTTAAGAGCGCTGGCAAGGTCGTTCAATTGGCGTTCCGAGGTTTGCTGCCACTTAGAAGCATCCCATCGAAGTATGCACCACAAGCCGACATAACTCAGCACACAGCCCGTTCCCACTAACAAAGCTATCAATACAAAATCCGTCAAACTCAATCCCACGGGTAGCTCCTCATAAAGGAATCAATCCATGTTTCTTTGCAGGACGCAGCTCGCGTTTGGTATGCAGCGATTCCAAAGCATCCGCCAGATACTTCCTCGTATCGGCAGGATCGATGATGTCATCCACAAGCCGTCTGCCAGCCGCAACGAAGGGGTTGGAAAATGTCTCTCGATACTCGTCGACCAGTTCCTGGCGGCGGCTGGCCTTATCTTCAGCCGCATCTATTTCACGCCGGAAGACGATCTCAGCAGCGCCCTCGGCGCCCATGACCGCGATCTCGGCTGTGGGCCAAGCTATGACCCGGTCAGCGCCAAGATCCTTGCAGCACATAGCGATATACGCGCCGCCGTACGCTTTGCGCAACACTACTGTTATCTTCGGGACCGTGGCGGCTGAGTAAGCGAACAGCAGCTTGGCTCCGTGACGAATGATGCCGCCGCGCTCCTGTTCGACTCCAGGAAGAAAGCCCGGCACATCCACGAACGTGATAAGTGGAATGTTGAAGGCATTGCAGAAGCGGACAAATCGCGCCGACTTATCGGAAGCGTTGATGTCCAGCACGCCGGCCATGGACTTCGGTTGGCTTGCGATAATGCCAACCGGTCGGCCTTGCAGGCGTCCGAAGCCAATAACAATGTTAGGGGCGAAACCCGGCTGGATCTCGAGAAAATCTTGATGATCCAGAACGTGTGTAATAACTCTTCTAACGTCATAAGCAGCCTTGTTGTCGACCGGCACAATACCATTCATCTGTGGATCGGGCTCGATCGGCAGATTAAACGGCATGCGCGGCGCATCTTCAAGGTTATTGGAGGGCATGAAACTCAGCAGACGCCTGCAAAGCTGAACTGCCTCCTCGTCGTTCTCAGCTATGAGGTGAATTACACCAGAGTTATTCATCTGCGCCTGAGGGCCGCCTAACTCCTCCGCGCTTACCACTTCTCCTGTTACCTGTTTGATCACCAGCGGCCCAGTTATAAACATTCGGGCTTGCCGGGTTTGAATAATAAAGTCGGTGAGCGCTGGACTGTAAACGGCGCCTCCCGCGCACGGGCCGCAAATCAGCGAAATCTGCGGCACTGTTCCCGAGAGCATTACATTGTGGTAAAAAACGCGGCCATATCCTGCCAGACTGTCAATGCCTTCCTGAACGCGCGCACCACCGGAGTCGTTGATAAAGACGAAAGGGCTACCCGTCTTGAGAGACAGGCGCATCATATCGACTACCTTATCGTTGTGCGTCTCGCCGGCAGATCCACCGCCCACCGTAAAGTCCTGGCTGGCAAGATGCACCAAACGCCCGTCAATGTTGGCGCATCCAGTCACAACGCCATCTGCGGGCATCTCTTTCCCGGCCATTCCAAAATAAGTCGAGCGATGAAGCGCAAACAGTCCGATCTCCTGGAAACTGCCTGGGTCTACCAGCTTCGCAACCCGTTCCCGCGCGGTCAGCTTGCCGGACTCGTGTTGTTTCTCGATGCGTTCCTGGCCGCCGCCCATTTCCAACTCCGCGCGCTTTGCGCTAAGATCGGAAATCTTCTCGGCCATTGTCTTCTTACGACTTTCTTCTTGCTTAGCCATCCCTGCTCCTGAATTCGCCGGCATAACTCTCTTCTATCTCTCGGGAGCCACAGTTACCCGGTGCTCTTTGCCGTTCAGTGTAATTACATAGTTCACTTTGGCGGTTAGTTCGTGTCCGCCGGCAGCCGCTGTCGGAGCTTTCGGCTCCGGTGCCTGGTTAGCCGGTGTCTTGTCAAGATTATTCACGCCCAGATTCTTGCGCCCCTGGGCACGGGTCTCAAAGAACTTCGGCGCCACTTGCGGGAACATAGCATAAGTCAACACGTCCTCATCGCTGCCATTCGATCCCTTCAAGGCACCCGCTGCGGCGCTCAGGCTCTCCCACTCCGGCTTGAGCAGGTCGGCAGGGCGAACCGTGATTGCCGGTTTCTTAGCATGGGCCTCGGCTTTTTTCAACACTTCGGGGTTCTTTTCGCCCAGCGTGCTTCCGTAGTAACCCAGCATCAAATCGGCAAACTCTCCAGTTAAGACTTTGTACTTACCCATCAACACATTGAAGACAGCCTGCGAACCTACAATCTGGCTCGAAGGAGTTACCAGCGGCGGATAACCAGAATCCTTGCGAACCTTGGGAACCTCCTCAAGGACCTCTTGCAGCCGGTCGCCCGCACCTTGTCCTTTGAGCTGACTTTCCATGTTAGAGATCATGCCGCCTGGAATCTGGCTCTTGAATATCTCCGTATCCACGCCGGTGTTCTCGCTAAAGAACTCCTTGTAGCGCGGGCGGATTTGAGCGAAGTGGCTCGACACGCGCAGAACACGTTCCTTATCGACACGGGTCTCGAATCCGGTCCCTTCCAATAACTCAATCAAGCTTTCCGTTGGATTGTGACCCGGTCCCAACGACAGTGAACCAACCGCCGTGTCTACGATGTCGCACCCGGCCTCGATCGCCTTCATCAGAGAGACTAGAGTTACCCCTGTTGTTGCGTGAGTATGGACATGCACCAGCATATCCGCGCCGCACTTCTGCTTGATGGCTTTCACCAGATCATATGCGGGCTGCGGCTTCAGCAGGCCAGCCATATCTTTAATGCAAATCGAATCGCATCCCATCTCCCGCAACCGCTGCGCCATCTCAGCAAATGCCGTCACGGTATGCAGAGGGCTCACTGTATAGGAGATCGCGCCTTGCGCGTGCTTACCGGTCCTTTTCACCGCATCGATGCTGGTCTTGAGGTTGCGTACGTCATTCAGAGCGTCGAAGATGCGAAAGACGTCGATTCCATTGGTGGCTGACTTCTCCACAAAGCGTCGGACCACACCGTCTTCGTAGTGTCGGTATCCCAGCAGATTCTGGCCGCGAAGCAACATCTGCAGCCGGCTCTTGGGCATCAGCTTACGCAGCGTGCGCAGCCGTTCCCACGGGTCTTCATTCAAAAAGCGAATACAGGAATCGAAAGTCGCGCCGCCCCAACATTCCACCGACCAGTAGCCGGCGTTGTCGATGTCTTCGCAAACCGGAATCATGTCGTCCAAAGCCATTCGGGTGGCTAGCAAGCTCTGATGTGCATCTCGAAGTGCGAGTTCTGTAATCTCAACAATGCGGGACATGGCGACTCCCCAAGAAAATAGCCCAACAACACTAGTCCGGTTCTCAAGACCATGTCGATGGGCTTGCGTAGGTTTGCAGCTAACTTATCATCATACTATTGGAGCCACGTCAACAGGCAAGGCTTCGGATTTCGTGGTGATTAAGACTGAAAATCAAGCTCTCAGCAGCACCCGCATCCCTGGCCTTGCCAAGCCGATCTGCCCTCTTTTATGAGGATGGGTATGGCCGCCAAAGCGGCAACTGAATCGAACCATGCAATATGAAATGCTGCATTCAAGGCAAGACCAGCCAATGTGATGAGCGCAATGTATGCGCAAGTAGCCGACTGTATGGCATCGGCGGCCAGAGCTGCATTCTTGCTGCGGTGGGCCTCGCGGCGCTTCAGGATGGCAAGAACGGGCATTGCGATCAGCGCGGCAATTGTGATCCCGATGCCTGCGCGACTCGTTTCGGGCCGCCCCCGCATAACCAGAGCCCCAGCCGCGATCATCGCAACCACGAAGGCCAGCACAAAGAGCAGTACTCCGGATGCGCGGTTTGTCCGCCGCTGCGATATAGATATGCCCGGAATCCACTGCAGAAGCACGACAATAGCGGAGAGTAGCTCTACTAAGCTGTCGGAGCCGAAGGCCATCATCGCTGGGCTGTGCGCCGTTGCGGCCGCATACACAGAGACGCCAAACTCTACCATCATCCAAGCCAGAGTTATACCTTGTAACCAAAGCACTCGTGCGCCCGGTTTCGGTACGCAAACGACGGCAGAATTCGCCCCCGTAACACTGGCCTCGACGCGTTCCGGCATCTTATTTCACCAATGTTTTCATGCATTCGGCAGAAAGGGAAGCGCAGTGGCCGGAAGCAGTGTCGACAGTGAAGCTTCGCAACCGGCTTCAACACACCCATCCATCGATCAATGGCACTTACTGCGCCTTGCGGAAATTGATGACCTCGCCGTCCAGTTGGTACTCGGCTGAGCAGAGATCGCCGCCGCAAATCATCGCCTCGCCACCGCATAGTTGGCGGCGCGTGATCAGTCCGATGGTCCCGCACCGTGGGCAGGACATGACGGCTACGAACGGGTTATGGGCATGACCCAGCTTCGCTTGGTTTTCCAGCACGAAGACCGTTCCGGGGTCCATTCTTTCGGGGATCCATTCTTCCAGAAACTGCAAATCGGCTGACATAGTGCCCTCCGGTTGGTTGAGGCGCCAGCAAAACCAGGATTGCGGCATGCGATGTTATCGATTCTAAACCGGTTTTCCCTAAAGAAAAGCCACCGGCCAGAATCTTCGCGATACGCTACCTACCCCGTTTTTACTTTACAGTGCCGTGTCCGAAGAATCCGGCCAGCCCTGTTTTGCAACAACAGCAGACTGCGAATGGCTTCCCGGAGGCTTAGACTCCTCCGGTCAAAATTAGTGTGTGTGCCGGCGGCCTCTTAAGTCAATAGGAATCGAAGGCTGGAAGTATCGAATGGGGTTCCCCGTGCCCAGCGAGGGAAAAATGGTAACCCTATTGTCCCGTACCGGTAACAGGCTTACTCTGCGAACTGGCAAACGCATCGATTGCCTTATACGTTTCGATGTTGCGCAGGATGCTCTCAACATAGTCGCGAGTTTCGGTAAAGGGGATGGATTCGACAAACTCATCCATGCCCTGATAAGGTCCGGCGGCCTGCCAGTCGAGCACCCGGTCGTCGCCGGCGTTATAAGCGGCCAGCGCGTACTCCGTCACTCCGCCAAATTTACTCAGGGTCTTGCGCAGATAGCGGGTTCCGAGACGGATGTTGGTCTCCGGGTCAAGCAGTTGGAAGGTCTCAAAATGACTCATGCCCTCTTCGCGTGCCATTGCCTTGCCCACCGAAGGCAGCATCTGCATCAGCCCGTAGGCATTGGCGCGTGAGATGGCCGAGGGATTGAACTCCGACTCCTGACGAATCAGCGCAGCCACAAGATAAGGATCAAGATTGTTTTTAGCCGACTCCGTCTTGATCGTCTCCCACCATGGCTGAGGGAACAGGATGCGCCAATAAGGGAGTGGAATAGATTTGATGGAGGCTGTGGCGGCATACGGCAGGGCCCGCTTCAGCGCGCGCATGGCGCGATAAGGTTCGCCATAAGAGGCATAGATCTGCGCCTCGGCCAGAGCGCTCCAGGTGGAAGAATCCGGGTCGGCGGCAATCTCCTGGGCGATGTAGTCGTTCAAGCCCGCGTTGGCCAGCAGGCGCGCCTTGGCCAGATGTGGGCTCTCGGCGGGAAAGCTCTCATCGAGCGCCGGCACGGGCGGGGCCTGAAAGCTATCTAATTGCAGCTCGGTTCCCATCTGGACCGACTGCTGCCCCCCCGTCTGAATTGACTGCTGCGCGGTCTGGATTGGCGCCTGCGCTCCTGTCGGCGCATTGTCCAGCGCGGCCAGCCGTTCCCGTGCCATCTGGGCATAAAAGTAGCGCTGGTAAGCGCGGATCACGGTCCGGTAGTTGGCCGTGGCCAAGGCCGGCTTGTGATCTTGCGTCTCGTACAGACGTCCGCGCCAGTAAAGGGCAGATGCTGTTTCCCTGGCGCTGGGATAGAGCCGAATCTGCTCGTCGAACAGACGCGCCGCGTCGCCATAGAGTCCCTGCCGATAACTGAGCCAGCCAGCCCGCCAGTGCGCCGCCGCGGCATTCTTGGTCGTAGGAAAGCGCGCTGCCAGGCGGCTGTAATACTCGATCGCCATCGTGTATTCGCGCCGCAGCAGGTACATGTTTCCGCTGGAATAAAGCGCCTCAGCCAGCCATAAACTTTGTGGGAATCTCGACTCCATCTCGGCGACAATGCGCTTTTGTCCGTCCAGATCGTCGCGATTCCTCGCCAACTCCATCAGCAAGTAAAGCCGCCGCGCGCCGTTCTCGTCCGGCGTATCGGGCAGCCGCTCGGCCTCGGCCGTCGTCAGCCGCTTCAGCTTCAAATCGCACGCCGCCGCAGCCACGGCAAAACCATTGCGGCTCACGGCGTCAAGGCTGGAATGCCGGGCCAACGCACGGTATTGCTCGCTCGCGTCCTCATATCGACCGGCGTTGTAATAGGCATCGCCCAGACTGCGCAACTCCGCCGTGGTCAGGCTCGTCTCCGCGCCCATCGCGGTCAGCTTTGCCCGCGCAATTTCTGCCTCTGAGCTGAGCGGATGAGCCAGCAGAAGCCGCTTGTAAAGTCCCTCCGCCACATCGGCCTGTCCCAATGCAAAGATGACTTCCGCTTCTGCGAGTTGATAGCCGGTACGCTCCGCCGCCGCCGTACCCGCTGCGGCTGCCAACACACTCCGCGCCCCGCTCGTGTCTTTCAAGGCCAACAATGCATCAGCTTCCAGTTCCGGCGCCTGGGTCACAAAGATGCTGTCCGCATACCGTTCAGAGAAGCCGTGCAACAGCGCTTCGGCTGCCGATTCATTGCCTGCCTCATGATTGGCGCGCGCGGCCAGAAAGTCCGCGTAGTCGCCCAACTCCTCGCCGGCTTCCCGAGCCTGACGCAAGCTGGCCACCGCCTCGGCGTAGCGCCTGTCCAGCAAGTAGGCATGACCCAGCGCCAGGTACGCCGCTGCAGCCGCCTCGCCGGTATGCTGATGCGCATATTTAGTTACCCCTGCATAAGCCGCAGGCGTGCGCAGTGTGCCCAGTTGCTGGGCCATGGGGCGCAACTCGGTCGAGGCTTGAAAGGCCAGCTTTATCCGCGCCGTCCGCGCTCGCCTTGACGCCTTGCTCCCTCGGTGAACGCGCTTCGCGGCCTTCTTGCGCGTCGCTGCCAGCTTGTTTTCGTTCTGCGCCGCGGGGGCCGCAGCACTCGCAGGTGCGGGTTTACTCTCCTGTGCCGCAGGCGAAGCAGAGCTAGCTGGTGCGGCTCCAGAGCCTTCGGGAGATTGCCCCGCAGCCGGCGACATCGTCAGCAGCGAAGAAAGCAAACCAGCCAGGCAAACGTAAGCCAGCCGCGGAACCAAAATTGGGGAAGATACAACCCTCATCCCTCCACTTTAAGCCGATTTTGCCTCCGCTGCGGCTGCCGGAACCGTTTCTGTTACTGAAAAACGTCAAAGAATGGGACAGATTTTCCAATTTGAACCTGCCGTGGGACGCCCCCGCGTTTGGTCCCCGGCACCGCCGTCCAGTACACTCAACAGTTGAGACTCAACCCAATCACCATACGGTCTCATTGATTTCTAGCATCCAAGTCCCATGGCCACCATCCAATCGATTGCAGGAGAACTCGAGCCGCATCCTGACGTAGCCCTGGTCGAAAGGGTACGCGGCGGGGATGTCTCGGCCTACGATACCTTGGTGCGCAAATACGAGCGCCAGCTCTTTCGTATCGCCCAGCACATCACCCAGAATCGCGAGGATGCCGAGGACGTCATGCAGGACGCCTTCCTGAAGGCGTACGAAAAGCTCGATCAGTTTCAGGGGAACTCGAAGTTTTACACATGGCTGGTGCGGATAGCGGTCAACGAAAGCCTGATGCGGTTGCGCAAGCGGCGCACCGGCAAGATGGTCTCGATCGACGACGACATTGAGACCGAAGAAGGCAGCGTTCCCCGCGATTTGGCTGACTGGGCTCCCGATCCGGAGCAGAACTACGGCCAGGCTGAATTGGCTGAGATTCTGCGCAAGACCATCCAGGGGCTGCCTCCGGGGTTTCGTATCGTGTTTGTGCTGCGAGATGTGGAAGGGCTTTCGACCGAAGAGACGGCGGAGACGCTTGGGCTAAGCATTCCTGCCGTCAAGTCTCGACTGTTGCGGGCAAGGCTGCAATTGCGCGAGCGTTTGAGTCGCTACTTCCGCAAGAAGAAGGGGCTCAAAGAAACCAAGCCCAAAGAAGCGAAACCCAAAGAGACGGAGTTAGGTGAAACGGGGATGGAAAAGTGACCTGCAAAGAGTTTCTCGCCTTGCTCGACGATCTCATCGACGACTCTGTAACCGTCGAGATGCGCGCCGAACTGCAAGCCCATTTAGGGCACTGTGGCCACTGCGAGATTATCCTCAACACCACCCGCAAGACCATCGAAATCTACCGCTCCCATGAAATTTACGACCTTCCCAACGGCCTGCGCGACCGCCTCCACGCCGCCATCATGGCCCGCTGCAAAGAAGGCTGCTAGCCACCACCTGCCACCTGCGGTGGGGCCAACTGCTCGCTATCCGCTCGCATGAGATTTGCTGGGCTCTGGCTGCCGGAAGTTGTAGCAATCCTGGGTGCCCGCTTCTCGAACTCGCTCCAAGTTCAATAACCTGAATGCCTTGAGAAATCGCGCTTAGATTTTTGTGCTGATTCTGAGCTGTGCCGTCAGCGGCAATTCTGTTCACCCTGAAGTAACTGTCGGATAGGCGACGATACGCTCGGAACAATCCATTCGGTTCCGGTGTCCAAGTCAATATGAACCTCACGCAAGCCCGAGAGTCATTCGCTGATATGTGGATGCATCGTCGGCGTGTGCTCAGTTGGTTCTTGCTGTGCTTCATCGCAGAGGTCGTTTCGTCGTGGAGGGTCTGGTATTCGTTTCCAGACGACAACATCCGAGTGGGGTATCCCGGTTTCACAGAATTTGAAGCTGGACGATTGCAATTCTGGGTTTTAATGCTGGTCGTGATCGGTCTCACTGGCTTAGCCATGACATGGTTGGCCAACAGGGATAATCGCTTATCAGGCCCGAAGGAGAACGCAAAAGCGAAACGGCTGTGGCTTCGTAGATCACTCTATTTGGTCTCCGCAATAGCACTCGAAATTGGGGCCTCGGTGGTGTACTGGTATTGGAATCTGGCCCGGAGGCCGGAAATTTTTGATTGGCCGAGTTTCCGATTTTATCTCTGGGGACACCTGCTTCCTTGGGCCGTTGTTGTATCTCTTGGATTATTCCTTTGGAATCTGTTGGCGAAAGGCCGATTGGCATTGTATATAACGTTATTCTGTCTAACGATAATCGCAATATACTTTATGACATTGTCACATTGCGTTTGTACAACGTGTGTCGTCATAGATCCGACTACGATGGTACCTATAGATCAAGGAAATCCCTGTCACTGTGCTTCGTATGCAAACCAACTTTTCCAGAGTGCGTTTGGACATAATGAGAGGCATTCTGAAACTATGACCCAGTCCACAGGACCGTGTGAAGCTAAAAGTAGCCCACATTGAAAACAGGCCGGGTGCCCCATCCTTGAATCGTTCTTTGATTCAAGGGTGGAATACCACGAACCCCATGGCGCGCAAGCGCCGCCCGCCTGGACGGCCAGTCCGCCCCATCGCAGGCGGGGGTGGATGGTTTATCCTCAGAGTCGTTATGAAACTCCAGCAAACACTCCTCCCACTCGCTCTAGCCGTGGTCTTTTCCGCTTCGGCATTCGCCCAAACCTCCTCCAAACCCGCCGACGGCCTGCCCGACGCTCTTGGCGCCTCCATGGTCCATCCCAACGGCCCCTCCGTAGTCATGGACACCTCCATGGGCCGCATCACCTGTCAGTTTTATGAGAAGCAGGCGCCCAAGGCGGTTGCCAACTTCATCGCCCTGGCCGAGGGCACCAAGGACTGGACCGACCCCGCCACCCACGTCAAGCAGCACAACAAGCCCTACTACAACGGCACCATCTTCCATCGCGTCATTCCCAATTTCATGATTCAGGGCGGCGACCCCACCGGCACAGGCATGGGCGATCCCGGCTACAAATTCCAGGATGAGTTCGATCCCAATCTGAACTTCGACGTGCCCGGCCGCCTAGCCATGGCCAACTCCGGCCCCAATACCAACGGCAGTCAATTCTTCATCACTGAAGTGCCCACCACATTCCTCAACCAGCACTACTCGCTCTTCGGCCAATGCGATGCTGCCAGTGTTGAAGTGGTCAAGGCCATCGCCCGTGTCCAGCGCAACGGCCAGGACAAGCCTCTGACGCCGGTGGTGCTGAAAAAAGTAACCATCGTTCGCGAGGGCCATCCGCTGCCGAGCGCCGCACCCCATGCCGCTCCCAAGCCGGCGTCGAGCACCCCTTCTAAGCCATAACTTTTCGGGTGCCCCAGGTCCCGCTTTTGGGACCTGGGAATCCTCTGAACCCCAGACAGAATCTGCACAAATCCAGGAGCTTTTCATGTCACTTCTACCAGGAACCTACGCCGTCTTTAAGACCTCCGAAGGCAAGATCACCGTCAAGCTTTTTGAAGCCGACGCGCCCATCACCGTCAAGAACTTCATCGAACTGGCCGAGGGCGCCAAGGAGTGGACCCACCCCACCACCAACAAAAAGTCCACCGACAAGCTCTTCGACGGCACCATCTTTCATCGCGTCATTCCCGACTTCATGATCCAGGGCGGCGACCCCGCCGGAACCGGCATGGGCGGACCCGGCTACCGGTTTGGCGACGAGACCAAAGGCTCGCCCCACAAGTTCGACACATCCGGCAAGCTGGCCATGGCCAACAGCGGCCCCGGCACCAACGGCTGCCAGTTCTTCATCACTGTAGCCGCCACCCCCTGGCTCACCGGCAACCACACCATCTTCGGCGAAGTCGTCGAGGGCCAGGAGATTGCCGACAAAATCTCCAAAGTCCCGCGTGGCGGCCAGGACAAGCCCAAGAAACCCGTAGTCCTAGAATCCGTCGTCATCGAGCGTGTCAGCTAAAAAGCAGTTTTACCGTGACAAGATATGGGTATCCCACCCTCGCTGAGTCTTTACTGTTGTGGCTAGGGTGGGGAGACCACAATATGCATCCAATGTGCTCGATCTAACTATGGGGATCCACTAGGCAATATGGAAAACCTTGCAAAGGCCTGGACACTGCTCCCGTAGGGAGCGAACGAAATTAGCCCAGGATGGAGCGTAGCGCAATCCTGGGAATGCGGTTCAAAAAAGATCTCCGCCCTGGAGGGGCGGATTGATCCCAGGGAATGCGTTTACCCCGTCCCCGCCGATTGCACTAAATTATCACCCCATCGCGCACAATAAGAAGAGTTCTTCGTCAAGCCTCTGGATCAATCGTCGGCGCAACCGCGCAATCTGCCATCAAGGAGAACCGGCATGACTCAAGCATCGAGCCTCATCCCGAATCTCCCTGCACGAAACCGGCGCTAGGTACCCCCCTCCCCCCCTTTTTATATTTTCTAAAACGTGCAGATTAGTTCAACGCTTTGGGAACGTCCGTAAGATGATCCTCTCTCTAAGTCCATCTTTTTCAAGGACTGCTCATGTTAAAGTGAGCGTGAGCCAGGGAGCATCCATGAAACCGAAACTCACGCCCAGCATCCTCCGCGCCGCGGCCAAACAACAAATCGCATGGTTCTGCCTTCTTTTATTCTCCGCCGCGATTCTCGCCCAAACAAGCAAGCCCGCCGCAAGCAGTCAAGCCCAGCCAAAGGCAACCGTCCCAGCTCTTCTGATCAGCGATATTCACTTCGAGCCCTTCTGGGACCCGGCAAAAGTTCCGCAACTCGCCGCCGCGCCAGTAAGCGATTGGAGGGCGATTCTCGCCGCCGCGCCGTCGCCCGACCAGCAGGCTCGATTCGACGCCTTGCAGAAAACCTGCCATCCTCGCGGGGCCGATACTTCCTTTCCGCTTTTTGATTCCAGTTTGAAAGCTATGCAGAAGTACGGCGCGGGTGCGAAGTTTGTCACCGTGAGTGGCGACCTAATTTCCCACGCCTTTCAATGCAAATACAACACGCTTTTTCCTGCATCCACGCCAGAGGAAAAGGAAAAACTGAAAGACAGCTATAGAATATTCGTTAAAAAGACGCTCGCCTATGTTATCGGGGATCTAGACGGCGCGCTTCCCGGCGTGCCCGTCTATGTAGCCCTGGGAAACAACGACTCCGACTGCGGCGACTACCGTCTCGATGCCCACAGCGAGTTTTTGGCAGCGACCGGCAAGGAAGTTACCAAAAATTTCCCCGCGTCCGAACGCCAAAGCGTTCAAGAGAGTTTCGCGGCCGGCGGCTATTACAGCGTTTCGCTGCCCGCGCCCATCGAGAATGCCCGCCTATTGGTTCTGAACGATATTTTCATGTCGAGCAACTATGCGACCTGCACTGGCAAGGCCGATCAAACGGAATCAGCCGCGCAGCTTGCGTGGCTACGTCAGCAGCTCGCCGAAGCCCGCGCCAACAAGCAGAAGGTGTGGGTGATGGGTCACATTCCACCCGGAGTCGATCTGCACGCGACAGTTAGCAGACTGATCGATGTTTGCAGCGGCCAAAAACCGGCCATGTTTCTTTCTTCGGAAAAGCTGGCGAACGAGTTAGTCGAATATGACGATGTTATCGAGTTAGCCGTTTTTGCTCACACCCACATGGACGGATTGCGCTTTCTGAAGGATGGCGGCCAGAGCGCGGTATCAGGGAAGGGAATCGCGGTCAAGATGGTCCCATCCATCTCGCCGATCAACGGGAATCATCCGTCCATAACTCTCGCCCAAGTCGATCCATCCTCGGCTGCCCTCAAAGACTATAAGGTCTTTGCCGCGTCGAACTCGACCGGAGTCGAAGATTCATGGGCAGAAGAATACGACTTTGCCAGCAATTTTCACAAAGCCGCGTTTTCTTCGTCTTCTGTGCATCAGCTCATAGACGGCTTCGCTTCCGATCCAGACGCAAAGACGGAAGCGAGCCAGCACTACGCCCACAATTTCTTCGTGGGCGATCTTTCGCCCGTGCTCGTAGCGTTTTGGCCGCAGTATGTTTGCACGCTGTCGAACGACACCGAGCAAACATACAGAGCGTGCGTATGTTCCACTGAGCAGTGAAGTATTTCGTCGTCACGAAATCGGACGAGCCGCCCAGCAATGAGCAGAACCCATTATTTCGGCGCCTCGCATAACCCCAAAATGGCCTCTCCAAATCGCTCCGCCTTGGCAGGACCCATGCCGCTGATCTGCAGAAGTTGCTTGGTGTTTGCAGGGCGCGCCTGGGCCAGAGCCGCCAGAGTTCGGTCATGCAGCACCACGTAGGCAGGAACGCCCAGACGCTTGGCCTCTGCGGCACGCCACTCCTTGAGCCGCGCTGCCAGAGCTTCTGCTCGCGCCGTCAACCGTATTGGTTCGGCCTGCGCTGTCTTCGTGTCCGCAGCCTTTCTGCTTGCCACATTCGATGAGCCATTTCTTGTGGTTGTTTTTGCCTTTTTAGATCGTGCCAATGCCGGAGCCTTTCCAAACTCCTCCGCCACGCCATCGCTAATCAGCAACTCAACTGGCGAGGTTGGTCGCATCGCCAAGCCTGTCTCGGTCAACCGCAATTTGCGGAAGCGGATAATTGCGCCGTCTTTTTCAAATTCGGCCTCCTCGATCTCGATCAGTCCCGCTCGCACCATCGCATCCAGCAGGCTATCCAAGCCGTTGCGGCCAATTCTGCCTTTCGGGTCGAGATTGCGTTGCAGCGTTCCGGCAGCCTTGTAATCCACCGGTCGTAACTCATCGGCAATCGCCTGCGCCAATTCCCGATCAGCCAGCGTCGGCCGCCGGAAGAGCCTTAGAACCGCTCCAGCCGGATCGCAGATATCGCAAATTCCACATGCGCGACTGGCGTCTTCCACATCGCCAAAATGCCGCACCAGAGCGGCCATCCGGCACTCGGCAGATGTTGTGAAGCGCAGCACCTTCTCGAACTGCTCGGCACGATACTGCGCCTGCACCGTATAAGTCTTCTTCCAGCCTGTGCCGCCCGCCGTTACGTTGCCGCCAAAGTCCACCCGCGCCCCGCCGTGAATTTCCAGCTTTTCCAGAGCTTTGCCGAATTCCTCCTCGGAGAGTTTCGATGCTCTGCGCAGTTCTTCAACCAACTGCGACTCTTCGCCCAGCGCTCCGAAAATCCGATTCAGATGGTCCACCGGCGGATAATCGCGGCTCAGGAAAAAATCGTGTGTTCGCTGGTCGGCATAGGAGTGCATCAGGTAGGTACGGCTCTGCACACCATCGCGACCAGCGCGGCCAATCTCCTGGTAATAGCCTTCGAGCGTCGCTGGCAGCCCGGCGTGAATCACCGTGCGAATGTCGGCTTTGTCGATGCCCATGCCGAAGGCGATGGTGGCGACAACTACTTCGAGTTTGCCAGCCTGAAAGGCCGTCTGCACCCGCTCTCGCGTCATCGGATCGAGACCCGCATGATAGGCCGCCGCGTGAATCCTGCTCGCCCTGGTCATTGCTGACAACTCTTCGGCCAGCCCCTCGGCCTGCTTGCGTGAAGTGGCGTAGACGATTGCCGGTCGCCGTTCTGAGTTGGCTAGCAGACCGCAGATCGCCGCTGGCCTCTCCGGCATGGGAAGCTCCACCACCTCGATGGCCAGGTTGTCGCGGCGGAAGCCGTGAATAAAGCGCGCCGGCTCGATCAACCCCAGTTGCATAAGAATGTCGGCCTGGACAGAAGGTGTGGCAGTGGCCGTCAGCGCCAACACTGGCGCAGGACGCAGCGCGGGTAAGTACTGGCCAAGCATCCGGTAGTCGGGACGAAAATCGTGGCCCCATTGCGAGATGCAATGCGCCTCATCAATGGCGATCAGCGCGGGTCTGCGCTTGGCCAGCATTTCGCCAAAGCCGGGAACCCGCAGCCGCTCTGGCGCAATGAAGAGAAATTGCAAGCCCCCTTGCAAGTAATCCACGCACGCTTGCCGTGCCACGCCTCGGTCGAGGCCAGAGTGAATCCGCGCCACGCGCAGGCCGAGTGCCATCAGCTTGGCAGCCTGGTCTTCCATTAGAGCTATGAGGGGAGAGATGACTAGAGCCGTTCCTCCCAATGCAATGGCCGGCAACTGGTAGCACAGCGACTTACCAAAGCCCGTCGGCATCACAAGCAGCAAGTCGCGTCCCTCGATTGCCGCCCGGCAAACTGCCTCCTGATTTGCCCGGAAGCCGGCAAAGCCGAAGACCGAGCGCAGCAGCACAGAAAGCTCAACCGAATTGGCGGGAGCATGCGAATTGTGAGGAGTCGTCAAAGGATGAACGTCGAGGCACAAGATGGGCAGATGCAGAGCATCTTCTACTAACTTTACAGGAGTCAGGGTTTCACCGGTGCAGGCAGCGATAAGAAAACAGTTTTTACATAATCCGGACAAAACTGTGACGTATTCGAACGTAATGAGGTGAAACCTAAAGACATTTTGAAGAATCCAATAACGAAGAAACCGGGCCGAGAACAGCTTATCGCTACGAAAGAGGTAGGAATGACGACCGCACATATCAACCGCATTGCGACGGCAGTTCCTCAACACGATGTCCATAAGGCCTTCATCGATTTTGCGACCGGCTTGCTGGCGGAGGGCACGCCGCGCAATTTGTTTCGCCGCATGGCGCGCTTGTCGGCAATCGAGCAGCGCTATTCTTTCGTGAATCCCAGCGTCACAGAAGACGGATCGTGGCAAGATGAGGAGAAAATCTATGTGCCGGGTAACTTTCCCGCAACCGCGCGCCGCATGAAGTTATTCGAGCGCTTTGCTCCACAGTTGGCGCACTCAGCATTGGACAAGCTCGCACTAACTGAAGAAGAGAGACGAGCCATAACTCACGTGATCGTAACTTCCTGCACGGGGCTTTACGCGCCCGGGTTGGACTTCGAAGTTGTGAACTATCTCGGGCTTGACCCGTCGGTCGAACGAACCATGATCGGCTTCATGGGATGCTATGCCGCCATTAATGCTCTCAAATCGGCGCATCATATCGTTCGCTCCGAGCCCGAGGCCACAGTTCTGGTATTGAATCTGGAACTATGCACGCTGCATTTTCAGGAGATCCATGAGCTAGAGCAGGTGCTCTCGTTCCTCGTCTTTGCCGATGGCTGCGCAGCCTCCCTGGTGAGTGTGCAACCCAAAGGGCTGGCGATCGATAGCTTTCTGGCAGTCAAGATCCCACAAACAAGCCACCTGATTACATGGCGGATTGGCGAGCTTGGATTCGACATGTACCTTTCCGGCGAGGTGCCGGGCGCAATCGGTCGAGCTCTGAAGGAATCGGGCCGCCAGATTACGCGAGGGAAAGACCCATTGTCCATTGATTTGTGGGCGGTGCATCCAGGCGGCCGGTCGATCCTCGACTCGGTGGAGAAAGGCCTTGACCTGCCTGCGAATGCACTCTCCTGCTCACGCGACGTTCTGGCGCGATACGGCAATATGTCCTCTGCGACGGTGATGTTCGTGTTACAGCAGGTAATGGAACGTGCTCAAGCGGAGCAACACGGTTGCGCCATGTCTTTCGGGCCTGGACTTACTGCGGAGACAATGCTCTTTCATGCCGCATAACACACCGGATTTCCGCTACCGTGCGCAGCTCACCGAACGGATGGACGAGCCTTGCAGCCGCGACCAGTTACGCGCTTGCCTCCGCGACATTGCAAGGACCAACCGCTGGACGATGGCTTACCGCCCCTTGCTGCATTGGCTCGATAACTTGACAACTGACTTGCCACCCCTTGTTGAATCGCTCCGCATCCTCGACGTCGGCAGTGGTTATGGAGATGGACTGCGACGAATCGAGCAATGGGCGAAGGCGCGCGGCATCGCCGTGGAACTGACGGGCCTTGACCTGAATCCGGACGCTACGGCAATCGCGGCAGAGGCCAGCCCTGCTGCGAGCAAAATCCAATGGGTCAGCGCAAATGTTTTTGCGTACAAACCGCCGAAGCCAGTTGATCTTGTGGTCAGTTCACTCTTTACCCATCATCTTGGTGACGACGATATTGTTCGGTTTCTGCGATGGATGGAAGTTCATGCTGAGATCGGATGGTTCATCAACGATCTTTCCCGTGCGGCCATTCCGTATCATGTTTTCCGCGTGTTCTCGAAGCTAATTGGGCTGCATCCTTTCGTGCAGTACGATGGACCCGTCTCCGTCGCGCGATCCTTCGTGCGTGAAGACTGGCAAGCGATGTGCGCTGCCGCAGGACTCGGAACTCGGGACACCCTGATTGAGAGCTTCAGGCCTGCGCGCCTTTGTGTGGCCAGACGAAAGCCCGCAGGCCCAATCGTATCAGCAATCAAGGAAGGAGCGGTTGTGATCGCGCCGCGTCAAGTCGACCATCTGGTTATTGGAGGCGGTCTTGCCGGATCGATGGTAGCTATCCGCCTGGCCGCCGCGGGACGCCGCGTCACGCTGTTTGAGAGAGAACGCGCCGCACATCACAAAGTCTGCGGAGAATTTCTCAGCCCCGAAGCCGTTGAGTATGTGCGCCAAGCCGGAGTGGAGCCGCTCGATCTGGGCGCGGCGACAATTCGTTTTTTGCGGCTTTCATCAAAGCGGCGGGTGGTAGAGGCGGCATTGCCCTTCACCGCGCTCTCGCTCTCGCGGTACGCTCTGGATGAATCTTTGCTTTCGCGCGCCGCAGAGAGCGGATGCAATGTTGAGCGCGGCGTCTTCGTTGAGAAGCTGGCAATGCACGGCCAGATGGCTATTGCACAACTGCGCGGCGGCGAATCTTTGTCTGCTCGCACCGTGTTTTTGGCCAGCGGCAAACATGATCTTCGCGGGTGGGAACGCTCCGCTGGCAATCAAGCCGACTTTATCGGCTTCAAATTGCACTGGCAATTGACGGTTGCCCAAACGGAATCGTTGCGAGAGCTCATGGAGATATTTTTATTTCCTGGCGGATATGGCGGGCTCTCCCTGGTCGAAGGAGACGCGGCGAATTTGTGTTTGGTGGTGCGGCGCGCGGTGCTGCGCAAGAAGGCCGGATGGACCGGTCTGCTGACGGGTATTCTCGATGAAAATCGGCTTTTGCGTCAGCGTCTGCATGGCGCGAAGGCTTTATGGGAGCGGCCATTGGCTATCTCTCCCATTCCATATGGGTATCTTGCGGCGGGATCCTCGATACTCTGGCGCGTGGGCGATCAGGCTGCGGTGATTCCATCGTTCACCGGAGACGGTATGTCGATCGCCTTGCATAGCGCCGCGCTGGCCGCACGGATGTATCTGGCTGGCGAAAGCGTGGATGAGTATCATCGCGCGCTTGGCGCACAACTGAGCCGCGGAATGTCCGTGGCCACATGGGTTTCCCGCGCAATGGTGACCACTGCGGGCCGCGAACTGACGCCCTTTGCTCTTTCGCTCTTCCCTAATGCGATGCAATGGATCGCTGCCTCGACCCGAATTCCGGGGCAAGCGATTGTTAAACCGACTCCATTGCAGTTGACGGAACTGCCTGGTTACGCGATCCAACGAGAGTAATCCCCTGCATTGTGGTTGGTTTTCGAAAAGACTGATTCATGATTGATCAAAATAATCTGCAAAATTTTGGGCCGAAAATAAATATAAAAAGGGGGGGAGGGGGTACATTATCAGCGATCAGCTTTCAGCCGTCAGCATTCAGCAAAAAAAACGCGGCTCTGGTCGTTGTTCATGCTTTCATTGTGCGCCTGTGAGTCGTTATTTTCCGCAAGAAGCGGAGGGGAGAGTTGAAGGTTTCCCAGGTCCCAAAAGCGAGGGAGCTCCACCCCACGGACGAAGGCCTGTCCGCGGGGACCCCGGCCTGAGGCACCAAGATTTATGGATGGGGACCTGCGCCACCCGCCACCTCGGTTTAGCATGATTCCAGCAGCATTCCACGTGATATTCCCGTCTAGTAGAAACGATTCATCCGATGCCCTCGCAAATATCCAGAACTTCCCTGCGTTGGTTAGCGTATGGACAGGCAGGAGATGATCATGAAATTACTTCGTCTTGTTTCAATATTCTTGCTGAGTGCGTGCGCCTGGGCACACGGGCAGTCTTCCGCCAAGCCCGTTGCCAGTTCCGATGCAGAGAGGTCTTTCGACCTGATGAAGACTCTGGCGGGGACCTGGAAAGGTCAGATAACAACGGACAATCCGGCCATGTCCACGGACCAACTGATGCCCCTGTCCATCCGCGTTGCATCGCATGGAAACGCTCTGATTCATGAGTTGAGCACACCCGGTCCCGAGGTCACCGTTTTCTATCTCGATAGCGATCGCCTGACGCTGATTCACTACTGCGATTTCGGCAACAGACCGCACATGGTGGCTCGGCCCTCAGCGGATGGGAAAACGGTGGAGTTCGATCTGATTGATGCCCCCGGCAGCAACCAGGTGGGGCATGTGAGCCACTGGGTGTTTACCGTCATCGATGCCAACCACCACATTGAGGACGTGACCTTCCCGCTTGCCGACGGCACGATTGTGCACGCACACTTGGATTTCAAGCGGGTGCAGTAGAGTCTCAAGCGCGAATCGTCCGGGGTGGAGACTTGATGCCTTGGATCGAAGCCAGGTCCCCAAAAAGCGGGGGACCCTGGGGCACCCAGATTTATGGATGGGGACCTGCGCTACCCGCCGGTGATTGACCCACGTCGGGTACTAAGTCTGGGGTTGCGGCACCTCAGCCCATGAAAACCTCACGTCACTGGCGACAATGTGTATTGAAGATTCCCATTCGAGAATGTAGAGCGTATAGGAATGGGCGCCAGTGGGAAAGCTGTCTGAAAGTTTGGGTAGCAGTATTCCGGGTTCAGTGCGCCAGTATTTGAACCAAACGCTTCCCCTTACCCCGATGATGCGTTCGTTCTCCAGCTGCTCAATATGGCAGAGAGAGACATCTAAAAAGGAAATCAATCCGAATTGATAGGCAAATCGCGTCGAGGGCGGATCATTGGGCAAACCTGTCAGAATTTCGACGGAGATTACGAGTGTCCCAGTTTCGTAATTGTGCGTGATGGAGCGAATCTTTGCATCGTGTAATCCGTTGGGCAATTGTTCTTCTAGTTCTTCGAGCGTCATAGTCGTAAACCGCCGTGATACGCAAAGATCCATCATATACAGCGCGAACAGATACCAAAGTCTGCCATCGGAGCGAGTCGTCGGCAACTCGGCAATTACTTCGTGCTAAACGGAGTTGCCGTTTATAGGGGTAGCACAAAACTAGCACAAAGACTTAGGCGTGTTTCTCAAGGTATTCATTCTAGGGTACTTGGATCGCACTCGCAACATGCGGCACCCAGTGTAGTTCGATTCTGTCGAGTGTAGAATCCGACGGTAGAGGTTCTTGGTATCCCACCCTTCGCAAAGAATTAGGAGAAGCAGGTCCTTCGACTTCGCTGCGCTTCGCTCAGGATGACGGGGCACCCAGTCGGGTCTTGTTATCTTGAGAGTGGGCACCAATCGACCTGGTTATCTTGAGAGTTACCTCACACCTGCCTCTTTCTACTTGTGCAAAAAACCGCGAAAACTACTAAAGAAACCCGATTTTCCACCACTTTTTTAGGAAATTTCAGTAAGAGCAATTCCGGACTCCCTTATCCACAAAACAGCGTTGACCCTGTCCTCCAGGGTCCGTAGAGTTTGTAATCGGAGGGCAAGGTTTCCGTCGAACCAAGTGGGTTAACAACGGATTGCCCGGAGAGTTCAGTCAAACTAGCAGCTACAGAAAGCGCACGGTGCGCAGGCTCTGGGAACCGGAGAGAAGATGCTGAAACTAAAGAAGATCCATATTCTCGGCTTTAAGAGCTTTTGTGACCGCACGGAGTTGACTGTGGCGGGAACGGGCACGGCTGTCGTGGTGGGGCCGAACGGATGCGGCAAGTCGAACATTCTGGATGGGGTTAGCTGGGTGCTGGGCGAGCAAAGCGCTAAAACCTTGCGCGGCACGCACATGCAGGACGTTATCTTTGCCGGAACCCGGGACCGCAAGCCGCTGGGGATGGCCGAGGTGACGCTGACCATGGTCGATCCAGAGGCTTATGAGGGCCCGGTTCCCGTGGAGCCGCATGTGGTGGTGGATCACGACGGTCCGGCCGATTGGGATGAGGACGAGGTACGCCGCCAACGAGCTGCCGAGTCTGAAGAGATTGCTGCTAGCGAACAGCCCGGACAAGTGCTCGACGAAGATTCTGATCAGCCGCAGACTATGACGACGGGCGAGGGTCCGCAGGCGGTGGTGCTGAAGATTCGCCGGCGCAAGTTTCAGCGCACGCCGCAGAAGGGCGAGGTTGTAATTACCCGGCGGCTGTTTCGTACCGGGGAGAGCGAGTACCTGCTGAACGGCAAGCTGTGCAGGCTGCGCGACATTCAAGACATCTTCATGGGCACAGGGTTGGGGCCGGAGAGCTACGCCATTATTGGGCAGGAGCGGATTGGGCAGCTACTCAGCTCTAAGCCACACGACAGGCGGGCAATCATCGAAGAGGCGGCGGGGATTACGCGCTTCAAGACCAAGAAGCGGCTGGCTGAACTGCGCCTGGAGAGCGCGAAACAGAATTTGGCGCGCGTGGACGATATTTTTGAAGAGGTCACGCGGCAGATGAACAGCCTGAAGCGGCAGGCGTCGAAGGCTGAACGCTTTGCGGCTGTGCGTGACGAACTGCGCGGCCGTTTGCGTGTAGTGTTGGCGAGCCGCATGGCGACGATGGATGCCGATCAAGAGCGATTGAATCAGGAGATTGCCATCCTGACTGAGCGCATCAACGGTTCGGCGGCGGAGATTGAGACGGCTGAGGCCAGCCAACACACGCTCACTGAGCGGGGCTACGCTCTGGACGGCGAGGGACAGGAAGCGCAGAATCGGGCCAACACGGCGGCTGTAGAGCGGGAGCGGGCTGCGGCACGTGCGCGCTCGAACGCCGAGCGGGTGAGCGAGCTGGAGACGCGTATTGCAGCGGCTGGCGCGGAGTTGGAGCAGACACGGACGCAGTTGGGCGGAATCGCCGAGGAGCGGACGCAGCAGCATACATTTCTTGAGTCGGCGGCCGGCGAGGCGAAGGCATTTCGCCAGCAGGTGGAGGCGCGCCAGCAAGAGGCACGCACGGCTGCCGAAGAGGTTTTTGCGTCGGAGCGGCAACTGGAGACAAACCGCCGCCACGCTATGCATCTTCTGACTCTGGCCGGCAACGCTCGCAACCACACGACGCAGGGCGAAGAGAGCCTTGCCGCATTGGAACGTGAGGCTGAACGGCTGGATGCCGAGATGGGCCAGGCGCGGAACGAGCTGGAGAATTTGGGCGCGCAGAGCGGAGAAGCGCGGCAGCGTTTTGAGTCGGCTGCTGAGACGCTGAAGAGGTTGGAGGGAGAGATTGCGGCGCTGCGCGAGGCTCTGCAGGCACGCCGCGCGGAAGAAGCTGCAATGCGTGCGCGTGCCAACCAACTACGCGGCGAACATGCCACCGTGAGCGGACGCCGAGACTCTCTGCAAGCGCTGATTCGCAATCATGGCTATTCGACCGACACGGTGCGGCGGTTGCTGAAGCCGGGCGCACTGGCCCAGGGCATGGCGCCGGTGGGCACGTTGGCGGATTTCTTAGAGGTCGGCGGCGAGCATGAGGGCGTGGTGGATGAATTCCTGCGCGAGGAACTGAATTATGTGGTGGTGAAGAGCTGGGTGGCTGCCGAGCAAGGCGTGCAACTGCTCAAGTCTGGCGTGGATGGCCGCGCTACATTTTTGATTCATCCCGACGGTGGGCAGGGTAGTCATTCAGACGAGGGGAACGGCACCATCACCGGACCTGGCTTGACTCCGCTGAAGGATTCGATTCGGGTGCTGAATGGTTTTGGGCGATCACTGGAATCGATTCTGCCAAAGCTCAAGCATGGCTATCTGGTTGAAGATTCGGCCGAGGCGTTGCGCTTGGCTGGCCAGTATGCCCATGCCTTCTTTCTGACGCCTGGAGGCGAGTGCTTTCACAATGCGACGGTGACTGGTGGCAAGCCGGCGAGTGAAGGTCCACTGGCATTGAAGCGCGAGTTGCGCGAGGCCGAAGGCCGTTTGGCGAAGCTGGAATCCGAACTGACGACAACGGAAGCGGAAGCTGCGGCACTGATTCAGGCCATTGAAGAGCTAGCCGCGCAGTTGGAGGCGCGCAGCGAGGAGCGGCGGTTGGCCGAGCGCGACACTGCGGATCAAGGGGCAGTGTTGAAGCAGATGGACTCCGAGACGCAGCGTGTGGAGCGGCGGCTTGAGGAGTGGATGGCGCAGGCGGCGCGCAACAAGGAAGCGCGCGAGGCCAAGAAAGCCAACATCGACGAGAAGCGCGAAGAGATGCTTCGCATGGAGGCGGAGCACCGGGCTGCTGAGGCTGCATTAGATGAGTTACAAGCTCAGCTGGCATTGCTGCGCGAGAAGCGCGAGGGCTTGCAGCAGGAAGCGGCGCGAGTGACGGCGGAACTGGCCGGCTTGGAGGAGCGGCGGCGTGGGGCTGAGGCTGCATTCCAGCGCATCGACCGTCTCCATGCTGACCTGGAGCGCCGCGTGTTGTCGATCGAGCAGCAGCGGACCGCAGCCGAGACAGAACGCGAGCAGCGTATTCGCGAGAGCGCGGAGTTAGCGCAGCGCGAGCAGGAGCTGGCCACCATGCGCGCCGAGGCATTGGCCCTGGCGCAGACGGTGACGGCGCAGGCGCAGGCTTTGCGTCAGCAACTCGCAACTATGGAGGCGCAACTCAAGACTGGGCGAGCCGCACTTGACCAGTTGAGAGAAGATCGCGCCAGCCGTTCCAGTGAAGTGGCCAAGCTTGGCTCCGACCTCGAACATCTGGAGGCAAGCTGCCTGGCGGAGGTCAACGCCGAAGCGGCTGTGTTGCGCGCCGATGCCGAGATTGGGCGGCTGGCTGGCGAGGAATTGGCCGCCGAGGAAGAGACGTGCCGCGGCCTGCGTCAACGCATCGAGCAGATGGGGCCTGTGAATATGATGGCTCTGGATGAGTACAGGGAGACTGCTGAGCGGCACGGCTTCCTGGAAACGCAACGCAAGGATTTGATGGAGTCGATCGAGAATACGCAAGAGACGATCAAGGAGATCGATCAGATTTCACGCTCGAAGTTCGACGAAGCTTTTGCGCGAATCAACGAGAATTTTGCCCAGGTCTTCGCTCGGCTGTTCCAGGGCGGGCAGGCATTCCTGCGCGTCACTGATGCGGAAAACCAGGCTGAGAGCGGCCTCGACATCGTGGCCTCGCCGCCGGGCAAGAAGCTGCAGAACGTGTTGCTGCTCTCGGGCGGCGAGAAGTCGCTGACTGCGCTGGCCCTGCTGGTGGCTATCTTCCAGTTCCAGCCCAGCCCCTTTTGCGCGCTCGACGAAGTGGACGCGGCGCTGGACGAGACTAATGTTGGCCGCCTGGCAGATCTGTTGCATTCGCTGAGCAAGGAGACGCAGTTTCTGCTGGTGACCCACTCCAAGCGGATGATGCAGACGGCCGATATGATCTATGGCGTGACCATGCAAGAACCCGGCGTCTCGAAGGTGGTGAGTGTGCGCCTGGGCGGCCGCGAACAGCAGCGCGCTACGGCGTAGGAGTGGATTGATTGATGGCCGGCTGAGTTGGATCCGCCAGTTTTCAAGAGGTTGTGTCCAACCGGGCTGTGAAGCTGAGGGCCGGACCGATCGCATTGCCGGAAAAAGGACCGCCAAAATCAATAATCCAAAATCAATAATATTGAGACGATTGTTCAGATTGTCGCCATCGATCTGGAGTCCCGGCTCGTAAGATGCGGTTGCAGCTAGTCTAACCAAATGCGTGGACTGAATTCATTCTTGTTGAGGAAGAGATATGCTTCATGTGTATTGAGCCTCGGCCGGGGTAAATATCTCCGGTCGAGCTGGAAGATCAACGGACATGGACGTCGATCTCTCCAATTGACTGTTGACAATGGATTCACCTAGAGGCAAACTGTAGTCCTTCCCAAGTCGTGAGGCTGGACGACATTTTTCGGGTAAACACTTATGAGAGCGAATACCGCATCGCTGATTTTGCTTCTTTGTCTCGCCTGCAGTGCAGTGCAAGCGAACGCGGGGAGCCCTGAACGCAAATGTCCAGTCGTGATCGACCATATCGAGCTGAGTTACAACCATCAGGGCGGCCAGTCCAAGCCGCAGCTCAGAGTACGGTTTGAGAACGAGGCCGGCAAACAAATCTCGGCCGTCACGTTCAGGTTGTCGGTGCTTGATTCCGGCGGTTATCCTCGTCCCTATCCCAACGAACTTACTTACAGCGACGGCTTGGAGACCGGCAAGAGCAAAGTGTTTATGTGGGACTTAGCATTCGAATCGGTGGACATCCATCGAGCGGGTGAAACGGTCGTGGTACAGAGAGTTGAGTTTGCCGATAATACGAAGTGGGTAGACGACGACTCGGAATCTTGCATGCTTAAAGTCGACTTTCACGCAAAATAACTGATGCGTCGCGTTTCCCTATCGCGTGCAGCGGATTTCGACCATGGCATTCATTTGAAAAATGCGCATCATGCAACTGGAACCGCGCATCAGATCTAAAAGGGATGTTGTTGTGGCTGCGGGGGCGCCTTTGAGGATATTTTATCGGGATTTAGACCCTATTGAGCAGAGTCTCAGCCAGAGCCGTAAGCTTTACCGATTCAAGTTTCCGCAACCTTTTAAGTCCATTGATCTTGCGGGGTTTGGTTTAGAACAAGGTCCGAACTCTTCAGGTTTTCACCTTTTCGAAAATCTTTTCGGGGTTTTCAAAAGTGTACATGCATTTCAGCACTCCAATCCGTAAGCGGTGCATTACCCTCGTACCACCTGGATTGCACCGGAGGTATCGAATGACACGTCATTGGGCCACTTATATCTTTCTGTTGTCAGGCATGATTTTGAGCATGCGCGCGCAGGCACCTAGTGTTCCAGGCGCAGTAGCAAGCGAAACCGCGGTCACGCCAGTGGCAAAAGGCGAGCTAAAGACTTACACGGTTCCGGCCGGAACCAGGATTCTGCTATCACTGAAGCATGAAGTCAACACACGTGTCGCAAGGCCCGGCGATGCGGTGTATCTCATGTCTGATTTCCCAGTAGTCGAAGGCGGCGCGGTGGTGCTTCCTGCGGGGATGTATGTAAAGGGAGTTATCGACAGCGTCCAACGGCCAGGCAAGGTGAAAGGACGCGCACAGCTTCAAATGCACCTGACTTCGATGATCTTTCCGAACGGTGTCGAGATTTTGATTCCCGGCTCGGTCGACAATGTCCCCGGCTCAACTGGGGCAAAGGTCAAGAACTCGGAAGGAACCGTTGAGCAGGACGCAAGCAAGGGGCGTGATGCCCAAAGAATTGCCGACACCACTGGAACCGGAGCGGGTCTTGGCGCACTTGCCGGCATGGGAGCAGGGAATGCTGGTATGGGGGCGGGAATCGGCGCGGGTGCTGGAGCGGCGGCTGGCGTATTGACCACCCTTTTCACACGCGGCAACGATATAGTGTTTCCTCAGGGTACCACGTTGGAAATGGTACTCTCCCGGCCGGTTGTAGTGCAGCAGGAGCAACTTGCCGGCATGCCCACTTATACCGGGACAATTACAACCGTGCCGGTGCAAAGCGGTTTGCAGCAATCGCCGGCGGCCATGCCTAAGCCGAATAACTAGGGCGGAGGGATTGCGACACACGGACCGCAGCCCGAGCCGCTGTAGGCTTATGCCGAAGATACAGGAGGTGCAGCCACGATAACTCTTGCCGGATGGCTGAACCCGACGCGAATCGTGGGACTGAGCGCATACTTGTTTGCCGCTATTTCATGCGGCATCGCGTGGGCGAGAGTTCACGAAAATCCCCGCACAGGACGGCTTGCCGCGATCCTTTTGGTGTTAGAAGCGGGGCTGTTTTTGGACATGTTATTCAACGGACGCTGGCTGTTGCATGACCTGCTGCAAGGCGAGGCAATGGCGGAGAAGTTGTACACCCTGCGCACCGGCCCGCAGATTGCGATGCTAGGTCTTCTAGGTGCGGCTGCGGTGGGTGGAGTAGCGCTGGCATTTCGGAGTCTTCGTGGCAGGACCGGTGCAGCTGTAGCTATCTGCGGTATGATTTTCTCGCTGAGTTGCTGGTGCGCCGAGGTCATATCCTTGCACGCCATCGACGCGGTGTTATACCGTTCGGTTGGCGGAGTTATGTTTGTGAGCCTGATATGGGTCCTATGTTCACTAACGACGAGCCTGGGTATTTTATGGGATACGCGAGTTTCACGCGTTAATACTAGTTCGATAGCAGACCGCACCAAAACGCAGCCGCTCTCTCAAAGATTTTTCTGAAAGAAGTCGGTGAGGCGCTGAAATAGGATCAGGCGCGCCCCGCGATCTTCGAACAGATCCCGACGGTCGGGAAATAGCAGTATGTCAGCATATTTCCCCTTATCTAACAGCTCATCAAGTAGCATCATGGCATTTTCTTGATGAACAGTCTCGTCCATTGTCGCCTGTGCAAGCATAAGTGGTGCCGTGAGATACTTGGCGTTCTCCAGAGGAGACGAGGAGAGCCAGCCGTCCTGATTGCGTTGCGGATCTTCCAAGTAACGTTCGGTAAAAACTGCGTCATAAAGATGCCAATCCGTAATGGGAGAGCCGGCAAATCCAGCTTTGAAAAGCAATGGGCGATCGAGCATGCCATGGAGGGTCAGGAACCCTCCGTACCCCCATCCGCAGATACCGATGCGAGTCTTATCAACCCAGGGAAGTGTGCGTAAATAAAGGACTCCGTCTCGCACGTCGGCCATTTCCGTCGCGGAGAACCGTAAATGTATCGGCTCCTCAAAGAAATGACCGCGCCCGGTGGTGCCGCGGTTATCGATGGCAAATATGATGTAGCCGTTCTGCGCCATCAGAGCAAACCATAAGGAAATATCGCCGCCCCACGCGTCCCGCACAATTTGTTCGCCCGGTCCGCCGGCAACATAGAAGATTACCGGATATTGTCGCGCCGAATCATAATCCTGGGGCCTCATCATCCAGGCATTTAAATCCGTGCCTAGGTGCGACTTCACGGTAAGAAACTCCACCGAACGTAGTGGACTGGTTGCCAGGTTATTGGGTATGTCGTCGATAAGGTCCGCAATCCTGCTTCCGTCGCTTCGGAGTAACTCCTGACGCGGCGGTGTAGCATGGTCAGACCAGGTATCCAAAAAAACATTGCCAGAAGGCGACAATTGCAAGTCGTGGGTACCACTTTCTTGCGTGATCCGCACGAGGCCCGACCCATCCAAATTCACGCGATACAGTTGGCGCTCTAAAGGGCTTGCTTCGGTTGCCGTAAAATAGACAGTGCCCGCAGCTTCGTCAACTCCAACTAACGAATTAACTTCCCAGTTACCCTGAGTAAGTTGGGCAAGCTGACGGCCGGCTAAGTCGTAAAGATAGAGATGGCGATAACCTGAACGCTCACTTGACCAAATAAAACGATGCGAGTCTTTGAGAAAATGCAGGTCGTTGCTCAGATTAATCCAGTAGGTATCCTTCTCCGTGAGAATCACGCGCGCTTTCCCTGTGGCCGCGTCCGCCAGAAGCAGATCAAGAGTCTTCTGGTCGCGGCTGAGGCGCTCAATGGCAAGGTGTTTATTGTCCGGCAACCATTGCACGCGCGGGATATATACAGTCGTCGAGCTGCCTAGGTCGATCTGGAGTGGCTTGCGACCCAGTGCCGCTTGCACGAAAATGCGAATCAGTGGAATTGTCCCGCCCGGCTTGGGATAGGTTAGCGATTGCTCATCGCCATCGGCGCTGTGCAGAGTGTACTTATTAACTGCCTGATCATTTGTCTCAAGCCAGGCGATGGAGGACGAGTCTGGGGACCACCAGTATGCCGAATGCAATCCCAGTTCGTGAAGATAGACCCAGTCCGGCTCGCCTTCTCGCTTTTCGTTGTTTCCAACGGGCGCAAAGATATGAGCTACACCGGTCGCTGCATTTGCCAACCAGAGAGTGTGATCCTGAAGAAAGCTGACGAACCGGCCGTCGGGGCTGATTTGAGAATTGCTGAGATCTGCGCGATCGGTGACAATGGGCCGGGAGGAATGTGCGTCGAGATCAAACCATGCGAGGGAAGCGCCGGTAGCGAGTAACAGAGCATGTCCATCCGGAGCCCATGCATAGCTCTGAAGCAGTCTGCGCCTCGCGCTCTCGTCCTCTTCGTCGATAGGCCAAGCATGGGGGCGCGCACCGCCGAAAGCGGCAGTTACTTCGGCATCGGATACAAGAAGCTTCTGGAGACCAGTTGTTGCATCGATGCTCCATATTTCAGTAGCCGGGGAACTGCGTATAGCCCTGCTCGGCCTGGGAGTTTTCCGAACAAAACTTAGGCTCTTGCCAGCGGGACTCCAGGCCAGATTTGTGGGCAAAGATGCGTTCCGCTCACGCTCCTCTGCTATATAGCCAACAGTGAGAGACTTAGCCGCCTGCTGGTGCTGCGCGGCTAGTCTTCCGCCACTTTGCGCCAAAGTGAGCGAGAGCAATGCAAGAATCAATTGTTGCGGAAACTTTTTGATCGCCATGTTCATCTCGATCTTCTTTCGTTGCGTCTGCATTTTTGCGGAGATTGTAACAAGCAAACCTTCCTTGTGCGCTAAGGCAAGTTAGACTACGTCTCACTGCCGAGCGGCAATCAACCAAACAAAACCACGCGGAGAAGCAGCCATGAGAGCACTCGGCAATTAATTGCCGCACCTGTTTTCAATTAATTGCCGAACCATTTTGCTGCTACTGAGAGTTACCAAAGTTTGCTACGCGATATTCTCGTCTCAGTTTAATATAGCTATGTCTGCACGCCCAAGTAGCAGGCAGAAATTCCCCAAGTCGCAAGCAACATCAGTGAACAACATAGAAACAGAGGCTGTCCCACGCAACTTCGCGGGTCTTTAACGGAGAGTGCTTCTTGCGCTCTCATCCGACAAAGAAAGGGCAGGTTGAGCTAAGTCATAGGGAGCTCTGCTCCAGCCCGAAGCGGCGTAGATCCGCAGATTCGGTCAACGCAGCCGCCTACTTCCGTAGAGGAACAAAAGGCGGGACTGCCTATATAACTTGGTTCTTCGGCGAGCAGAAAGCCGGCTTGCTGGTGCAGAGCGGGGGGTGCTTCGGGTCGAGATCTTTGGTTTTGGCCCGAAGATCGTTTAGCCAAGAAGGGATGGGGTCGTTCATGTCAGATTTGCATAAGAATTGCCTGGTAGTGACAGGGTCAAGTAACAGCTTGAGAATGCTATTCGGAGTTGGGCTTATTTTGGTGGCCGGAAGTCTATTGATGAATGCGCAGGTTAGTGTTACTACTTGGCGCAATGACATCGGGCGAACCGGGCAGAATCTCAATGAGACTATCTTGAATACCACTAATGTAAACTCCACGCAGTTCGGCAAGCTCTTCTCGCAGGCCGTGGACGGCTATATCTATGCTCAGCCGCTTTATCTTCCCAGTGTGACAATCGGCGGGCAGTTACATAATGTCGTGTTCGTTGCGACCGAGCATGACAGCGTGTATGCATTCGATGCGGACAGTAACGGTGGCAACGATGCAAGTCCCCTCTGGTTTGCCTCAATGCTTACCACGGCGCACGGGGCCGCGACGGGAGCGACTACGATTTCTTCCGATACTATTGGCACCGATATCATTCCCGAGATAGGCATTACAGGGACCCCAGTTATCGATCCAGCAAGCGGCACGCTATATGTGGTGAGCGCGACCGAGGAGGGTACTAACTTCGTCCAACGATTGCACGCCCTGGATATAACTACGGGAGCGGAAAAGTTTGGCGGCCCGGTGGCCATCTCAGCAACGGTTTCCGGCACCGGAAATGGTAGTTCGGGCGGCACACTTACCTTTGACTACGAGTGGCAGAATCAACGGGCCGGACTCCTGCTAATCAACGGCATAATCTATATCGCATTCGGTTCTCATAGCGATAACGGTCCGTGGCATGGATGGATATTTGGATACAATGAGCAGACCCTGAAACAGACGGGCGTATTTTGCACCTCGCCGAATGGCGTTGGCGCCGGCATATGGATGGGTGGTGCCGGTCTTGCGGCGGATGTGTTAGATCCAGTTAATCATCCTTATGGTCGAGTCTTCTTAGCTACGGGAAACGGCGATTATACGGCGACTACACCGTATGCATTCGGCATGGATTATGGAGACAGTATTCTCAACTTGGATGTTACCGGCGGCGTACCGACCATTCAGGATGAGTTCACTCCAATGGATCAGGCCATACTGGACGAATGGGATCAGGACCAGGGAGCAGGTGGCATCTTGATTGTTCCCACTCAGACTACAGGCAGTTACCCATATTTGTTGGTGCAGGCAGGCAAGCTGGGCGAAGTGTACATGCTCAATCGTGCGAATCTTGGGGGGTATAACACTGCTGCCGATCAAGTGGTGCAGGAGCTTCCGAACGGTGTTACTGGTTCGTGGAACACGCCCGCATACTGGAATGGTACGGTCTATTACTGGGGGGCGAGCGACACACTGAAAGCTTTTCCTCTGGTGAATGGACAACTTACGGGTCCTACTGCGACCTCCAGCGAAACGTACGGCTATCCGGGAGCGGACCCTGTTATATCAGCCAACGGGAATACACAGGGAATCGTCTGGACCATCGAGTCTGATGCATTTACCTCCGGTAGTCCCGCCGTTTTGCAGGCTCACAACGCAAGCAACGTGGCCACTACGCTCTATTCAAGCAGCACGAACCTCTCGCGCGATAACCCTGGGCCTGCGGTTAAGTTCACCGTGCCGACAGTGACAAACGGGAAAGTATATGTCGGCGCTAACGGGCAGTTGAGTGTGTTTGGACTGCTGAGTGGAGAGCAGTCGGTGGCAGATCCGCAGTTGAGCCCTGCGGCCGAAGCCTTTAGTGGCAGTCTCGCCGTGAGCATGACGGACGCAACGGCGGGAGCGACGATCTACTATACCCTTGATGGCAGCGCGCCGACCGTGGCGTCTACAGTATATACATCCCCGGTCACCATATCGGCGACAACTACAATCAACGCGATGGCGAGTGCTCCAGGCTACCTTCAGAGCACGGTGACCTCGGGTACATATGTTGATTCCTCGCAGGTAGCTACACCAACTTTCAGCCCAGGAAGTGGCACGTTTACGCAATCTATTTCGGTGACCATTAGCGATTCCACTGCCGGCGCGACAATTTACTACACAACTGACGGGACGGTGCCGACTACTTCCTCGACCCTATATTCAGGAACCATTTCGATAGGCGCCACTACGACCCTAAACGCGATCGCCGTGGCCCCCGGCCTTACCAACAGCGACGTCGCGAGTGCAACTTACACAATCAATACTGGACAGACAGGGATCGACTTCCCGGTGGGATTTGCCTCGACCCAGGGAATCATGATTTTGAACGGTAGCACTGACCTTGATGATACCCGCCTGCAACTAACGACTGGAGAAACGGGCGAAGCTGGGTCGGCATGGTACTACCAGCCGGTAAACATCCAAGCATTCGCGAGCGACTTCAGCTTTCAGTTATCCAATCCGGCTGGAGAGGGTATTACATTCGCAATCCAAGGGAATAGCGCGACGTCTCTGGGTGATGCCGGATCGGGGTTGGGATATCAAGGGGTTACCAACAGCATCGCGATAAAATTCGATCTAGATAACGCAGCTGGTGAAGGGTCGGATTCAACTGGGCTGTATATCAATGGAGTTAGCCCAACTGTCCCCGCGATTGATCTGAGCACAACAGGTATCGACCTGCACAGTGGCGATACGATGGATGTTAGCGTCACCTATAATGGCACTATTCTATCGATGATCATTTCGGATCTGGTGACCGGGGCATCCTATTCCACGAGTTGGACTGTGAATATCCCTTCGATCGTAGGCGGCGATGCGGCCTATGCTGGATTTACGGGCGGAACCGGCGGACTCACTTCTAGCCAAAAGATTCTGACCTGGGTCTATACGACCGTAACAAACACCTTGCCGGTTGCGACTTCGCCGATCTTCAATCCTCCGGGCGGAGCATACAGCGCGGCACAGTCGGTGAGCATCAGCAGCGGATCCACAGGCGCGACGATCTATTACACGACCAACGGGACGACTCCAACGACGACGTCGAACATCTACAGCGCTCCAATCGCGGTCAACGCCTCGGAAACATTGAAAGCGATCGCAGTTGCCTCCGGTTATGGTGCCAGTGCCGTAGGGACTGCGGCCTATAATATCGCTCCTGTTTTGCCTGCTCCGGTGCTATCTCCATCTCCGGGTACCTACCCAACAGCGCAGACGGTGACCATCACCGATACTACTTCTGGAAGCAGTATTTACTACACCATCGACGGTGCCACGCCTACAACATCATCTAACATCTATAGTGGCCCAATCACAGTTGCCGTGAGCGAGACAGTGCAGGCTATAGTTGCGGAGACAGGCTATAGTAACAGCCCGGCCGCCGGTGGCACCTACACCATAGCGGCTCAACTGCCGGCACCTACATTCTCGCTATCTTCCGGGACGTACAACTCGCCACAGTCGGTGACTATCAGCGATGCGACAACCGGAACTATCATCTACTACACCACCAACGGGACGACACCTACGACCTCGTCTAATGTATACAGCGGCGCGATTCCGGTGAACGCGACGGAAACGCTTGAGGCTATTGCGGTGGAAACGGGCTACACCAGTAGCCTAGTGGCCACGGCGATTTATACGATCAATTCAGGTACCACTTATATCAACTATCCCAGTGGTGGATTTACAGCCACGGACCTATCGCTGAACTTTGGTGCGACCGTGACCGGTGGTTTACTGCAACTAACTGACGGAGAAAGCGGTGAAAATCGCTCGGCGTGGTTCGTCACTCAAGTTCC
>JBEKRS010000041.1:0-52071 GCA_049518535.1 Occallatibacter sp. | reverse complement strand
TAAAAGCTGTTCCGAAACCAGCCCACGCCATTTCGACCATTGCTCCGTGCTGCTTTGCTTCATTACACTAATGTGCCGCACAAACCACCACAAACCAAGATGGGGTCTAGAGAGCGCTCACGGGATGCTGTTGCAGTGGCTGAAATTACGGCATCAATGAATAGTTGCCAACCACTCCCCTCCGGGGCAACCGCCAACTGTAATCTGAAAGAGAAGCCAGTAATCGTCGCAATGATGCCCGAGCAAGGCTCATATAATGCTGCTACTCTGACTCAAAAAGCGAACTATTTCGGAGGAGCACTGGCTGCTCAGGTTTTTTCTGCGGGTTTCGCGGCCCAAAAACGCAGTCAAACCTTTTACCCCTATCGCGACATTGATACACTCGCGTTCCAGGAGCCGGAAATGCCGAGCGAAAGGGCGGCAAATCCCCAAAGCCTCTACTTCGGCTGGCAGTTCGGGCCGGTTTTTGGGGCGGCACAAAGTTGATGCTGGACTGCGGCACATGATGGTTATATTGTCATTGCCGGCTGCTGATGTGGACTGCAGTGCTCCCGCGTTGAACATTGATGCGAAGACACGGTGGGTTCGCTACGAGGCTAAGACGCAAACAACGACAACTCACGATTGTCTCTTCAAACATTACCAGGAAAGACTCATGGAATATATACAAGAAGCGCTGGTGGTCCCACGGACCATGCAATACAAACACGATCTTGGACCGCAAATCGACAATGTAAAATGGGCATCTACTGACAACCTGAATGGCGTAGCGATTGTTACCGGAAATGATTGTTTCCTTGGAACAACAGTCCGGATTGGCAATAAGACATACACCGGACACAACGACGGTTTAACACTTAAATCAAATACGGAACTTGAACTTTCTGTTCCTCTTACGGCAGCCGGCAACGGCGTGGTGTTGAGTGGCCGATACCAACCTCCACACAGCCCGATTGAAGGCCACCGCTACTCGTGGCATTACCGTAATCACCGAAGAACAGGAAGTAACTTCACTTCAAAAACTGTCTCTTGCCGCGCTGAGTCTTGCAGATGAGCACGCCGACACCCTTGCAATCTGGTGCATTTGCATACTGAGCGAGTTGGCCGCCCTGCCTGAGATTGATCTCATCACGCGACTTGGGCCGAAAGCCAGGGGTTGGCGCGATCTTGCGCGCGGAGCAGTGCCGCCCGCGTTTCAGCCGATCGAGCCAGAATTCGCGCTGAAGGAGTTCTTTGAATTCGAGACGCAAGCGCAAATTCTCCAAGCACAAATCAGCGGACCGCCTGGTCTGCTCTTCCGCACGCTGCTTTCCCCGCCCATGCTCCTGCAGCAGCGAACATGTGCCTGCTTTCAGTGCTTCAGTGTCGTCTGGTAACTCTTCTAACTCTTCGGTGGTAGCCATATATAAGTATGGCGCATAAGTAGAGCTAGAGTTACTTACACTGCGCATCCTTCCTTGCTATCCTGCTCGGCCCCCGTCCTGTGTTCGTAGTGCAGCACCAGCTTCAGCTTCGTCACATCGATCCCGTACCGGATTATCGCTAACTCGCTGGCCCGCAGTTCCACCGAGCGTACCTCTTCTTCACGCGCACCAGCTCGAAAACTCCGGCGTCAAGGCGCTTGTGCCACAAAACAAAACCGTCGCTGTCCCACGCCAGAATTTTCAGCCTGTTCCCTCTGCCCGAGTGATAGCTGAATAAGCTGTCGCTCGAAGGGCCCGACCGATCACAGCGCAGCACCCGCTTCGAAAGCAGCCCTCTCTACTTTGTCAACTCTTCCCTTCGCTCTTGCCTCATCTTTCTACACCGCGTCGCAATCACGCATTAATCTGGATGGAGTCTATTTAGCACTAACAATCTAAGTGGCTGCACCTATCGACGACGTTGAAGGCCAGCATCGGACCCGTCCTATACATCAGACAATTCAAAACTGCGCGGCGAGCACGTGTCCTCGCCACTCAGTTTTCTAAATCATGGGACGGCCACAGTCGTAGCAGGATCCGGACGCCCCACTACTGCGGTGTCCACTGCATTCGGCATCGATTTCTATGTTTGGCATAGTGGTCTCGTTATTGGAGTCATTCCTTGCGGCTTGGAGGTGGGGAGAATTCCCGATCCGCTGCCGATCGAACAGAAGCATATTTCTGTTAAGAGACTGGCTCCTGTCCAAACGCTTTCGTCAGGAGGAAAAGAACTTAGATATGTGCTTAAAGGATAATTCGTCGACTTTGCATCTGCCTTTTTCTAAATAGAGGCCGGAGTTGGAAAACCAACTCCGGCCATTGTTTTTAACAGTTATGCCTGACTACCTTTGGGCTGAAAAATCGAAGAGGCTGAAGAGGTCGTCGAGAGCCGGAGAGTTGACCGGCACGTAGGGATTATCGCGCGAAGCAACTGGATTGGGGAAGTTATCGCGGCTGCGATTGGTGATAGGATCAAGCCCCCAATTGGCTTCGATGAACTTGATGATCGAAACGTGGTCGGAGTACTCGTGGGCGATATGACCTGGCCGGGAAAAGGGAGATACCACAAGTAAGGGAATACGGGTACCATCGCCGAAGAAGTCCAACGGCTGCACGTAGCCCGAATCGTAGTAGCCACCGCCTTCATCCTCGGTGATAAATATCGCGGTCGTGGCCCAGAGCTTCGGATTGGCCTGAACATCGGTTACGATCTTCTGCACGAAGGATTCAAACAGATCAAGCTTGGAAGATGCTGGGTGACCATCGACGAGCCCGCTGGGCTTGACAATGGAGACAGCCGGCAGGCTTCCGTCTGCTATATCACTGTAGAGATTTGCAGTATCTTGGATATGCGCAGTGCGGATAGCCGCGTTAGCCATGATCGAGGTGTCGTATTGGAAGGGATTGCAGATATTGCAGTACTCATCCGTGTTCGCGCCGATCGCGCCGTAGTTCAACTGATAAGGATCCGGAACGTAGTTGTTCCACTGATCGCCGTAGTACTTCCATGAGATGTCAGCTTTGATCAGGGAGTCGCCGATGCTCGGGACGGACGACGGCGGAATGGTGAACGCTGTGTTATTGACATTGGTGTCGGTATAGGCGTTGTTTCCATTGCCGAAGTATCCGGGGTTGTAGTTGTTCAGAAGGTAGTAGCGACCTTCTTCGCAACGCGGATTTATATGGGGTTGCAGCGAACGCAAGTAGTCCACGATAGGAGCAACGCCGGGCTGGGTTGTATCTGAGCAGTTGGTATAGGAGCCACCGCCGTATTGAGCAGAGCCAAAGCCGCCGCCGCCGTAGCCGTCTTCTGTATACCAGTTATTGGTGTTTGGAGCAGGATTCGGATTCTCCACTTCGTCGACGACACCAGCGTTGACAGTACCTGAATCAACCGTGACATTGTGAGGAGGGGTTGCCGGATGGCCGTTGCCGTCGCTGAACCAGATTGCATCGGCATGACCAAACATGATGTGGTTGGCGCCGGTGCCGCCGTTCACGGACTGATGGAAGTTATCACTCATTGAATAGGTGTCGGCGAGCAGCTTGAAGTAAGGAGCGTCGCCCTTTTGAACATTGTAGAAGGCCATGGCCGTTGAGCCCTCGCCTGTGGTGACGGCTGTGGGTGAATACTCAGTGCTGAAGTCTGCAGGCTGAGTTATACCATTGGTGCCAGCGCCCACGGTTACTTCAACCCAGGGGAACAGTTGTGCGTCGCAACCGGAAGGATTGTCCCAAGTCCTATGGTCGAGGCTGCAATCGAGCTGCTGCCACATCTGGTAGAACCGGTGAACGGGACTGGCCGCGTATGCGTCGTAGGTAAAGGTGGTTCCATTAGTCAACTGAAACGGGCCTGCGGGAATCGCGTTTACATCGGTGATGCGCTCATCCGGAGTGTGGCTGGCCTGCCCCGTGCCGCCGGAGATGAGCTCTTGGTATCCTTCGGCCGTAAGACCGTTTTCGGACTGTTGGGCTAGCGTCAAGCTATCGCCGGGGATATAGGAGTCCGTAGGTCCGCCGACCTGAGGCGCGGGGAGTACGTCACCGGGGAAAGACGATTTGCTCGGGCTCAGCAAAAATGCATCGGGTTGCTGATCGGTGGCGGCACTTTGCGCGGCTTTGAGGAAGTTTGGGCCGGCCGTTCCGTCGGCATTCACAATTCCTTCCGAAAGAAGGTTGTGGACGTGCTCCCACGGATTCTTGGGCACATAGGTCGCAAAGACATGGTCAAAGCTGCGGTTTTCGCCGATGATCACGATTACATGTTTGATTGGCGTTCTTGTCTCGTTGTCGCGAGACTGGAGTTGCGGATATTCGGTAGCGAATGCATTGCCGATTGTGAGCTGGAATATCGCGGCCGATACCAGCCCCTTCCTTACAGCCCGCATGGCTGTGAGGACGAAAAGATTGATTGTCATTTAGTAACCTCCGGGGAATGCCGAGTTATGCCTTCGACTTGATGAAAGGTAGACCCGCTAAATTACACGCTCACGCAAGGAGTTTTAACAAACGATGAATATTTCAATATCGTTAAGCTCGAAAGGCAAATGAATCGACTTCTTTTATCCTCATGAAATTGAATGTGTTTGTAGCAAAAATAGAAGTGACCTCCCGTTATCGGCTTAACGCAGCTTGTTTAGCTTCGATTGGGCTTGGGTCCACTCGAATCGAACCCATCATTCCCTTGTCTTCGTGCTCCAAAAGATGGCAGTGGTATACGAAAGTTCCCACGGTATTCGGGTCCCGAAAATCCATTCGCAGGCGAATGCTCGGATAAGCAAGTGTTCGTCCGTTGTAGTAAGGCACGTTTACGGTATCGCGAAGAAAGTTCTCGTTGACCGGCGTTCCCAGGTAGTCAAGCAGTAAGAAGTGCAATTGGTGGATGTGAAAGTCATGCAGTTCATTTGAGCGGTTTTCGATGATCCAATCCTCCACGGTTCCCTGCTGCGCAACGATATCCGGAATGCCGGAGCTCATATCGAACATCTTCGGTTCCTGTCCGTCTACTGTGAGGTAAAACTCCACTGCGCTAGTGGGATCGTTAGGAACGGCCAGCTTTTCTGAGAAATAGAGCCGCCGCACCCGCACCGGAGTCACGCTTCCAAGCCATATCTTGCTGGGGGCTGCAGGTGGCTGGGGCGAGTTCTCCAGCCTGGACCGGGGATCGGGAGCGGATGGGGAAGCAACGATTGTGGCGAGCGCCCGATTCGGATCATTTTCGCCGCCTGGACCGGTGTCCACCGTTCTGGTGACAAGCAATCCTGTTTGGCCTTCGACGGGACCGGAGACGATGAACTCCACTCGCGCACCCGGAGGCAGGCCAACGTGGGTCTGCGGATTTACCGATTCTCCATTCGGGTCGTTGTGGCTCATGGGAAAGCCATCCATGGCCACGAGTTCCAGGGGTTGCGGCGCACGGTTAATCAGAACAGCGAGATTGAGGTAGGTGATGGCAGAGGCGTTCAATACGCGCCACAGCTGACGTTCCCCCGCCCTCATTTGGATTACTGCGGGAGGATAGTCGGGGTAAGGAACAGGTACATAGTTAATCGATAGATCCTTCGCCGGTTTGCCAAAGCCAGTGCCTGTGTTGGTTGCATCTCCGTCTCTGTCCACGAGGAACCTTGGCACTACCGGCTCGGATTTCGAGGGCGGAGCATTGGGGTTGATTAGATCCTGATCGCGAATGATAAAAACACGTTCAGGCAGTCCCGCAGTTGCCCTCTTGATACGCTCGATTCCTCCTACAATTAACGCACCGGAAGCGCCACCGAGAATTGGCACTTTGGTGAAGCCATGAATATGCGGATGGTACCAGTAGAGGCCTGGCGGCTCATCGTCGGGGATGCGAAAGCGGTATTCAAAGGGGGCATCGCCGGGTTGCACTGAGGTCTTGAGGACTTCGTCCTGATGACATACCGGGGGAATCGTAAGCCCATGAAAGTGAAGGTTGACGGAAATCGCGCTCATCATACCGCTGGCGCAGGGATCACCGGGCTTCTTTGCGCGGTCGGCGGAATGGATGTGGGCAGGCTGCATAGCTCCGAGGCTAATATCTCTAAGTGCATTCTTCAAATGAAGGATAACTAAATCGCCGGGACTTACACGCAGATTCGGGGATTCATGACCGGCAGCATCGGTAAAGCAGAAGCGAATAGAACCATCGGCATTTGCCTCATTGTAGGCAGTCAGTTCAGCTTCCAGCACGCCGTGCTGGCTGCGCAAGTCCTCAGGCTCTCCGACGATACTGCCGACCGCTGGACGCGGGCAAACGTCTTTTGCGGATTGAGAACTCAAAGGCCGGCACAAAGGAAAGATGATGAATATGATGACTGCGAGCGGAACGGAACTTTGCATGGGATAGGTATACTCAGACACATTTCGAGCCAAATTTTATCTGCAAACGCTTGAATTCGGCCTTACTCGTTCAGTCTTTACCTGCAAGGTTAAATTCCGATGAAACGGACATAACACTTTTGAGGAACTCGTAAAAATGTGAAGTTTCCATCGGTTGAATGGTCTATGGATCTTCGATTGCTCCCGGCGAAGCATATGTTAACGAAGCAGTATTGCTTCCGCAAAAACCTTTCGTGGGCGAAGGCACGATGTTCTGTCCCGAGAGCCGGATGCACCAGCAGTGCCCGTCCGGCCCCCACGGGCAAAAGGAGCACGATCTGAATAATGAGGTGCTTGGAGACAAAAGAGCCGGACGCAGCTAGATTAGACTCAAACCTCCACGCTCCATTTCGATTCCACCCGTTCCCTGAAGTGCCCCTTCAGCGCAACGCCGGCAGGGGACGTTCCGATTGTGTCTCGACCGTTTGCGGTTGTGCTTCGGCTTGCTTTTTCAGGGCTCGCTGGGCGCGGCGCTTGCGGACCTCGTCAGCGGCGATGAGGAAGAGCGCGATGAAGGTGACGACGACGAGGATGATGGCGGTAACGCCATGCAGTTGTTCGATCCGGCCGTCCCCATCCTGAGCAACGTCCTCGTAGAGCAGTCCCAGGCCGATGAAGACAAAAAACATGTGAGCGCAGAAGACGCGCAGTGACGCCTTGCCGAGGGTGAGGAAAGGCTCTCTGGCAATGAGGCGATTGAGGAACGGACGCATCCAATAGACAACGATGGTGAAGGTAGTGAGGTTGACGATGCGCAACCAGCCGAGTTGCCACTTGTCGAGCTGAATGCCGAGCGCGGGCTGGGTGAGGTGCGGTCCCAGCCATCCGTGGCGGATACCGATAAAGAACAGGCACGCTACGATGGAAACGGCAATGGCCCAGCGCGGGATCTTATCCAGAATCGTCTTGCCGAGAGCTGACCGTGCGCCGATCCACAAGCCAACGACCCACACCCCCTGCCACGCAAACAGGTTGAAAGCGCCCGTCTCTTGCAAGGGAATCTGTAGGTGAGTTATGTGGACGATCCAGTTATGCACCACATCGCGGAGGCCGAACTGGGCGAGCAGCCAGATGAGCGCGCTTGCCGCGAGAATCCTGCGCCAGCCATAGCGCGCAGCTATCGAAAGCAGCGGGGGCGAGAGAAACAGGAACGTGACATACATGGGCAGAATGTCGAGCAGCGGCGGGCAATAAAGCAACAGCACCGAACCCACAATGGCAACCACCGGATGCGCGAAATAAAAGTTAAGCAGGTGGTTGAGCGCGGCCTTGTGTGTGTGCAGAGCATAGGCCGCGGCCACGGTGAACAGAAACGCGAGCATCACCAGGTGGTAGGTGTAGATTTGCAAGGTGCGCTTCCACAGCTTGGCGCGCACGCCGGTGAAGTTTTCGAGCGACTCGCGCATGTAGATGCGGCCCACCAGCAGCGCGGAGATGAAGACAAATCCCTCGGCAGCGGAGACAAAGCCGATGGGCTGGTTGGTGTAGTCGCTGAAGCGCGTAGGCAGGTGTGTGAGCGTCATCCATACCAGGAAGAGCCCGCGCAAGGCATCGAGTTCGGGACGGCGTTCGAGGTAAGGAAGCTTCATTACATTTTGGGGCGCCACTCACTCTGTGGACTGCGAGCCGGCGTTACATGGTTAGACGCATTCGCGGGGCGTTGTTGCATGGGTTGGGAGAATGTCGAGATTTCCTTCTTCACGGCGAGTTTACGCAGCAATGTTTAGACGGCGAACTGAGTCCGGGCAGCCCGCGTCGAGCATTCAATTGAGGACCGCAACGCCGACAGTCGGTTCGGCCTTCTGGCTCGAGAAGCTTCGCGCTCGGAGGCAAGGACCGCGATGGCCCTGTATCGGGCCATCGCGGTTCCAACCAGAGCGCGTTGTCCGTAGCCGGCCCTTCTTGCCAGCCTAGCCTTCCTCGAGTTGCAATCAAAAATGTGCCTGCCTTGCTGCGATTGGCTGCACATTGAGTAACCAAATTTGGGACTTCTTGACAGGAGACTTCTTTGCCATCTTTTTTGAGCTTTTCTTCGCAGCTTTCCCTGTTGCCATGTACGTCTACTTTTTAATACCATCCAAGGGCATGGCACCTATGGTTGACCGGCGCCAGCACCCAGCCGGTTAGCTAGGGGCGTCGCGAAATTGAAATGTGGTCGGAATTCACTCCGTTCCTCCGATACTTACCGTCAACGTGCAACAGGAGAACACCCGTTACATCCGACTTATATCCAGATAGAGGCGATGATCGTGCCAGGAGTTGCCTTGATCCCTGTCCCGAATTCCACTTGGCGTAGCAGACCAAGGTAATGCGCAATCTCCTCGTTATCCTGAGGCGTCATACTAAGCCCCGGCATTGCGGTGCCGGGACGATCTTATGGGAGTGTTGAATCCAGCGCAAGTGTCACCGCGATTTAGATCCGCATACCCACCCGATCAAAGTCACATCTCTGAGCTCGAAGCATAGTATGTCTGAGACAGGGCCGGTCACGCAGCAGGACGCTTCGGGTGGGGCATTGAGTGCCGCCGCCATTGGTTGGTGTCCCGGCGCAGGCGTATGGTCAAAATTGTCAAAAAGGCCAACCAATGAAGGTCGCCTCCTGCTGCCCGTCTATCATGGGATCATTTGGCAGTGACGGTGACAGTGATCGCAGTTGAGGTGGACCCCACGTAGTTCTCATCGCCGCTGTAGCTTGCCGTAATGCGATGCTTCCCAACTGCAAGTTTGTTGGTCGTGTATGTGGCCACACTGCCGCTCAGCGTTTCTGTATCTAGTTGCGTTGCGCCATCAAGGAAGGACACAGTGGCGGTGGGCTTGGCTCCACTACCGACTACCGTTGCCTTGAAGGTCTCTGGTTTACCATCCACTATTGAGCTGGCAGAAGAAGTGAGTTCCACTATAGGCGTCGCCTTGTTCACTGTCAGCGTTACCGTCTCCGTGACTGTCGTGTAGTCCGTGGTATCGGTGGGTGCAAAGGTTACCGTCAACGTCTTCTGGCCGGCGGTAAGTACTGTTTTGGCTGCCGGTGAATAGGTGAAGGTTCCGGGGATTGTTGAGCTGGCATTCAATTGCCTCCTGCTGAGAGGCGTGCCGTACGTGATTGCCGCGGGCGTGGCCCAGGTAATGGTGGGCGTGGCCTGAGTACCGGTTCCGCTGAGTGCGATGGTTTGTAAAGAGTAGCCAGGCGCGGCTGCATTCAGGTTATTGTCCGTCAAGACGAGAGAGCCGCTGAGTGTGCCTACGACTGTCGGCGTAAAGCTGATGGGCAACTGGCAGGATGCTCCGGCTGCCAGCGTCCCCGCCGCCGAGGAACCGGTGCCAATCAGCGGGCATGTCGAGGCGACGCTGCTATTCAGAGTGAAGTTCGCTGCGATGCTCGGATTGTTGCCGGTCGACGGAGCCGGGAAGGTGAGTGCGGCATTGCCAACGTTTTCGATAGTGATCGTCTGTGGGCTGTCGGAGCTGGTTGAACCGTATGCCGTGCTGGCGAAGGTTACGCTCGGTGGATCGGCTAAGTCTTCCTTCAACACGCGGTAGTCACTACTATCGGCAATATAAACGTTGCCGTCGCCATCCACCGCAACGCCTATTGGCCAATAAAGCGGGCTGGTTGATATGGTGCTCTGGACGTAACTATTCGCTGACAGCGTTTCCTTGAGCACCTGGTTATTCTCGGTGTCGGCAATATAGAGATTGCCCATAGCATCCACCGCCATCCCGTTCGGGTTAACCAAGCCGCTGGTTGGCACGATGCTTTCGGTATAGACTCCCGCAGACAGCGTTTCTTTGAATACTTGGCAGTCGTATCCGCCATATACCTGACAGTATTGGCCGTCCAAGATGTAGACGCTACCGCTCCCATCTACCGCAATCGCTGAGGGGTTGGGACTGCCAGAGTAGGGTACTTCGCTTTGGGTATAGCTGCCTGCCGACGGGGTTTCCTCATAGGGAGTCCCCTTTGAAAGGAAATAAACATTACCGTTCCCATCTACCGCAACTCTCAAAGGAGAACTGATGCCACTACTTGAGAGGCTGGCGACAATGCTTTCGGTGTATCCTCCCGCAAATGGGGTCTCCTTCAATACACGGTCATTGTTGGTATCTGCGATGTAGACGTCTCCTCGTCCGTCCACCGCGACCCCTTCGGGGGTATTCAGCTTGCTGGTTGAGACCGTGCTCTCGGTGTAACCGCCGGGGGATAGCGTCTCTTTCCATATCAAGTTATTCGCATTGTCGAGGATATAGACGTTGCCGCTTCCGTCCACCGCAACTCCTTCCAAGGAAGCTGTTCCGTACTTGGATACGATCGTGCTCTCCTTGCCCGGCAGGAAGTTTACCTGCGGTCCTACACCCGAACCTTGGAGATAGGCAGTGGCAATCACGTTTCCATTGCTGTCGTTGAGCACCACCGCGCCGTAACGTGTTCCGGCTGAGGTGGGTGTGAAGGTCACGTTCATTGTGCAGGTTTGGCTTGCGGTATATGCGGTATTCGCCGCGCAGGTACCAGTGCCGGCATCGCCAAAGTCCAGTCCGGTTGCGCCCTGCGTAAACACGGCCGTCGAGCCGAGCGTGCCTCCGTTTACAAAGGTGAAGACCAAGGGAATCGCCGGGCTCGCAGTTCCAATGTTGACCGACCCAAAGCTCGCAGGCGACGGCGCGGTGATCAGTACGGGGTTGACTGTCAGGGGGAAGTTCGTGGTTGCGGTCAGTGCCTCGGAGGTTCCGGTGACGGTTATCGTTGCCGTTCCAAGAGTGGCTGTGCTGCTGGTTGTCAGCGTGAGCGTACTGGTTCCATTTGTGGGATTCGGACTGAATGATGCAGTTACCCCGCTCGGCAAGCCGGATACAGCTAAACTTACACTTCCGTTGAAGCCGTTCTGACCATATACGTTGATCGTCGATGTCCCGGAGCTTCCCGGGTAAACGGTTAGAAGATGTGGATTGACTCCCAGCGCGAAGCTAGGCGAGGAAGAAGCAACTGTGACTTGCATCCAGGTAGCCGCGGACTGCGTGCCGTAAATTCCGGTGATGGTCACAAGAGCGGATTCGAGCGCGGCCGAACTGCTCGCAGTCAGCGTGAGCGCGCTGAATCCAGTCGTGGGATTCGGCGCAAACGAGGCTGTAACACCGCTCGGCAGGCCACTCACAGATAGACTCACGCTTCCGGTGAACCCTGGGCCAGGGACCACTTCCACAGTCGATGTGGCAGAGGTGCCTGGATTCAAGATCACCGAAAGAGGCGGGATAAGGTTGAAGCTCGGCACAGGCGGAGTTCCGAAACCGCTTAGCGTGATGCTCTGGGTGGTGTAGCTGGGGCCGGCGGCGTTCAGATTGTTGTCTGTCAGCACCAGAGAGCCGCTGAGTGTGCCCGTCGTCGTTGGTGAAAAGCTGACGGGCAACTGGCAGGATGCGCCGGCCGCCAGCGTGCCCGGCTCCGAGAAGCCGGCACTCACCAGTGGGCAAGCCGATGCGCCGTTGTCATTCAAAGTGAAGTTCGCCGCAATGCTCGGATTGTTGCCGGTTGACGGAATTGGGAAAGTCAACGGGGCATTGCCGACATTCGAAATCGTAACGGTTTGCGGACTGTCGGTGCTGGTTGAGCCTATAACTGTAAAGGCGAAGGGCAGACTCGGCGGGGCGGAAAAGTTCAACTTGGCCACCCGATGATTGAAGGAGTCGGCAACATAGACATTTCCATTGCCGTCTACTGCCACCCCGGGCCCATAGAGGCCCTCGCTCAAAGTAACAATGGTGGGAGATGCTGGAATAGTGCCGTTCACCGCTAGAATTTCCTCGACTAGATTGTCCCAGTTATCGGTCACGTAGAGGTTCCCACTAGAGTCCACAGTCAAGCCAGCCGGCGTTTTGATGCTGGCGAGCGTGATGATTGTGGGTGATGCGGGGATGCTGCCATTAACCGCCAGTATTTCTTTGACCGCATCGTTACCGTAGTCGGAGACGTAGACGTTCCCCTTCCCGTCCACCGCCACATTCCACGGGGCGCTGAAGCCGCTGCCCAGTGTGTTGATGATGGGCGAGGCGGGAATGCTGCCATTGACGGCCAGAATCTCGACCACTGTGTTGCTATCGAAATTGGCGACGTAGACATTGCCGCTACCATCCACTGCGACACCTTGGGGTCCTCCGAAGCCGCTGCCCAGCGTGTTGATGGTGGGCAAGGCGGGAATGCTGCCATTGACCGCCAGAATCTCGACCACTGTGTCGCCTTGGTAATTGGCGACGTAGACGTTGCCGCTGGCATCCACCTTCACGTCCCATGGCATGTCAAGTCCAGTGGCCAGCGTCCTGATCGTCGACGACGCGGGGATACTGCCATTTACCGCCAGAACCTCATACACCGCACCCATTTCGCTGTCGGCAATATAGAGGTTTCCACTGCTATCCAGAGCAACGCCATATGGTTCGCCGCTGGTTGTGGCCACTGTGCTCGATCCGCCGGGCATGAAGTTAATTTGCGGCCCTACGCCAATTCCTTGGAGGTTACCGGTGGCAATGGCGTTTCCATTGGTATCATAGAGGACCACTGCGCCATTGCGAGTTCCGGCGAACTTGGGCGTGAAGGTCACGTTGATTGTGCAGGATTCACCGGAGGTATAAGTGGCATTCGCGGTACAGGTTCCCGTGCCAGCGTTGGCAAAGTCTAGCCCGGTTGCTCCTTGTGTCAATACGGCCGTCGATCCCAGCGTACCGCCCGTATCGAAGGTAAAGGTCAAGGGAATCGCCGGGCTTGTAGCTCCAATATTCACCTGCCCGAAGTTTCCGACCGACGGAGAAATCTTCACCACCCGGTTATTCATGGTATCGCCCACGTAGACATTCCCGCTGCCATCTATAGCCACGCCATACGGATAGTCGAAGTTGCTGCTCAGTGCGATGGCGGTATATGGAGCATAGATGCTGCTTCTAGCCGCCAGAATCTCATAGACCGTATTGCTGCCGATATCGGAGACGTAAAGGTTGCCGCTGCCGTCCACCGCCACGCCAGCGGGACCGCGAGTGCCCGTAAAAGTGTAAGGCCTACTGATAACGGAATTCACGGAATAGCTGCCATTGATTGCCAAGGCCTCTTCGATCGCATTGTTGCCAGTATCGGCGACGTAGACGTTGCCGCTGCCGTCCACTGCGATACCAGCGGGGCTGGCTAAGTTGCCCCCAAAGCCAGTCACATTGGGCGATGCAGGAATGCTGCCATTGACAGCCAGAAGCTCTTCCATACCACCGCAGGCGGTCCCGAGCGTGATTCCGGACGGGCAGCCGCCGTCCACATAAACGTTGCCGCTGCTGTCCACCGCCACGCCAGACGGATTTACGAGAGAGGTCAGAATACGGATGGTGGGCGACTCGGGGATGCTGCCATTGACAGCTACAATCTCCTTCACGCTGCCGGGATCAGAATCGGCAACATAGACATTCCCGCCGCCGTCTACCGCCACGCTTATTGGGTAGCTGAAGCCGCTGCCGAGCGTTCGGACGGTGGGCGAGGCCGGGATGCTGCCGCTGACCGCCATGATTTCTCTCACTGCATTGTTTCCGTAATCGGCAATATAGACGTTGCCGCTGCCATCCACGGCAACGCCAGCGGGATAAGAGAAGCCGCTGCCCACTACGGTTTGCGCACCACTGAAGTGGGCGGTTTGTGCAGACGCGATGCTCTCTGCGCTGCAGAGCAGCACAGCCAGAACAGCGCATAGGGCTGCCACATTGCTCCGCTTCCGCGGACGGCTGTAAGGACGATGAAAGGCTATAGCAAGAGTCGCTGCGTAGATTGATCGAGGCATCGAGATCATGGCTGTATTACTCTTGGGAGAATGTGAGTTGGAGCACCGATCTGTTTGTTCTTTAGTAAACAAACATCGGCCCATAACAGCATCCGGATTCCTGGCAAGGATCGTAGGCATCCAAAATTTGTCTCCATTGGGGAACGACGGAAGCATACCACAGTTCCGTCGATGGGTCAGTGCCCACAAGAAAAATCTCAGATGAATACTTTGAAGCCACCGGCAACTTTGAAAGATTCGAACCCTGAAGCACCGGCTTGAAGTCCAGGCGTCAGACTCCATCCGCACTGGCAAGGCTCCTATGAGCAGGCGCACGCAGGGCAAGCAAAGAGTTATCGCTTGATCGAAGAGATTTACGTTGCGGTTTCATCGGCGGAGCACTCAGCGGATGCGGAAGGCGCTCACGCAGATGAACCTGCAAGTTCGCCACCTATCGAGTGACCTTACTGGAGTGAGTGGAATTGCAATTTTCCGTGAGTCGGCATCCTATTACAAACACCTTTCGCGGACTCCTTCCCGTGGTGCTATCACGCACGTATGATCGGTCGGTCGCTCGCGAGTCCCAGGCGCGCATGACAAAAGTATTCGAAGCGGATGCCAAACGTACGCCGCGTCTTCTCCCAGATTAGACGTAATCGAGGACTACGCGCCCATCGCATGAAGAGGATGGCCCAACCCCGGTTATCCGGGTGTTCCCAAAAGTCGTCCAGTCGCAGGTCCAGGAACACATTTTCCATCAGCTGAATAAGCTCGAGTCCAATGCACAACTCCTCATCGGTTACTGTGGCAGGAGCGGTCTTTTGTTCGAGAGTGATGAGCTCCTGCATGAATGAGAGCAGGCAAGAAGACGCGCGGAAATTCTCCCATATCTTCCCGAGGGCCTCACTGTGCTTCAAGAATGCTTCGCTGGAACATCCAGCCGGGGTAAGCACGTCGGCCATTCGCTCGGCGATCATTTGTGGATCATCTCCGGGCAGGTTGCCTTTGAAAGAGGAGCGAACGATATGCAGACCCAGTTTGCGGTAACTCTCGAACTGATCCTCTGAGTAGAACTGGTTTGCCGTGCTTTCGTGTGGGAACGAGAGGTGCGAGCTCCGGTATTGCGCAATGCTGACGTCTTCGTCTCCTGTCATAGATGCCTTGAGGTAAATTAGGCGTCCTATTTCGCCGCTGCTGTACTTGATGGTGCCGACAGCGCAATGTGCGAGGCTATGCCCGTCTTTGCCGGGGCGGATTGATTTCACGTCGATATCAATCATGGCTCCGAAATCCGTCTCGCAAATGCGGATCATATTGCCGAGCCCCCCGAACTGCAATTGCTCATCGCACTCGGCATCGCAGGCAATGATCAGCTTGCAGCGTCGTCGGATCAGCTCGTAAATCGCTAGGTTCTCAAAGTGTCCGCCATCCGAGACACTGAGGAAATTTCGCTTTTCGTCAGCGATCCCGAGCAGTTCCATCACCAGATAATAAAGACTGAAACTCAGTCCTCTGCGGCCCCAGCCCGGCTGACCCGGATTCGGAAACCACCAGCCTAGCCGCACATTAAACATAGTCAAGAGAAAGGCCACCAGCGGTGAGGTGTTGTAACCCATATTTGGACTGACTGCCGCGCCCGAAATGGATACCGCTTGGCCCAGGGGAACTCCGTCGGCAAAACTGCCGTTCACGGACCAGGTAGGAGCATAGCCAACTTTGGGCCGTTCGGATCCGCAACGCAGAGGTGTGAGAGTGAACGAAGCGCTGTGGCGCGTGTTGAGAGCGAGGTCCGAGCTACCCCCGAGGTTGAGCGCGCAGTTGACGATAGGAAGCGGTCCGCGGTACGGTCCGCATTCCGGTGCCGGCGTATTTCGGCCGGCCAAGTCTGCGCCGGGAGAATCGGTTCGGAAACGTGAGAGGTTCAGGTCATCTCTGAAATCAAATTTAGTAAATGGGTTTGGTTTCCGAACGCCGGGAGTCCAGCGCGTGGCTCCAAGATAACAACTCACCAGTCGGTTCCGATAGAACTGGTTCAGACCGAAGATATTGATCTCAAAAAACCAGGAAAACAGCGATCCGATACCTAAAGCGCACACGAAAGCAAGGACGATCTGCCATAGTTCGAGCTCGCACAACACGTGAAGAGGCTCGGCCGTCAAAACGGAGGATTCGGAAGCGAAGATTTCGAAGATCAGGATGTAGAGCAATGTTGAACCCAGCAGGAAGCTGCCTACGATGAAGAGAAACCCTCCAGCCCTAGCCAGCGCTTGCAACGCAGGAGTATTGGTGCGGTCACCTTCGCCAGCCGTCTTGCTGCTTTTGCCTGCAAACAGTCCGCCAATAACGGTGCCGATCCAGCTCACGAGGGCGGTCCACTGGATGCTCTTAGCGGAGCTGCCACCCCAGTTATAGAATTGCAAAACCAACCGCGGACCGAATACCGCAACTCCGCAAACGAAAACCCCTATCCCAGCGAAGATTCCCAGCCAGGTTCCAAGGCGTGTCCACCATTCGCGTCTTGCTTCGTCTGTATTGCGTCCGGTAAATCCGAGCAGCAGGAGAACGCAACTAGAAACAGCAAGTAGGATAAGTGACGGACCGAAGACAAATCCCAAGCCGTTGGCGATAGTGCTCAACCCGGACCATATCCGAAACACCAGGAAGATCCCAACCAACTCGAGATAGAGAACAAACGTACAGCAAACGCTAATCCATATGGCGTGTCCCCGATTGCGCCGCAGCGTAAATAGGGTGATGATGAAGAAGCCAATAAGCTCCGCCAGGATGATATAGCGCCACGGACTCCATGCGGCTTTAAGCAGTTCTGAGTAGTGGTTCAGTCCTGTGAGGGAAGGCCACGCACTGGACGTCAAAGGAGCGTTAGCCCAAAACTGCGAGGCGAGCGCGCACGCGCCAACCCAGCCAGGTGTAACCGCCAGCCGTCTAACCCATCGCGACCGTCGGCTTTTGTCCCCACGGGCGCGAAAACTGGTTCCATATAGATTGTATGGAATCGCAATGACGAGAATGACCGCTTCCAATGCGGCCAGGCACGCGGCCCATGAATAACAGAGCAGCGTAGCCTGCCCCGCCAATAGGAACACCCGGAGAGCCACCAGCGTTGTCAGCAGGAGGGAGAAGAGCCACGCCAATCCCGTGAGCTGGATCAGAATGGCATTGCGGAACCAGCTATTACCCATGTTCCAGGTATCGGCACTAAGAATTCCTGATCGCGGTGCAAGATAGTTGGAGTGGGCGCGCAGGTAAGCGATCGAATCACTCCAGTCTGTGAGGCGGCCTAGCCAGTGCGCACTGCGCCGCACATTTGCCACAAGCCACGAGCCGATGAAGCCACCGCCCGAGACAGTCGACAGATAATCCACATGGCGGAGAAGATCTAGCTCCTGAAGACCCTGCAAAACTCCGAGGTTCAATGTAGCGCTGCGAATTCCGCCCCCAGAAAAGGCAAGGCCAACGAGGTTGAAAGGACACTCGCCAGTTGCGATCCTCTTGCTCCATCCCTTGTTTGTCGCGCTCGGCGGACCTGGCGGCACGTTCCCCCGACCGATTCCACCCGATGGTCCGGTGCTCGAACCGCTGCCGGTTCCAGACGAGCGGATTACGCCTTCATCTGTCGCATGGACCGACACCCCCAGCTCTCCAACGCCCGGGGATACCAGAGGGCCGATTGTGTCACGCGGTCCGGCGGTCGGTTCCGGAGGTAGAGAAGGGTCGCGGAAGTGCCGCACTCTTCTCTGTCTCACTATTTCGTCGAGCTCTTCGTCGAACGCGGCTCGCCATCTCTTCGTGGCCTCGGGCAGCTTGCAACGGTGGCCGGGATTTGCTTTGCTTCGATCGTCCTCGCGTGTGATCTCGACCGAGTTCTGAATAAGATCGCACACATAGTCGAACACCGAACGTAGTGCCTCTTCAGCCTTCTCCAGTTTCTTTGAGCCATTCAAATCGCCTATGAGAATTAGGTGGAAGCGCAACAAATGAAGCCAATTATTTTTTTGGTAAGTGACGGTCGCATTCGCCGATACATCGGCGTGTAGAAGGCGTGCAATCCAATAGACGTCGGCCAGTGCCAGACGGGCAGCCATTGGATGCGTGACCAGCCACCCCTGCGGCGGGCGTTCATCTGGTGCCTGCTCTTTGACTGCTTCAGCAGATTGAATGAGTGCAGGCACCTGCGGGTCAAGAGAAAGATAGAAATTACTGTGCGTCCTTGCCCACTCTGCCAACCCGTTGCTGATTTCTTCGAATCGCGCGTTCTGTTCTTTTTTTGTTTCCGGAGCCAATCCGCGCAGCCACAGTTCATATTGCGACGGCTCCTGCCGTTCATACTGAACGGGACCAATCTGCGGCGGGTGGAAATCGTCGAGGAAGGACAGCGCTGTATCGACTGCAGTTCCCGGTTGGCGCGCTGTGAGTTTCGCGAACTCTTCGAACCGCTGCCGGGCACCGGGCGCTTCAGCCAGATCCGGCGGCGGCACCAATGGAAAACGGCGCACGTTGGAATCTGCGCATGAAACCAGTTCCCGGCCTCCAGAGGGCGACTGCGCCTCGGTTCGACTGGCCAGAAACCGTATGCCGAAAAACAGATACGCGTTGACATAGCGCAGAAATGCGTCCGAGCGAAACAGTATCTGGAGATTCAGTTGCGTTCGGCTGGGAAGCTCCTCGTTGGGAAAACCAAGTTGCTCGCGGATCTCGCGCAGAGTTAGGCTTCCGAGAGCTTCGTCCAGTTGGGCACGCAGCTGAATCATCCAGCCGTCATTGGGAGACTGAAAGCCGGCTTCATCGTGTGGACGCAGTACCCTGCGGAGGCAGGCCTCGAGGTCGGGCTCTCTATCGATAATTAGACTGCCTTTGAGGTTCGGATTCTCCTTGAGACTCGCCAGTTCATCAATGACCGACCAGCGATTGTCGAAATCACCGGTGCTTCCATTCATGGCCTCCCCTTTCTGGAGTTGATTTCTCCGCCCAGCCTAACCGCGCGCCAGAGGGGAACTGCGCACGCTTATCTCGCAAATTGGCCAGACAACTAAGCAGCCCAACTGAAGCAGCAGCCGTAGGGAAAATGATCTCATCGGGATCTCTTGCCCCAGATATAATCTCAGATCCTGTCTTCTGGGGAAGACTGGTTGATCTGCATCGGATAGTGTCAGAAGCGAGGTGATCGTTACATGATGTGAACGTCAAATGTGCCGCGTGAAATTGTCAAAATAAAAGAGTGGGGATCTTCAGCTAGCTTTAAACCACCCATTGCGCCCAATACCGGCTTCGCAGGCAAGCAGCATAACTTGGATTTCAAGTTATCTCGCAGAGAACGGCCGATGTCCCTTGTGAGCATGGAACCAAACACGGCCAGATCGCCTAGGGTGACTCCATCACCAGCTCTTTTTGATAAGGGTGTCGAGAGCAAAGCCGCCATTGGGGTCGCGCGTCGCGCTCAAAGCGACTCGCGGGCTAACTTGATATTGCCCTTGAATGGTCTGGCTCTGCGTCGAAGCTACATTCGTTGAAAAAGTCACGAACAGGTTGCCAGTCACTCGCTGCTGTATGGTGATGTTTGCTCCGGGCGGTCCTTGGGTGCTGCTTTTCGCCAATACAGGGTTGATGGACAGCTGCGAGATGCCAGCTACCTTGGAAACGCGACTGGTTACCTGGCCGGAAACCTGGGAGGCAACGAGAGATTCGGCGGCCTGATTCGTGGGCGTGGGGTTGGCGTTGCTGGCTTCCGTAGTCTGCCCAAGGGCGAGCAGGTTAATGATGTCCGCCGAAGGCAGCGCAGGGTCCGAGCTGTAGTGAGTGCGCAACTGGTTCACCGGGCCTTGGAACCGCAGGTTTAGTTTGTACTGCTGTATCAATGTGGTCAAAGTCAGGTTGACCACGGGCTGCGTCTCAGAGGGATTCACGAACTGAATGGTGCCGCCGTTGAGAACATATCTGTTGCCCTTCAGAATGATGTCCCCATTGCTAAGGTTGACACGTCCCAGAACTACTGGGTCTGCGGCAGTGCCACGCAGTTGCAGATTTGCCGTCCCGCCAATACTAAGCTCCCTGCTCGTGAGGTTCACGCTATTGGTCGAGTTCACCGTCACATTGAGTTGAACGTTCCGCGCAAACCCGCGTGAAGGTGGTGCAGACACTCCCCCCGAAAACTCGGCAACAAAATTGTTCAGATCGAACGCCTGGGTGAATGAAAGGTCAGACAGATTCACCGAACCGCCCAGCACCGCATTGTCCGTTGACCCGACAAGCCGTAAATTCGCGTCCACGTTTTCGCGCATCCCTTGGGGATAAAGAATGCGCGCACTTTGCGCATTTAGGCCCAAGTTAAACTGGATACTAGGTCTATATGCGATACCGCCCTGGGCGGCCACGGTCCCGCCTCCAACATCACCTTTGAAGCTCTTAATGTTGATTCGATTCTTCGTCAACTTCAACACACCATTGCCATGCTGCAGTCCAACCGGTAAGTCTCCCGATACAAAATTCGCGTCAACAACATCAATCTGGCCTGCGAACTCGGATCCGTTGATCGGCCCGCGCGAATCGATGTTGAACCGGAGTTGACCGGAGCTGCGCAAATCGGGATCGAGCAGTTGCGCGAGCCCCAGGTTCACGGTTCCTTTCAGCAGCACGGACATGGCACCGTTGGCGTTGATCGGAATGACTCCCTCAAATTCCAGGTCTGTATCGGTTCCGCGAATTGCCGAGTGCTCGAATTCAATGACGCCATCCTTGTAATCGATGTGAATAGGCGAGGCTGCAGCCAGCTGGACAGTATCTCCATAGGCTAACTTGAAAACAGGAATTGTCACATGTGCTTCAAGCTGATTTTCATCCTTCAACGGCCCATGAAGCGTTGCATGCACTTCTGTCTGCCCCGACACTCCATTCGCCTGAGGAGCGTATATGGCAAGTAGTGGACCCAACGGAACCCCCTGCGTGTCCAGCGAGGCGTCGGCGAGATAGCTTCCTGTCAGGTTGACCTTCGCTTTCGCCTGGATAGAAGTATTGACTGCAGAGGACTGCAGCGCGGCATTCGCAATATGGTCCGCCACGTTCATCTGAAGAGTGATCCCGCTGATCGTTTGGCCTTGCAAGGTCAGCGAAGGAACCTTGACTGTTGCGTCAAGCTGAGGATTATCGAACGATCCTTGTCCCTTGGCACTGAGTTCCAGCACGCCGGATGCGTTTAGGTTCCGTGCGCTCACTGCCTGCAGCTTTCCGAGTTGGACTCCGCTCGCAGTGAGCTCCGCCGTATATGTCTTCTCCTGCGGACGAATCGTAGCTTTGCCCAGCACAGTGCCGGAAGGGAGTTCGATGGAAAGATCCAGGCGCGCCTCTTCTGCCGCACCATCGAAAGTGAGTTTAGCCGCTTGGATGGGCTGCTCATAGGCTGTCAGGCTTCCAAGCAAGACGCTGCCCTTCCCAACCGGGTTCTGCTTGCTTCCCTGCAGCGTAATGTTGGCATTGAGCGTTCCCGTTACCGGTATCTGTTGCCCCGTGAGCCTCGTCAAATCTGCAATATTCAATTGCGATGCTGTAAGCTCAACCTGAATTGGACTGCTCTCCGTGAAAGACCACCTGTTCAATCCTGTCGACGCGTTGAAGGTAATCTTGCCGCGAGATGTGGATTCCACATTGGCATGCTGAAGGCTCGCCATGTTCGGGCTCAGATCTATATTCGTTCTAAGGATTTTCCAAGCCGTTCCTTTATATTGGAGATCTGACGCCGTGAGCTGTCCAGTCAAATGCGGAGCTGTGGTAGCCCCCTGCACAGTCCCCGAAAATGTAGCAGTCCCAGCGAGCCCCAGGGGTTGCAGAGACTCACCCGGTGCGGGAGCGCGGAAGTTATCGGCGATCGATTCCCATTCACGCAGATCCTTGGCCTGCAGCTGAAGCTTCACGCTGGAATGGGAACTGACAGCGCCGTTCATGGTCAGATTGGTTTGAGGCGTCCGCGCATAACTATTTTCCAATGCGAGTTGACGGTTGCTTCCTGAATACGTAACGTGGATTGAACTTTCCACTGGAAAGGACGAAGGAGATGCGACCGCATTGATGGCTGCTGCCTGAGTGGTGGGCGTCTGTCTGAGCGCGCTCCGGAGCCGCTGAACCTGCCCGACAATTGTCGCGTCCGTGTGCGCCACAAGATCATCGAAGTTCTTGCTCCACGAGGCCTTGGCATCCGCATTTAACTTCCCTGAGATAGTCACTTCGCGGGTCTGAGCGGCAGCACCGAGAGCGCTCGCGAGATCCGCCAACGAAACTCCGCGTACTGCGGCCGCGATTTCCGAATGTGAGTCGCCGCTGAGGTTCGTCATGTTACCCTGAGCGCTGATTTGCCCACCAAGAGTAGACGCATGAAAGTCGCGTAGTGCCGCATTGCCGTCGGCAAGCGTGTAATGGGCAGTTAGTTGTTCCACTTGAGCTCGAGCCGATGACGAGTGAAGATAAAGGCGCGAACTCGTCAGCTCTCCATCTATAGTCAGCGAATCCAGCGTTGATCGGTTTGCAATCTGATGAAACTGCACACTCCCAATCACTCGAACAATACCTGCGGGTGCAGAAGGTTCGTGAAGAATAACTCCGATCTCTTTACAGTCCGCGGTCACCTCGTAGCGCCCGGTCACTTGAGGGTCGCTATAATTCTGCAACACGGCGGAAATAACAACTTGTGAATTGCCAAGCGATAGCTTGCCTTGAGTTAGATTAAATGCCTCTGGAGTTGCCTCAAACTGCGCATCGAGGCCGTGTGCAAAAGGCTGGAATGTTCCATACACTAAGTGCCCGTCAGAATAGGTCACCCTCCCAGAGTACTTCTTCAATAAATTGTTGAACGAGGCGCGGAATTTCAGGTCATGCAGATCCGCCGCAATATCGTTCGGCCTGTCGTTGTAATAAAGTTCCCCATGGTCAATCACGGCACGGCGAATGCCAAGGTCGAACACGCTTGTATTGTTGCTTTCATCGCTGGTCTTGAGTGTAGGTAGATTCGAAACGCCGCGCGCATCCACGAATACGTGAATAACTGGGTGATCAACCTGAAAACTGTCGAGATACCAAGTCTTTTTCAAAATAGATAGAATGCGCACTCCGGTTTCAACATGATCGACATGCAGAACTGGCGGATTTGAATATGGACCGGCGCCGTCGATCGTAACGCCGTATAGGTCGAGGCTCAACGGGGAGAAACTTAGTGCAAAGTTCTTGAGCTGCACACGAACACCGAGGCTTTCACTTGCCTTCTGCTCCACGGTGTGAAGAAGGTAGTTATGGAAACGCACATTTCGCAACAGAAATGCGACAGTGACGGCGACCATCAGAGTCAGCACTATCATCCCGGTTGAAATCCAAGCCAGCAGGCGAAAGAACGGATGAAGGTGTGCGTGCCAGCGCGGGTTGGATGGGTCGCCGAGTCCGTCTAGCAGTTCAGAAAGTTTCATGCAGTTCTCGATTAAAACGCTTGTCCGATGCTGATGAAGTAGTTCGTTGCTTTGACCCCGGTAATCGGATTCAGGTTTTGACCGAGATCGAAGCGAATTGGACCAACGGGTGTTGCATACCGCAGCCCAAGCCCGACGTTGTTGCTGTAGAGCGATGTGAAGTCGTCAAATCCCACGCCCGGAAAGACGTTTCCGCCGTCATAGAAAACAACCAGACCAAGACCCTTTTTGATCGGCAATGGAATCCGAGCCTCGGAATTGACTAGCAATAGTTCGTTACCGCCGCTGGGAACTTGGATGAATGTATTGCAATTCGTCGCGCCATTCGGACAAACCTGCACTTGTCTCTGCGGTCCTGCTCCATCCAGTGGAAACCCGCGCAGCGAGTTGCCGCCGCCCGTAAAGAACTCTTCGCTCAGAGGTACGCGGCTGTTGGAAAAAGGCTGCGCCAATCCAACTCGAACGCTGTTGGCCCATACGATGTTATGAAACCCCAGCCTATAGAAAGCCAATTGCCCGGCTAGCTTCGCGAAGTCCACGCTCGATCCCAGCTTGGTGTCATTTAAATCCAATTCAAGCGACCCCAACATTCCCTCGTGTTCATCCAGTGGATTGTCGCGCGTGTCGCGCGTAAAATTTGCAGATAGCGTGGAAAGACGGACGTGCTCGTCCTGGGGCAGCACAAGATCGGGTATCAGAACTCGTGTAAGGTCAGTCTGACTGAAACTATAACGCAGAAACAGCCTGTCCTTTTTGCTCTTATCCACTGGCCGCTGCAACTGAGTACTGGCCAGCTCTTCCTGTGATGAGAAGATCGGGTTCTCTTCGTTGCGCTCTGCAGAGATTGAGGTCGTCGCCTTCCATGGCGACCAATGAAAATCCGGAACAATGTAGTAAGCTTTGCCGCTCTGATCGAGTCTTCCAGCGAATCCCGTAAAGGAGAGCTGGTCTCCTTTTCCTCCGACATTATTGCGCGTGTATTCGAATGATCCTCGCGGCCCATAAAATGTCACCTGATTTGACGCGAAATTCGATGGCAAGCCAACCGGAGGTAGATTCGGAAGTGCAACTGTGCCGCTGGGTATGCTGCCGCCGCGATTGATTACCTCAAAGCCAAATCCATATGTGATCTGATTTCTGTTCGATTCATGTACCTTGACCACCACATTTTCAACGGACTGCGTCGTGATTTGGCGCATTGGGTCGACTTCCGCCCAATCGAATACACCCGTATGGTCATAGAGATTGCTTCCGGCAGTCAGCAGCTGCGATTCTGTCAGCGGCGTGCTCGGCTTGATTCCTGAAACATCCTTATCGATCAGCCGTTGCTGGGCCTGCGCGCGACCCAGCGTGATAATCTTTCCCGCAATGACCTTTGGCCCTTCGTATATGTGATAAACCACATTGATACGATGAGGATCATCTTTGGAGACTTCAGTTGCAGTTTCGCGAAAGCTAGAATTAAGATATCCGGCCTGCCAATAATGGGAGACGATCTCCGCACGGTCTGCCTCAACGTGTGCCTGCGAGTAAGGCTGGCCCGCCGCAAGCTTCAGTCCGTTCGGCGCGAATTGCGATTCTGGAAAGCTGTCGTTGCCTTGGATCGTGAGCGAACTCACAACGTCACGCGGCCCCTCTGTCACGCGGAAGAAGACCTTGATGTTCCCTCCTTCATTGGAGACGCTAGATGTAACCTGCACGCTACTGAAGCCGTCGGCCTCATAGACTGCTTTGAGATTCTTCACGCTGGAGCGCAAGAGTTGCTGGCTGAATTTTCCGGGAGAAAACAGATGCGACTCTTGGACCGTAATATGCGAAGTTAGATCCGATGCCGGCAGATGGGTGTTACCGGATATCTTCACAGACGAAACCTTGTGTCTCTTTTCTTTCGATATCCGATAGACGACCGTGTTCAATTTGGCCTCTTTTTTTAGCTGTGCATCCACCTTTGTGTCGAAGAATCCCTTAGTCTGAAAATAGGAGATTAGGGCCTGACGTCCTTCCTCCACGGACTCTTCATCCACACCCACTCCCTGGTAGACGGGCAAAAGTGACTTGCGCGTCCAAGACCACAGGTGCACCCCCTCAATCGAAACCTTTGACGTTAGACCAGACTCGACAGTGAAATGGATAGTGGCGTGGTTTGTGTCCGCATGGTATTCGGCGCCCGCTAATTTTACCTTCGCTCCCAGATAGCCTTGCTTCTGCAGACGATCCTGGAGGTATTGAGTTGCCTTGGATAGTGTGGAGAAATGGTAGGGCCGTCCGTTGCGGATTGCCGCTCCTCTAAAGCGCGCCCCTAGTGTTTGAAGGCTTTGGTCGAGCGTCCTTGTCTCTTCGTTTGCAACTTTCTCAATTTTAATATCGCCGAACTTCGCCTGGCGATTCAATCTCACGGAGAAGAAGATATTGGCAAGTCCGTTCGTTTCGTCCACCTTCATATCTGCATTGACCTTGGCCTGAAAATACCCCTGTTGGCGAAAGAAAGTGAGCAGTGCTTGCCGGTCTTGCTCCACATCAGCCGCATTGAAAGGCGTCTGTGCTTGAAAATTAGCTACCTGAACCAATCGTGAATAATGGAATCGCTCTGCACCCGGAAACTCAAAAATACCGAAATACACGGCGGGCTCCAAGATAAATTGAACGCGAAGGCCATTCGTCTCCGCGTCAACCTGCACGCGCACTTCAGTGGAATTTGTAGCGGCCTTCAGCGCAGCTTTTATCTCGTTTACCTTGTCAATGGAGAACGGCTTGCCGGTTTCTTGAGCGAAAAGCGATGCGAACTCAGAGGCGGTAACTTGTGGACGACCCGCTATCTCCATTGTGGTCACATTCTGGCCTGCATAACTGGAAAGAATATCCGCGTTCGCCGTAGTGGTTTCCGGCGTGTCGCTCGTAGTTTTCGGGGCTTGTTGAGCCAAAGGGCCGGACTTCGCTGCCAACAGCAAACACACGATAATGCCTGCGCAAGATCGTCTCCGGACTCGGCAGCCGTTTGTGATGTCGATCGAGCTTTTTGACTTCAGCAAGACAATATCCGACGACTCCCTAATCTCACGATGCCCTAAATCGACATCGCTTGCTCTCTGAGATGCTCGCTGGGCGCCATAGGTTTGACGGCGGAATGCGAACGCACTTGCGTCGCTCGAACCAAACTCATGGTTGATGATGCGGTTAACGTTTGCCCGACCCGGAATCAGCATCCAATTAACCCAGGTCGGCTGTTCGAATGCTAAAAGACCTCTCCCGCTGCAGAAGAGGATCTATGGTGACAGGTACTCGATCAAGTGGCGATCCGCAAATACTTCGCTCCGAAAGGCGCGTGTGGAGGGTTGTATCCCGCTCATCACTTCACTCGTTATGGAACCTACAACGTGTCCCTACGCGCGTGATTGCGGCGCGCACATGGAAATCCATGCGGGCGGATCGAATCTTCGGCCACGCTGCGGAACTGGGCTTCTACTTTCTCTTCGCTCTTTTTCCGACACTGTTCTGCGCGAGCTCGGCGCTGGGTCTCGCGGCCCGGTCCGCGCGACAATTCTATGACCGGCTTCTCGACTATCTCGCTCTCGTGATTCCTACTGCGGCGCTGGGCACGGTCCTTCAGACCTTCAATGAGACCACCGCTGCGGCAAGTTCTGGCAAACTCACTTTTGGATTGATCGCGGCAATTTGGTCTGCTTCGGTTGGCATTTCAGCCGTTCAGGATACTCTCGACGTCGTGTACAAGGTTGAGAAAGGGCGTTCTTACTTCGTGGCTCGGATCTACGCAATTGCGATAACTGTCATTTTAATCGTGATTGTCACGGGTGGCCTCGCCTCTTTGCTTGGCGCTGACTTCGTTTCCAGGTTGGCTCACCGCAATATTCAGCACGATGTTTTTGCGACCGCAGCCAGCGCGATTGTTACGGTCGCGGGCTGGATTGTCGCGACACTTCTTCTTGCGCTGTCCTTTGCCGTTATATATTACTGGGCACCAAGCGTAAAGAGCCGCAATTGGCACTGGCTCACCCCCGGCGGCGCCATCGGGATTGGCGGCTGGCTCATCGCATCTCTTGCCTTTCGCGTTTACATCCATTACTTTCACATTTACTCTGTCACATACGGCTCACTGGGTGCAGTTATCATTCTGCTAACGTGGTTTTACATTACGGGCCTCATGCTGCTCGTAGGGGCAGAGATCAACAGCGAAATCGATAGTACGGCGGCGGAGATGCGCCTTTCGGGCCTTTCGAAGCTATCGATTGGCGAAGAAGCCGATCAAGAATCAAGTGCTACCGCGGAATCGTCAACATCACCTCGATAACTGCAGATACAAAAATCAGTGTAAAGCCTTGTAAGGTTTCTCCTCGTTATGCTTCCCGTGTGCAGACTGAGGTACGCGAATAGTCGATCGCGCCGAAGTTTGTCGCGAATCCTAGGGCGTCAATAACTTAGTAATAAACAACTTATGTGTTCGTCTGCGCATCATATTGTGAATATTAAGTAAGTATTTCATCTAGGAAGATTGATTCTTGAAAACCAGTCACCACGCCGCAATTTCCGCCGTTGTTGGGCCATCTTCGAAAGACAGAGGTACCGACATCCAACGTGCAACCGCGAGTTACGAGGCGTGGATGGGCAGTTGCACGAAGGTCATTCAATCCGACCTTCGATCAAAACACAAGCAGATGAAAGAAAGCCCGTTTTCTTTTCTGCGGGGAACATTCTATCGCTGGGCCCAACTATGGCCATCAGTTTGCACTCAGCTTTGTAGCGCTCCGAAAGTTCTGGCCGTCGGCGATTTGCACATTAATAGTTTCGGGACCTGGCGAGATTCCGAAGGCCGTTTATGTTGGGGCGTCGATGATTTCGACGAAGCGTACCCGCTCGCCTACACGAATGACCTTGTCAGGTTGGCCGCCAGCTTGAAGATCATGATCGATGCTAAGGAGATTTCGATCAAACTGAAAGCAGGATGCGATGCAATTCTAGACGGATATCTGAACTCTCTCCGCGAGGGTGGTAATCCAGTTGTCCTCGCTGAAAGAGAACAAAAGCTCACTAAGCTGGGAGTGGACAGTTTCAAGCCACCCACAAATTTCTGGGAGAAGTTGAATAACTTGCCGGCAATCCGTAAGCCTCTTGCCAAAGACCTGAAGCGGGCACTGGAAAAGACATTGCCAGACCCACAAATGGAATACAAGGTCGTCAGGCGTCAAGCCGGAATGGGAAGTCTCGGACAAGAACGATTCGTTGCGATCGCTATCTGGCAAGGTGGGTTCATCGCGCGAGAAGCAAAGCTGATGGTGCCATCTTCCTGCTCGTGGCTCGACGACCAGGTTGGCCATCATCAATCCTGGTATGAGAAGGCGATAAGTTCCGCTATCCGATCCCCTGACCCGTTCCAACTCATCGCCGGATCATGGCTGATCCGGCGTCTATCCCCAGATTCAAATCCGATTGACATTCAGACTCTGCCGAAGCATAGCGACGAGGAAATGCTTCTATCTGCAATGGGCACTGAAGCTGCAAACGTTCATCTGGGCACTAAAGGTCAGTCGAAGCGGATATTGGAAGACCTCAAGCGAAAAAGACAAGACTGGCTCAAAGATGCTGCTGAAAGCATGGCAAAGACTGTCGAAAAGGACTGGAACCGATACCGGAAGAGTTAAGATGAGAGATCGCTTGAATGGGTCAAGATGCAGCAAGTCGAGTTATTTGTGTCAGGGCTCATCTGCTGACTGGAAGTGAAGAACATACCGGACAGAAGAAGAGGGTAGTCCTCAGTCGCCTCCATCGAAAACAAGACGAGTTGGTCGAACGCCCGGCCGCTCGGTTGACGGTAGAGGCGAACAAGGCTTCCAGTTGCCGTGTTCTCACGACCGTGCCTTCCACTTCATCGACAGCGCCGCCAGTTTCTCATCGAGCGTTGCCTCTGGCTTTGGTGCGGGCCTAGCTATGGGACGGGGCGCTATCGCCGACAGCGCCTTGATGGAAAGCGCGATGCGCTTTGCCTTCAGATCAATGCTCAACACCTTGACCTTGACGATCTGGCCGGTCTTGACCGCCTCCGACGGGTCTTTGATATAGCGGTTTGATAACTCGCTGATGTGAACCAGGCCGTCCTGATGCACGCCAATATCAACAAAGGCTCCAAACTTGGTCACGTTCGTTACTACGCCTTCAAGCACCATGCCTGCCTGCACATCTTCGATGCCGCGCACGTCGTCGTGGAAGCTGGGTGCAACGAACTTATCGCGCGGATCGCGGCCTGGCTTGCGCAACTCGGTCAAAATGTCATCAAGCGTGTAACTCCCCGCCGAAAGTTGCGTGCGATCAACCTTCTCCAGTAACTTTGGCTGCTCTATGACTTCTTGGACTGAAACCTTCAGGGACAGTGCTATCTGCTCGACAACTGGATACGACTCAGGATGCACGGCTGTCATGTCGAGCAGATTGTCACCGTTGCGGATGCGCAGAAATCCTGCCGCCTGCTCAAAAGTCTTCGGGCCAATCCCCGGAACCTCCAACACCTGCATGCGCGATCGAAAGCTGCCCTTCTCGTTGCGATAACTCACGATGTTCAGTGCCGTACGCTCGCTGATGCCAGCTACGTGACGCAGCAGCGTCCACGACGAAGTATTCAAATCGACGCCCACGCGGTTCACGCAGCTCTCCACCGTTTTTTCCAGAGACTCTGCTAACTGGCGCTGATCGACATCATGTTGGTACTGGCCAACGCCGATCGATTTGGGATCGACCTTGACCAATTCCGAAAGAGGGTCCTGCAACCGGCGCGCGATGGAGATGGCTCCGCGCACGGTCAGGTCTAGATCGGGGAACTCTTGCCGGGCAACGTCCGATGCGGAATAGACGCTGGCGCCTGACTCGCTCACCGTAACCGAGAAGATGTCCTGAATGCCCTTGTCGCGCAGGAACCCACGCACAAAAGCATCGGTCTCGCGCGAAGCGGTCCCGTTCCCGATCGCGATTGCACGGACGTTGTGGAGGCGCAAGAGTGCCTCGAGCTTCGGCGCGGCTTCGTCATTGCCATGCTTCGAGGTATGGAGGTAGAGCACATCGTGCGCCAACAGCTTGCCGGTCTCATCCACCACGGCAACTTTACAGCCCGTGCGCAGTCCTGGATCGATGCCCAGCACGGAGATAGGCCCAGCAGGCGGGGCCAGCAGCAAATTGTAGAGGTTGTCGCGGAAAACGTGGATGGCTTCGGTGTCGGAGCGCCGCTTCAGCTCCAATCGAATCTCTCCTTGAATGGATGAATTCAGCAACCGCTTCCACGCGTCGTCGACGGCCAGTTCAAGGTGGTGTGTCCAATCGCCCTGCTGCCGTATCACATGCCGCCGCATGATCCCGATAGCGCGCTCCGGCTCGACCTCGATAAGGAAGTAAAGCACGTTTTCGCCCTCGCCGCGGCGGATAGCCAGCATACGGTGTGAAGGAATGGTCTTCACCGGTTCCTTGTACTCGTAGTACATCTTGAATTTTTCCTGCTCGTCTACCGCATCTGTGACCTTGCGGCTCACGATCATTCCTTCGTCGAAGACAAGCTGTCGCAGCGCCTTGCGCAGATCCGCATCTTCGCTCATCCACTCGGCAACAATGTGCCGCGCGCCTTCGAGCGCTTCCTCCACCGTGCCGACACCCAGCTCCGGGTTCACAAAAGTAGCAGCAAAGCTATCGAGCGGCTCGGCGCCCTGCTGCTGCGCCCATAGATAACTGGCCAGCGGCTCAAGCCCTCTCTCGCGCGCGATGGTGGCCTTTGTGCGGCGCTTGGGTCGATAAGGAAGATACAGGTCTTCGAGTTCGCTCCTGTCAAGCGTGGCTGCGATGCGGTCCTTGAGTTCGTCGGTCAGCTTACCCTGCTCGGAAATCGAGGCTAGTATGGTTTCGCGCCGATCCATGAGATCGCGAAAATAAGCCAGCTTTTCTTCGATGGCGAGTATTTGCACCTCGTCCAGATTGCCAGTGGCTTCCTTGCGATAGCGTGCTATGAAAGGAACCGTGCCGCCGTCGTCCAGCAGTTCAATAACCGCGACCAGGCCCCGCATAGGAAGGTTCAGAGTTTGGGCAATATGAAGGAGGATTTCAGGGGATAGGTTTTTCTTTTCGGTCATGAGCGCCTTCGTTCATTTTATATGTCACCACTGCGTGTTCGCCACACAAATCTTAAGGTGCGGATGAATGTGATGAGTCGCCGTTATATCACCTAAATATCAGTTCAGTACATAGCCGGCCAGATTCTCAAGCTGTATCAAGAGAGCCTCACTCGCCCTGAGTCGTGCAACGCGGCAGCCTGAGCATGGAAAAGATTGCATCCAGATCGACCGCACTGTCAAAAGCATCGGCAGGCAAATCCAACTGCTAACGGTACATCTTGCTCCATGGCGCCAGTTCGGCAGGGATACACATTTGAAGTATTGCGCGCGCCGCGCAAGGACGAGCGTGACCGTCTGGTGGTCTCTCCTACGAGCAACGCCTCTGACCACGGAGCTTGACTCCACAGAAGATAGACGGCGTCACCCGGCACGCGCTGCGATATACCTTCGCTAGCTGTTTGGTGACGGGTGCGGTAAACTTGAAGACAGTGCAGGAATTGGTGGGACAAAAGACGATCGCCATGACCGTCAGGCATGCCCATCTCATCCCGACGCAAGCGTTAGATACCTTGCCATCTGCGGTGCCGACTTCGGTACAAAGTGGTCACTAACGCCTAAAAGTTGCGCAAGACCGGAAAGATTGACATACTACAACTTATTACATGCAATTAAGTTGTAGTTGGTGAGAGCTCGTAGCTCAGTAGGTAGAGCAACGCCCTTTTAAGGCGTGGGTCCTGGGTTCGATCCCCAGCGAGCTCACCATTCCTCCAGGCCGCAGTACTCCGCTTATTTTTGTTCTGTTTAAATCCTACAGACCAACGCCTGCGGTAGAGAGTTGCTCCTTGGGCGCAAACGGCAGTGTGAAATGAAAGGCAGCGCCGGAGCCTAATTCGCTTTCGGCCCAGATGCGCCCGCCATGGGCCTGGACAATGTGCTTGACGATGGCCAAGCCGAGTCCTGTTCCGCCCGACTCGCGGGAACGTGCCTTGTCGATGCGATAAAAGCGCTCGAAGATGCGTATCAGGTGCTCGGAGGCGATGCCTGGTCCGAAATCCTGGACGGTAAATTCAACTTCAGATTCCAAAAGCCGCGCGCCTACCTGAATGCGCTTGCCAACCTTGCCGTATCGAAGAGCATTTTCGATCAGGTTGCCGAAGACCTGGTTCATCGAGTCGGGGTCGGCCATGACCACCGTATCGGGCGCGCCTGAGGATTCGATGGCGACGCCGGAGTCGACAACGATTCCGCCGAGAGACTCGATGGCGTCCTTGACCAGCGCGCTGGCCCGCGTAGGCTGAAGCGCCAGCTTGTAGTCCGGGCTCTCCACGCCTGCCAGTGCGAGCAGGTCTTCGGTAAGGCGGTTCATGCGGCTGGAGTTCTTGAGGATGATGCCGAGAAATTCGCGCGTGATTTCCGCGTTCGCAAGCGAGTCCTCGACCAGCGTTTCGACGTAGCCTTGTATGGAGGTGAGCGGGGTGCGCAGCTCATGGCTGACGTTGGCGATGAATTCGCGGCGCGAATTTTCCGCAGCCTCAATGCGGGTCACGTCATGAAGCACGGCCAGTGCGCCGCCGGAGGGCATCGGAGCTGCATGGATCTCGAAGATGCGGCCCGGCGCGAGCGAACTTGCGCGGCCGGAACGCACTTCGCGCTGCTCAAGCGCGGACCGCACACAGGCCAGCAGATCGGGGTCGCGTACAGCGTGAACCAGCGGCCGGCCAGCGCGAATCTCGGTGCCGGCGATGCGCTGCATTTGGGCGTTAGACCAGCGGACAAGCCCCTCGGAAGTTATCGCGATCACCGCCTCTTGCATGGAATCGAGCATGGCGGCCAACTCCTGGCGGCGGCTCTCGAGCTCGGCAAAGATCTTGCTCAGCCGCTCGGCGGCCTGGTTCAATGCGGAGCCGATTGTGTAGAGTTCATCTCCTGCTATCGAGTCAAGGCGGGCATCCAGGTCGCCGTCTGCGATGCGCCGGGCAAAGGTAACCACCTGATCGAGGGGCACAGAGATGCGGCGAGCGATCCAGGCGGCGAGGGGCAGCACGACAGCCAGCGCGATCAGTGCGGACCAAAGAACCTCATTACGAAGCAGAAGAAATGTCTTGCCCGGAGGCAGCTCCAACACTTTGGAAGAGATGATTGGGATGAAGACAAATTCCGTCACCGCCGCCTGAAGGACCATCATCAGGACCACGAGGCCGAATAGTTTGGTGAAGATATTGCGGGTCAAATGATCCTACTCGCTTTTGGGAAGCTCGAAGCGATAGCCGGCGCCGCGCACGGTTTTCAGGTAGCGCGGGTTTTCCGGATCGACTTCGATCTTCTCGCGTATGCGACGCACGTAGACGTCAACCGAACGGGGGGTAACGAAGCGGGCATCGCCCCAAACGGCATCCAGCAGATGATCGCGGCTGTAAACCCGGCCCGGATGGCGCGCCAAGTAATCCAGCAGACGAAACTCGGTGGCCGTAGTGGTGGTCAACTCGCCGCGCACCATCAACTGCATGGCATTAGCATCGATGATGACTTCTTCAAAGCTGATAACCGAGGGCGTGGTAGGCCTCTCGAAGCGGCGCAGTACAGCTTTGACGCGGGCTACCAGTTCGCGGGTGGCAAATGGCTTGGTGATGTAGTCGTCAGCCCCCAATTCCAAGCCCAGCACGCGGTCGCTTTCCCCAGCACGAGCGGTGAGAAAAATGATGGGAACGGTGGAGAGCGCGGGGTGGCTGCGCAGGCGACGGCACACATCGAGGCCGTCGCCGCCGGGTACCATGATGTCCAGTAAAAACAGCGCGGGCGCCTGACGTTCGGCGTCGGGAATCAGGTTAGTGGGGGTATGAAATAGTCGCGCCGCGAAACCAGCCGCTTCCAGGTGGTGCTGCACCAGCCGCGCAATGTCGGCATCGTCTTCTAACACAAAAATGGTTCGGCTCAACCGCTCTGCCCTCGCCCGGCGGCCGTTTAGTTTCAGATGCGGAGGCCGCACGGAATCATTAACAGATTAATGCAGTCAGGCAAAGGAATTGCAAACATTGTGTGAATTTGACCAGAAGCATGACAGCCGAACGGGGAGCTAAAGAACGCGATCGCACGCCAGGCAATCATTGTCCCACTGGTTAGCGAGCAGTTTGCAGATCATTATCAGCCATCCAGTTATCCTCGGGTTGGATCGACCTCTCGGCGTGTCGGAACGAAGTATAACGCTCGGGGGAAAAGATACCCCCTCCCCCCCGTATTTTTACTGTGGAACCGTGAAACTGTGATGGAATTCCGTAGCGTTGATGCGATGGCCTGAGCGAGCCATGCCACGACGTCCGATGATTTACGCTGAAAACGCGGGTCGGGCTTCCTGATCGGCCGCGCCTTGAGGAGGTTCTTGTGACCTGGATGATGCTGCTGGTGGGGCTGGTGGTGGGAATGGTTTCCGGCATAGTCGGCATTGGCGGAGGAATTCTATTCGTTCCCGCTCTGGTATGGCTTGTAGGGATGGACCAACACAAAGCTCAGGGCACATCGCTGGGCGCATTGCTGGCGCCTGTGGGCCTGTTTGCATTCTTGGAGTACTATCGCAAGGGCAATGCGGACCTGCGCGTGGCGTTGTTATTGGCAGCCGGGTTTCTGGTGGGCGGTTACTTCGGCGCAGTGGGTGCGCAATACATTTCAGCATTCTGGCTGCGGCGCATCTTTGCACTGACGCTGATCGCCGTCGGCGGACAAATGTTCTTCAGTCGTTGAAAACGAAGTCAGGCCGTGGCGACGAAGCGCAGGCGCACATAATCGGCAATCCAATTCCCTTCCTCGTCGCGCAGCACCGGCGCGAGCAGCGCGATTGTCTCCTCGATCACCGTCTCCCGAAGCGCCTCGGGCAACCCATCGAGAACACTGCGGCGAAAGGTTCGCAGCCAGCCGTCCATTCCACTCTTCGCGAGCGGCGTGGGGCGCGGAATCAGCGCGATTCGCTCCACATGGAAGCCGTGGCGCAAAAGCCTGCGTGAGTAAGCGTCCGGAGTAGGATAGTAGTTCTCGTCATCTTTGCGATCGCCGCAGCCGTGGCGCGCCAGTATCGCCGTGAGGGCCACGCGAATGGCGGCGATGTTGCCGTGGCCGCCCATTTCAGCCACGAAGCGGCCGCCGGGCTTGAGCACGCGGCGGACCTGGGCCATCATGGCGTTCTGATCGCGAACCCAATGCAGCGCGGCGTTCGAGAACACCGCGTCGAACGTCGCGCTGGCGTAGGGGAGCGACTCGGCGCTGGCTTCGTCGGCAGCGACGCCCCGCGAGCGCGCGGCTGCAACCATCTCTGGCGAGGCATCGACACCCATAACCATGGCTCCCATGGCGGCGATGCGCTGGGTAAGTTGGCCGTCGCCGCATCCGAGGTCGAGAATCGATTCAGCTGGTTTGGCGTCCAGCCATTCGAGCACGCCGCCGGCCAATCCATGCACAAAAGCGGCGTTTGTGCCATAGGTCTTCGGATCCCAGGTTTGCGTCATAGCTGCCCTCTTGTTTCAGTTTGGCGGAAGAAGGAAAATAAGGAAAAGTTATTCTATTTTCACTTTGAATAACTGTTTCTTATGATTCATTTGCAAGTGCAATGAGTATCTTGAACACCTTTCACGTGCGCATCTAGGGATAATTACGCGTCACTTGCCCGACCAAAGATTCACTTTCTCGGGCAGGTACTGTATCTGCGAGAAGACGGATGTGCAGCCATCGCCGGCGGGCGACTGCGAAGAGAAACCAACACGCAAATTGGGGCTTTTCCCCAAGCTGAAAGCACGAACAACCGACCAGCTCTGGCCATTTTCTGAAGCGTAGAAGAAGACTGCCTGCCCCGCCTTCGCCATCTTCAAGTACACCGAGTTGCCACTGATTGGGATGGAGCTGTTATCGTCGGAAGCCTCTTTTGCAACCACAGAAACGATCGCCGGATGCATCTCTGCCGACATTTCAAAACACAATTTCGCCCATACCGCATCGTTGACGTAAAGGATCAAAACACCTGAATCCCGCTGGGAGTGAAAGTCCACCGTCACCTTCGCGCTTAACACAAAATCGTTTGCGGGCTTGAAGAGCAATCGCGGCGCATTGTCTCTCCCTCTGCCAGCCACAGGCGAGACAAACCAGTCGGTCGCCTTGTCCGCGGTAATCGCAAGCGTCTGCCTGTTGTCGATCCTCCACCGCGCGGGCGGATGCTGCCAGATCAACGGACCAGGTACTCCGTCAAGCGAAGGCGGGGCATCCTGGTTGGCCGGAAGTTGTGTTTGTGCGGCAAACGCTGGAACAGAGAGCGCGAGTCCCAGCAACACAAACGGAAAGCTAGATAAAAGACGCAAACATACCCCCGAGGAAAACCGATTTACTTGCAATATAGCAACTTGTTCGTGGCGCTGAGATCAATTTTCGGATCGTCGGGTCTATGGGGCTTCAGATGGATTGGACTGGCAAGAGAGTGAGGTCGTCAACCAAGCCCACTTCCTTCTGCACAAAAGGCTCGCCGTAGCGCACGCCTGCCAGCAAGCCGTAGTGACGGGCCTCAGCGAACGTGCGGTCGCGAATCTCCTCTTCGGGGACAAAGAGAGCGCTGCCTACGGATTGGTTGGCGTACTGTGAGCGATAGGCCATGAGTGCCTGATGGCGCTGTTCGATAAACGGTGAGATGTCCACAATGAAGCTGGGACGCACGTCGGCATACAAGCTGGCGTAGACGATTTTGAAAGGGCGATGGGGACGAGATTCTGCTTCTTCGGGCTCAGTTGCCGCTCGCGTCGGAGGCGCAGTTGGCCGCACCGCAGGTGCTTTGGCCAATCCGGAGAGGAAGCAGGCTTCGTAGCCGAGGGTTGCGACGATGGCGTGGTCCGGATGACGCGCCTGCCAATAAGGCAGGATGACCACGCGAGGGCGAAGCTGCCGCAGGACGCGCGCGATTTTGATGCGATTTTCGAGGGTGTTTTCGATCGCGCCGTCGGGCATGTCGAGAGCCTGACGCCAGCCAACGCCCAGCAGGCGGGCTGCTTCGTCGGCTTCACGCGCACGGTCTTCAGCGCTCCCGCGAGTACCAGCCTCACCCTGAGTCAGATCGAGAATGGCAGTACGCAGGCCGCGCGAGGCCATGCGCAGAAGCGTTCCGCCACAGGTTTGTTCCACATCGTCACGATGGGCAGCGATAGCCAGCACGTCGGCAACAAAAGGGCCTGTCCCGGCTGCGGTCATCGGATCAGTAGACGGTGTTGTTGCCGTCGGTAGTTGCGTCCATGTAGGCCACATCATAGGCCGTACCGGTCACGGTCACGAATTGGTTGTCGATCGATGAGCCGTCCACGGTCGAGTAGATGTACACCTGCCCGCCTTCCGCCGTGTAGACCTTGTGCAGGCCCGTGACAGCGGCAATGCCGGTTGCGTCGCCGATATAAGGCAACAGAGTCGCAGTATTGTTGGTGGTGTTGACCATGGTCAGGCAGCCATCGGGCTGGCCGTTGTTGGCGCGCTCGCCATTGGTGCACTGGACCATGGCGATCCACAGCGTATTGTCGTCGGCCAGCAAGATGCGGCTGACGGCGCCTGGCTCTCCGTCGCTGATGGAAATCGGACTAGAGGCTGTGTTGTTGGAGAGGTTCAAGACTGTCAGGTGACCGCCCCAAAAGCCGTCGGTCATCATTTGCTGGCCCACGACGTACATAGTGGAGCTGTCGACCAGCGCGTTGCTGGCGCCGCCAGGGATGGGGATACTGCATCCACCCGTACTGCCGGCCGTCGCGCAATTTGCACTGAGAGCGGTTTGCGTGGGCAGCGTGCCCGACGCCTGACCGATGAGAAAGATCAGCGGCGCCACCGGCATCAGCGTCACCGACGCGTTGGACAGAGGCGTTGCCGCAGGGTTGGCAGTACTCGTCCCGCCACACTCCGGTCCGCAATTGAGCACATAGGCCGTACCGCCATCAGCGGAGAAGACAGCCTTGATCGGACGATTAAAACTCAGCGGATTGCCGGTGCCTGGATCCAGCGCCTGGAAAAGGCACCAACCCGGCTCATTCTGCGGTTCGCAGTCCACCGCGCCCAGAGGCCAGGTATTGGGACCACCGGAGTAGGCAGCAGTCTGAGCAGCCGTCAGCTTGCGCGGGTAATAGACGTAGTTCGAGTTCTGCACAAAGGCCAAGGCCGCTGTTCCTGCGGGATTCACGCTCACCCTATAAACGCCGGGAAGGCTCAGCGGATACGTACCGGCATTGATCGACGACTTATCTACTATCGTCAGCACGTGAGAAGCCTGGCTGGCGGCAAAGATGTAGGCTTGGTTCCGCGTGGTAAAGATGCTGGAAGAGTGGCCGTTCAGGCCGCTTGTGCCGCCAATGTTCTTCTCCCCGGAATAACTGACGATGTTGAAGCTGCCGTCACCGAAGCCGTAGACAGCGCCCAACTGCTCCTCGGGCATGTTCTGGATGGTGATGGGCAAATTTCCCGAATACCCGGAGATGGAAAATGCCGGGGCCACATTGGTGCTGTTATAGCGATAACGAATGTCGTAAAAGGCATCCACAAACTGCAAAGTACCGTTCGATAAGGAGCTGGGATTCTGGATTGCGATCAGCACGCGATTGGTGAGCCCGCTAGGTGGCAGCGTCCGGCCCGCGAAATAGGTAGTGGTGCCACAACCCGCCAGCGCCACTGCAACCACCAGGGCCGCAAAGGCGCTCATGCAAAGACTTCTCTTGTTCAAAATCCCTTACCTCGACCGAAGACGCGGAAGATGCCGCGCAGAATGCCCACGGCCATAGCCGCGGCGTGAACAAATTGACGGCGCTTGCCGACGAAGCGGGCGAAAGGCAAAAAAGCCTGCCCGGAACCGGTGCAACCCAACCTAATGACTACCGAAGTATAACAAAGCGGCCTTACCTGTTGGCGCGGTGCGGCTGTGTGGCTTAGCATGACAGAAGAATGCCGCAATTCGCCGACATCTTCGCTGGCCGCCCCTTGCTCGCCGACGGCGCCATGGGCACAGTTCTCTATGCCCGCGGCGTGTTCATCAACCGCTGCTACGACGAGCTGAACCTCTCCGACCCCAGCATGATCCTCGCGATCCACGAGGAGTATCTGCAGGCCGGAGCGGAAATTATCGAGACCAACACCTTTGGCGCAAACCATTTTCGTCTGGCGCGGCATGGACTGGCCGGAAAAGTGGCCGAAATCAACGCGGCCGGCGTGCGCATAGCCCACCAGGCCGTCGAGCACCTCAGGGAAAAGCAGGCAGGCGAGGCGTGGGTAGCCGGCGCTCTCGGCCCGCTCGGCGTGCGTCTGGAACCGCTGGGCAAGACCGGCCTGGACGAGGCGCGTGCGGCCTTTGCCGAGCAGATTCGCGCGCTGATCGGAACCGGGACCCCCACCGACAGGCCTTCGTCGCATGGCTGGAAGGCCGCCGTGGACCTGCTGATTATCGAGACCATGCCCGCGCTGAACGAGGCCCGCGAGGCGCTTGCGGCAGCCCACGAAATTGCTCCAGAGCTGCCGGTACTGGTGATGGTCACCGTGGACGACGAGAGCAACTGCCTGGACGGCTCCTCGCCCGCGCAAGCCGCTGCGTTGTTGACCGAGTGGGGCGCGGGAGCCATCGGCGTAAACTGCTCGACCGGTCCAGCCACGGTGCTGACGGCCATCGAAGCCATGCGTGCGGCCACCACGCTGCCTTTGGCCGCCATGCCCAACGCAGGCATGCCCCGCGCCGTCGAGGGACGCAACATCTATCTCTGCTCGCCAGAGTACATGGCCAGCTTTGCCCGCAAGGCCATCGCCGCTGGCGTGCAGATGGTAGGCGGCTGCTGCGGCACAACGCCCAATCACATTCGCGCCATGCGCTCGGCCATGCGCGCCATCGATGCGCAGGCTCGCGTAGAAGTCGGCGGCACCGCGCCAGCCTTGACCACCGAGACGCCGCCCGCTCCTCTCGGCGCGCGTTCCCGCATCGGGGCCCTGGTTGCCGAGGACCGCTTCGTTACTCTGGTCGAGATCGTGCCGCCCCGCGGCATCAACTGCGTAAAGGAGATCGAGGGCGCCCGCGTTCTGGCGCAACTGGGCGTGCACGCCATCAACGTGCCCGACTCGCCGCGCGCCTCGGCCCGCATGAGCGCGCAGAGCCTCTGCATTCAGATTCAGCAACACACCGGCATCGAGACGATTCTCCATTACACCTGCCGCGACCGCAATCTGCTCAGCATTCAGTCGGACCTGCTGGGCGCTTCGTCCATCGGGCTGCACAACATTCTCTGCCTGACCGGAGACCCGCCCAAGCTGGGCAACTATCCCGACGCCACTGCTGTCTTTGACGTGGACTCGATCGGTCTGGTCAACATCGTGCGCCGGCTGAATCACGGCCTGGACATCGGCTCAAACGCAATCGGTGCCTCGACCAACTTCACCATCGGCGTGGCCGCCAACCCCGGCGTGCCGGACATTGAGCAGGAGCTGCGCCGCTTTGCCTTCAAGGTTGAGGCCGGCGCCGAATACGCCATCACCCAGCCGGTCTTCGACCTGCGCTTGCTGGAGAGCTTCCTCGAACGCATCCGAGAACATCGGATTCCGGTCATCGCCGGCATCTGGCCGCTGGTCAGCCTGCGCAATGCGGAGTTCCTGAAGAACGACCTCCGCGTCTCCATGCCTGAGGAAATCATGCTGCGCATGGCCCAGGCCAACACGCCCGAGGCCGCCCGCCGAGAAGGCATTCTGATCGCCCAGGAGATGCTCGAGTCCGTCAGGCCCTTCGTCCAGGGCGTGCAGGTCAGCGCTCCCTTCGGCCGCTATAACATCGCCGCAGAAGTGATCGCGAGCGTGCTACCCCCACCGGGAGCCAATTCCACGGAGTAACTGCCATGCCCTCGTTTGAAGACTCGCTCAAGAAGCTCGAAAACATAGTCGATCAACTGGAGCAAGGCGACCTGGCTCTGGAGGAGTCGCTCAAGCTTTTCGAGGAGGGCGTCGGCCTCTCGGCCGCCTGCAAAGCCGAGCTAGACGCCGCCGAGGGCAAGGTGCAGATGCTGGTCAAGCAACGCGATGGTTCGCTCAAGCCAGAGCCATTCCTGACGGAAAAACCACTCTAGGGCTTGTTCTCGCACTCATCCCGGTCTTCAACAGGTTGCAGTTTGACCGCTCACGGCGGAGCGGCGAACAACTTCTAGCAGGGGCTTACAAGCCGCAGCCGGTGAAGCCGGTAAAGATACCCAAGCCGGGCAGAGGGGTACGTCAGCTGGGCATCCCCACGGGGCTTGACCGAAAGGTGCAGCGAGCGGTGATGCGAGTCCTGCAAGGCAGGTGGAATGCGGGGTTTTCCGGACACAGTCACGGGTTCCGGCCCGGACGCTCGGCACTTCGCAGCTGGCGGGCAGAGGAGCGTGTGAAGCGGAGCATTACTGGGTTCATCACGCGGCAGCTCAAGCTCATAGTCACCCACATTTGTGGTGATCATCGAGACCATAGAACTCCGCCCCAACGCCCAGATCCCCACCATAACGGAGCGACATGAGCAAAAGAGATGAAGAATCGCAGCACTTTTTCGACCCTCCGCATTGTCAACAATAGATTTAAAAATTGTGAACGGTAGATTTAAAAATATGCCTTGACAAAGTTTTCAACTCAAGATTAGTCTCTCTTCAGAATTTCCCAAAACTAAAAAAGAACTCGCTGGCTCAAACTTAGCACCAAATATTGTCTTGGAGAAATATCGTTTCAATGAGACTAATTCACTTCTCCGGTGAAGTGCCTTTGTGTTCGTCTCCGCCTCCGGCCATTGTGCTTCGCCCAACTCACTAGCAATGTTGAGGAAGCCGTAAGCGATCGGAATTCAGCGCCTGACACAAAGGACCAGGTCACTCTCCATAGCCTATAGCTCAAACCTGACCACACCGACACAACGTGGCTTCAAGCTGAGCGGATTGAGAGCCTATCGACTCCAAGGCGAAAGCCTGCTTGGGGGCGGTCCTAGTTGCGCCCGAAGTTCCGGAAATCGATGTTGAAATCGTTTCGGGAAACAGATATGAGGTGCACACATGAAAGCCTTTGAGACAACCAAGACACGATTCATTACCAAAATAAGTACCATTGGATGCTTTATCGCATCGATGTTATTGGTATTAGCTAGCTGTCCCACGCTTTGGAGCCAAGCTCCAAGTGCTCCCACTAACTTGCAGGCAACTCCTGGAGATACGCAAGTGTCGTTATCCTGGACCGTTGTTTCGGGAGCGACTTCCTATAACGTCTACATGAACTCGGGCTCAACCCCTATTGCAACCGGAATTACTACAAGCAGTTATATGGTGTGGTCACAAACGTTTTCCACCGGTGTGGGGTTGACTAATGGGACGACCTATACCTTCAATGTTGCGGCACTCAATTCATCCGGCGCCAGCGCTTTGTCTAGTCAGGTGAGCGCCACGCCCGCCGTACAGGGTTTGGGAACCACCACCACTCCCGCCGTTTTCAATATCTATCCTCAGGTTCTTGCACCCAATCCAGTTCCAGTCGGCTTTAACATGCAGCCCGCCGCGGGCAAGAATATCATGGAAAACGCGTGGTTGTCGGACGGTGGATTTTCGTCCTACGATGCCCGCTTTAGCTTGACCGCAACCCAGAACGGCACAGCAACCAGCTTCATCGCGGAAAACAACGGCTCCGACGGCGGCACCGACTTTTGGGACAGTATTACTACGGGCTACTTCGTGGGAGCAACCGCATATACCTATCGTTACAGCAGTGGCGAGTGGTCGCTGCTGCGCTCAGACACTGTGACAGGCTATACCGCAGACGGGGAAAGCGAAACGCCGGCTAACTGCACAATCACCTTTGCCAATTCAGGGCCGGCCACTGAATCCGGAGATATTATTTGGCTTGTAATGGATAATGTTGAGGCTGTACCAAACATCCAGTACCTGGACGCGCGGTTTTCCGCTTACTACCCAAATTGGTCTATTGAGACACAAGGTGGCGAGTCGCGAACAGTGACATGGCCGTATACCTTGTCCACGAACGTTCCTTCCTCGGACGCCGGGGGCCGAAGCTTAGAGCTCACGGATACGAATACGGAAACCAATGGGATTTGGCAGTATGTACAGGGTGCCTTTGTTGGCCCCGCGAATGAGGAGTTTCAGTCGGGACATACCTATGAAGTTTCTGTCTGGCTGATGCAATCAGGCATCGCCAGCGGCAATGTCACATTCTCCATGAACGGGTTAGGCATCTCTCACGTATTTACCGGGGTGAACAGTACATGGCAGCAATTTACCTGGACATTCCCCGCAGTTGCTGGGCTAGCAACGGGCTCAGCCCAACCCGGCGTTCACCTGGATTTCGGCGCACCGGGTACGCTATGGGTGGATAACTTCCAGCTCTACGACACGGCCTGGCCTCCGAACACTTTGAATCCGACAGTTATGACGGCGTGGCAGAACTATCATCCGGGGACTATTCGCATTTGGAGCAACTTCGGACTGTCTAACACAAGCTACGGATTCTTCAGCTTGAATAGCTGGCTCACGCCGGAGATTAAGACGCGCAATACTCAGGGCATCGGCAACGACTATGAGTTGCCGGGGCAGCTGGAACATCTGCCCGATGCGCTAGCCAATGTGAAAGCCGCAGGCGCAAATCCTTGGTTGCTTATCAACATGTCCCTGTCGCCGACAGAGTGGGGCGAGCTTATCGATTATCTGTCCGCTCCGGTTGGCACCGGATATGCTTCCATGCGTCCTGCCAGCCATCCCGGACCTTACACTGCGGACTTCGGTACCATCTATATTGAACTCGGCGATGAGGAGTGGGGTACGCAGGTTGTGCCAGCCGATACGGCATACGGCCAATGGGCGGACTTTGTAATCAGCCAGGCAATTGCCAACAAGAGCTACTTCAATTCAAGTGAGATCAAGTTTGTCCTCAATAGTTTCACGTTGAACCCGTCCTTCGGCTCAGCAGCGATAACAGCCGCGCCTCAAGCCTCTTTGGTCGATTACTTCCTCTACACGAGCGGCAGCAGCACTGGCAACGCTGTCAACACCTTGGCCGGGGACCAGTATTATCAGTCGGACCTGGTCCAGGTCCCGATGACCAATGGTCCTTGGATCAATGCAATTGTTGCGCAGCAGCAATTGGATGCATCGAATGGACACAACTATGCCGTGACCTCGTACGAGGAGGGCCCAGGAACGGATACATACGGGGGCAACACGGTGGGAGACGATACACTGGCCGCTGCAATAGCCTCGATCGACACCACCTTGTATGCGACGCAGAGCGGTTTCGGATCACAGAACCTCTTCATGTTTAGCCTGGGTACTGGGCCATACACCACACACACGAACTTTGCCAATGGCTTTTTCCCGCATCCAATCTGGGAAGCGAATCAGATGCGGAATAGCTACTGCTCCGGTCCGATGGTGCTGACCAACGCCAAGTCAAATAATCCGACATATAGCGATCCGAATATAACTCTTGGGAATGCCGTTCCGCTGATTGCAGTCTATACATTTGCGGACGCAGGAGTGGCCAATCAAGCTGATGTCGTGGTTATCTCCCGTTCTCTGGCCAATCAAACTCCTGTTACTCTCAATTTCCCCGCTGTGCCGACAGGCACTGCGCAACTCTATACGCTCACCGGAGATCCGCGAGGGACCAACAATAACGCATTGAATATCCCCATCGGCAGCAGGCCGGTAACTGTCACTCAAAGCTACACTTTCACAATGCCTCCGGGATCGATGTATATCTTCCAGGTGCCCATGAGCGGTGCATGGTCCTCTAGCGGGGAACCTGCTCCACCCGCTCCGGCGAGCCTAACTGCGGTTGCTGGCAATGGCAAGGTAACACTGACATGGGCCGGTTCCACAGGCGCAATCGGCTATAACGTTCTACGCGGAACGGTAAGTGGCGGCCCGTATACCCAGGTCGGCACTCCGACTGTAGTCGCCTATACAGATAGGTCGGTGACTAACGCGACAACCTACTATTATGTTGTGGAAGCTACTAACGGAGGCGGCGCAAGCGCACCCTCTCCGCAAGCCAGCGCAACACCGAATGTTCTCGACGATGCAGTAACCAGCACACAGCCGCCGCTGACCGGAGCAAACACCGGCGCCTGGACTAATGCTTCCTTTATTCCGTTGTCTCACTACTTCAACGGATTCTCAACCGATACGGCGCAGTATAAGACACTGTGGGATACCAACTATCTCTATCTCCTGGTTTCCGTTCAGGACAGCTATTTGATTGCCCCCACGGAAGCTGATATTTGGAGCGGCGAAACGGTAGAGGTTTACTTCTCCGGCACTGATACCCAGAGCACCCTCTACGGTCCAACAGACTTTCAGTATGCCTTCCCGTATGGCAGCGGCGGAGCCGTAGTGACCGAATCGAAGCACAATGCGGTCAGTGGCATCATTTTTGGGCAGGAGAACATCTCGGGCGGCTATCAGATGGCCATCGCCATTCCGTGGACGACCCTAGGAACCACTCCTGTGGCAGGCACGCAGTACGGCTTCGACGTGATGATTGACACCGCGACCGCTCTAGGGACCCAACTAGGGAAGCTTGCCTGGTGGGCAACGGTCAACGATACCTGGAACAATCCTTCCGCTATGGGGCCGCTGGTTTTGACCTCTGGTGGTGGTGGTGGCACACAGCAGACCATTAGTTTCACAGCGCCAACATCACCGGTAACATATGGAGTTAGCCCGATCTCGCTGTCGGCATCGGCAACCTCCGGTTTGGTGGTCACATTCAGCGTGGTCTCTGGGCCTGGGACAGTTAGCGGCAACACGCTGACTGTGACTGGCGTGGGCACCATCGTGGTTGCCGCCAACCAGGTGGGCAACGGCAGTTATGCGGCAGCCCCGCAGGTAACTCACAGCATAGTAGTCAACCAAGCGTCGCAAACCATTACCTTTGCGGCACCCATATCACCAGTGACGTATGGAGTTAGCCCGATCACCTTGTCGGCATCGGCAAGCTCCGGTTTGGCGGTCACATTCAGCGTGGTCTCCGGGCCTGGAACAGTTAGCGGCAACACGCTGACGGTAACGGGCGCAGGCACGGTCGTTGTGGCCGCAAATCAGGCAGGCAACGGAACCTATACCGCTGCAGCGCAGGTGACACATAGCGTCGTTGTTAACGCTGTGTCCGGCGGAGGAACGCTTCTTTCGTACGAGCCCTTTGGTGAAGCTTCAGGAGCAGCGCTGAATGGCGCTACCGGGAGTGGGGATAGCGGTTGGGGCGCGGCTTGGGTTGAACAGTCCGGCTCGACTGTTATACCAGGATACGAGATCCTTTCGACGACTCCGCTGACCTATACAGGCCTGCAGACAACCGGGAACTATGCCGTTGGTGGTTTTAGGTATCAGAGCGCCGGCAGGCAACTGAATGTAACCGCGAGCGGTCCGTACAGTTCCTATCTCTCTAATGGCCTGATTGGCGCATCTGGAACGTCCATCTGGCTCAGCTTTCTAATCCGTGAGGACGTGAGTAACGGAGATATCAACGCGGTATTCCTCAACAATTACAGCAGCAGCAATTCCTGGGTGCCGAATTCTTCGGATAGCATCGGGATCGGCTACTTTGGTGGTACGGCCGACTGGGGCTTGACATACAACGACGGCACGCCGGTGCTGTCGAATGTGGCAGTCGTTCAGGGTCAACCAACCCTGATGGTCGTTGAGATCACATTCGGCTCGACGAACGTGATCAGCCTGTATGTAAACCCAACCTCGCTTGGTGGGTCGGCTCCGGCCACGCCGAGCGCGACAATCTCGACGGCCGGAAATATCGCCTTCGAGTCCTTCGCCTACGAAGGAGGTTACGCCACCAATGATAGTTCATTGGCCGATATTCGCTTCGGCACAACTTATGCCGCTGTTACTCCATAGGCCGGTGATCTTGATCCAGCATAAAGCTGGGAATGCGCATAGGTATACTCCAAACTCAGCTTGAGTTTGGCTTGAAGGTGGCGGCAATTGCCGCCACCTTCAAGCGTATGCCGTCAACGATCAGCCACGAACTGCGTCTGTGCTCTGCCTACATGTGGATCTGTTCCCGAATCAAGGATATGAACAAGGTATTCGATCTGCAGCCAACAACGCATGCGCGCGCTGCTTTCATCCGCTCGGCGTTCACTCCGAATTCCGGTTGCCGCATCGAGAAAAGCCAACGCGCTCTTTCGAACGGGCAATTTACTAAGGAGAATTTACGGCCTTGTATTCGTAAAGAAGATAAGCTTGTCGTGAAGTGTTACTTATTCTTATCCTGAAATGTTACTTATTTACGATGGTTCATCTGAATTAACCATGATATTCTCTTGTCACTTTCAATGGAAACAAAATCCCGTAGTCTGCGATCTCTGCAGCTCGCCTGGGTATTGTCATGGGCCGTTGTTGACTTATGAGCAGTGAACAGCGCGAACCGTACCACCTCGTCTCAGGAGCGATTAAGCCATGATCTCAATTTTGCAGTCAGCCTACCCGGCGAAGTTCGCCTTTGCCTCTCATCATGTTTCCAAACGTCCGTGGAAGCTGAGCAAGGCTGCCCGCTCATGTTGGTTGTGGGTTGCGCTTTCCTGCACGATCGCTTTCATCTTGTTCAGCATTTCGGTTCAGGCACAGAGGTCGTTGATGACGCGCCATGTGCGTGAGGCGACTCTCAACAGGCAGGCGCAGCCACTCGGGCATCTTCCCGCAACCCAGGCCATGCGGTTGAACATCGTTCTGACGCTGCGCGATGAGGCGGAGCTAAACGCATTCCTCGACGAACTCTATGATCCGGCAAGCCCCTCGTACCGTCATTTTCTTTCCGTAGCAGAATTCACCGCAAGGTTTGGTCCCACTCAGGAGAACTATGAAGCCGTGGTTGCTTTCGCAGCGGCAAAGGGTCTGGCGGTCGTTGGCGGAACACGTGATGGTATGGATGTGCAGGTCGAAGGCTCCGTCTCGGCCATTGAGGCTGCGTTCCGGATCAACCTGCAGACTTACCAGCATCCTACTGAGAATCGCGTCTTCTATGCGCCAGACCGTGAGCCCACAGTAGACCTGCCGTTCCAGCTCTGGCATATCTCCGGCTTGGACAACTACTCCATCCCGCATACCATGCTGGTCAGCAAGAGCGACTATGCGCAGGCCCATAGTATCTCCCCTGAGGCTGTCGTCTCCCATGCCACCACCGGCTCCGGTCCGTCTGCATCGTTTTTGGGCAGCGATATGCGGGCGGCCTACTACGGCGGAACGACTCTCACCGGCGCCGGTCAGAACCTCGGCCTGCTTGAGTTCTTGGGCACCAATCTGGCCGATCTGAACACTTATTTCACGAATGTCGGTCAAACCAACAATGTGCCGGTTACATTACTTTCTACGGATGGAACCAGCACCACTTGCCTGTATTCCAGCGGTTGCAGCGACACCGAGCAGACGCTTGACATGACCCAGGCGCTCGGCATGGCGCCGGGATTGTCGAGCCTGGTGATGTATATCGGATCGTCCGATACTGCAATCGTCAGCGCCATGACCACGCACAATCCGCTTCCCACCGCCATTGGCTGCTCGTGGGGCTGGACGCCGGCGGATCCAAGCGCGCTTGACCCCTACTTTAAAAGGATGGCGGCTCAAGGACAAAACTTCTTTGCTGCCTCCGGCGACGATTCCACCTGGTCGTCAGTGAATGAGGCTTGGCCGTCGGACGATGTAAATGTCGTTTCTGTCGGCGGCACAGACCTGATTACCGCCAGCGCGGGCGGCGCATGGGAGTGGGAGACCGCTTGGTTAGATAGTGGCGGCGGCATCTCTCCTGATGGAATCGCGATTCCCGCGTGGCAGAAGCTCATGGGCGTGATCAACTCCAGCAACCTAGGTTCGACGACCCTACGTAACGGCCCGGACGTATCGGCCAACGCGAACTTCACCTTCTACACCTGCTCGAATCAGACGACCTGTCTGGCCAATGAGTATGGAGGCACCAGCTTTGCCGCGCCCATGTGGGCTGGCTATGTTGCGCTGCTCAACCAGCAGTTAGCCGCCAACGACGAACCATCCATCGGCTTCCTCAACCCAACCATTTACGCGCAGAATGTGACGTCCATTTATGACACGGACTTCCACGACATCACGAGCGGCACATCGGGTAGCTATTCGGCCGCGTCCGGCTACGACCTGGTAACCGGCTGGGGCAGTCCGAATGGCCAGAATCTGATTAACGCCCTGGCAGGGTCACCGGCTTCGGGCTTCACACTTTCGGCTTCGCCCAGCAGCCTCAGTGTCAACCCAGGTGGTACAAGCACAACCACGATTACAATAAACGGCCTGGCGGGATTCACCGGCAGCGTAAGTTTAGCTGTCACATCCGATCTGCCCAGCGGCGTAACCGCATCGTTCAGTCCGAACCCCACAACCGGAACCAGTGTGCTGACACTCACCGCGAGCAGTGCCACGGCAGCTTCGACTTACGGGGTAACCGTCATCGGCACATCCGGAGACCTGGCAGAAACGACGGGGATTTCCCTGACAGTCGTCAATTCCCCGGAGATTACCGCGCCGCCACCGACTAACTTTGGACCGGTAGGCATTGGAACTGCAAGCCCAAGCGTTCCCTCGATCTTTACCTTCGACAAGTCCGTGACGCTGGGAAGTACAGCCGTACTGACGCAGGGTGCGACCGGCCTGGACTTTGCAGACGCCGGTTCGGACACCTGCACGGCAAATACCGCATATGCAGCCGGCCAGACCTGTACCGTAAACGTGACCTTCACCCCCAAGTTCGCCGGAACCCGCTATGGCGCAGTTGTGATCTATGACAACAATGGAAACGCAATCGCCACTGGCTATCTCCAGGGTAGCGGCGTCGGGCCCCAGATTACCTTTCAGCCGGGCGAACAGAGTACACTGGGCAGCGGATTCTCCGCTCCAATGGGCGTTGCGGTAGACGGCAGCAGTAACGTCTACGTCGCCGATTCGGAAAACGGGGCGGTCAAAGAAATTCTGGCGGTCAACGGCAGCATCCCGGTCTCGCCGATCATCAACGTACTGGGCAGCGGCTTCAACACTCCTATGGGTGTGGCAGTGGACGGCAACGGCAATGTCTTCGTGGCCGATTACGGCGCCAGCTCTGTATACGAGATCTTGAGGGCGGGCGATTACACCACGGTCAATAAATTGGGCGACGGCTTCAGTAATCCCCGCGGCGTAGCGGTGGATGGCTCCGGGAATGTCTTCGTTGCGGACTGGGGCAACAATGCAGTGAAAGAGATTCCGCTTGGCTGCGTTGAAAGTTCTTGTGTCGCAACACTGGGCAGCGGATTCGAGTATCCCGGTGGCGTGGCAGTGGACGGCAGCGACAATGTCTTTGTTATAGACGGCGGCAGCTCTACCGTGAAAGAGATTCTGGCAGCAGGCGATTATGGAACAGTCAATACGTTAGCCATCGGAATGATCTTAGCCTCAAACATAGCAGTGGACGGGGTTGGGAACCTATTCGTAGCCGGCCAGAATCTCGACACTTCTATTTACACTGTGCTGGAGATTGTGGCGGCTGGTGGCTATACCACGGCTGACGCGCTGGGCGGTAGTTTCAGCTTCCCTTATGATGTCGCGGTGGACGGCGTCGGCAACGTCTATGTCGCCGATACAAGCAACAACCGCATAGAGAAGATGGATTACGCGGATGCGCCGAGCCTAAACTTCGCCGGCACGGTCGTTGGCTCAACCAGCACTGATAGCCCGCAGACGGTAACGGTCCAGAACGTCGGCAATGCGGCGCTGAGCTTTCCGATTCCATCGTCCGGCAACAACCCGACTATCGCTACGAACTTCACTCAGAACAGCAGCGGTGCCTCGGCTTGCCCACTGGTTAGTGCTGGTTCCTCGACGGCGGGGATGTTAGCTGCTGGCGCTTCCTGCCAGTTGCGCATTAGCTTTGCTCCGGCTGCTGCAGGCACACTCACCGGCTCGCTGGCACTGACGGATAACAATCTGAATGCCGCCGCACCGGCTTACACCAAGCAGAGCATCACGCTGAGCGGCACGGGCACTCAGGCCACGCCGGCGATCACTTGGGCAGCACCCGCGGCAATCACCTACAGCACGCCGCTGAGTACAACGCAATTGAATGCTACTTCGACAGTGGCCGGAAGCTTCACCTATTTACCCGCGGCCGGGACAGTGCTAATCGCCGGACAGCAGACACTGACAGCAACCTTTGCCCCCACCGATGCCACAGACTACACAACAGCATCGGCTACGGTGCCTCTCACAGTGATCCCAGCAACAGCCACGGTGACACTGAGCAACCTATCGCAGACTTATAGCGGCTCGCCGATCACAGCTACGGTCACGACCAATCCAGCCGCACTCGCAGTGAATGTTACCTA
>JBEKRS010000040.1:0-53107 GCA_049518535.1 Occallatibacter sp. | reverse complement strand
CGGTAACCCAGCACGCTCCACTCTCTCAAAACTGGAGCGCCGCAAGTTGTCACTTTTCGCAAAACCAGCAACCTATATCTTCCCATTTAAGCCACAACCAACAACCTATAACTTCAAATTCACCAGAAACCATCAACTTCTAACCCACTGTTTATCAAACAAATAATGCGCTAGTTCGCTCCACCTGGCAAGACGCGCGGCGCGCGCCGCAGGTCCCTCGCTTTCGGGGACCTGGGAGGGACAGTTGGTGGGCGGCGGGAGGTGGTCCACATCAAAACTTCGTTCGCCGCAGCAAAATCAATCGCTATCTTGGTGCAGCGCAACACCTTCGACAGCTCTGCGCTCTGAAAGCAGGCGAAATCCTGCCCAGAGCGCGACCGAAAGGCTTCAGGAGGCGCTATTTAGCGTCGGAGTCCGTGGCGCTATCGTTGTCGCCAGCGACTGAGATGCGCAGCGAACGAAGAAAATGGAGATCGTTAGACGTGAAGGGCCCTTCAGAGCCGCTCTCGAGAGCGTTGCCTTGAGTCGCCTCTGGCTGCTTGGTGGCCACGTCGTTCAGGCCGATCGTGGCTTCCAGCATCAGCAGCACGTCGAAGCCGTGCTGGCGGATATCCTGGACAACGCCAGCGATCTGCTCGCTTTCGATAACCGACTCATGGATGGCCTCGCCCAATTGCTGAATGAGTTCGCGCAGACGGGATGTCACGGGTTCCTCCAGTGGCAGCGGCCGGCGCGAGCAAAGAGGCGCAAGCTGCGGCGTGGGTTTTATCTACCTTACGTCCGATGCTCGCCGGGAGCAACTGCGAAACACACAAATTCAGAAAAACGGCGCGGCGACCGCCGCTGCTAACATCATATCGGAATGAGACCTCAAACCATCGGCCGTGTTTTGGGCATCGGGTTGCGGGTTGCCGGGCGGGTCGCCGGTCAGCGCCTCGCCGCCAGCGCCCCGAACGCCGGTATGCAGGCTGCCAACCCGCAAACCACTGCTAGAGTAGACGCACGCGGGCGAACAAAGGGGCAGCCGTCCGGGCGGGCGGCCGAGGGCGTGACGCGCGGCGTGGGTGGATTTTTGCGTCCTTTTCGCCGGGTGGGCGGCATTCTCTGGCTTGAGGTCACCGGGGCCTTCTTCTTTTTGTTCGTGGTCTTCTTTGGCCAGGCTCTCTGGCGCATGAGGGAGAGTTGGGCTCACAGCGAAAATCGCCCGAAGTTCCTGGTTTTTGCAGCGATAATGGCGGTGTTTCTCTACCTGAGCGTGAGTTCGTTCTGGCGGGCACGGAAGCGGTAAGGTGGCGGACCGTCCCTTGCTTTCAACCCGCCGCAGAGCCGGATCGCCGAATTTGACCCTGAAGCCGGCACATTTCTATCGCAGGCGGACACCGCCTCACCGCTGATAAGGAGTATCACATGCAGTCGCCAACCCAATCCATCGCCGCATCACCTATCGCCGCACCGCTAAAGAAGACCGCACTCAATGCCGCCCATCGCGCGCTGAAGGCCAAAATGGTGGATTTTGGCGGCTGGGATATGCCGGTCGAGTATCCCGGAGCGGGCGGCGGGTTGATTGCCGAGCACATGGCCGTGCGCACTGGCGTGGGCCTCTTCGATGTGAGCCACATGGGCGAGATTCAGTTTCGCGGGCCGGGCTCTCTGGCCGCCGTCGAGCATATTACGATGAACGACGCCTCGCGGCTGAAAGACGGCCAGGCACAATACTCCGCACTGCTGAGGCCGGAGGGGACTTTCGTCGATGACATTCTGGTCCACCGGCTCAGCCAGAACGACTACCTACTGGTGGTCAACGCCGGCAACAAGGACAAGGACTTTGAATGGATTCGCAGGCAGGTGGGCGGCTGGCCCTCGATTCATATCGCCGATTATTCGAGTTATTACTCACAACTGGCACTGCAGGGTCCGCGTGCTCTCGAGACGCTGCAAAAACTGACAAAGGTCGATCTCGCGGCGATCAAGAATTATTGGTTCACATGGGGCGATGTGGCAGGCGTACCCAATGTGCTGATAACTCGCACCGGCTACTCCGGCGAGGACGGCTTCGAGTTATATCTACCCTCGGATGTTGCGACCACTGAGAAGCTATGGAACGCGCTGCTCGAGGCGGGGGCGGAGTTCGGCATTCGTCCTTGCGGGCTGGGCGCGCGGAATACTTTGCGGCTGGAGGCGGGAATGCCGCTCTACGGCCACGAAATCTCCGACTCGATTAATGTCTTTGAAGGCGGCCTGGAGCGTTGGCTCAAGCTCGACAAGGGCGAGTTTGTGGGCCGCGAGGCTTTGCTGGCGGTACAGGCTGCGGGTGGACCGAAACGCAAACTTGTGGGTCTGGAGATGGTGGAGCGCGGCATCGCCCGCGACGGGTACTCTGTGCTTGACCTTGATGGCAACGAGATCGGCACAATAACTTCCGGCTCGCCCGCGCCGTTTTTGAAGACGAATATTGCGATGGCGCTGGTGCCAACAGCAGTAGCTGCCAGTGGGGCCGATGTGATCGTGCAGTGCCGCGCCAATGCGGTGAGAGCGAAGCAAGTTGCGATACCGTTTTATAAGCGGGTGAAGAGATAGTTAGGTAGCTTGTAAGGGTAAGCCGCCCATCGGCCCACTAATCGAATCGCGTCCATCCATTTGGCAGTTCAGAAGCACGGCATATAAACAGCGGGATTCCTTCTTGGCGGCACATGGATTTCACGTTCTCCAAGAGCGTCTTCTCTGCTTCTGAATATGCGTCCGGATTCGTCGTCACAATCCAAAGGCCATTCTGCTGAACCTCGGAATCCTGCTTGCGGATGAATGAAAGAATATCTTCTGCTGTCTGGAAGACGGGGCGTTGAGCCGCAGCTTTCAACCTTGGGGAAGAGTCTACGGTAAAACCCCAAGGCCTTCCTCCAATATCCGCGACCCGCTTTGGGAGCATGTGCACCGAAATCCCCTGGGACCGTTCCTGAGCCGCGGCTGAGGAGCCGAATAGTGTAGTACCGATAACAAGGGTCATGAGAACGGCAACGATTCGAGTCATAACTTACCTTTCAACTGAGGAGTTGATTGTTTTGCACCCGCTTGCTGAACGCAGTTCGTCCCGTCACACCTGCATGACTTCGGCTTCCTTCTTGTGCGAAAGCTCTTCCATGCGGCGGATCTCTTCGTCGGTCATCTTCTGGACTTCTTCTAAGGCGCGCTTCTCCTCGTCCTCGCTAATCTTCTTTTCCTTGGCGAGTTTTTTGAGGGCGTCGTTGCCGTCGCGGCGCACATTCCTTACAGCCGTCCGGTGCTCTTCGAGAACCTTGTTGAGGTGCTTGCACACGTCGCGGCGGCGTTCCTCGGTCATGGGCGGGACGGGCACGCGCAGCACCTTGCCGTCGGAGATGGGATTGAAGCCGAGGTCGGCGGTGCGCACTGCCTTTTCGACCTCCTTGAGGATGGTCGGGTCCCAGGGCGCAATCAGGATCAGCTGCGCCTCCGGCGAGGAGACCTGCGCCAGTTGGCTGATGGGAGTTTGCGTGCCGTAGTAGTCCACCTTGACCTGGTCGAGCATGTGGACGCTGGCCCGGCCGGTGCGCGTGGCGGCCAGGTTGGCCTGGAAGTCGGCCACGGCCTGGTCCATCCGCCGCCTGAGGCCGGCGTTGAGTTCTTTGAGCGCCGGAATTCCGGCCATGAATGAAGCTGCCATTGGGTTCGTCCTCGTGGTGCAGATTGCCAACGGCTATTTTACTAAAACGAAGCGGAATGTGGGCAATGCCAGCGAGCATCTACGGCAGGCTTTGATGTGTACAGCGAAAGGTTGCGGTTAAAGGCCGAACTGCTTGAGGTGGTGGCTGACGTGCTTCCACTGTAACGAATTCCATTCGTCATTGGTCAGTGGGCCAAAGAACGGGTGCTCAGGGCCTTGGGCGCGGGGCTTCGAGGCGAGCCGACCGATCAGGTCAAAGAGCCGCTTGCGGTCTGATTCGAAATCACCCGGCGGGGTTTTGAGAAGCTCGCTCGGCGCTTTGGCTCCCTTGGGAAATGGGACGACATAGAGAAACAAGTGCTTGAAGGGAAAGCGCTGAAGTGCCTTGATATTGTGAGACGGTACGGAAAGGGTACCTAACGACATGTCGAAGGTGTCACTGAGGTGGCTGAGCAGGCGTGGCGCGTCCAGCTTTCCCCATTGGGGCTGGGTCTCGGGAGTGAGGCGTTGCAGGCGTTGAATCAGGCAGTTGCGAATCTTCTCGTTGCGAAGAGAGGGCATGTGGAGACCACCTTTCGCTCATATTCTCACGCGTGACCCAAGGTCTGGAAATGAGCCTGAGCAATTTCCTTTACGCTACGACAGCCAGTCCGGTCGACGCTGCCTGCTCATGCGCGTGGTAGCTCGAGCGGACCAGCGGGCCGGATTCGACGTGGCGGAAGCCCATCTTGAGAGCCGCGGACTTGAGTTCGGCGAACTCACGCGGGGTGTAGAGACAAGCCATGGGCAGGTGATCGCGCGAGGGGCGCAGATATTGGCCGATGGTGAGAATGTCGCAGCGGACAGCGGCTAGGTCGCGGAAGACTTCGAGTAATTCGGCAGTCTCCTCGCCAAGGCCAACCATGACGCCCGACTTAGTGAGGCCTTCGGGGCGCAACTCTTTGGAGTAATGCAATAACTCAAGCGAACGCTCATAGCGCGCGCCGGAGCGGACGACACGATAAAGCCGGGGAACCGACTCGGTGTTGTGGTTAAGCACCTCGGGGCGGGCCTCGACGACGGTACGGATGGCTTCGCGGTTGCCCTGAAAGTCAGGGATGAGGACCTCGACGCGGCAACCGGGAGCCTGGCGGCGAATCTCCTCGATGACCAGAGCGAAGGCGCGCGCGCCACCAATAAGGTCGTCGTCGCGGTTGACGCTGGTAACCACTGCATGGAGCAGCCCTAAAGCAGCTACTGCCTCCGCGACCCTACGCGGCTCGTCGAAGTCGATGGGCTCTGGACGGCCTTTGGGCACGGCGCAGAAGCCGCAGCGGCGTGTGCAGAGGTTGCCCAGCATCATGAAAGTCGCGGTCTTGTGATGCCAGCACTCGCCGATGTTGGGGCAGTGCGCGCTCTCGCAGACGGTGTTGAGCTGAAGTGAGCGAGCTAGTTGTTTAAGGGAATGGTAGTTTTCGCCCACCGGTGCGCGCGCCTTGAGCCACTCGGGCTTGGGCGCCGGCGTCTTGAGGGCGGGAGAGATTTGCACCAGTTCCATCACGCTTTCATTGTAGCGGGAAGCCCCGATCGGTTTATGAATAAGGCGCCGGTCGTCTGCAAAACCGAATGCTAATGTTTTGTGGGAATGGGTGGAGCGCGATTCTGATCGAGTCTTCCGAAATGCTCTAAGATAGTGGGAATCATCATTGAGGATCATCCTCTTTTGACCCAATCCGCCTCACGATCTCACGGACTGGACACTCTGCGCAGTGCGGCGATTCTCTCCGTCATGGGGTTTCATGTTTACACTTTTCATTACTTTAAAACCATGCCGTCGGCATTGGCATTTGCGGCGCAGATGGGCTGGATGGGCGTAGATCTCTTCTTTGTCCTCAGTGGCTATCTAATTGGGTCACAGCTATTGCGACCCTATCTGCGCAACGAGAGCCCGCGGTTGTGGACCTTCTATCGAAGCAGGTTTTATCGGGTCTTGCCTGCCTATCTCGTGGTGCTGGCGACTTACTATATCCTTCCTGTCTGGCGCGAGAGACCCAACCTTCCGCCCCTTTGGAAGTTACTCACCTTTACTCAGAATCTCTTTGCCGATTATCGAATCAACCAAGCCTTTTCACACGTTTGGTCCCTCTGCATTGAGGAGCACTTTTATCTATTTCTGCCGCTCGTAGTGCTTCTCATGATGGGCAAGCCGTCTATCCGAAAAACCGCTGCACTTCTAGGCGGTCTTGTACTGTTTGGAGTTTGCGTTCGATCCTTCGTCCTCTTTTATATGCTGCGTCCACTGGCCAGTGCCCATCAATCCTTTGGCCTCGTCTACCTAGAACGAATCTACTATCCCACTTACAGCCGTCTCGATGGGTTGCTCGCAGGCGTGACGATTGCTCTGGTAAGAACCTTTCGACCGGTTTGGTGGAGCGCCTTGACTAAGAGGGGACACACACTTTTTTTGTTGGGCCTTTTCATGGTTGGTGTCGCAACTTGGCTCTTCAAAGGCCGCTGGGTTTCCGTTTCGGGCGTCTCCGCTTTCGGAACCGTAATTGGATTCCCGCTACTATCGCTTGGTCTTGGACTTCTTGTAGCGTCCGCGCTCAGCGCCAACGGACTCTTGAGCAGATTTAAAGTTCCGGGAGCGAAGCTGATTGCTACTCTTGCCTATAGCCTGTACCTTACCCACAAGGAACTGATCCATCTCGTGGACCTCTGCATTCCCGCCATCGCTAAGGCCGGCGCTTCTCTGTGGCTTGTCATTTATGCAGTCTCTTGCCTGATTGTTGCGGCAATGCTCTATCTGTGCGTCGAACGACCCTTCCTTATCCTTCGGGATAAATGGAGTGCTAAACCGTGAAGTTTCTTTCCCCACCATAGCTTTCCCCATTTAAACGCCCGGAATTGGGTTTTCTGGCGCGAGCCCTGCACAACCGGAATTGTCAGCAAGATTCGGGATGCTTCTACGGCGGGATTTGCCTACCCTTGGCTCATGCACAGAACCATTGAACCAACCATTCTCTACTTCGGAACCCCGGTGGCGCTCATCAGCACTCTGAACCCAGACGGAACACCAAACCTTGCGCCGATGTCGTCTGCGTGGTGGCTGGGTTGGAGCTGCATGCTGGGGCTGGGTCAGATGGGTCAGACCTCCGACAACCTCATCCGCACACGCGAATGTGTCATCAACTTGCCCTCGCAGGATCAGGTCTCGCATGTTGACCACCTTGCGTTGACCACGGGCAAAAATCCGGTGCCCGAAAAGAAGCTCGCCTGGGGTTATCAATTTGAACCGGACAAGTTCGGCGTTGCGGGCTTCACTCCTGTGGCATCGCGGTCCGTGGCCCCGCCGCGCGTGCTGGAGTGTCCCATACAGATGGAAGGCATCGTGCACGAGGTCCGCCCTTTCGGCAAAAATGTAAGCGCGAATGCCTTCGAGGTGCACATCGTCAAGCTGCATGTTGACGAGGCTCTTCTCAGTGGCGACGAAAGCCGTCCTCACATCGATCCGCTTCGCTGGCGTCCGCTCATCATGAGCTTCTGCCGCTTCTTCGGGCTTGGCGGCGAGGTGCATCCCTCGCGTCTGGCGGAGTCTGACTTTATGAAATATGTGAACCCGAGCCGGAGTCATTCGGCTCAAGGAGGGGCACTTCTCAGTTCGGATTGATCCGGCTATCGCAGCTTGCTGCGTACCTCGACTCGCACCAGATAGAGGAAGAAGACCAGATTGAGCAGGCCCTGGATTGCGAAGGGAAAGTCGCGGTTGGCGGCAAACCTCAAAAAGAAGAGCGCCGCATTCAGAACCGCGGCAGCCAGGGTCAGCGCCCAGGCCCAGCGCAATAATAGAAGCAGCCCCAAGCCGGCCGCGATAAAGAGGGCCGAGAGGACTAGGAAGATCGGCCGCACCTGCCCCGTCACGACACCTAGAATATTGAACCCCGCCATGATCACCATGTAGAGGCTTATCGCCACTAAGCCCGGCAGCAGTTGGAGGTTCCGCATACGTCCAGGCTGCGGAGGCGTGGCAACCGCCGCATCAGGCACCGCATCAGTTTCGAGTCCGTTCAGAGCTTCGTTGCTTTCTTTTTCGGTCATAGCGTGTGCAGGTAGGCTAGCAGGTCATGCAGTTGGTCGTCGTCGAGTGGTGTGGCAGGCATCATGACGCGGCCATGCAGAATAACCTGGGTAAGCCGCTCGTCAGTGGGCGGCGCGCCAGAGGGCATGGACTTGACCTTGGTGATAGCCTGCAAGCCCGGCCCGTGCATGCCCTGGGTGGTGGTCGGGTAATGGCAGCGGGCGCATTTCGCCTGGTAGACCTGCGCACCGCGCGCCTCCTCCGGAGTCCACTGAGACGCGGGCTTCGACGGCGGCAATGAGCGGCATCCGACTAAGCCGACGGCAAGGCCAGCCGCGCAGACTAATAGAGCGAAAAGAACAGAAATGGATGGTGTACGCATTTGGCTTCGATGATACAAGGTTAATCTGCCGCGGCGATGGCTTCGGCGATTTTGTCGATGGCCTGAACCTCGGCTTCACTGCCCGGCCGGTGGCCATTCACGAGAATGGAAAATGCGAATGTCTTGCCGCTGGCTGCGATCAGGTAGCCGGAGAGCGCGTTGACCTCGTTGAGCGTGCCCGTCTTGGCCCACAGACGCTCCTTCAGCGGCGAGTTGCGGAAGCGACCGGCCAAGGTGCCGTCGAATCCGGCTATGGGCAGCGTGTCACGCCAGGCTTCGCCCCAGGGTTGGCGCGATGCATAGGCCAGCAGTTGCGTGAAGGCACGCGGGGCGATGCGGTCGTCAGGGCTCTCCCCCGAGCCGTCATAAAAGAAAAAGTCGCCGTCATCGATGCCTGCGTTGATGAGGAACTGGCGTACCACGCGCGTGCCCTGCTCAAAGCTGCCGTCGTTTCCGTATACCTTGCCCAAAAGGCGTAGCAGCAACTCGGAGTGCAGGTTCTGGCTGACCTTGTTGATGACCGTCACGTCCTCGGCCACCGACACGGAAACATGATTGGCGAGAACTTTGCGATCCTCGAGCGGCGCGGCTACGGTGGTCAGGCTGGAGCGGCTGAGCTTCAACGGCTGGGCGCGTTCATCGGCGAACTCGCCGGTTCCGTTCGAGTATTTATGCCGCGAAACGGGAATGCCGTTGACCGTGACGCCGCGACTGCGAAGCGCCTCCTTGAACGCCGCCGCAGCAAACTCCGCGGGGTCGTCAACGGCCAGGTTGGCATGGAAGCCTTCTGCCGGCACGGTGCCCCAGGCGCGCACCAACCTGTTGCCTAGCCGGCGATCGAGGCCGGGATGTGCGATCTCGCCCTTGGCCGCGGGCGTCATCGAGTTATCGAAAATGTAATAGTCCACATTCGGCGTCCACTCGGCCACGGTTGCGTCTGGCTTGTCCGGGTCGGCGGTCACCTTCAACTCCACTGCGTTTTCGTTGAAGGTGAGCGCGGAGACAGGCGCGCCATAGGCCCATTGCAGGTTGTCCCAAGCCCAGGATGCGCCGTACGGCTGGTCGAGAAAGAAGCTGTCGTCGCCCACCACGCTGCCCTCGACGGTTCGCACGCCTGCCTGCTCAACCTGCTCGGCCAATAATTCGAGAGGCTCCATGACGTGCGGTGGCTTCTCTGCTTCGGCCCCTGCGGCGAGCGGAGCGGCGGCAGAATTCGCAGCTGTAGGCGGCGCGAGTTCCGGCGCGCGATAGGGATACTGCCGCACGCTCAGAGTGGGGTCCCCCGCTCCGAGCAGAATCAGGTCGCCATGGAGTACACCCGCGCTATCGATCTCGCCTCCAGCTACTACGCGCGTGGTCCAGGTGAGAGTATCCACCGGCAGCAGAGCAAAGGCAGCGGCGGTTGTAAGAAGCTTGGTGTTCGAGGCTGGTGTAAAGAGTCGGCCCTCATTGAGACCGTATAGCGGCTGGCCGTCGAGCGTCGTTACGCTGATGCCGAACTGGGCATGGCTCAATGCCGGATCGGACAGAATGGCTTGGATGCGGTCGGCGAGCGGACCTTTCGCCGGAACGGTGCGCGACTGTGGCTTGGCGGTGTGTCGCTCGGGAGCCTGGGCAGTTAGCCCGGTGAAAGGAAGCAAAGCTAAAGCCAAAAGAAGCGTTGGAAACCGCCGTGAATCCGTCATGGAGGGAGTTTAGCAGGAGGCAAAGAGTCGGCAGCGTACCATCGAAAGGTGAACGTCGTCTTCTGTATAGTGGCAATGCGATCAAGGCGCTGTTGGCTACGAATCGAGGAGATTCAAAAGGAATGGACGATTTCAAGCGAGCCATCACATCCTGGCAACTGCGAACCCGAAGGCTCGAACTTGGCCGCCGCACATTGGTGATGGGCGTAGTCAACATTACGCCGGATTCGTTCAGCGACGGCGGAGCATATCTTGATCCCAAGGCGGCGGTGGAGCACGCGCTGCAATTACTCGACGAGGGCGCGGACATTCTGGACCTTGGCGCGGAGAGCACGCGGCCGGGATCGCGGGCAGGCGGAGCTTCTGGTACACCGCTCGCACCGGCCGTCAGCACAGAGGAAGAGCAGGCGCGGCTTCTACCAGTGATTCAAGGAATTCTCAGGGCGAGGCCGGATGCAATCCTCTCCGTGGACACCTACAAGGCGGCGACGGCACGTGCGGTGCTTACGGCTGGCGCGGACATTGTGAACGACGTGAGCGGCTTTTTGTGGGACACGGAGATGGCTTCGGTTTGCGCGGAGGCGCGCTGCGGTGTGGTGCTGATGCACACGCGCGGACGGCCAGAGGAGTGGCGCACGCAGCCACTGCTGGAGCCGAATGCGTTGCTGAACACTGTGCGCGATGGGCTGGCCGAGAGTTTGAAGTTTGCGGCTGCGGCAGGCGTTGCGCCGGAGGCCATCGTGCTTGACCCAGGCTATGGCTTCGGCAAACGCCTCGAGGAAAATTTCTTCTTGCTCGCCCGGCAAGCAGAGCTATTGACACTGGGAAGGCCGCTGCTGGCCGGGGTCTCACGCAAGTCGTTTCTAGGCCGGAAGCTGGCCGCGCTCAATGGCGGAGTTGACGCGCCGGTTGAAGCACGCGAGACGGCCAGTGTTGCGGCACAGGTTGCGGCGATCCTGCTTGGGGCTTCGATCGTGCGGGTCCATGCGGTGCGCGCGGCCCTAGAGGCTGCGCTGATCGCCGATGCCGTGCTGGCCGCCGAGGGGCGCGCTCGGCCTTCATGAACTATGATGGTTTGTTCCGGCTTCGCTAGACGCGAATCGATTCTTCACCCACCGCGTCAAGGAGATTTTCATGTCGTTGAGCGCTCGCAGTGCAACGGTTACTCGTTCGATTTCGATAGTCCGGTGGTTGGGATTTGGCGTTTATGTTGCGGCGTTTTTCCTGCCGGCATGCAGGCAGGTCGCCATCCCCGGCGGAGAGTCTCCCGACGTATATCGGGGTTACGCATGTGCCTGGGTTACGCTGATAAATACGGTGAATCGGGAAATCTGGCACTCCAACATGTTTTTGGCGGTACTGAGTGGATGGATCAATCCGTTGCTGCTGGTCTATCTGATTTTTTTGGTATCTCCGAAGCTTCGCTGGCCACGGCGCATCTTGGCCGGAATCATCGTGGTCTTCATCGTAGGGACCAGGGTATATTTTTCCCTTGCTCATCTGGTACCGCTGATTGGGCACGATCTGTGGATCGCGGGAATTCTGATGATTCTTGCTGGAGAATCGATGGGTAAGGAACGAACAGGATCGGCTGCCGCTTGAGGGCCTGATTCTTATTGCCGGTTGAGGCGGTAGAGCACATGGCGGCGCAAGGTATGGCCTTGCGGCAGGTGTGGGTGGTCGAAGTCGCCGGCGGGATCGTGGACCATGCCGAGCTTCTCCATAACGCGGCGCGAGCGCAGGTTTTCCGGCACCGTGAAAGAGACAAGGCTGGTGAGGCCGAGATCTTCGAAGGCGTGACGGATGATGGTGCGCGCACCCTCAGTGGCAAATCCGTGGCCCCAATAGTCTGCCGCTAATCTCCATCCGATTTCGACGGCGGGCATGAAAGGCGCATCGAAAGCGGCGACGGAGAGGCCGATGAAACCGAGAAAGGTTTTGTCTTCCGGAAGCTCGGCTACGAAGAGACCAAAGCCATAGCGCACGAAGTGCTGCTCGATGCGCACGATCAGCTCGTCCGACTCCGCCGGCGCGAGCAGCCCAGGCATGAACTCCATTACGCGCGGGTCGGCGTTCAGTTTCTGGAAAGGCAACCGGTCCGAATCGCGCCAGCGGCGGAGCAGCAGACGGGTTGTTGTGAGGGACTCGGCCACTTGCCCAAGCGTATCATCCCACTAACTGGCCGCAACACCCGCCCGCTCGATGCCTGGCTTGTTGAATGACAGCCTGCGCAACGCTTGTCATAGTTGAGAGACGATCACCGCACCGCGAGCGTGTAACTAGCGTTGGATTTAGGCGTGTCATACACGCCGTAATCGCAACTGAAGACCGTCCAAGCCTCGCTGGTGTTGGCGGCATCGGTAGTCGATGTCCAATAGTACTGACTTACCATGAAGTTAGTAAAAATAGGCTCCCTAAAGACCGTACCGTCGAAATTCAGATAGGTGGCGTCGAAGAAGTCGGCGTGATTGGTTTCCATCCTATCGGAGAGGCTTTGCATCTCGTTCCGGTTAGGCATCCTCCAACTACCCGCCGTCGAGTTGTCGGTCAATCCGCATTGGCCGCTGGCGAGCGTGTTGACGGCGGCAAGGGCAGCAGACCAGGGCTGGTTGATGCAATCGGCCTTCTTCAACCAGATGAGACCGGTGACGGTGTCGGTGATAGTTCCATCTGCATTGTCAACCCAGCGTTGAAAGGTTGGAGCGACACCTGCCTGAATACTGCCATCGTCGCCGCTATTGAAGGCCACATACTCTCCCGTCGATTGCAGCTTGACGGTGCCGCCGCCCGCGCCCTTGACTGCCCAAACCGCATTGTTCGAGGTTGCTTTGACGTTGAAAACGCTATCGTTCATATACCGTCCGTCACTCATACGGATGGCCCACGCATCGGGAGAACCTTCTTCGCCGCCAAAGTAACTGGTGGATGACCAATAGATAGCATTGGATACATTCGTGAAGGGATTACCGGCAGTAAGTGCGGGATTGGTTTGAGAGGCATCCACCAGACTTTCTAACTCATTGAGGTTAGGCATGCGCCAGTCTCCGGCCTTGGATCCGTCGGTCAGGCCGCAGGTACCACTCGCCAGCGAGTTGACTTCTGTCAATGCGGCCGCCCATGTGGTGGGACTGAAACAGCCGGCATTCTGCAGCCAGATAAGCCCAGTAAGGTTGTCGATGACGGTACCATTCTGAGATGTAAAACGAGTTTCAGGCCAGGCGATTCCCTTTTTCAAAGAGCCGTCGTCGCCGGCGGCATAACTGGTTCCTTGACCTGTGGATGGAAGGCTGACCAGCGGGTTGCTGCCGTCGTACGCGTTGAAATCGGCACCGGTCAACGAATCGTTTGCCAATGAATCAAACTGGATTACCGTAAAGTAAATCGCCGTATCGGTCGCGCCATTGCCCTGATAGTTGCCGGTGTGATCGAAGCGGATCACCTCGGCGCCGCTTCCCACAGAAGGATAAAATCCGTAACCGGTCTTACTTACCCAAAACTGATATACCGACACCGCGTTGCTTGAAGTTACAAGGCCGGAAAAACTATAGTTGCCGCTGGCGTCGGTGGTCGCTGTCCCGACAACAGTATTGGTGTTGGTGAGCCATTCGGTGACGGTTGCGCCTGCGAGCGGCGCTCCTTTGAACTGAACTGTGCCGGAGACGGTATCCGTGGGCGGTTGCTGTCCAGGATTTGTGAGGCCAGGAACGTGGCTGCTACTACCGCACGCGCTGAGCATGCTGAGGCCAATAGTTGCCAAGAGAAGCCTGATACCGCTCATCACGTTTTCTCCCAATCGAAAATTGCCTGTGCGTTCCCGCAATCGTTCCAAATTCAGACAGGCTCGCGGGAACACACTTCATTGATATCGACAAGTTGAAAAGGCATCTGAGGGGCGACTTGAAACGGCATCACACTTTGGTGTCTTCTCGTTAGGTTTCAAAAGTCGCAAGTTTTCGCAATTTGCCAGGCCGGCTCTGAGCAGCCAGGCAATTCCACCACAGTTTCACAGTTCCACGGTATATATGGGGGGGAGGGGGTGTATCTTTTCCCGAACGCTGCATTCCGTTCCGACCAGTCCGAGAGATCAACCCAACTTGAGGGTAACTGGACGGCAGCAAATGATCTGCAAGATGAATTTCACGCGATTGCGCTCGCGGGCATCCCCGTTTCGTACGCCCAAATGAGCTCAGGGTTTATCATCGACAGTGGCGCGGGTCGATGGGGGACACGCCTTCGTTTTGCAGCTCTGGTGTTGTGCCCGCTCTTGTTCAGAGGGCCGCTGGGCTGAGGTATCTCACTCGAAAGACAGGCACAACAAGCAAGTTCAGGGAACGGGATCACATGCGAGCAAAGACAGCGGTTGTACTGGGCGCTCAGTGGGGCGACGAGGGCAAAGGGAAGATTGTGGACGTGCTGAGCGAGCGGTTTACCGCCGTGGCGCGCTATGCCGGCGGACATAACGCTGGGCACACGGTCATCATCGGGGAGCAGCGATTCGTGCTGCAACTGATTCCTTGCGGGGTGCTGCGGCCGGGATGCCGAGGGGTCATCGGCAACGGCGTGGTGCTGGACCCGATCGCCTTTTTGACCGAGGTGGCCAAGCTGCGGAAGCTGGGAGTGGCCGTCGATGAACGGCTGTCCGTGTCGAACCGGGCCCAGGTGATTCTGCCTTATCACCGCATGATCGAACTGGCTGCCGAGAGCGCGCCGGGACGGAAAAAGATCGGCACCACCAGCCGGGGCATTGGGCCAGCCTACGAGGACAAGATGGCTCGCAGCGGGCTGCGCATTGTGGACCTGCTGAGGCCGGAGCTGCTGAAGACGCACATTGAGGCGGCTTGCGGGGAGAAAAATGCGATCGCTCATGCGCTCTTCGGAACCGACCCGCTGGACCCGGCGCAGATGTACGAGGAGTACGCCGCTGCCGCGGAGCAGGTGAGGCCGTTTGTCACAGACACGGGACGCCTGCTGAACAAGATTCTGGCCGAGGGCGGTAGCGTGATGTTCGAGGGCGCGCAGGGCACAATGCTGGACATCGACCATGGCACATATCCGTTTGTAACTTCGTCTTCGGCGACGGCGGGCGGGGCGTCGACGGGCACAGGCGTGGGACCGACGGCCATCGGCACCGTGATCTCGGTGACCAAGGCCTACGTGACACGAGTGGGCGAGGGGCCGTTCCCGACCGAAATTCACGAGGCCGTGGGCGACCAGCTGCGGGCGCGCGGCATGGAGTACGGCGCCGTGACAGGGCGGCCGCGGCGCTGCGGCTGGCTGGATATTCCGCTGCTTCGCTATTCGAATCAAGTGAATGGCGCGGAGTGGCTGGTGGTAACCAAGCTGGACGTGCTGGATGAACTGGATGAAATCCCCATTTGTGTGGGCTATGAGATCGAGGGCCGTGTGACGGACGAGATTCCCGCCGATGTACTGGGCCTGGAGCAGATCAAGCCGGTTTATACAAAAATGAAGGGCTGGCGGAGTTCAACCGAGGGGATCAAGGAGTTTGATAAATTGCCCCTGGCCGCAAGAGACTACTTGCACTTTCAGGAACGGGAGAGCGGGGCCAGAATCGGAATGGTCTCGACCGGCCCGGACCGGGACCAGACGATGCTGCTGCCGGAATTTTCCGCAGCTCTCGACAGCATTCACGCATAAACTTGATTTGCGTTCCAGGGAGTTCGAGATCGGCTCGATTCCTGGAGCGCAAAAAAGGAAGCCGCTCCTATGATCAGTTTTGCCGTACGGCTGAAGTTTGCTCCAGAAGATCGCGCGGATGTTGCCGAATCTTTGCGCGTGCTGGCCATGGCCTCGCGCCAGGAGCCGGGATGCATCAACTACATTCCACATCACTTGGAAGGCGATCCCGACACCGTGCTCATCTATGAGCAATACCAGGACACGAAGGCTTTGGCGGCGCACCGCGCCTCGGAACACTTCAAGAACCATGCGGTTGGCGGGCTTTATCAGAAGATGCGGGAGCGGAGCGTGGAGAACCTGGTTGCTCTCGTTTAAGACTCCTCTAGCGTCCAACCGGCGGGGGTTTCGGCATGGGCAGCGGCGATATTCACAGAAAGTGGATTGAGCTGAGATGCGTACGTTGCTGAAATCGATTGACCTTCACAGCGTTTTGGGGCTACCATCCGTTAGGTTAATGCCTGGAGCCATGATTAAGCCCTGCAAGCTCGTCCGCAGCCGGGTGGCGAATGCCATGGTGTTCCCTCCATTGTTCTGCGCGCTCCTGCTGGCAGTTTTGGCGACACCCGTCTATGGTGGAATGGCCAGGGCGGAGAAACACGAGAGCCGCCACGAGATTGACCAACTGGAAGAGGCTTGGCGCAATGCCTTGCTGAAGGCGAACATCGCCGCCATGGATGCGCTGCTTTCCGACGACTACATGGCCATCACTCCCAACGGCACCCTGCAATCCAAAGATCAGGCGCTGGCTAATCTGCGCAACGGCGCAACCCATTTCACATCCCTCGAAGTCTCCGACCGCAAGGTGCGTTTCTACGGTGGGACGGCGCTGGTTACATCGAGGGCCGACGTGAGCGGGACGAACGCCACGGGAGGGTTCTCCGGGAGCTTTCGCTACACCCGCGTCTATGTGCGCAATGAGCGGGGCGAGTGGAAGATTGTGAGCTTTGAGGCCAGCCGGATTCGCGAGCCGGGCGAACGGAAGTAGCTGGCAATTCAACCTTCTACCAATTCTGCTGAGGACGTGTATGACCTTTTACTTCAGAGCTGTCCGTTTGTTTGTTGCAGCGGCTGGCCTGTGCTTCGGCTTGTCTGTCAGCCCATTTGCCCATAGCCAGGCCGCGCGCGCCGCCGCTCTCCCACAAATCCAAGAAGATCAAGAGGCAATCTCGAACACAGTGGCGACCGAAGAGGCGAACTCTCTAGGTGAGGAGCACTTTGTTTATGAACAATTCGGCGCCGGAAAACCCCTTATGAAGGTATGCCGGTTGTGCACAATCGATCAATTCGCGCTCCAAATAGGCAACGAGGATAGCACAACTCAGGCTAAGATGAAAGAAGATCCGGAAATCATATATACCAGGTACGACTACAGCAAGCTATTTGGAATTAGCGAGGATGAGGAGCAAGCCATGCATACCATCATCCTCGATACCTACTACCGGCTCCAGGAAAATCAAAAGCAATACTTAGCGGCCCATCTGGCTGTTCTCTCCTCTCCGAGAAATGATCCTGAACGGGACGCAAAGCTTGCCAAACGCGCTGAGTTGGAGCAGGAAAAACATAAGATTCTCGAGGATGCCCGTGCGAAATTAATGCAGGTGCTCGGGGATGAGGACTTCAAGAAGCTAGATGAATATGAATTCAAATGGGAACGTAATGCTGTAGTAGCACCTCCTGCTGGCGCGACCGATCAGAAACAACCAGGGGACAATAATGGCACGGAGAATGCTCCGGCGGTGCAGTAATCGTGAAGAGTACGGCTGCACTCCTGATTGTTACGGCATCTCTCTTCCAGACTTTGACGAATATCGAATAAGATTGACCGATGCCCGAACTCCCTGAGGTTGAGACGATCGCCCGCGGGGTGAACGAACGTGTGCGCGGCGACCGCATCGTCGAGGTCTGGTTCGGCGGACATCGCGAACCTTTCAAGACGCCTGCTGCGCGCCAGGCCAAGGGCCTCGAAGGGCGGGTGATTCTGGCCGTTCATCGCACGGGGAAGCACATCGTCTGTGAGCTGGGCGCCCCAGGGCGTGGCTCTTTGGCGAAGGGTGCTATCGAGCCGAGCGCCCAGTGGATCGTCCATCTGGGCATGACCGGGAGATTGCTGGTGACCACACCCGACGCTCCGCTGGCTCTTCACACCCATGCCCGGCTGAGCCTGGCCAGCGGCCGGGAGCTGCGCTTCGTCGACCCGCGCCGCTTTGGGCGGCTCGAGTTGCGCAACCTCGACCGAAACGCCGGCTTCAATGCGCCGGGAGTTGATCCCTTGACCGTGACGGCGGAGGAGTTTGTTCAGTTATTCCGCAAACGGAGGTTGCCCATCAAGGCGGCGCTGCTCAACCAGAAGCTGCTGGCCGGGGTGGGCAACATCTACGCCGACGAGAGCCTCTTTCGCTCGGGCATCCGACCACGCCGGTTGAGCGGACGGCTGACAGGGGCGGACCTGGAGCGGCTGAGGCTGGCCCTTTGCGAGGTACTAGAGCACGCTATCCGGCTGGGCGGGTCTTCTGTTTCTGACTATGTGGACGCCGAGGGAGTGCGGGGTTTTTTCCAATTGGAACACTGCGTCTACCAGCGGACGGGGCTTCCTTGCCTCCGCTGCCAGACGCCGATTCGACGCATTTTGCTGGCTGGACGGGGCACACATTATTGTCCGCAATGCCAACGATAGGAACGCACTTCTACTGTTTTTAGGAGTTTTTCTCTATTGGAACTTCCAAATTCAAGAAAGTTCCCGCGATTTGAGATATATAAGTCATTGAAAATAAGGATTCCATAAAGTGGCCCTGTGATTGCAAATAGATAAGCGCCAGTGATGTACCGGCTGCTGGGTGATTCCCAGCTGAGCCAAAGAAAAGCGGACCCCCCGGCAAGGCAATCGCCAAAGCAGCGGCCCTCAAAAGGGACAGACCGGCCGGGGAAGTCCGCAGTAAGCACGGTGGAAACAACCACCGTCTCAAGATTGCTTGGGAGGCCAGTGACAAGCACAAGAACGGAGCGCCACTCTGATTGGAGTGGCGTTTCTTGCGTTATGACGGTTCTCAGTCGCTGTAGAGCGAGGCCATTGTGGTTAAGCGGAATTTCTTCACTGCGGCTCCCAGCGACATGTTTTGGTCGTTGGGGTGGTTACCGCGGTCCCCGGCGACAGAGCTCGACGCCAGGGCCCGGAAATAAAAGCAACCTTCCGCGCTGCTGGACCCATCATGTGTATTGGAGAACAGCTCCGGACCCCATTGCCATTGCCGGAAGCGGCACCATATCGGGATTCGAATACAAGAAGAGACAAAGGTCACTTGCCAGCAGCAGGACTTCGCTGTACTATCAAAGTTGCCTATCAAGCGGCTGACGCGGGCCACCCGAAACGGGCAGAGCAAGCTCGCCGCCGAGCAAAGAGACTTCGCCGGGGGAATTCAATTCATCGCAAACTGCGGACGGCGAAAGTTCCCATGGGAAGGGCAACACCTGAGAAAGGCGCTGGCCGCACCGTCACGATCCTGACAACCGCGAGGAGCTGTTTTGAGAAGTTCCTGTGCGCGAGACGGCAAAGAAGCAGTCATAGAGAGGTCCGCAGAGATTATCAAGGGCCGAAGAAGCTGAGCCGGCACCGCCAGTAGGGAGCGACAGTTTTTGAGAAACGCCAAACCCAGCTGGGTCTGTGAAACTGCACGAGGTCCCTGGAAATCGAGGTAGATTGCGCATGGAGTTCTGCTCCGGGCAATCTGCGCGACATCCTGCGGCAATGATTGCCGCCAGCTGCGGTGTTCCCCGTCCAGAACCGGACGGCGACAGGCACGGGAAGCTCGATATCCGAGAGCATAATGGCTGAATCGAACAACGCAATGCAGCAAAGAACCACACATCAGGAAGTCCACGCATGACGACAGAATTAACGCAGCCCCAAACTGAATTGGGGCCGGCTCCGGCCAATGGCCAAGGGCAGCCGCAGGGGCATCGGCGCCGCCGACGCCGCCGCAAAAACAAAAGCAGTCAGGCGGTCACGGCCCAGGCGCAACAGCCTCAGGCGCAGGCCCCACCTCAGCCTCAACCCCCCGCACAACCGGCACCGCAACCCATACAGCAAAAGCCTGCTCCCACGCGCCAGGGCGGGCGTCCGAGTGGGCACCAAAGTCAGAATCCTGGACGAAAGAAGAAGAAGTTCTTCCAGAAGGGTTCGGCCACGGCGGCGCAGCCGGGAAACAGCACTTCATCCCAGCCTCAGGGCAAGCGCAAGGGCAAGCAGAGGGGTCCGAGGGAGTTTGTTGGCCCGATGGACCATAGCTATCGCATCATGAACGGCAACGTTGCCGACGGCCCGCCCTCGACCATCGAACTGACGAGCAACAACGGTCACAATGGCGGCGGCCATTACCAAGAAAACTATCAGTCACAGCCCACGGTTGCAGTCCGCGAGAACGCACCGACGCGCATCTTCTGCTTCATTGAGGATCTGTTCTTCCTGGCCAAGATCCAGGAGACGGCGCGCAAGCTGGGCGTGAAGGTGGAGTTTGTGAAGGGCGACAAGGAAACCCTGGCGCGACTGACTGAAGTGGCCGAGGCCGAGCGGCCAACATTGTTGGTGTTCGACCTGAATAACCTGAACGCCAAACCATTGACGCTGATTCCCAAATTCAAGGCCAAGCTGAAGAAGGCTACCTCCATCATCGGATTTCTTTCGCACCTGCAAGGGGACCTGAAGATGAAAGCTGTCGAGGCTGGCTGCGATACAGTGATGCCGCGTTCGGCTTTTTCGCAGGGTCTGCCCAGCCTGCTGCGCCGCTATGGAATGGAAGAGGAAGAAGACTACGCCCAGCAGCCGGTATAGCGCGATTCAGAGTGCATGACCAAGGGGCGCTTTCCACTGCGGGGCGCCCTTTGTTGCGTTCGGCGGTTGAGCTGCGCGTTCTGTGGCCGGGTTGCGTTTCGCGGCCTATCCCGGAGGCCATGTGAGCGCACGGCCGCCTAACAGGTGGACGTGGAGATGATCCACGGTCTGACCGCCGTCTTCGCCGGTGTTGATGACCACGCGGTAGCCCTTGGCGAGTCCCTTGGCGCGTGCGATCTCGGCGGCAACCCACAGCAGATGGCCGAAGAGTGAGCGGTCGCCTTCGACGGCATCGGCCATGGAGACAATGTGTTCGCGCGGCGCTATCAGCACATGCACCGGCGCCTGCGGATTGATATCCGCGAAAGCGTAGCATAGCTCGTCCTGGTATAGGGCAGTGGAAGGTATGCTTCCTTCAACGATCTTGCAAAAGAGACAACTCATAGCGGGTTTAGTTTACAAGAACGAGATAGTTTCATACATCGAAACCGTTAAAGCATGACCGACACCAAATCTTCAGTTGGTAGGGTCAGGCTCCGATTTCGCGACAATCCTGACAGAACTCGGCGATCAGAGTGCGTGACCAGACCATGCAACGGTTGATCTCCGTTCCAGAGGCACCGGTATTGCAGAATTACCCAGGTACCTAGCGAAGGATCCGAATCCTTCAGACGGTAGACTTTTCCTACCCGACGATTTGAGTTCCGCATTATAATGAATCCATGAGCGCGCATGTGATCGGCAATCCGGTGCCTACCCCTGAAGAAATGGGCCAGATTCTTGGGCTCAGTTCCGAGCGTGTGGTGGCTGTGCGAAGCATAATGAGCACTCCGTCCAGCCGAAAATCTTCAAAGAGTGCGAGTAGGGCAGCGTACGCCATGAACCTTAGGAAGAAGGGTCGCTCTGGAGCCTCTTCCAAGCTTTCGGGCAAGCGATAGGTTACGCGTGCCGCGTCGAAGGCGTATAGAGTCAGTCTTCCTCAACATCCCATACGATAAAGGGTTTGAAGAATTGTATTTGGCCTACATTGTAGGCCTGACCCAGCTTGGCTTGCGCGTCAATGCGACGATCGCTGTTCCTAATCAAGGCCGGCTCGAAACCATCATTGGCTTGATTGGGGAGTCCAATTTCTCGATTCACGACCTCTCCCGGATTCAACCCTCAAAGGGAATACCCCGCTTCAATATGCCGGTGGAACTTGGTCTTGCGCTCTATCATTCGCACGTGACAAAAGGCATGCACCGCGTCTATGTGTTCGAGAGCAAGCCCTATCGAGCACAACGGTCCACCAGTGATATCAACGGCATTGATCCACAGATTCATAATGGAACAGCGAAGGGCGTAATGGCAGGGCTACGCAATATCTTTCGACAGCCCGGCGACGTTACTACGGTTCCTGAGATGCTCATCAGCTACCGCGCCGTAAGAGAAAAGCTACCCGAGTTAAGGCTGAATGCGGGCGGTAAGTCGCTGTTCGAGGCGTCAGTGTTCCACGACCTTACGCTCGCGGCGCTCGTGGAGTCGCAGAAGCTAATTGAAAGGCGAGTCCGCATGCATCAACGCTAATACTGTTGTCCGAGATCGACCTTAACTTGGTTGCATTCTGGTCGAATTACCTACAAACCGAAAACTGAACCGCTGCCCGCTCTTCCAGCCCTGCCGAGATTAGCCCCTCATTTTGCCCTACAATGACAGCATGTCCGCGGCTGCGCCAACCGCTCCTTTTCGCATCGTGCATACAGTCTGCTCGCATGACTGCCCGGACTCGTGCGCTGTTCTGGTGACTGTCGACGGCGATGGACGTGCGATCAAGGTGGGCGGCGACCCGTCGCAGCCGGTGACGCAGGGATTTCTGTGTGGCAAGGTGGCGAAGTACCTGGATCGCGTCTACGCGCCGGAGCGGATTCTTTTTCCCTTGAGGCGAAAGCCCGGATCGCAAAAGGGCCCACAGCCACGCGGCCGCGAGCAGGAGGCCTTCGAGCGCGTGAGCTGGGATGAGGCGCTCGATGCGATTGCGGCGCGGCTCAGCGAGACCGCCGAGCGCTACGGGCCGGAGTCGATCCTGCCTTACAGCTACGCGGGAACCATCGGCGTGCTGGGCTATGGATCGATGGACCGGCGCTTCTTTCACCGGCTGGGCGCGAGCCAACTGGACCGGACGATTTGTTCTGAGGCCGGTGGTGTGGCTTGGAACCTGGTTTATGGAAAGAAGCTGGGCACGCCCACGGAAGACTTCCGGCTGGCCAAGCTGGTGCTGGCCTGGGGCGCGAACATTCACGGCAACAACATCCACCTATGGCCGATGATCGAGCAGGCGCGGCGCAACGGGGCGCGGCTGATTGTGATCGATCCGTACAGGACGCGGACAGCGACGCTGGCGGACTGGCACATCGCGATAAGGCCGGGGACGGACGCGGCGCTGGCGCTGGGACTGATGCACGTGATTTTGAACGAGGGGCTGGAAGACCGCGCCTACATCGACGAAATGACGCACGGCTTCGAAAAATTAGCCGTCCGGGCGCGGGGGTATACGTCGGAGCGAGTGGCCGCATGGACGGGGCTGACAGCAGCGGAAATCGAGCGGCTGGCACGCGAGTACGCGACGACCCGACCCGCGGCGCTACGCATGAACTACGGCGTGCAGCGGAGCGAGAACGGCGGAACGGCAGTGCGGGCGATTGCGATGCTGCCAGCACTGACCGGGGCGTGGAAGCATTGCGGCGGGGGCGGACAACTTTCTACGTCAGGAGCTTTTGCGTGGGATAAGAAAAGCGTGGAACGCCCCGATCTGGCGCTGGCCTCGCCGTTGGGAAGGCTGGCTCGCGTCGTGAATATGTCGACGCTGGGGCAGGCGCTGACGGAGTTGGGCCAGGAACCGGACGCAAAGCCTGAGAATGGTCCGGCGGTTCACGCGCTGTTCGTCTATAACTCAAACCCCGGTGCGGTTGCGCCCAACCAGACCATCGTGCGGCGAGGGCTGGCAAGGCCGGATCTCTTCACAGTAGTCCACGAGCTGTTCTTTACCGACACCACCGATTACGCGGACTACGTTCTGCCGGCGACCACGTTCCTTGAGCACACTGACATTCAAGGCGCTTACGGACACTACTTTGTGCAGCTCTCGAATCAGGCTATCGAGCCGCCGGGCGAGGCGCGGTCGAACGTGTGGCTCTTCGGCCAACTGGCGCAGCGCATGGGATTCACCGAAGAGTGTTTCCGCGACACACCGGAGGAAATCATCAAGCAGGCGTTGGCGATTGGGGCGGACGCGCATTCAACGAACGCGGGCATGGAGCACATTACACTTGATGATTTGAAGGAGCAAGGGCACATTCCGCTTAGCTTCCATCGCGAGCCGGAGACTGCGCCGTTTCAGCCTTACACAGCGGGACCGCTGCCTACACCTTCGGGCAAGATCGAGTTTTATTCAGAGACGCTGGCTGCACAGGGACTCGATCCGCTTCCCGGCTTTATCCCGCCCGCAGAGTCGCGATGGGGTACGGACGCCGCGCGCTTTCCGCTGGAGTTTTTGAGCCGCAAGGCCGACAACTATATGAACTCGACCTTCGCGAATCTGGACGGTCATCGCAAGATGGAGGGTCGGCTTAGCCAACGTCTTGAAATGCACGCGCTGGACGCGAACTCCCGCGGTATTGCCGACGGCGACCAAGTGCGCGTGTGGAACGACAGGGGCGAGTTGAAGCTGACGGCGCTGGTGAACGGCAGCGTCCCGGCAGGCGTGGTGGCCGCACGCATGGATTGGGCCAAGATGCACCCTGGCGGCGCAAATGTGAACGCGCTGACCAGTGAACGGCTCACCGACCTGGGCGCTGGGGCCACGTTCTATTCCGTGCTGGTGGAAGTGGCCAAGGTATAGGCGGGAATTTACCGGCGATTGAAAAAGCAAGAAAAATCTCCGAATTCCGGCTTGCGATTTTCAACTGAAGTGCGAAAATGGCCGCATGGCGCTGGAATTCACCAATTCGTACTTGAAAGATTCGCTGGCAGTCTTCCGCTACTACAAAAATCTCTGCGAAAGAGCAATGGCGCAATTGACGGACGAGCAAATGATGGCGGCGTTGGACGAGGATGCAAACTCGATCGCCGTAATCGTGAAGCACATGACGGGCAACATGAGGTCGCGGTGGAGCGATTTTCTCACCAGCGATGGAGAGAAGCCCGATCGTCGGCGGGATCTTGAGTTTGTTGACCCGCCTGCAACCCGCGAGGCGTTGCTTGCCGCTTGGGAAGAGGGATGGACCTGCGTCTTCCAAGCGCTTGAGCCGCTTTGCGAGGAGGACCTTGAACGAACGGTGACCATTCGCGGCGAAGCCCATTCCGTGATGCAGGCCATCAATCGTCAGATGGCGCATTACTCCTACCACTGCGGGCAAATTGTCCTGCTAGCCAAGCATCTCAATCATAGCGGATGGAAGTCGTTGACCGTGCCGCGCGGCCAGTCGGAAGAGTTCAACCGGCGCGTGCTCGCAGGCGAGGCAAGCCAACGGTAAGACCGCGTATGCGCATGGCAGTTGATACACTGGGACGTTTGCTGTTTTTGAGGAGGCTTTGCCCAGTATGCCTAGCACCATGCAAGCGGTTGTGAAGGCTCACGCCGCGCCGGGAATTGAGTTGCAAGAAGTTCCCGTACCCACGCCCGGTCCAGGCCAGGTGCTGGTCCGCGTTCAGGCAGCCAGCGTATGTGGCACTGATCTGCACATCTTCAACTGGGACCCGTGGGCACAGGGGCGCATCCATCCACCGCTGATTCCGGGCCATGAATTCTCAGGCGCAGTGGCCGCCGTGGGACGCGGCGTGACCACCGTGAAGGAAGGCGACCTGGTGAGCGCGGAGATGCACGTGGCCTGCGGTAAATGTTTGCAATGCCGCATCGGCCAGGCACACATCTGCCAGCGCGTGAGCATTCTGGGCGTGGATGCCGACGGCGCATTCGCCAGCTACGTCCTCATTCCGGAAAGCAATATCTGGAAGCTCTCATCGGCCATTCCGCACGATTGGGCATCGCTGCTGGATCCGCTGGGCAACGCGGTGCATGCCGTGCTGGCCGGGAACATCGCCGCGCAAACGGTCCTGGTGACCGGCTGCGGCGCCATCGGCCTGTTTTCGATTGCCGTAGCCAAAGCCTGCGGAGCGGCCCAGATATTTGCTGTCGAGGTGAACGCGCATCGCAGGGCTGTGGCCGCCACGATGGGCGCCGACATGGCACTGGATCCAGCTACCGACAATATCGAGGAGCGGATTCTAGCGGCGACGGGCGGCTCAGGTGCGGATGTGCTGCTCGAAATGTCGGGCCATCCGGCGGCCATGCAGCTGGGTTTTACACTACTCAGAACCGGCGGACGCGCCTCGTTGCTGGGGATTCCGTCGCAGCCCGTCGAGATGGATTTTGCCCGCGACATCATCTTCAAGGGTGCCACGGTGCTGGGCATCAACGGACGAAAGATGTACGAGACGTGGTTCCAGATGGAGTCGTTGCTGGCCAGCGGCAAGTTGAACCTGGAGCCGGCGATTACTCATCGCCTGATGCTCTCCGAGTTCCCCCAGGCCATGGAACTGCTGCAATCCGGCGAGGCAATCAAGGTAGTGCTCAAGCCCGGGCCCTAGTTCACGGTAAGCACAAAGGTAGCTATGTGCGTAGTGGCGGTCACGCCATTGCTGGACTGCGCGGTGACGGTTACGGTGTAAGTTCCAGCCGGGGTCGGCGGGTTAGGAAGCGGGCCGTGGTTCTCGTAATAGTAGCGGGGATTGCAGGCGGTTGTGCCCAGCAAGGTCACCAAGCCAACCATGGCTACAAGTGAAAATCGGTTGAGCCAGCGCTGTCGGCGCGCTCCCCAGGCCAGACCGCCCAGGCAAAGAGCGCCGGGCAACAGAAATGCCCATGCGATGGGAGTCGACATCTTGCCGGGCCGGTTTGCAGGCGAAGCCGAGGTTGTGGAGGCCGCTTCCGTCTGAATCACCATCGTGCTGGTGGGGGCGGTCGTAGTGGTAGACAGTAGCTCCAGATTCTCCGGTGTAGCCGTGCAAGAAGCCTGATCGGGAAGGCCCGAGCAGGAGAGCGTGACGAACATGGGAGACGTCAACGAAGCGTTGTTTTCCGGCGTAACTGTAATCGTGACCGTTCCCGCATTGCCGGGGGTAAGGATAAGAGGGAATGTCTCTGGCGCGACCGGTGCGACGGTGACCTGGAAGTCAGGCGTTCCGGTAGCCATGGCATGAACTGATGCCGACTGCGAGACCGAAGCCTGGTGCGTGGCGTCGCCGGCATAGACTGCGCTCAGAAGGTGATCGCCGGCCGGTAGATCAAGCACGACGTTGGCCTGGCCCTGAGCGTTCAGCGCCACTCCCGCCAGTTGTCTGCTGTGATCGTTGATAGCGATGGCTCCGCGAGCCGGAAGCCCGTCTTCGCCGGTGACAACGACCGCCAATACTGCCTGCGTGTGTCCGCCCTGGTCGCGTGTCTCCGCAGTCAGCGTGGTCTGCGTAACCAAGTTCCGCGAACTCTCAGCAACCATCGCTAGCGCCGGCATCGCCAGCGCGATACCCAGTCCTGCAACCAACTCAAGCCGCAGACCGCGGCAGTTTATGCCTCTCACGTGCACCTGCTCCACAAATCAAAATCGTGTGCCGCCTCATGGCGCGGCCTAAAACCCTATTGTATCCGGCTGGGGCGGGCCGGAGCCATTTTCTGCCCACTCGTTGGACGCGCGGAGGGAGAGAAGGACGCCGATCTGCCGCGAATCGGGAACTCCGCGATCCCGTTCCCTGTCCTGATCCGCGCTATTCTTTATAGTTCCAGAATTGTTGGAGGTTGATGCCATGACTCAGCTTTCTACCCGCCCCCAACTCGCCCACCTGACCGCAACCCTCGATGAGCTGCGCGCCAAGGGCACCCACTTCAAGTTGCGCATTCTCGACGATCAGCAAGCGCCAGTCTGCCACTACGACGGCCGGCGGGTGATCAACCTGGCCAGCAACAACTACCTCGGCCTGGCGAACCACCCCAAGTTGATTGAGGCAGCGTTGGCGGCGACTCGGGCATTCGGCGTGGGCTCGGGCGCGGTGCGCACCATCGCCGGAACTATGCGCATCCACATGGACCTCGAAGAGAAGATTGCCCGCTTCAAGAATGTCGAGGCGTGCGTGGTCTTCCAGAGCGGCTTCACGGCCAACGCGGGGACGGTGAGCTCGATTCTGGGCAAGGAGGACTTCATCCTTTCCGATGAGTTGAACCACGCCAGCATCATCGACGGCGCGCGGCTCTCGCGAGCGAAGATTAAAGTTTTTCGACACAAAGATGCGGCCCATTGCGAGGAGTTGCTGCAAGAAGTCGCCCATGAGCCGGGCAAGAAACTGGTGATTACGGACGGCGTCTTCTCGATGGACGGCGACATCGGCGCTGTAGACAAGCTGGCCGTGCTGGCAGAGAAGTATGGCGCCATCATGATGGTGGACGACGCCCACGCCTCGGGCGTGCTGGGACGCAATGGGCGCGGATCAGTGGATCACTTTGGAATGCACGGCAAGGTGGACGTGCAGGTGGGCACGCTCTCGAAGGCCATCGGAGCCTTGGGCGGCTATGTCTGCGGGAGCCGCGACCTGATCGACTATCTCTACCATCGCGCGCGGCCGTTCTTGTTTTCGACCTCGCATCCGCCGTCGGTGGCGGCCACTTGCATTGCTGCCTTCGACATTCTTGAGTCTGAGCCGGAGCGCATCGAGCGGCTGTGGACGAACACCCGCTACTTTCAAAACGAACTGAAGCGCGTGGGCTTCAACATCGGTGGCGTCACCACGCCGGCCACCGAGACGCCGATTACGCCCATCATCATCGGCGAAGGTCGCGCTGCGATGGAGTTTTCGCGGGTGCTCTTCGACGAGGGCGTGATGGGAACGGGCATCGCCTTTCCGACTGTGCCCGAAGGCAAGGCCAGAATCCGTTTGATCTTAACCAGTGAACATACTAAGGCGCAGTTGGATCAAGCATTGGAGACGCTGGAGCGTGTCGCCAAGCGGCTGGAGATACTAAGATAGGGGCACGATGATCGCTCACTTGCGCGGAAAGCTGATCTACAAACAGCCCGGCCAAGCCATTGTCGAGGCGGCTGGCGTGGGCTATGATGTCACCATTTCAGTGCCTACCTTCACGGCGCTTCCTTCTGTCGGCGCAGAGGCGGCGCTGCATATTCACACCCAGGTCAGCGAGGATCAGATTGCCCTCTTCGGCTTTCTCGAGTCTCAGGAAAAGCGCCTCTTCGAGAGGCTGATTACCGTGAGCGGTGTGGGACCCAAGCTGGCGATCAAGATGTTGAGCGGGCTTTCTCCCGAGCGGACGGTGCAGGCCATTCGCGGGCAGGATCATGCGCAACTGACTCGCATTCCCGGTGTGGGTAAGAAGCTGGCCGAGCGGCTGGTGGTCGAGCTGAAAGACAAGCTGGACGACTTTGCCGTAGCACCCGTGGCTTCGTCGGTGCGTGGTGCGGCTGTGGATGATGTGCTTTCAGCGCTGGTCAATCTAGGCTATCAGCGGCCCGCCGCCGAGAAGGCTATCGAGCAGGCCGTCACCAAGGATAAAGCCCTCGCTGCTGATTTTGACGGGCTGTTTCGTGGTGCTTTGAAGGTGATTCGGTAAGGATGGGAGCGAGATGCCCAAATCGGATTCGGGCAGGGTCACACTCGTTTCTCGCTACTGGTGATACGCTTTGTGGGTAGAGGGTTGGAAATGGGCACCTTGTTAGCTATCCTTCTAATTGTGTTCGTGTATCTCGTGGCACCGGCGATGCTGGTGTGGGGCTGGGCACGGTGGATCGTCCAGAGACCGCGATTGTGGACGATCTCATCGACGCTGTCCTTCATAGGGTTTCTCCTCGCGTCGGCATCGGCCCTCTTTTCGCTATGGGTGATCTTGTATGCTTCGGGCGGCGGATTCCAGCGTTTGCCTGATTATTCCTTCTTCTACCGATGTATTCGGCGAGGTGCGATTATCTCGCTCTTAGGAGTTGCCTTCGCCCTAGGTGGCGTTTGGAGGCGAAGCCCGCTTCGCTGGCAAGCCCCCGCAGGCGCAGTTGGAACATTTGCTTTCTGGCTGCTCGCGACAACTTGGCCATGACTGCTGCTGAAGGCTGCGTTTGCGACGATTCCCAGAAACCAATCCAGAATTCCCCGACATCCCTCCGGGACTAAAGCCTCGCTGTTTTTTGCGCATTTTTGCGGCACGGCTGAAGGCAGTGCCCTTTCAAATCACGTGCTTGCTCTGAGGTTTTTTGATGCTCTCCGCGATAGACTCTTCTTGTTATGGTTTCTAAACTCAGCAACCCAACAGCACCCGCCCATCTTCGCCCAGAGGGCCTCACCTTTCTGCGCAATCTCGCGCGCCACAACGACCGCGAGTGGTTTACGCCGCGCAAGGCAACCTTCGAGGCCGAGCTGAAAGAGCCGATGCTGGCCATCATTCGTAAGGTGACGGATGCGATGACCACCTTTGCGCCTAGCTTCGTGCGGCCTGCCGAGAAGTGCCTCTTCCGCATCTATCGCGACACACGCTTCAGCAACAACAAGCTGCCTTACAAAACTCATGTGGCTGCTTGGTGGTCGGCACAAGGGATGGAAAAGACTTCAGGCGCGGGCTACTACTTCCACATCGACGCCAAAGAAGTGATCATCGCCGCAGGGGCCTACATGCCGGAAAAAGATCAACTGGCCGCGATTCGCCATTGGCTGCTCGATCATCACGCGGAGTTCCGCAAGCTCTTGCAGAGAGCAGCGATACGCAAAACTTTTTCGGAATTCGAAGGCAATGCGCTGACGAGACCGCCGAAGGGTTTTCCCTGCGAGCATCCTGCGCTGGACCTGGTCCAATGCCGGCAATGGGGGCTGAGCGCCTCCTTGCCCGCGGCTGCGGCTCTCGAAACGAGCTTTGCGCAGACGGTGATCAGGCACTTCAAGCTGGCAGCGCCGGTGGTGGATGCTCTGAATACGCCCATCGCAGCGACATTGAATCCGCGCAAAAAAGTGCTTTTTGGCTTGGATTAGGCACTGCGTTCGGCAGCCCTCTGGACAGATTTTTTGGCGAGATTGTCCGACTAAAATCGACAAATCCCAGTAAAAATGGGTCAAAACGGAAGAAAATCCCACAAAAACCAAAGAAAATTGTGGAAATCGCGGATTTTCCATTGACTTTACCTAGGTAAAAGTCGCATTGTAACGAACGACGGGGTTCTCTGATCCCGCATGAACACAGGGGTTTCGTGCAAACGTTGCCTCGGTCGCACTCCCTCCATGCGGTTCGCGTTTTGCGAAGGAAGCCCAGGCAACATCAGCGCGCCCAAGGGCACGCTCAAAAGGAGAGCATCACACATGGCTACTGGACTGACTAAGACTGCCCTGACTCGGCTTCTGGCTGAGAAACTGGAACTGACCAACAAACAAGTCGCGGGCTTCCTGGACCTGTTGGCAGAAACCGCCATCAAAGAAACCAAGAAGAACGGCGTCTTCGTGATTCCCGGCATCGGCCGCCTGGTAAAGGCGGAGCGCAAGGCCCGCATCGGGCGCAACCCTCAGACCGGCGCGGCCATCAAGATCAAGGCCAAGACGGTGGTCAAGTTCCGCGTGGCCAAGGCCGCCAAGGACGTGATCGCTCCCGCCAAGAAGTAGTTTCACAGAATCGCAGACAACAACGGGGAGGAGCTTCAAGAGCTCTTCCCCGTTGTGTTTTTACGCCAAGGAGACAACGGTGCGCGTGCTGCTGCGCTCGATGACGCGCTACTCTACCGGGGCGGCTTGCTGTTCTGGGCGGGGCAATAGCGCCCGCGCCACCAGCGAAACACCAAAGCTCACAATGATTGCGCGAACCATGAGGTGAGTATCGTAGTTCCACGAGAGGAAGGCCATTGTGACAAAGACACCGATGGGATTCAACTCCGCAATCACGGCGCGAAGCCATTGCGGTTTGCAGCCGGTTGATTGAGCGCTCCTCGACGATAGGACGTTGCGCAGGCGTGGAAACAGACGTGGAACCGTGTGCAGATACTCGATGTAAGGCTCGCCGAGCCGGCTGGCAAGGAAAGCCTCTTCGCCGAAAATGAGACGCAACTGAAAAACCGTGACGAGAATCATGGTAAAGAGTGCGCCTGTGGACGGCATGAGCAAGACCATGGCGATGAATATGCACCAGGAGCCTAGATAGAGCGGATTGCGTACGAAGCGATAAGGCCCGTTTGCCATCAAGACGCCGGCCTTCATCGGCCGCTGGTGCACGGTGCTGTATCCGAGGTAAGCCGTGCCCCAGATGCGCAGGACCGCGCCCTCAGCGGCGATGAGAGCGCCCAAGCCGATCACCATCGGCGTTGCAACGCTAAAGGAAATCCGGCTCAGGCGGCTGATCGTGAGCGCCAACCATGCGAACAGCGGCAAGCGCTGCCCAATACCAAAAGCCTCGATCCACGGCGCCCAGAATCCCAACACAACAATGCTCACCAGGATCGTCATCCGCAGATGAAACTCGATCTTCGTTGCTCCCATCCATTTCTCCTGCTGCCGGAGTGTATCACCCTGCCTGAGAGGTGGGCGGAAAGGTTCTGTGCTGTTCAGGGATCGCGGCAGCAAATATGAAGAGAGTCGTGCTCGCAGTCGCTGTTTTAGTTACAGCTCTGTCGTGGAATCTCATGGCTGCGGGCCAGGCTGGATGAAGTTACTGTAGGACTATCGCACACTGAAACCGAGTTCGAAGACGAGAAAGGATATATGGCGTCAATAGCGGGTCTGGTGGATTGTGATAAAGCTGCTACCCGACATGGGAGCCAACCTCGACGCCATAAGCAACGACGGCATAACAGCATTCAAACTGACGGTCAATAACCACAAGAATGACGCAGAGGGGCCGCCGCGAGCGCGGGGCGCAAGTTAGGCAGCTATTGCCGTAATACCGACGGCGTGCGCTCCCACCCTCGGCGCAAATACTAGAATGCGTCGAGGGTGAGAGTCCGCTATCCAACTTACTGCACCGTCAAGCTGCAGAATGCCGTCCCTCCCGTAATAACTTGCAATCGGATCATCGAGAAACCCGCCGGAATGGTAACTGACATCGAATTGCTGGCTTCCACGGTATTAGTCGTCTGGGCTGCCAAGGTCACAGTACCTTGCTGAACGCCGTTGATCCAAACTCCGATTTGAGTCGCAACACTCGTGCTGCCATTGAGGACGAGCGTGCCGGTAATAGCCAAGGAGGCATTGGCCGCATAGGCAATATAGTCGCCCGGGTGGTTAAAGCCTGACGTACAAGTCTGGTTGCCGATAGCGATGTCGTAGCCAGAAGTGTTGCGGATACCGGGCGAGTCAGTGCCGTTCGGCGCGGCATTCAAAATTCCAGGCAAGGTCGTACCCAAAGTTACGGCGGCTTTCGGCATGCTTGCCAATGCTACTAACGCATCGAGCTTGGGCGTAGTTGGATTGTTGATCAGGTCCGGAGAGAACTCCCATTCCGGGGGACCAATCAGGTTGTAGTAGATCAGCAGATCGCCTCCCTGCGAAGACCAGGCGTTGTGATAGGTCTCCACCATGTTCTCGATACGTGGATCGGCGTTCATGGTGTCGTACTGCGCAGAGGTGAAGACAGCCGGCGCCGGGGGTTCGATTGACGGACCGCCTTCATAGGCAATGTGCTTGATCCCGTAGTTATAGGTCCACATCGAGTCCACTGCCCAGTTGTTGGCGTACTGCGGATCAGGATAGTTACCCGAAGCGAAGATATCGTCAGGCAGAGCGTTCGATGAGTTAAGCACCCCATAGTAGCCTGAGCCGCCGCCGCCATAGAGCAGCGCTGGGATGGTGGTGGGCGGGCTCAGGGTCTGGGCATAATCGTTCAGCCACAGCAAGGCTTGTTGGATCGTGCTTTGCCCGTCGCCTTGCTGCGTCTCGAGCAGCGGACGCACCCTGGTCATCATGGCGCTCGATCCGAAAACATTCGCGAATATCTGACTAATCGTGGCCATGCGCCAGGCCGGATAGCGCCACACTGTGTAGTAGATGTTTGTTTGCGGGTCCACGGTGAGCATCGGATTTCCAGGATCGGTCGCCGCAAGGTTATTGCAGATGTTGTAGAGCACCCCATAGACGTCGGCAGCGGAGTTCCATACTTCGTTGGCGTACTCCAGGTAGAAATGCAGGTTTGGATTCAGCGGCGGAAAGACGGGATTGGTCTGAGTCGACGTATAAGGATTGGTTCCATCGGTGCCGAAGGCGATAGCCAGGGCCATATTGTTGACGAAGGCGTCATTGGCAACCATCGGAATGTTGATATAGCAATCGACCTGAAGCGTGTTGCAGAGCATGATCTGGTATTCCAGCGCCACTCCTCCGAGGCCGTTGGTGTGTGTCGTTCCGGCGGGGTCCGTATAAGGTATGTTGGGAAGACCTGCCTGCGTGGCGCTGTTCGGCGTCACCCGATCCGCCCAATTGACCACGAAGTTACCATTGGTGTTAGTCCAGTCCATCATGCGTACCGTCGAAACCTTGCTCAACGCGTTCAGAAATGGAGTGGTAAAGACTTGGCTGCCGTCGGTTGCGTAGCCGGGCCTGTAGAGCCGGGCATTAGTGATTCCCGTGCCCACAGCGCTGGCCGCGGTACGCTGGGTGTTGGTGAAGATCAGGCCCATGGAACCGGCTGCTGTCGTAAAATCGATGTTCACGGTAGCAGTGGTAGTGTTAGTGGCGGCGTTATAGACCTGATTGGTTACACTGCCTCCGCTCCACATCAGTTGCACGGTCGCCTGCCCGGTGAAGGACAGAAAGTAAGCGCCGTTGACAATTGGGGTAGTGGTGCTCATCAGCACCGTGGACGCGTCTCCTGTGGGCCAGCCAAGCGAGTCGACGGTCACGGGTCCCGTCCATGCGGGGTTCATCCAGACGCGGGAGTGCTTGAATACATCGACGAAGGCTGAGCTGCCGTCCCAGTCGTTGAGGAACCAAGTGCCGAGGCCTATTTCATTGTTGGAGCCATTGGACGGCGGTGGTGGTGGCGGTGGGGGCGTAGTCGTGGTTGGCGTGGCCGAGACCCATGCAGAAGGAGCGCTAATTCCCGTCGAATTCACCGCAACAACCTGGTACCAGCGGATAACTCCATTAGTCAGTCCAGTATCCAGATAACTGGATGATTGGGTCGTGCCCTGAAGAGTAGCTGTCCCTCCGCTTGTCGCCGCCTCATAGACGTTGTAAGAGGTAGCTCCGGCGCTTGCGGTCCATTGCAGCGACACCTGTTGGTTGCCGGCGACAGCTGTCAAGTTAGTCGGAGCGGCGATGGGAATGGCTTTCGCTTGGTTCGAAGCCGCGCTGGTCCCCGTCGAGCTTACGGCATAAACGACATAGTAATAGGCAGTGCCGTTGGTGAGGCCCGTATCTGTGAAAGTAGCGGCCGAGGGAGTGCCGACGGTCGTGTAGGGACCACCGGAGATCGCGGACCGTCCCACTTCGTAGGTAACTGCCTGCGTCCCATCGGTCCAGGTCAGCGACACTTGCGCGTTTCCTGGAGTAGCGCTCAAAGCAGAGGGCGCTCCGGGAGGCGGCGGTGGCGGGGTCGTGGTTGGCGTGGCCGAGACCCATGCGGAAGGACCGCTGGTTCCCGTCGAATTCACTGCAACTACCTGATACCAGCGGATAACTCCATTAGTCAGCCCGGTGTCCAGATAGCTGGGCGATTGGGCCGTGCCCCGCAGAGTAGCTGTCCCTCCGCTTGTCGCTGCCTCATAGACGTTGTAAGAGGTAGCTCCAACGCTCGCAGTCCATTGCAGCGACACCTGTTGGTTGCCGGAGACAGCTGTCAAGTTAGTCGGAGCGGCGATGGGAATGGCTTTCGCTTGGCTGGAAGCCGCGCTGGTCCCTGCCGAATTCACGTCATATGCGACATAGTAGTAGGCAGTGCCATTGGTTAGTCCCTTATCAATAAAAGTGGCCGTGGAGGCTGTGCCGACGACCGTGTAGGGACCACCGGAGACGGTAGACCGTCCTACTTTGTAGGTAACTGCCTGTGCCCCCGCAGTCCAGGTCAGCGCCACTTGCGCGTTTCCTGGAGTGGCGATCAGAGCAGAAGGCGCTCCGGGAGGATTCGCAGGAGTAACTTCAGGCGTTACTGTGACCGTCGTCGTTTGGGTGATCGTCGCACCGCTGGCGGGTATGACCGTAAGGGTATAAGTGGTGGTGGCCGATGGGCTAACACTCAGTCCCTTACCGGTGGCGACAGTCATATCTCCTGGCGAAATGACGCCAGTTCCGTTCGAGAAGACCCCTGTGAGGGTTGTGGACGCTCCTACCGTAATCGATGCGGGATTCGCCGCAAAGCCGGTGATGGAGGCTCCGGGAGGCGCTGGCGGGGTGCTCAAGGAATTTACGCATCCAATGAGGCCCGCAAGGCACAAAAAGAAAGCTGATGCCTTAGCGGCATGAACAGTAGCGCGATTCATAATATCTCCGGTAACTGATGGACGTACGCGTTCTTCCGCAGCCCGATAATACACAATCCCGCTGTGGGGATTATGAAAGTAGGGTTGCATGATTAGGTTCCTAGCAAGGCGGATAAATACAGAAGGAAGACGAGCAGCTGGATACGCACGCACTTGTTGACCGCAAGTTTCGTCTCTATTGCGACCGGATGGCTACAATAGTATCAGCCCAATGGAAAATCGCAAGACAAATTCGAAAGAAATATTTGGCAGAGCCACGGAGACCATCGCTGCCATTTCCACGCCGCCTGGCCGTGGAGGCATTGGGATCGTGAGGCTGAGTGGACCCGAGGCCGCATCGATCGCTGCGCAATTGGTTCGCCTGCGCCAGCCCCTCGAACATGGCCATGTGCGATGGGCCGATGTGCTCGACGAGCTCGATGCGTCTGACTCAAACAGCCATGCAGGGCGCATCGACGAGGCATTGGTCACTTATTTTGCCGCGCCACACTCTTACACCACCGAGGACTTAGTGGAGATTGCCGCGCATGGCTCGCCGGTAGTGTTGGAGTTGCTGCTGAGCCGCGCACTAGCTTTGGGCGCTCGGTTGGCCGAGCCGGGCGAGTTCACGCAACGCGCTTTTCTCTCCGGCAAACTTGATCTAACGCAGGCTGAGGCGGTGCGCGATTTGATTGAGGCGCAGACGCTCACTCAGGCTCGACAGGCTGCCAGCCAGATCGGTGGCGCGCTCAGCCGGCGCGTGGGGCCGGTGAAGCAATCGCTGGTCGAGTTAATCGCTCTGCTTGAAGCGGGCATCGACTTTGCCGAAGACGACGTAGATGTAACTCCACAAGCCGAGATATCCCGGCGCATCGGCGGGTTGACGCCGCCGCTCACCGCGTTCGAAGCCTCTTTTGCACGCGGACGAATTGTTCACGATGGGCTGACGCTTGCCATTGTAGGGCGGCCCAACGCAGGCAAAAGCTCACTCTTCAATCGTCTCGTCGAGCGCGAGCGCGCCATCGTGACAGCAACTCCAGGGACCACACGCGACACGGTCACCGAGCGGATCTCTCTCGATGGTATTCCGCTGGAGTTAGTGGATACGGCAGGGCTGCGCGAGAGTGTCGAGGAGGTTGAACAGCTGGGCATACACCGCAGCCGCGAGGCGTTGGCCGACGCTGCGTTAGTGGTTGTGGTGCTGGATGCGACCGAGCCGCTTAACGCCGAGGAGCGGAGGTTGATCGCTGCTGTCGAGGGTCGCCCCGCTCTGGTGGCCTCGAATAAGAGCGACCTGATCGAAACCAAGAGCCCTTTGCCCGATTGCGGCGGATTGCCCGTGTTGGCCACTTCTGCGCTGACTGGCGAAGGCATTCCGGCACTGCGCGAACGCATCCTAGCCCTCGCCACCGGCGGAGCTGCAGCCGAGCCCGGTATGTTAACCAGCCTGCGCCACCAGCAGGCCGTAGCAGGTACTCTGGCAGCCCTGGCCGACGCCGCTAGAGCTAATGAAAACTCGATCCCACACGAGATGATTCTGCTCGACCTCTATCGCGCCCTCGGGGCTCTGGACTCTCTGACCGGCCAGACCACCAATGACGATATTTTGCATTTGATCTTCTCGACATTCTGCATCGGGAAATAGCATGGATTCCGATATTCGAGCGCGTGAATAGTTTGCGCCTTGCGCGCTCATCCCCGCGCTAAGTATCTTTGTGAAGCGACCTGAACGATTAGTGGAAAGAGACTTATGGACGTTTTAAAAAAACTTTTCGAGCAGCATTACCAGTTGCCGGCCGAAGATGTGCAGCCGCTTCAGGGCCAACTCGGCGGGTCGGGACGCGCCATCGTTCGTCTAACCGGCGGAAAGCTTGGTGCAATCGGCATTCTGTATCCCGTGCGGGAAGAGAATGTCGCTTTCATCGAGTTCTCCAGGCATTTTCGCAGGCATGGATTGCCGGTGCCGGAGATCTATGCTGAGGATTTGAACCAGGGAGCCTATCTCGAAGAAGACCTGGGTGACACGACCCTTTTCGAGTTTCTTGGAATGAATCGGGTCGGCGATACCATAACTACGCAGGCGATTGAGGCTTATCGCAAAGTGGTGGCTGTGTTACCGCGTTTTCAGATCGAGGCAGGCCGCGATTTGAATTACAAAGTCTGCTATCCGCGATCGAGCTTCGATCGCCAATCCATCGCCTGGGATCTGAATTATTTCAAGTATTATTTTCTGCGGCTCGCCGGCGTACCCTTCAACGAACAGGCGCTGGAAGATGATTTCAGCCGCCTGACCAAGCTTCTATTGAGCGCCAACCGCGACTACTTTCTCTATCGCGATTTTCAATCGCGCAATGTCATGTTGCGCCATGGACAACCGTTTTTTCTGGACTACCAGGGCGGCCGCAAGGGCGCGCTGCAGTATGATATCGCGTCTCTGCTCTACGATGGCAAGGCCGATCTTCCACCCGAGTTGCGGCAGGAGTTACTCGACTATTATCTCGACTGTCTCGCCGGTTACATCGACGTTGACCGCGAAGCCTTCATGGAGCACTACTACGCGTATGTTTATGTGCGCATTATGCAGGCTCTGGGGGCCTACGGTTTCCGCGGGTTCTATGAGCGCAAGGCGCATTTTCTTCAGAGCGTTCCCTACGCGCTGAAGAACTTGCGCTGGCTGGCTGATAACATCAAGCTGCCCATCGCTCTTCCGGCTCTAATGGACGCGTTGCAGAGTATCTCGGCATCGGAGAAATTGCAGAGCCTGACTTCTTCCGCGGAAGGTTTGAAGGTGCGGATTTTCAGTTTCTCTTTCCACCGTCAAATGCCCATCGACGAGTCAGGGAATGGCGGAGGGTTTGTCTTCGATGCCCGCAGTCTTCCTAATCCAGGGCGTGAAGAACAGTTCCGATCGTTGACCGGCAAGGACGCTGCGGTGATTGACTATTTGAGTCATCAGGAGAGCGTACACCAGTATCTTGCCAGCGTCTTATCTCTCGTAGATGCAAGCATGAGCAATTATCAACGCCGCGGTTTCAAAAATCTCATGGTATCGTTCGGCTGCACCGGCGGCCAGCATCGATCGGTCTACATGGCGGAGCAGTTAGCCAAGCATCTACGCGCTAGCAACGGAGTAGAAGTGGTTATCCGGCATATCGAACTGGAGAAAATGAACAAATGAAGGCAATGATCCTGGCTGCTGGTCTGGGCACGCGCCTTCGCCCGCTTACCGACGACCGTCCCAAGGCGCTGGTAGCTGTTGCCGGGCGGACTCTGTTGGAGATTGCCCTCTGCCGCTTGCGCGACTTTGGTGTGCACGAGGTCATTATCAACACGCATCATTACGCAGAGATGATTCACAATTACTTGCAAGCTAACGATAACTTCGGCATGAGGATTGAAGTCTCTCGCGAGGAGGTCCTGCTCGACACCGGCGGCGGCTTGAAAAATGCCGCATGGTTCTTTCTTGATTCCAACGGGAGCATACAAGAGCCGTTTATTTTACACAATGTCGACATCATCAGCACCATCGATCTCAGAAGTATGGTGCGGTTTCACACAGAACAGAACGCTCTCGCCACCCTTGCAGTTCAAGACCGTGAGACTTCGCGGTATCTGCTCTTCGACGGGCAGGCCCAACTCTGCGGACGTCAAGCTGGGCGCGATGGAAACGCCGAATTGGTACGGCCTGCGTCAGAGGTGCATGCGCTGGCTTTTTCCGGTATCCACGTTATTTCCCCTCATAGCTTTGCGAAAGTGGCGGAGCAAGGCGTTTTTTCCATCATTACTAGTTATCTGAATCTCGCGGCAAAAGGAGAAAAGATTGCCGCCTTTCGCGCAGATGAATACTATTGGCGCGATTTAGGCCGGCCGGAGAACATACTCGAAGCCGCTCAAGATATGGCGAGTGGAAAGTATCCGGGCGAATGTCGCAAATGATCGACTGAAGCATGAATGGGTGAATCTATGTATATGCCTCAACTTATCCTCGAAGATTACGAAAATGTTTTTGCGGATCGCCATCTTCTTCATGATGTAGTCGCGAAATGGGCGAAGGATCGTCCGAATGCGCCAGCCCTTCTCGGTGCGGATAACAACCGCATAGTTACCTGGAGAGATTTCGACCGCGTCACTTCGGCAATGGCCAGAGAACTGTTGCGCATGGGCTTCGCCAAGGGCGATTTCTTGGTCACGTTATTGCCGATGTCCGTGGATCATGTCTTATTGGAATATGGCTGTTTCAAAATCGGCGTGATCGCCGCCCCTCTGGATCTGCGTATATCTTCCGCCGAGGTAATTCGAGCGCTGGAAATACTCCGGCCGCGCGGGTTTGTAAGCCTGGGCGCGAAGCCGACCCTCGACCTTCGCCCATTGTGGCGCGCCGTGCAGGAGCGTTGCAAATGGATCGAGCACTTCGTTGCGATGGATTCCGAAGACGCAATCGCTGACACGCGATCCTTTGCGTCGATTGCCGATCCTGCTTGGCGTGCCGTAACGAATACGAACTCCGGGATTGAGAGCTCTGCCATCCCAGCCGAGATTGCCTCCGGTATAACCGAGAACGATGGCGCGCTAGTCATCTTTACCACCGGCTCGACCGGTTCACCTAAGCCCGCTCTCCTTTCTCACCGTAACATCACGTCACAAAATATGTGTCTATGTGGAGCATTTTTTGACGGAGACTCGGGCACCCGCACCCTGGTCAATTTACCTCCTTCTCACGTAGGTGGCCAAACGGAGATATTAATGACTACCTTGTTCGGGGGAGGCACTGCGGTCCTCCTAGAAGTTTTCGATGCCAGCCGGTCGCTACGTGCCATAACTCAGCATCGAGTGGAAATACTGGGCCAGATTCCAGCCATGTTTAACTTCGAATGGATGCTGAAGGATTATGATCGCTGCGACCTCTCCAGCTTGAAATTTGCGGCCTACGGCGGACATGCGGTGTCGAGGCCGTTCGTGGATCAACTTGCCACCATGGCGCCCGTTGTCGGCACCGGACTGGGCCTCACAGAAGCCGCCGGTTTCTGCACTTACATTCAGGCCAGTGCTGCTGACCGGGAGACTATTCTCACCGGACTCGGCCAGGATATGCCGATCTATCCCTGCACCATTCGCCAAGCAATGTGCGCCGATGGCAACGCTGGCGATGAGCTGCCGCAAGGCAAAATTGGCCATGTATGTTTTCGTGGACCGCAGACCTTTCTTGGTTATGTCAATGATCCCGCCGCCACCGCTCAAGCGATTTCGCGCGACGGCTTTTTATATACCGGCGATCTTGGCTTCAAAGACGCCGCGGGCTTGCATCTGACTGGCCGTGATAAGTGGGTAATCAAGTCGTTTGGCTACCAGATATTCCCCGGCGATGTTGAAAGACATGTCTCCGCGCTGGCGGAGAAAGTCGCTAACTGTGTCGTCGTTGGAGTGGAGCATGAAGTAGCTTTTGAAGCAGTGGTGGCGGTGGTAGAGAAGAATCCCGCGATTGAACTGAGCCGCCAGGAACTGGATCGTCACGCGCGTTCCTTGCCATCCTATATGAGGCCGCGTCATTGGATTATTCTCGAACCCGGTCAGATGCCGCTGAATCGGGTGGTCAAGCCGGACTATCTGCGCGCCCGTGAGATGGCTCGTCAAGAAATCGCACAATTGCGTGCTCGCGGCGAATGGGACAAAAGTTATGTTAAGGGCGAGCAAAAGGGAGTTAGTAGAGCAGACGAATAGTATCTCTAGCAAACCGCTGTTCAGGACCATTTCCAGGCCGTGAGAGTATGTAAGGAAGCTTTCAGTGCATAAATAAAGAATGCCTATTTTCCATTTGATCCGTTGTATGAACCCCGCAACCGCTATACTGCCGCAATGATTTCTATTGGTTCTCATCCAGCATGGCATCCAGTCACGGAGACTTTGGCATATGCAGCGGGGTACGCTGTGTTTCGATGGCAGCGTGGGCAGCAGGGCGATGTGGTGGACGAGCCGCAGCGCTGGACAGTTTTGGCCGCTGCAGCGGTGGGGGCGCTGGTGGGGAGCCGGATACTGGGGCTGGCGGAACAGTGGCCCACGGTCATGGAAGCGTGGAGAAGCGGTAGAGTTTGGGCACTTCTGCTCTCTCCGGGAGGTAAGACGATCGTCGGTGGTCTTCTGGGTGGCTGGCTGGGCGTAGAGATCGTGAAGAAGCTGAGCGGGATCAAGCGGCGGACGGGAGACCTGTTTGTGCTGCCGTTGTGCGTTGGAATTGCAGTGGGGCGCGTGGGGTGTCTTGTGGCTGGGCTAGCCGATGACACATATGGAAAACCGACTGCGCTTCCCTGGGCCGTGGATCTTGGCGATGGCATCGGCCGCCATCCGGTGCAAGTATACGAAATTCTGTTTCTCGTTCTAATTGGGATCCTTGTAAGTATCAAAGTGAAGCTTCCAGAGGGAGCGCGGTTCAGATTTTTTCTGGGGAGTTATCTGGCATGGAGAGTAGTTATTGATTTCTTGAAACCCCAGCCGCTGATCGGCGGGATGAATTTGATTCAATGGAGCTGCCTGGCGGGAATTCTTGTTCTTATATCGGACGAACTTCGGCTGTTCTTTGGCGACAAGCAAAAAACGAAGCCAGACTCACGGCGATAGCCTTGCAAAATTCAGAAAAGAGGAATTATGACCAATACACCGGAAAAGCGTTTTTTCTTTCCAAAACTCGTTGCGGTAATGGCGGTCGGCGTTCTAATGGGCGCAGGGCTGTGCGGTTTGGACTTTGCACTGGCCGCGCACGGCATTGGAAAGAGCACCGAGGAATTTGGTGTTGGCCCGCTCGATGGCGTGTCACTCGCTGTCATGGCCCTCTCCGCTCTGGGCCTGCTGTTTTCGTTGGCTGCCTGGGTGCTAGCGACGATCTTTAAAAGCAGGGAGCCGGCGGGCGGTAACAACGAGTTGCCCCAGGTGCCTGATGATCGAGACCAAACGAAGCACGACGGGCGTTAGATAGGCTTTGCTGTGGAGGGACCGTTGTAAGCACGCTCCAGACTGATTGAATCCCATTGCAAAGATGGTCGTCGTGCTAACGATTGTGTTCGGGGTCCGCCCTCAAAAAGAAAGTGTCACAACCGCGGAAATTATTCGACAAAGGGGGTGATATAAACCTCGATGAGAGGCCAAAGCTCCGGAAAAATCGGAACGACGATGGGTGGACCTAATACACGCTTGAGAGAGAGCTTTTGACGCTGGCTTGCGGAGCGTGTTTTCTACCTCCCTTACCGGAGCACAAACCACCCCCTCCGCCCGTGGTCCTCGACCTGCACGGTATCAAGCTGATCCGCGTGCAGGCGACCGACATCCCGGCATCGGGTAAGCTTGACGCTCCCGAACTGGCCAACGAAATAGCGGTCCAGATCACATCGCGAGGCTGGGAGTCGGGTGTGAAGGGTTTCACCACCGCGCAAGCCAGCAATGAAGACGGTGCTTTACGGGTCGCCGTTCTCGAAAAGAGCGCAACGCCGGGGCCAAAGGCATCGAACGGCAAAGTCGAAACCTGGGAGTTCCGGATAAAGATTTCAGCAGTTCTAACAGACAAAAACGGAGCAGTGGTGTGGCGTGAATCGAGCGGCGATTATCATTTCTCTCATTTATTCCCGCAGCAGCAAGAAGCCGATCTCTGGAAGCAACATGCGGTGCAAAATTGGCTGAATTTTGCCGTGAGCAACCGCTTGGTCTTTCGCATGATGAATGGGAATTAATCCCACACGAAATGTAACTAACGAGTCAATAAAGTCTGGGAGAATCCGATGGCCGAGAAGCTTCGACCTTATTTGTTCTATGACGTCGCAATCTCGATCTGTTCGACTTGTTATAGGCGGGTGGACGCGAAGATTGTGTTTGAAGACGGCAAGGTACTAATGCTGAAGCGATGTCCGGAACATGGGCACGAGCGAGTACTGGTGGCAGACGATGTGGACTACTACCGCCGAGCGCGCGAGGTGTTCATCAAGACACCGGAGCAGCCCATGTTCTATAACACGCCGGTGAAGTATGGGTGTCCGTATGACTGCGGGTTATGTCCGGACCACGAGCAACATAGCTGCCTGACGCTGGTAGAGATTTGCGATGCGTGCAACCTCACGTGCCCAATTTGCTATGCGGGGAGCGGGCAGCACAGAACCGAATACCGGACGCTCGAGCAGATTGAAGCCATGCTGGACTGCGTAGTGCGCAACGAGAAGCAGCCCGACGTGGTGCAGATTTCAGGCGGCGAGCCGACGCTGCATCCGTATTTCTTTCGCGTGCTGGAGATGTGCAAGGAACGGCCCATCCGTCATCTGATGGTGAATACCAACGGGATCAGAATTGCGCAGGACGAGGAGTTTGCGAAACGCCTGGCTGGATTCATGCCACAGTTCGAGGTGTATTTGCAATTTGACTCGCTAAGGCGCGAGCCCCTGATGCAATTGCGAGGCGCGGATTTGCGAGGGATTCGCGAGAAGGCGCTCGAGCGGCTGAACAAGCTGGGGATTTCTACGACGCTGGTGGTGACGGTTGAGCGCGGCGTGAACGATGGCGAGCTGGGCGCGATTGTGGACTTTGCACTTACGCAGCCGGCGGTGCGGGGTGTCACGTTCCAACCCGTACAGCAGGCCGGACGCGTGCTGGGCTTTGAGAGCAAGCAGCACCGGCTTACGCTGACGGAAGTGCGGCGGCGCATCCTTGAGCAGACGGATGTTTTTCGGCCAGAGGATCTGATTCCGGTTCCTTGTCATCCGGATGCGCTGGCCATGGCGTACGCGCTGAAAATGGACGGGAAGACCGTCCCGCTGACCGGGATGGTGCCGCCAGAGGTGCTGATCAACGGGGCCAAGAACACGATTGTGTATGAGCAGGAGGCGGGGTTGCGCGATCACCTTTTCAAACTGTTTGCGACAAACCATTCGCCAAGCTCGCAGGCCTCGACGCTGCGGGAGTTACTGTGCTGCCTGCCAAAAGTTCTCCTGCCCACGGAGCTGGGATATATAAATCTGTTTCGGATTCTGATTGTGCAGTTTATTGATGCCGAGGCGTTTGATGTGCGCAGCGTCAAGAAGAGCTGCATTCATATTGCGCATCCAGATGGAAAGCGGCTCATTCCCTTTGACACGTTCAACATGTTCTATCGGGGAGATCTTGAAGATACGCGACTCGCTGGTTTGCGTGGAGTGCAAGGCGGCCCAGTAGAGGTGCCAGCTAGAGCCTGAGGTTCGCGGGATATTAGTTAGAAGAAAAATCCAGCGGCAAGAGCGGCGAGTACACACGGCACGTCATTGAATTATGACTTCGCTGTTTTTGATGATTAGCCAGGTCGGCAAGGATTGGGAGGATTATGCAGTTCCGGGGTTACCAGCATGACCAGTACTCGACAACGCACCGCACTTACGCTGGCCATCGTTTTGCTGATCCCCATAGCCTTTGTCGCATACGTGTGGCACTACTGGAATTCCAAAAATGTCCCGTCAGAAATCGCCAACTTCCATCCGATATCGTTTGAGGCTAAAGCAGACCAGCGTTTCTTCTATTCAATAGGACAGGACTTAAGGAACTCCGATGAAGTTGATCCCCATGCGCCTACATTGTTGAGAGGAGAAATCACGAATTTTCTCGTTTCCCCGGACAATTCAATGATCGCAGTAGTTGCAAACGGGTTCTTGACAATAGTTGGACAAGAAAAGCTCATACGGCGAGCAGTTCCCGTAGATTCCATCTATACGGAACCGAAACCAATTGGCCGGTCACTCTTTCGAGACAACGAGTTCCAATGGTCCCGAGACTCAAAGAGCCTCTACTTGATAAAGGATGAGTATTACAAATCAAAAGGTTCGCAGCTCTTCTCTGATAAAGGCGAGCTCTGGAGATTCGACATCGAGACTGGTAAGCTGGAGATTGTTCTCAAGCCGTTTCCCTCAGAGAATTACTTTTTCGGGCTGCATTCAGGAATCTATTTCTCGGTGCCGACCGAGACGGGGGATCTCCAGCTTAGATACTTTGACGGCAAGCGCACTGTCGACATCGACACGCCGCAATCGACCGCAATTCCGCCAGATGCCCTGTCGCCGGATTTCATTGAGTCGCCTTTTCGCTCATTCGACATCACTGAATACAAGCAGAAGGTCCTCGGAAAGAAAGGTATCAAGATTGAAATTGATCGGGCTTCCCACCGTCTCAAGTTACGAGTGAAAGATAAAGCGCCGATCGAGCTCACCGAGGGACATAACTTCAAAGGTGACTACTATTGTGACAAGATGTTGAGAAGCGTTTTCCTGCCCGGCGATCGCTATTTTCTGTTCAATGCTTCCTATTGCGGAAACTTCAACGGTCAACTACTCATCGACTCAGTTAACGGGAGTTACGAGGAGCTTCCCGCTGGCACGCGCGTCTATGTCACACTCAACACTGAAACGTTCCCTCATTTCAATGTCAGTTGCGGCGGGCTTGATGCTTAATAAATCCGGCGGAGCGCCGGCCGGTGTTCCGGTGCAACATGCCATATAGCAAAATGGTGGGACTCCGACGCTCCAGCAACAGTTGGTTTGTCGTCAACGATTCTTCTTCGCGTACAAGGAATTGCTGTGCAGCGCTTACTTTGGTGCGGCTGGCGGCGCACTCTGCGGCGGATGCGAACCCTCATGCTCTTCCTTAGGAGCAACGAACGGCTCAGGTTGCAGATGGCCGCGATGACACGTCCCGCAAGCGACCTTGGCGTCGCTGTCCACCATCGAGATGTAGTTGCTGTTGATCTCCTCCGTCATCTTATACATCAGCCGCGCTGTCGACTTTTCGGGCTTGGAATCGTCAGCAAAGTTGAGCCGTGGCCTGCCGTTTGGGCCAATGTTGTTCGGATCCGGCGCGTGGCAAGTGCTGCAATGCACCCCCAAAGCAGCCTCCCATCCCTCCATGATCTCGTGCACCTGTTCGCCGGTTAGAGTCTTCGGCAGCACCTTGAGATTGGTTGGGGTCAAATGTCGATGATCGTGATCCTCATGGCCGGCCGGGGGATGCTGCGATGGGGCGGTTTGCGGGGCTTGGGCAATTGTGGCGACGGCGAACAGGGCCGCCGTGAGCAGCGCAGCCAGCGAGGCAGGCTGTAACAGGGAAGAAGTCTTCAAGTGGAAAGTCTCCTGATAATTTGGGATTGTTCGTACCGACTGACGAAATTCTACCGAAGCCTACCGGAGATGAATCCGTTTGCCGGTTAAATTCTTCGCTCCAGAGACGCACGGATGCCCCGCAAGGGCAAAACGCAACGGCCAGTTTACCGCCTCGTTCATCTTGTTGATACCAATCCGCGGCGTCACCAGCACCTCATCAACTGCGTACCCGTCATCGCGCACCTGAAGCGCCGACTTCGCATCAAGCAGATCGAGTCCATCGTGGGCCGCCCGTGTAAGCCCCAGCGCCTGGCAAAGCCGGCTGGGGCCGGAGGTAACCTTCCGGGGTCCCCAGCGATAGGTCTTCGTCGCTGGGGTGGTTTGCCGTGATGCCGCGCCAGACCCCAAGCCCCGGTTCACCGCCATCTCATCAGCCCCGGCCACCGGTTCCAGCGCGCGCAGCAGCACGCAACCTGCCTGCCCCTCAACCTCGCAGCTGATGTTCATGCAGAAATACCGCCCGTAGATTGCATATACATACGCATGACCTGCGGGACCAAAGAGAACGGAGTTTCGGGGCGTGGGCCCGCGATAAGAATGCGCAGCCGGGTCGGGCGGCAGGCAGTGAGGGCCAAGGTAAGCCTCGGTCTCCACGATCCGCCCCACCAAAACTCCCCCAGCCGTCACCCGCGCCAGCACCTTGCCCAGCAGCCGCGGCGCAACCTGCTCCGGTGAAGCCTCAAAGAAGCCGCGCTTGAGCAGGCGGCCGGGTAGCCGTGTGACAGTCCCGCCTCTCACTTATGCGCTTTGCTCCATTCCTTTATCAGCGCCAGCACCTCTTCCGCGTGCCCCTCAGGCGTAACCTTAGGGAAGATGTGCAGCAAGGTCTGGTTCGGGCCGATGACGAACGTTGTCCGCTCGATGCCCATCACTTTCTTCCCGTACATGTTCTTTTCCTTCAACACGCCAAACTGATTGCATACTTTCTCGTCTACATCAGCAAGGAGTGTGTAAGGCAGGTCGTACTTGGCGCGAAATTTTGCCTGGTCCTTGGGCGTTTCGCGGCTGATTCCCAGCACCACGGCGCCCGCCGCCTGGAGTTTCGTGAAGGTGTCGCGGAAGCCGCAAGCCTCGATCGTGCAGCCAGGAGTGTCCGCTCTGGGATAAAAGAAGAGTACGACCGGTTTGCCGGCATAGTCCGACAGGCTAGCGGTCTTGTCTTCGTCGGTTTGCAAAGTAAAGTTGGCGACTTTCTGATTCAGTTCCATGGGGAAGCACCTCGTAACGTAGATGGAGGGCCAAAGTGGCCATCAGGTTCGATTATTCCCGAGGCAGGCGGCAAATGTCATTGTGCGGGTCAGTTATTTTCAGGATAGAGCCAAAGCCGAAGCCGGGTGCCCCATCCTCGCCGGGTTCTCGTTTTTCCGGCAAAGGTGGGATACCACTCATCTTCATAGCCGGTCTGCTCGCAGCCGTGCCCATGTACTCCCAATACCCAGGCCAGGTGACCAAGCCCACCAAGGACTCGCCCGAGCTGCGCTCCATCGCCGTCCTCGAGTGGACCGGCGAGCCGGGCCATCCCAAGGCCAGCCGCCTGGTTCCCGTGGCCGTGCTCGACCAGCGGCAGCTCGAAGGCGGCCCGCTCCAGGATGGCGGCATCTACATGGCTCGTCCCCAGCCGCTGGCTCTCGCCGGCGAGGTCGAGTACGAGCTACAGCAGGACGGCAAACCGATGGGGCTCTTCGACATAGAGAACGCCGGCCAGGAGCAGGGCTCGTGGGTCGGCTATGGCGCCTGGAAGCCGCTCGCCGTTCCCAAGCCCAGGCCATCGATGAGCGAGGTGGCGCGCAGCATGAATCCAGACGATGAGGATAGCGACCGCCCCGTCCTGCACCGCAAGCATCACGCTGGCGACGCCCCCAGCGCGTCAACCGCGGGCAGCGGCGACGACTCCGGCTCGAGCTCTGGAACAAACGCTCCAGCCGCCGACCCCGACCGGCCCACACTCCACAAGAAACCCTCAAGCGGCGACACCGGCGATAGCGGGTCCAGCACAAGCTCCGGAACTCCATCCACCACAACGGGTTCCAGCACAAGCACAGCTCCGAGCACAACCTCAGATCCCAACCAGCCCACCTTGCACCGGCACGATACAAGCGACAACGACACCGCCAGCGCGCCCGCCAACGACCCCGACCGGCCAGTGCTCAAGAAGCCCAAGAAGAAGCAGCCCGACGACATCGGCCACGTGGATTCGATCTCCGATTTCACCGACCCCGATCGTCCCCGTCTCAAACGCGGCAAATCCAGCGGCAACGGTCTCGATGTCGTTCCCACCCTGATGGGCTTGCCCCCGGATATGCAGCAAGCCGTAGCGGTCTCCGACGCCAAGAGCCGTCCCGAGCACCCCTGGGCCTTCGTCTGGGCCAATCCGGACGACGAAGCCAAAATGAAGTCGGCCCTCGAAGACATCGCCCGCAACGCCCTCGGTCTGAAGCCGCCCGCGCCAGCGCCCACCGCCAAAAAGACCGCCACCCACAAGAGCGTCAAGCCCGCGCCCGCGCCGCCGCCCGCTCCATTAGTCGATGAGCGCTTCCGCGTCTTCGAACTGGCTTACGGCTCTGGCGCGACCCTGGTGCTCACCGCCCACACCGGCGGCCCTCTAGCCCAACAGAAGTTTGTAACCCTCATCGCCCAGCCCGACTTTTACGGCAACATCCAGGTGCTCCTGAAGTACGTAGCCGACGGCGACCGCCTGGACGAGACCCCGCGCATGCGCTTGGTAGACGCCGTCGATGCCATGGCAGACAACCGCGGCGAATTACTCTTCGAGCTGCGCGGCCAAACCCAGCGCCAGTTCGCCCTCTACCGCGTCCTCCGCGGCCAAGCTGAAAAGCTCTTCGTAACCGGCAGCGGCGAGTTCGGAACAGAGAGCAGGGAATAGGGATTAGCGGTCAACGCCTCCGTCACCTGCCGTTCCAATCTTCCGCACAATCGGGACCCCGCCTCAGAGGACCGATAGAAATTCTGTCGACCGCGAAGGCCTGTCACCAACAAATTCCTCTTGACAATCAAGGAAGACAGAATTATGACTACAGTCATATATGACCGTAGTCAACTCTCGACGCGAGCAGAAAAAAATTGCAGTCCGCTCTCAGATTTTATCCACGGCGATTGACCTCTTCTCGCGGCGCGGCCTCGATACCGTGACAATCGACGAGATTGCGGCTTCAGCCGATGTCGGCAAAGGGACCATTTACAACTACTTCGCCACAAAAGAGGACATCATTGTGGCGTTCATGGCCGACCTAGAGGCACGCCTGGCGCCCGCGATTGCCAGCTTTACGCCGGGAGATCGGCCAGTGCATCATGCCCTCGCTGATTACATTCTTCTACATTTCCGGCTAAAGGAGCCATATCACGCCTTCGTACGTGTGTTCCTCGCACAGATGTTCATAGATACCCCACGCTTCCTTCCATACATGGTGGAAATGCAGAAGTATGTCAATCCGCCTTTGCAGTCGCTTTTTTCCTCGCTCGAAAAGCGCGGGGCTCTGCGGCCAGAAATCGATCTACCGCAGCTCATCATGAGCTTCAAAACCATGCATCTGGGCCTGACGGCTCTCTGGGCCGTTGAAGGCCCGCCGTTCCAGCAAACCAATCAAGTAGTCCGCCAGCAAATGCAATTTTTCGCCGAAGGGATCATGAGGAAAGCAAAATGAGATATTCGTTTACCACGCTCGCAGTTCTTCTTGCCTCCACGCTCGTCACCGCGCAAACGCCCGCGCCGGTCAGCGCTTCTCTCACGCGCCACTACCGCGAGGGAGAGAAGCTCACCTACCACATGACCGCCTTCAATGATGACTGGCATTACACGGCCGACGCCACTGGCACCACGGAGAAGACTGCCAGCGGTAGTTACGTCGAAGAGTTTCGCTGGACCGGCATGACATCCAACGGGCAGCCCGTCACGCTGACGCCGGCGATGGCTCAGTTTCGCGAGCCCCTCTCGCTCAATCCCAGTTGGACGCCTTCCATGCCCGATCTAACCAAAGCAGACCCGAAGATGGTGGGGCCAATTACGGATCTAATGACCTTCTACGTAGACCTGTGGCTCATGAACAAAGCCGGGACTTTGCAGCATCCTGGGGATCACTCTTATGTGCCAAGCCCACAACCTGGCTCCTGGGCAGATGGCACGCGGGTGCTCATCGCAAAGGACCAAATGGACTTCGATCTGAATCTTCAATCCGTCGACCCGTGAAACAGACGGCGGTGGTTGTCGTGCACCATGTGCCGCCAGCGCATCCCAACCTTCAACTCCCAGCGGCATGGACGCAGACTCCAGTGGCGGATACGGCAAATAACTGGGTCCAAGTAGCGAAGACGAAAGATGGGAAGTATGAGGCGGGAGTTGGCAAGGAGACCTTTGACGTCACGATCATCGTAAGCACGGTGGACGGCAGAATCCTCTCCGCAAGCATGGACAATCCCGTGGTGACGAGCGGTCGCGTGTGCGATGACGCAGCGCTGACCAAGTGTGGTGCGCCTCATTTGCAGACGATCCACCGGTATGTTGAGATTGCGCTGAAGCCTTGATACTCAATCTCCTCTGAATCTAAGGTATTTGTGTGGCTCACTTTGGCATTTGAGCGCCAATTCAATATGTTCCTCAGCGCCCAGGGAAACTCGGAAATGCGGTAACAAGTTCACCGCTTAAACCCCGCCCCTGATTTCAAAGTACTTAATTCCAACTCCAATGTCGCAATCCCACGAATGTGCCTCTCAGCGCCCGATCTTTCCAGAATCCATATCTTTCATTGCATAAAATTTTGTGCCTTGAAGTCCCGTTCCAGTCCAGATTTCGAGCGCCGCGGACCACAATCTGTCAGCCAAAATCGCCAGCGCAAAGCAGCCTCCTGTAGGATTATGAGCAGATTCGCTCACTAATCCCGAAAATTATCGATCTTATCGCAAACAAACCAGCGCGCAGCATGGTGAATGCGATTACCTCCAGATACAATGGGGCTAGAGGAGTGGGCATGTTGCCACTCAACAAGGATCTTCCCCTTATGTCCTCAGTTGTCACCGTACCTTCTACTGAACTGGTCCCTGAAATCGCCTTCGAGGGGCCGGCCATATCCATTTCAGATTCACCGGAGGCCCCAGCCGCCACGCAGCAGCGCTCCATACCCGCGCGCCTTTTGGTCCGCATGGGTCGCGCCGCAACCGTGGGCGAGGGCATTAACTGGCTGACGCTCATAGTGATGGCCCTCTTCCATGTGGGCGCGCTGGCCGCGTTCTTCTTCTTCAGCTGGCCGCGGCTGATCGTAATGCTTGTGCTTTATGTGCTGGCCATTAACGTTGGCATCGGCATGTGCTATCACCGGCTTCTCACCCACCGCGGCTACCAGGCGCCCAAGTGGGTGGAGTACCTCATGGCCATCTGCGCCACGCTCGCTCTCGAAGGCGGTCCCATCTTCTGGGTGTCCACTCATCGCGTTCATCACCAGCTCAGCGACCAGGAAGGCGACCCCCACACGCCCCGCGAAGGCGGATGGTGGGCGCACACCGGATGGCTGCTCTGGGGCAACGCACTGCATGCGCAGACCGAGGTTCTCGACCGCTATGTTCCCGACCTGAGCCGCAACCGCTTTCACGTCTGGCTCAGCAAGTACCACTGGATTCCGCTTGTAGCGAGCGGCGCGCTGCTCTTCGGCCTGGGCTGGCTCACAGGCGGCCCGGTGAACGCTGTCGGAATGCTCCTCTGGGGCGCTTTCCTGCGCGTAACCTTAGGCCTGCACTCCACATGGCTGGTCAACTCGGCCACCCACCTCTGGGGTTCCCGCCGCTTTGAAACTCGCGACGGCTCGCGCAACAACTGGTGGGTCGCACTGGTCAGCGGCGGCGAGGGCTGGCACAATAACCACCATGCGCATCCGGTTTCCGCGCGTCACGGCTTGGCCTGGTACGAGGTCGACTTCAACTATTGGGGCATCTGGCTGCTCTCGAAGTTTGGACTTGCGCGCAAGATTCAGATAGCCAAGTACGACCGCGCAAACCCCAAGCCAGCGGGAAACTAGTACTGCAAGTTGTAGATAGAAGAATCCGGAGGGAGCAGGGGGTTTCAACCCAATGTCACTTACTTTACAACGGCGATGAGGATGATTTGGGCTTGTAGAGAGAAGCGATCAGGTGCAATCTGAAATTGCTCAGGCGTTTTCCGCGCATAAGCCGGGA